>NZ_AP027266.1:1459996-2157494 GCF_036322625.1 Roseicyclus marinus | reverse complement strand
GTGCGCTCGGGCCTGATGCTGTCGTGCTGGGCCGATGCGGGCATCGCCGAACCTGCCGATCTGGCGGGCCATACGGTCGCGCATTGGTTCTTCGGCAACGAATATCCGTTCATGGGCTGGATGAACCAGCTGGGCATCCCGGTCGACGGGTCGGAAAACGGCGTCACGCTCCTGCAGGCAGGCTTCAACGTCGATCCGCTTCTCCAGCGTCAGGCCGATTGCATCTCGACCATGACCTACAACGAATACTGGCAGATCATCGATGCCGGCGTCTCGCCCGAGGAACTGGTGACCTTCCGCTATTCCGATTACGGCGTCGACACGCTCGAAGACGGGATCTGGGTGCTCGAGGAAAATCTCGATGATCCCGCCTTCTTCGACAAGATGGTCCGCTTCGTCCGCGCCTCCATGCGCGGCTGGGAATGGGCCGCCGCCAACCCGACCGAAGCCGCGATGATCGTGCTCGACTACGATGAAACCGGCGCCCAGACCGAACAGCACCAGCTCCGCATGATGGGCGAAGTCGCGCTGCTCGTCGAAGGCGGCAACGGCACGCTCGATGTCGAAAGCTACGAGCGCACCGTGCGCACCCTTCTCGAAGGCGGCGATGCCGTCATCACCACCGAGCCCATGGGCGCATGGACCCATGCCGTGACCGAGGCGGCCTTGGGCAACTGAGCCCGCCCCGATCCACAAGCCCTTGCCACGGCCCCGGACCCCTCCGGGGCCGTGCGCGTTTCACCGCCGCAGGTCCAGCGCGGGCCGCAGGCCGCCATCGGGCCGGTCCTGATCGCCCACCTGCCGCGTGTCGAGCGGCAAGACCCCCAATCCCTTGATCGGCGCGGGCAGGGGCCTTGCGGGCGGCAGGGGGGCCGGATCATGGCGCGCCGCCTTGCCCTTGGTCGCGGCCGTGACCGCCTGCGCCCCCAGGTCGGGCAAGCCCCCCGCCGGCGCGCCCCCGCCATCGGCCGGCCGCGCCGCCTCCTGTGTCGCGGGCGTCTGCGCCCCAAGGCTCTGCGCCACCGGGGCAAGACTGACATTCACCATCTCGGGCCTCCGTTCCGGAACGGCCCCCACCGCCCACAAGATGCCAGCCGCACCCCGCCCCCGCCAACCCGACCCGTCAATTGCCCCGCATTTTGCGGGCGCGCGCGGGCGGGGCGCTTGTAAATCTCTGGACAAACCCCGTTCTAACATGGATTTTCCTGTCAAACGGGCCCCCGCCCGCACAGGTCGCCCCATGGTTCAGGCCAGCCCCACACCGCGCCGCGCGCAATTGACCGGCTCCCGCATCCGCGAGCGGCGTCTGGTCATGGGACTGAAACAGGCCGATCTCGCCCGGCAGGTCGCGATCTCGCCCTCCTATCTCAACCTGATCGAACACAATCGGCGCCGGATCGGGGGCAAGCTTCTGGTTTCCATCGCCCGCGCCTTGGCGGTGGAGCCTGCGCATCTCTCCGAAGGGGCGGATGCGAGCCTGCAAGATGCCCTGCAGTCCTCGGCGGCGGCGCTGCCCACCAGCTTCGGCCCCGCCCCCGAAACCGACCGGATCGATGAACTGGCAGGCCGCTTTCCCGGCTGGGCCGGCCTGATTGCCGCCCAACAGCGCCGCAACGCCGGCCTCGAGGCCCTGGTCGAAGGGTTGCGCGACCGGCTCGGCCATGATCCGGTGCTGGCCGATGCGATGCACGAGGTTCTCTCGACAGTCGCGGCCATCCGCTCGACCGCCGACATCCTCGTGCGCGAACCCGACATCGACCCGGCATGGCGCACCCGCTTTCACCGCAACCTCCACGAAGAGGCCGAGCGCCTGTCGCTCAGGGCCACGGCCCTTCTGGGCCATTTCGAGGCGGAGGAGGAAACCGGCCCGCGCGCGGCCTCCACCCCCATCGAGACGGTGGAGGCGATGTTCGAAGCCGCCGATCATCATTTCCCCCGGATCGAGACGATGGGCGCGGCGGCGATCCCCGCCGTGCTCGGTCGGGCGGCGGGGATGGATGATCCCGCCACGCGGGCCTTGGCCGAACGCTGGCTGCGGGCCTATGCGGCCGATGCCGCGCGCCTGCCGCTCGCCGTGATCCAACCCGCCGCCGAGGCGTCCGGCCATGACCCGGCCGCGCTCTTGCACCTGGGGCAGGGGGATGTCGCGCTGGTCCTGCGCCGTCTGGCCACGCTGCCCCGGCAGACCATGACGGGCGAGGGCGCGCCGCCCTTCGGTCTTGCGGTCTGCGATGCGGCGGGTGCGCTCATCTTCCGCCGTCGCCTGACGGCCTTTTCCATCCCGCGCTTCGGGGCGGGCTGCCCGCTCTGGCCGCTCTATCGCGCCCTGTCGCGCCCCGGCCAGCCCGAAGCGGCGCTGATCGAGATGCCGCAAGGCGCGCGCTTCCGGGCCTGGGCCGTCAGCCAACCCGTGGCCCCTGCGGGGTTCGGCGCGGTGCCGGTGATGCAGGCGGTGATGCTGGTCGCGCCTGCCCCGCCCGGAACTGCGGGGGACGCCATCGCCGCTGGTCCAGGCTGCCACCTCTGCCCAAGGCGCGACTGCCCCGCGCGCCGCTGACGCCCGGCCCCGCACCGTGGCTGGGGGCGGCTGGGGGCGGAACAGGCCCGGTCCGACACGCCATCGCGCCGCGCCGTCATGCCCGCCGTCATGCCCATTGCCTAATTCCCCGCCGCGCTGCACACTCCCTCAACCCAAGGCGGAGGGAGGACAGCCGTGGGCGGACGGATCCTGTTGATCGAGGATGAGGGAAACATCCTCGAGGCCATCACCTTCATCCTGTCCCGTGCGGGATGGGACGTGCAGGGCCATGGCAATGGCGCAACCGCCTTTGACGCGGTGCGCCGGATCATTCCCGATATCGTGGTGCTGGACGTGATGCTGCCGGGGCGCTCGGGTCTCGACATCCTGCGCGACCTGCGCGCCGATCCCCGGACCGAGCATCTTCCGGTCTTGATGCTGACCGCCCGGGGCCAGGCGCGCGACCGCGACACCGCGCTGGAACTGGGGGCCTCGGCCTACCTGACCAAACCCTTTTCGAACGCCGATCTCGTGGCCACCATCGAGCAGCTGGCTGCGGGTGCGCTCGACCGGGCGCGCGGCGCGGGCTAGGGCGACCCTCGTGCCGCGGCGGCTCTTCCTCGAACGTCGGACCTACCGGCAGGCGCGCCTGCAAGATGCCGCGCGGCTCTTGCCGGTTCTGGGCCTCGTGCTCTTCTTCGGTCCCAGCTTCATCCGCGGCGAGGATCCGGCAGGCAGCGGCCTTCTGTCGGGCTGGCTCATCTATTATTTCAGCGTCTGGCTGGGTCTGATCGTTCTGGCCGGTATCCTGTCGCAGGCGCTGATGCGCACCGACCGCCCCGACCCGACCGCCGCGCCGCCCGTCCCCGACCGCGAAGGGGGCAGCTGATGCTCAGCTTCGACGGTCTTGTCGCGGTCTGCGTGCTCTATGTGCTGATGCTGTTCGGCATCGCCTTTCTGGCCGAGAAACGCGCCGCCGAAGGCAAGGCGGGCTGGCTCAATTCGCCCATCACCTACACGCTGTCCCTGTCGATCTACACCACCGCCTGGACATTCTACGGCGCGGTCGGATCGGCGGTGCGCACGGGTCTTGAATTTCTCACGATCTATCTCGGGCCGACGCTGATCTTCATCGGCTGGTTCTGGCTGCTCAGGAAAATGGTGCGGATCGGGCGCGCGCAGCGGATCACCTCCATCGCCGACATGATTTCCAGCCGCTACGGCAAATCGGGCGCGCTTGCGGCGCTGGTCACGGCCCTCTCGGTGCTGGGGGCAACCCCCTATATCGCGCTGCAGCTGCAATCGGTCACGCTCTCCTTTTCCGTCTTCGCAAGCCCCGGGGCTTTCGGCACACCCGATGCCGACCAGACCGCGATCTGGGTCGCCGCCGGTCTCGCGCTCTTCACCATCATCTTCGGAACACGCTCGCTCGACGTGAACGAACGCCATCCCGGCCTCGTCTCGGCCATCGCGCTCGAGGCGATCGTCAAGCTGACCGCGATCCTTGCCGTGGGCATCTTCGTGGTCTGGGGGGTCGCGGACGGACCTGTCGACATGCTCGCCCGGATCGAAGCGAGCCCCGTCTCTCAGGCCAGCTGGAACGGGGCGCGCTGGCTGGGGCTGACCGTGCTCGCGGGCACGGCCATCTTGTGCCTGCCGCGCATGTTCCAGGTTCTCGTGGTGGAAAATTCCGACGAACGCCATCTGGCCACGGCGGCTTGGGCCTTTCCGCTCTACCTGCTGCTCATCAGCCTGTTCGTCGTGCCCATCGCCGTCGTGGGGCTCGAAACCTTTGGCACCTCGAGCAACCCCGATCTCTTCGTGCTGACCCTGCCCCTCACCCTCGGGCAGGAGGGGTTGGCGCTTCTGGTCTTTCTGGGCGGGTTTTCCGCCGCCACCTCGATGGTCATCGTGGCCGCGCTGGCCCTGTCCACGATGCTGTCCAACCATATCATCATGCCGCTCTGGCTGCGCCTGACGCGCCACGACGATCCGATGTCGGGCGACATGCGGCGCGTGGCGCTGATGGCGCGGCGCCTGTCGATCGGCGGCGTCCTGTTCCTGGGCTATGGCTATTACCGGCTGTCGGGCGGGGCGGATGCGCTGGCCGATATCGGGCTGATCGCCTTTCTGGGCGTGGCGCAGATCCTGCCCGCGCTTCTGGGGGGGATCTTGTGGCGGGGGGCGACCCGGATCGGGGCGGCGCTGGGCATCGGCTCGGGCTTTGCGATCTGGGCATGGCTTTTGCTCATCCCCAATGTCGCCGAAACCGGCGGCCTGATCGCGCCCGTGCTTCAGGCGGGCCCCTTCGGCATCGGCTGGCTCAGCCCCGCCACCCCCTTGGGCCTGCAGGCGACCGATCCGCTCCTGACCGCGATGATCCTCTCGCTCGGGGTCAATACGCTGCTGTTCATCCTCGGCTCGCTCCTGTCCTTTCCCGGCCCGCTCGAACGCCTGCAGGGCGCGCAATTCGTCAATGTCTATGACCATTCCCGCCCGCTCTACGGCTGGCAAGGCGCGGTGGGCATGGCCGATGACCTGTTGATCATGGCCCAACGCATCCTTGGGGCGGGCCGGGCCGGGCGGCTCTTCCAATCGGCGGCCGAGGCGCAGGGGCGCACCGGCGGCCTGCCCGAATTGACGCCCGATTTCCTGCAGCGGCTGGAACGCGAGATGGCCGGTTCCGTGGGCGCCGCCACCGCCCATGCCATGGTCGCCCAGATCATCGGCGGGGCCAGCGTGTCGGTCCGCGATCTTCTGGCCGTGGCCGATGAAACCGCCCAGATCATGGAATATTCCAGCCAGCTCGAGGCGAAATCCACCGAACTCGCCCAGACCGCCGCCCGCCTGCGCGAAGCCAATGCCAAGCTCACCGAATTGTCCCGGCAAAAGGACGCCTTTCTTGGCCAGATCAGCCATGAATTGCGCACGCCCATGACCTCGATCCGGGCCTTTTCCGAAATCCTGATGCAGGCCGATCCCGTCGACGATGCCGCCCGAGCGCGGTTCTCGCGCATCATCCATGACGAAAGCCTGCGGCTCACGCGGCTTCTCGATGATCTCCTCGATCTGGCCGTTCTCGAACATGGCCGCGTGACGCTCCACGAGGGCGAGACAAGCCTCGGCGATGTGCTGGACCGCGCGATCCGCTCGGCGGGGGCGCAGACCGGCACAGGGCGTCTGGCCATCCGCCGCGATCCCGCCGCCGAGGCGGTGACCCTCTGGACCGATGCCGACCGCCTTGCGCAGGTCTTCATCAACCTGATCTCGAACGCGCAGAAATATTGCGATGCCGACGCGCCCGAACTCACCATCGCTGTCCAGCAGCGCCCCGGGCGCGTGGAGGTGGAATTCGTCGACAATGGCACCGGCATTCCCAGCGGGCAGCGCGCCCTGATCTTCGAGAAATTCGCCCGCGCCGATACCGCAAGGGGGGCGCCGGGGGCAGGCCTCGGGCTCGCCATCAGCCGCGAGATCATGGCGCGTCTTGGCGGCGGGCTCAGCTACGTGCCCAGCGAAAGCGGCGTGCGCTTCCGGGTGCGTCTGCCCGCCCGCGCCCTGCGCGCGGCCTGAGGCGCCCTTCACCTTTCGTTAAGCGCCCGCGTGGCAGGCTCGGGCCCTGTTTGCACCCCGGCCCGAGATCCCTGTCCCACCATGCCATCCCCCGTCGACCCCAGCGTCCTGCGCCGCAAGATCGCGGCCTGTCGAAAACCCCCCGCCGACAGGCCCGATCCGGCGCCCCTTGCCGCCCGCGCCCTCGGGCGCGCGCTGCGCCATGCCGCCGTCCCGTTCGAGGGCCTGGGCATCCTGCCCGATGCCTGCGCGCTCGGGGGGGCGGTCGATCTCGATGGCGCGCTCCCCGCGCTCCCCGATCAGGGCCTTCTGGCCGTGATCGAGGATGCGACCGGCCTTTCGGGGCTGATCGCGCTCGGTCCCGGCCTTGTCGATGCGCTGGTCGAGGTGCAGACCACGGGCCGCGTCGAACCGACCGAGGGGCCGGTGCGCCCCGTCACCCGCATAGACGAGGCTTTGGCCCGCGATTTCGTCGATCTGGCCCTCGCGGCGCTCGGCCGCGAATTGACCGGCATCCCCGGTCGCGACTGGCCTGCGCGCTTCACCTATGCCAACCGTGTCAAGGATCGGGGGCAGGTGGGTCTGCTCCTGCCCGAGGGGCGCTATCGTCTCCTGTCGGCCGATGTCGGCTTTGACGGGGTCGCCCGTCGCGCGCCCGTGCGGCTGGTCCTGCCCGTCACCGATGCGACCCTCACGGGCGATCCGGCCAGCCCCGCGCCCGCCGCCGATCCGGCCTGGGTCGCGGCCCGCACCCGCATCCTCGAGGCTCTCGAACTGCCGCTCGAGGCGGTCTTGCTCCGCCTGCGCCGCCCCTTGGCCGAGGTGCAGGGCCTCGCCCCCGGCGATCTCATCCGCTTCGATCCCGCCGATCTTCACTCCGTCACGCTGGAAACGCGCGGGGGGCGGGCCTTGGCCAGGGGTCGACTTGGCCGCAAGGGCGGGCGACGGGCGATCTGCCTCGCTGCGCAGGAGGGCGGCACAACCGACCCGGCCGATCCGGCCCCCGCCCGCCCTCAGGCCGCGGCCACACCGCAGGCGGGACCCCACCCGCCCGATCCGGCCACTACGCCCGCACGCCCCCCCTCCGCTGCCGTCCCCGGTATCCCCGCCGTCCCCGGCTGACCCCGTCCCCCGCCATCCCCCGCGCAGGATTGCAAAGCCCGCCTCCGGGTTGCACTCTGCCCGCAGCCGTTGCGGACAGGGGATCACCACATGCGTCACACGACATTCCGGCGCGCCCTTCGGGGCGGCGAGCCCCTCGTCGGCACCTTCATGAAAACGCCCGCGCTCGACGTGCTCGAGGTGCTGATCCACGCCGGGCTCGATTTCGTCTGCCTCGACGCGGAACATGGCCCCTTCGACCGGGCCGCCATCAATGCCTGTGGCGCCTTGGCCCGCGCGACCGGCTTTCCCCTTCTGGTGCGCGTGCCCTCCGCCGCGCCCGACCACATCGGGGCAGCGCTCGACATGGGGGCGACCGGGGTGGTCGTGCCGCATGTGACCGATGCCGCCATGGCCGCACGGGTGGCCCGCGCCGCCCGCTTCGGCCCCGACGGGCGCGGCTTTGCCGGATCGACGCGCTGGGCGGGTCTTGGCGGCACGAACATGGCCGATCTTCTGGCGCGCTCCGAACACGAAACCGTGGTCATCGCCCAGATCGAAGACCCGGACGCCGTCGCCGCCGCCCCCGCCATCGCGGCCACCGACGGGATCGACGCGCTCTTTCTCGGCCCGGCCGACCTGTCCGTGGCCTTGGGCAAGACCGACCAATCCAGCCCCGAACTCCACGACGCCTTTGCCCGCGTGGGGCAGGCGGCAAAAGCCGCGGGCAAGGGCTATGCGACCTTCGTCACGGATGCCCCCGCCGGGCACGCGCTGGCCAAGCACGGGGTGAACCTCTGGTTCGTCGCCTCCGAACAGGCCTGGATCATCGCAGGCGCACGGGCCGCCAAGGCAGGGCTTGCGCCCGATTGAGGGCCCATCCGCCCCGGCGCTGTCCGGCCATCCGCCGAAGAATCGTCACAAAGCGGACTTGAAATCACCGCCGGAATTCCGCTGCGGTGCCGCCAGCCGACCCTTCTTTCGCCGCCCTGCCGGCCGAGATTGCCCCCAATCGATCCCATCATCCGATCAAGCCGCCCAAAGCGGCAAGGAGGCACGGCCATGATGCGCAGCTTGTTGAAAACCACCCTGATCCTCGCGGCTCTTGCGGGTCTTTCGGCCTGCTCCGCCCCGTCCGGCGTGTCGCGCAACGTCACCCTCGAAACCGTCTCGCCCGTGCTCGAGGGGCCAAGACAGGATTGGTCCATCGTGGATCTGCGCGTCGATGTGCCCCGCACGCTCACCGTGTCCGAGGCGAATTCGATCCGCCCCAACGCCGATATCGTCTGGCGCGGCGATCCGTTGGGCGACCGTTATGACCAGGTCGATGCCCTGATGACATCGGCACTGGCCCCCGTCCTGCGCCCGCGCGACGGCGCCTCGACCCCGGTCATCGTCACCATCGAGCTGCAGCAATTCCACGCCGTGAGCGAGCTTGCCCGCTACACGATCGGCGGTTCGCATGAATTCGTCTTCACCCTCACCGTCACCCATGCCGAAACCGGCGAGATCCTGTCCGGCCCGCGCCCCGTCGATCTGACCTATCGCGTGGCCGGTGGTCAGGCCGCGCTCGACGAAGAGGCACAGGGCATCACCCAGCGCACCCGGGTCATCGAACGGCTGCAAGGCTGGGCGCGCGCCGAATTCCCCGTGCCTGCCGCCGATCTTCTCGCCGTGGCGCAGGCGCAGAACTGATCTTCCACTGACGCCCGCGCAAGGATAGAGGGGGGGCATGACCATGTCCCCCCATTCCCATCCGGTGCTGCGCCTGAAACCCAAGGCAGATGCCCGCAAGATCCGCCACGGCGCCCCCTGGGCCTGGGCGGATGACCTCGTTCTGGACCGTCGCTCGCGCGCCATCCCCGCCGGGGCCCTGGCCGTGCTCGAAGATGCCGAACGCCAACCGCTCGGCCTTGGCGTCGCCACGATCGAGGCCAAGATCGGCCTGCGCCTTCTGGATCGCAACCCCGATGCCGTGATCGATGCCGATTGGCTCTCGGCCCGGATCGGGGCGGCGCTGGCGCTCCGGCAACGGGCTTTTGACGCGCCCTTCTACCGCCTGATCCATGCCGAAGGCGACGGGTTGCCCGGCCTGATCGTCGACCGTTTCGGCGATACGCTCGTGATGCAGCCCAATGCGATCTGGCTCGAAGAGCGCGAGGATATGATCGCCCAGACGCTCCTTTCGGCCACCGGCTGCACCAATCTGATCAAGAACGGCACCGGCCGCGCCCGTCTGGCCGAAGGCCTGCCCGAGGTGACGGCGGTTCTGGCCGGTGCGGCCCCCGCCTCCGCCATCCCCGTGCCGATGAATGGCGCGACCTACATGGCCGATGTGATGGGCGGGCAGAAAACGGGCCTGTTCTACGACCAGCGCGACAACCATGCCTTTGCCGCGCGGCTGGCGCGGGGCGCGCGCGTGCTCGACGTGTTTTCCCATGTGGGCGGCTTCGCGCTGGCCTGCCTTGCGGCGGGGGCGGACAGGGCCGTGGCCGTCGACGGCTCCGAACCCGCGCTGGCGCTCGCCCAAGAGGGGGCCGTTGCCATGGGCGTTGCCGATCGCTTCACCACGCGGCGCGGCGATGCCTTCACCGAGATGGAGGCGCTGGCCGCCGAAGGCGCGCGGTTCGACCTCGTCATCTGCGACCCGCCCGCCTTTGCCCCCGGCAAGACGGCGCTCGAAGCGGGCTTGCGCGCCTATGAACGCGTGGCCCGTCTGGCCACCGCGCTCGTGGAACCCGGCGGCACGCTGATCCTGTGTTCCTGTTCCCATGCCGCCGACCTGTCGAAATTCCGCGCCGCCTGCCTGCGCGGGATCGGCAGGGCCGGGGGCGAGCCGCGCCTGATCCACACGGGCTTTGCCGGCCCCGACCATCCGCAGCACCCCGCGCTCACCGAAACGGGCTATCTCAAGGCGCTGGCCTTCCACCTGATGCCATGACCCTGCGGGCGGTGATCGACGCCTGCGTGCTCTATCCGACCGTCCTTCGCGAGATCGTGCTGGGGGTGGCGCGCGCAGGCCTGATCGAACCGCTCTGGTCCGACCGCCTGCTCGAGGAATGGGCCCGCACCGCCGCCCGCCACGGGGGCGCGGTCGACGAAGCCTTGGCGCGCGGCGACATCGCGGCACTGGCGCTGGCCTTTCCCAAGGCGAGGCTCCCCGCCGATCCGGGGCTGGAGGCGCGCCTCTGGCTGCCCGACAGCGGCGATGTCCATGTGCTGGCCACCGCGATCACCGGACAGGCCGAGGCGATCATCACCTTGAACCTGCGCGATTTTCCTGCCCGCGAATTGATGGGGCAGGGGGTCCGGGCGCTCCATCCCGATGCGACGCTCCATGACCTGTGGCTTGCCCATCCGGACCGCGTGGCCCCGGTCGTGGGCAGCGTCCATGCCAAGGCCGAGCAGCTCTCGGGTGCAAGCCTCGACAAACGCGCGCTTCTCAAACGGGCCCGCCTGCCGCGGCTGGCCAAGGCTTTGGGCTAGGCGCGGAAAACGCGCGTTTTCCGTCCTGGAAATCCCGGGATTTCCAAGACGTTTCCCCCGGGAAAACGCCCCCTCACTCCGGCGGCAATTCCTTGGCCCAGCGGGCTTCCAGCGCCTCGATGGCGCGCACGCGGTCTTCGGTCTTGGGATGGCTCATCAGCCATGCGGGCATTCCCCGCCCGCCCATGCCCGCCAGCCCCTCGAGCTTGAGGAACAGCGATTTCTGCGGCCCCGTGCCGATCCCCGCCTTGGTCAGCAGGGCCGCGGCATAGGCATCGGCCTCGTATTCGTCCTGACGGCTCAACCGTGCCGCCAACAGCCCCGCAAGCATGTTCGCGATCCACACGCCCACCCCCGGCACGATCCGCCCCAGCACGGTGGCCAGCGCCACCCGCACCGCGTTCTGGCCGGAAAAATCGATCATCCGGCGGCGCGAATGCCCCAGCGCCACATGGCCCAGCTCATGGGCCACGACACTGGCCAATTCCTCGCCCGTGACCTCGCCCGCCCGATACTTGTCGTAAAAGCCCCGCGTCAGGAAAATCCGCCCATCGGGCGCGGCCAGCCCGTTCACCGGCGCCACTTCGTAGATATGCACGCGCACCCGCTCGATCCCCAGCGCCTCGGCCATGCGCGCCATCAGCCCGCGCAGGCGCGGATCGGCCAGCTCGGTCGAGCGCGCATCGAGCTCCCGCTTGGTGCGCCAGGCCGAGAATTGATACATCACCAGCGCATAGCCGATGGCCAAAAGGATCGGGGTCAGCTTCAACATGGTCTGGATATGGGGCGGGCCCGGGGCCGGGGCAACGGCCTTGTCATCTGGCCTTGCGCTCATGCAGCGCGGCACGCAGCCACAGGCCCAATCCCCCCGTCACCGCGAGCGCCGCCAACAGCCCCGAGGCAGTGCCAAGCATCTCCCCCAGCGCCAGGATGTCATCGGCGAAAAGCGCGCCCAGACCCACGTAAAGCGTGACCCAAAGGGTCTCGCCCGCCACCCCCGCGCGGGTAAACGCCCGCCAGTCGATCCGCGCAGCCCCGCCCGCGAAATTGACATAAGGGCCCAGCGGCGACACCAGCCACCGGCTGAAAAACACAGCCTTTTCCGCATTCTCGTGCAGCTTGTCCTTTGCGCGCGCCATCAGCACGGCCTGGCGCGGCGACAGCTTGCGCCCCCCGAACCGCCCCAGCGCATGACGCCCCACCAGGTATCCCGCCTGATCGCCCGCAACCGCCCCGATCAAGGCAATCGCCCAGACCTGCCACAGAACCAGATCGCCCGCCGCCGCAAAGCCCCCCGCCGACAGCATGATCAGCGAACTGGGCACCGGCAGCGCAAGGCAGGAGAAAAAGGTGCCAAGCGCCACGAGGATCAAGCCATAACTCGGCACAAGCCCAAGGATCGCTTCGGTCACGGCGGGCCCGCCGCGGGGATCGCATCCTCGATGTGACCGATCAACACCTCGATCGGCACGCTTGTCTCGGCCGCGATATCGTTCAACGTACTGCGCGCGGACGGCGCGATGGGCAGGGCCGCCCTTATGACATCAAGCTCCACGTCATGGGATCGCGCGATATAGCGCGGCGTCATCCACCCTTCGATGGCCTGGTCGCGGTGGGCGGGATCGGCCCAGTAGATCGTGAAAAGCGTCAGCCGCACCGCGAAAACCAGCGCCACGATCAGCGCCCCGGCAAAGCCAATGCTCGCCCAGCGATGATGCGCCCACAGATATCCCAGCGCCCCGCGCCGCGCGCTCATCGGCCCAGCTCCCGCATCCCCCGGTCCAGCCCCTCAAGCGTCATGGGCACCATGCGCCCCTCGAAAATCTCGCGGATCATGCCGATGGATTGCGTATAGCCCCACAGCTTTTCGGGCGTGGGATTGATCCACAGATGGTCGGGCCATTGCGTGCGCGCCCGCTCCAGCCAGACCTGGCCCGCCTCCTCGTTCCAATGCTCGTTCGCCCCGCCCGCAAAGGCGATCTCGTAGGGCGACATGGCCGCATCGCCGACAAAGATGCATTTGTAATCGGACCCATAGGTGTTCATCACCTCATGGGTCGGGATCTGCTCGGTCCAGCGCCTGCGGTTGTCGCGCCAGACGCTTTCGTACAGGCAATTGTGGAAATAGTAATGTTCCAGATGCTTGAATTCGGCGCGGGCGGCGGAAAACAATTCCTCCACCACCTTGATATGGTCGTCCATCGACCCGCCCACGTCGAGAAACAGGATCACCTTGACCGCGTTGCGCCGCTCGGGCCGGGTCTTGACGTCCAGCCAGCCCTGTTCGGCAGTGGCCCGGATCGTCCCGTCCAGGTCCAGCTCCTCCGCCGCGCCGTCGCGCGCCCATTGCCGCAGCCGTTTCAGCGCCACCTTGATGTTGCGCGTGCCCAGTTCCACGTCGCCCGCGAAATCCCGGAATTCGCGCTTGTCCCAGACCTTGACCGCGCGGCGGTGGCGGGACTCGGCCTGGCCGATCCGCACCCCTTCGGGATTGTAGCCATAGGCGCCAAAGGGCGATGTGCCCGCCGTGCCGATCCACTTGTTGCCGCCCTGGTGGCGGCCCTCTTGTTCGCGCAGGCGCTCGCGCAGCGTCTCCATCAGCTTGTCGAACCCGCCCAGCGCCTTGATCTCGGCGCGTTCCTCGGGCGTCAGGTGCTTTTCGGCCAGCTTTTCCAGCCATTCGGGCGGAATTTCCGCAGCTTCCAGCACCTGTTCGGGCGTGATCTGCTCCAACCCGCCAAAGGCATGGGCGAAACACTGGTCGAACCGGTCCATGTGGCGCTCGTCCTTCACCATGGCCGCGCGCGCCAGGTAATAGAACCCGTCCACATCATAGGTCACCAGCCCCCGCGACACCCCTTCAAGAAAGCTCAGGTATTCCCGCAAGGAGACGGGAATACGGGCAGCGCGCAGGGTTTCGAAAAAGGGCAGGAACATCTTGCCCCGCAGGATGTCAGGCGGGCGCGGGGATCACAAGCATCGCGAAAGCCCCGATCGTGAAGCCGATGATGCCGAAGATCGTGGCGTAATGCAGCAGGTCCAGCCTGTTGCCGCCCTTGCGCCGCGCCACGATCAGACCCAGCGCGATGCCGCAGGCCCCTCCGATCAAGTTCAACATGCCTTTTGCCCCGCCCGGTTTCCTGTCACGGCGACAATGCGGCAACCTCTGTCAGGCGCGCACCCACCACCGCGGAATTGCCGAAGCCATAACGACCCCAGGCAAGGCTGTCGAGCCGGACCTGACGCGCCTCCGATGCGCGGCCAAGCGCCTCCAGCGCCTCGGCCCGGATCATCAGGAGCGTCGACAAGAGCGCCGCGTTCTGCGCCCGCGTGGCAGCCGGCATCGCGCGCCCCGACAGGCTCAGCGCATCTTCCGCCCGCCCCGAACTGAGCGCAAAGGCGGCCAGCTGCATGTCGATATGCGCCGCATGGATACCCCCCGGCGCGATCCGGTCATAAAGCTCCGAGGCGGCGAGGAACGCATTCACCGACCGTTCCACATCGATGCCAAGCGCCAGACGCCCCAGCGCGAAATAGCTGAAGGCCAGCCGTGAATCCGTCAGCCCCTCGGCCTGCGCGATGGCGACGGCGCGCTCGGCGGCGGCCACGCGCAACCCGTCCCGCGTGCCGGGGCCAAGCGCGGTCTCGACCGCCTCGATCCAGGCGCGCGGGGTCGCCACCTCGGCACCCGCACCGCCCCCGACCTGTCCACGCGGATTGATCCGCGCCAGAATGCCCGGCAACACCGCCGCCACCTCGGCCCGCGTCATGCCCGACCGGATGGCCGGATCGTAATAGGCGCGCAGGATCAGCATGTCGAAACCGGTCAGCACGGCATGGAAATTGTCGTCGTTGAAGATGGAATCGGGCAGGCGATACAGGTCGTTGAGCGGCCCCAGCGCCTGTGCCACTTCCTCGTGCAGGCAATCGCGCACCTCTTGGGGGGCCACGTCATTGGGCAGGAAAACGGCGACCCTGTCGCGGGTTTCCAGCGTCGTCCAATCCATGTCCCGCGAATTGCGCGCCCGCCGGAATTCCGCCCATGACGTGACGCGCGGCACCACGAAACAGGCCGCCTCCGGCACGATCCGCTGCATCCTGTCGCGTGGCAGGGTCTCGACGGTGATGTTGGCGTCCTGCCCATGGGCGACGCGGCGAATGTCGATGCGCGCCTCGCGCCGCAAGCGGTCGATCAGCCGGTCCAGATCGGCCGACAGCGTCGCCGGACCGCCCGGCACCACCGCGATGGTGACCGGCCCCTCGAACCGCGACAGCCGCGCGATCTCGCGCCCCGATTCCATCTGGAACGACAGTTCAAGGAAATCCGCCGCGATCTGCGAATTGGACCGCGTCACCGGCGCAGGCTCTGGCGCGCCGAACTGGTTCATCACCGGCACGGCCTGCGCGATCGCGGGCGGCATGCGGCGTTCGGGCATCTCGCCCAAGGGCGCGTTGGAGGCCACGCAGCCCGCAAGGACCCACGCGGATGCCGCCGACAGGACAAGGAGGCGCAAGGACCTCATGCGCGGCTGGACCGGCTCGGCGCATCGTGGCGCGGGACAGGCATGGTCATGAGAATCCCCCAAGGACCCGGAACGTGGTCATCTGCCGGTCCAGCTTGCTGCCCGATTGTGGCATCAATTCGGTCAAGCACGAGCAGTTTTGCGGAGCCGGCAAAGACGTGCCATCCTTTCACGTTTTGGAAAGGAATGGCGCGATTTCTTTACCCTTCCTTCACCTTCGGCGCGGCGCGAGAAAGGCCAGACGCTCGAACAGGGCCACGTCCTGCTCGTTCTTCAACAGCGCCCCGTGCAGCTTCGGCAGCGCCGAAGCGCCGTCGCGTTTGAGGTCCTCGGGCGACAGATCCTCGGCCAGAAGCAGCTTGAGCCAGTCCAGAACCTCGGATGTGGAGGGCTTTTTCTTCAGCCCCTGCTGATCGCGGATTTCGTAGAATTGCGTCAGCGCCGTGGTCAGAAGCTGCGCCTTGATGCCGGGGAAATGCACCTCGACGATCCGCTTCATCACCTCCATGTCGGGAAAGCGGATGTAGTGAAAGAAACAGCGCCTGAGGAACGCGTCGGGCAGTTCCTTTTCGTTGTTCGACGTGATGATGACGATGGGTCGCGTTTTGGCGCGGATCGTTTCTCCCGTCTCGTAGACGAAGAATTCCATCCGGTCCAATTCTTGCAAAAGATCGTTCGGGAACTCGATGTCGGCCTTGTCGATCTCGTCGATCAGCAGGACACATTTTCCTTCCTGCTCAAAGGCTTGCCACAGTTTCCCCTTGCGGATGTAGTTGCGCACATCGTTGACGCGCGCATCCCCCAACTGGCTGTCGCGCAAGCGGCTGACCGCGTCATATTCGTACAATCCCTGCTGGGCGCGGGTCGTCGACTTGATGTGCCATTCGAGGATCGGCAGCCCCAGCGCGCCCGCGACCTGCCGCGCCAGTTCCGTCTTGCCGGTGCCCGGTTCCCCCTTCACCAGCAAGGGCCGCTCCAGCGTCACCGCCGCATTGACGGCGACGGTCAGATCCTCGGTGGCGACATAGCTTTCGCTGCCTTCGAACCGTGTGGTCATGCCTCGATCTCCCGTTTTCCGTCTTAGTGGTAGCGGCTTGGGCCCGACGGGGAAAGGGCTGCGGCCAGGGCCGATGGAGTTTCGCTCAAAAGGCGAGCAGACCTCGAAAAACTTGCCTAGAAAGCGAACGCGCCTTGCCGATGGGCCGGATTGCCATGGCCCACGCATTAGAGTGTCGACAAGCCGCGCGCGGTCTAGTAATCGGGCGGCGAGGGGCCGGAAGGGTGTCATGCCAGACCGACAAGACGACGCCGGCTTCGCTGAGGGGAGCGACATGAAGGCCGAGATTTTTCTGCCCGAGGATTACCGTCCCGCGGAGGACGAACCTTTCATGAACGAGCGTCAGCTCGAATATTTCCGGCGAAAGCTGATCACCTGGAAGAACGAGTTGCTGGACGAAAGCCGGACCACGGTCGAGGCGCTTCAGGACGGCACGCGCAACATTCCCGATATCGCCGACCGCGCGAGCGAGGAAACCGACCGGGCGCTCGAATTGCGCACCCGGGATCGCCAGCGCAAGCTCATCGCCAAGATCGACAGCGCGCTGCGCCGCATCGAAGAGGGCGAATACGGCTATTGCGAGGTGACGGGCGAACCCATCAGCCTCAAGCGGCTGGATGCGCGCCCCATCGCCACGATGAGCCTCGAGGCGCAGGAACGTCACGAACGCCGCGAGAAAGTGCATCGCGACGACTGACCGCGCTGCCTTTCGGCCATCGGGCTGGAACAAGACAGGGGCATCCTTCGGGGTGCCCTTTTTCGCATCGGGGGATGACATGCTGATCGGGCAAGAGGTGACGATCGTCGGCGGCGGGATCGGTGGGCTGTCCGCCGCCCTGGCGCTGGCCGCGCGCGGGGCGGTCGTGACCGTGCTCGAACAGGCCCCCGAGATCACCGAGGTCGGCGCAGGCATCCAGATCAGCCCCAATGGCTGGCGCGTGCTGCAAGCCCTGGGCCTGGCCGAGGCGCTGGCCGCCCTCAGCCCCCGGTCGCAAGCCGTACGCCTGCGCGATTTCCGACGCGGGGCCGAGGTGTTCACCATGCCCCTCACGCGGCCCGATCAGCCCTGGCACCTGGTGCATCGCGCCGATCTGGTCGGGCTTCTGGCCCGGGAATGCGCGGCGCGGGGTGTCACGATCCGGCTGGGTGTCAGGGTTTCCGCCATCACGCAGGGGCCGATGGCGACGGAGGTGACGCTTGCCGATGGCACGGTCGAGACCCATGGCCTGACCATCGCGGCGGATGGATTGCATTCGCCCGCGCGACTGGCGCTCAATCCCAAGTCACGCCCCTTTTTCACCGGACAGGTGGCGTGGCGCTGCACCATTCCGGTGGATGAACCCATGGCACCCGAGGCCCATGTTTTCATGGGGCCGGGGCGGCACGTGGTGCGCTACCCGCTGCGCGACCGGCTGCTGGTGAATATCGTGGCGGTCGAGGAACGCGACGGTTGGGCCGCCGAAGGGTGGAACCACCGCGACGACCCCGCGCGGATGGCGCGCGCCTTTACCGATTTCTGCCCCGAATTGCGCGACCTGCTGGACCGGGCGGAGGATGTGTTCTTGTGGGGCCTGTTCCGTCATCCGGTCGCGCAGGTCTGGCAGGATGATCGGCTTGCGCTCTTGGGCGATGCGGCGCATCCGACGCTGCCCTTTCTGGCGCAGGGCGCGAACATGGCGCTCGAGGATGCCTATGTCCTGGCCCGCTGCCTGTCGGAGGAGCCCGAGACGCGCGAAGGGCTGGCCCGCTACGAGGCGCTGCGCCGCCCGCGTTGCGCGCGGATCGTGCAGGCGGCCAATGACAATGCCGAGAATTATCACCTGCGCCCCGGCCCGTTCCGCTTTGCCGCCCATACGGCGCTGCGCGCCGCGCAACGGGTTGCGCCGCATGTGGTGGCGGGAAAATTCGATTGGGTGCATCGGTTCGACGTGACCGCGTGACGGGGCGGGGAAGGGTGGTGCGCCTGAAGGCACACCCTACGGTTCCCCTCGCGGCCTTGTAGGGTGCGCCTGTCACGGCGCACCACCCGACCCTCATTCCAACCGATAGGCCGGCAACCGGTCGAAGGCCGCCCTGAGCGCCTCACCCCAGCCCGAGGAAATCATCTCGTAGAAAGGATCGTCGCGTTCGATCCGGTGGACGCGGCCCGTCTTGAGACTGTCGGCCTCGTAGAGATGCAGATCGAGCGGCAGGCTGACCGACAGGTTGGCCTTGATCGTCGAATCGAAGCTCAGCATCAAAAGCTTCACCGCATCCTCGAAACTCATGCCCGGATCATAGGCGCGCACCAGGATCGGCTTGCCGTATTTCGTCTCGCCGATCTGGAAAAAGGGCGTGTCGGCGCTGGCTTCCACGAAATTGCCCTCGGGGTAGATCATGAAGAGCCGGGGTTCACCGCCATGGACCTGCCCGCCAAGGATGAGCGTGGCGGAAAACGGGCTATCGGCCTGCATCCCCATGCGGCCCGATTGCTCCACGATGACCTCGCGCAGGGTTTCGCCCACCAGCTTGGCCACCTGGAACATCGATGCGGCTTCCAGGATCGAGGGCGCGCCGCGTTCCTCGGCCGGTTTGGCGCGTTCGTTCAGAAGCGACACGACCGCTTGCGTCGTCGCAAGATTGCCCGCCGTCATCAGCGTGACCGACCGTTCCCCGGGCCGGTCCCAGATGAACATCTTGCGGAACACGCTGATATTGTCGACGCCCGCATTGGTGCGGGTGTCGGACATGAATACCAGCCCCCGGTCGAGCTTGAGCCCCACGCAATAGGTCATGCGCCTGCCACCATCCCCTGCCTGCCCCGCCTGTCGCGGTCAGGATTACTGCTGCTGAACCTGTATGTCGATGGACATGGCTTCGCCAGAGCTTCCGAAGCGCAAGCCGCTGACCGGGGCCGCATCGCGGTAATCGAGACCGGTTGCGACCCGCACGTAGCGCGTATCGGGCGAAATGCCGTTCGAGATGTCGAAACCCACCCAGCCAAGCGGTTCGACATGCACCTCGGCCCAGGCGTGGCTGGCATCCTGGTGGATGCGGTCATCCATCATCAGATAGCCCGAGACATAGCGCGCCGCATAGCCCAGGTGCCGGGCTGCGGCGATGAAGATATGGGCGTGATCCTGGCAGACGCCGCCGCCGTGATCGACCGCTTCCTCGGCCGACGTGGCGGAATGCGTGACGCCGAGCGTATAGGGCACGGCGGCCAGCACGCGGGCCGAAAGCGCATGAAGGCGCGGAATATCCTCGGGCTGTTCTTCTTTCAGGCCCCGGACAAGGGCGCGCACCTTGGGCCCCGCGCGGGTCAGATCGGTCGCCCCCTGAAAGAACCACAGCGGCGCAAAGCCCGCATGCCGCCCCGTCACGCCCGCCACGTCGGCGGTTTCCACCTCGCCCTCGCAATGGACGACGATCGAGGTCGCCTGGCTGTCGAATGAAATCAGCGACACGCGGTTCTGGTGGTGATCGGTAAACTCGGTCTCAAGCGTGCCGCCCTTGATCTCCATCTTCCAGGTCAGGATGGCCTGTCCCGCGCGGCTCTTGGGCACAAGGCGCAGCTGTTGCAGACCGTAGGGCACCGGCCTGTCGAAATGGTAGGTGGTGGTGTGCAGGATCTTCAGGCGCATCGGCTCATCCCAGAAACCTGTAATCGGTTTCGATCTGCTGCCCCAGGCGGGCGATGTCGGTCAGGAAATCGGTGATGAATTCGTGCAATCCATCCTCGAAAACGCGGTCGATCGTGCCATGGGTCAGCCGTGCCGCGATCACGTCGATCTGGTCGTGACAAGGGTGGCGCAAGCCGTAAGCGCGTTCCAGATAGCCCAGATTGGTGGCGATCTTGCCCACCGAAAACGCAAGGCTGCGCGGCATCCGCGTGTCGAAGATCAGGAAATCCGCGATCCCGATGGGGCTGGTTTCCCCTTGTGTGATCCAGCGATAGGCACGCATCCCCGCGACCGAGCGCAGGATCGTTTCCCATTGCACGTTGTCGAGGCTCGACCCGATCTGGCTGATCGACGGCAAGAGGACGTAGTATTTCACGTCCAGGATGCGCGCCGTATTGTCCGCGCGTTCGAGGAATGTGCCCAGGCGGCAGAAATCGAAGATGTCGTTTCTGAGCATCGTGCCGTGCATCGCGCCGCGCACCAAGGCCGATTGCTGGCGGATCAGCGCCAGAACCTCGGGCAGGTCGCGCGCGGACACGGGGCGGGCCAGTTCGCGCTTGAGGATCATGTAGGTGTCGTTGACCGCCTCCCAGACCTCGCGGGTGATGGCGGTGCGCACCAGGCGCGCGTTCATCCGGGCCGCGGCGATGGCCGACAGTACGGAGGACGGGTTCGACATGTCGCGCAGCATGAAGTCGATGGCCTTGGCGGCTTCGATCTGCTCGTGCTTCTGGAAATAGAGATGCGCGACGGCGGCGGTCTGCAGCACGCTTGTCCATTCGTCGTCATCGCCATCGGCCCGCGTCAGCGCGATGCGAAAGCCTGCCTCGATCAGGCGGGCGGTGTTTTCGGAGCGTTCGAGATAGCGGAACATCCAGAAGAGGCCGCCTGCGGTCTTGCCCAGCATCGCCCTATTCCTCCAGCACCCAGGTGTCTTTCGTGCCGCCGCCCTGCGACGAGTTCACGACAAGACTGCCCTTCTTGATCGCCACGCGGGTCAGCCCCCCCGGCGTGATCGAGATCTTGTCGGGCGCGACCAGAACGAAGGGGCGCAGATCGACATGACGCGGGGCCAGACCCGCCTTGGTCAGGATCGGCACGGTCGAAAGCGCAAGCGTGGGCTGGGCGATGTAATTGCCCGGTTTCGACATCAGTTTGGCCCGAAACGCCGCCAGTTCCTTTTTCGAGGCGGCAGGCCCCACCAGCATCCCGTAGCCGCCCGAGCCATGCACCTCCTTGACCACCAGCTCGCTCAGGTGGTCGAGCACATAGGCCAGCGCATCGGGTTCGGAACAGCGCCATGTCGGCACGTTTTGCAGGATGGCTTTCTCGCCGGTGTAGAATTCGACGATATCGGGCATGTAGCTGTAGATCGCCTTGTCATCCGCGATCCCCGTGCCCGGCGCATTGGCGATGGTGATGCCGCCCGCGCGGTAGACATCCATGATGCCCGGCACGCCCAGCATGCTGTCGGGGCGGAAATTGAGCGGGTCGAGGAAATCATCGTCGACCCGGCGGTAGAGCACATCGATGGGCTTGTAGCCTTGGGTCGTGCGCATCTGCACCTTGCCGCCGGTGATGCGGATGTCGTGCCCTTCGACCAGTTCCACGCCCATCTGGTCGGCCAGGAACGCATGTTCAAAATAGGCCGAGTTGTGGATGCCGGGCGTCAGAACCGCCACCGTGCAATCGGGCGAGCAATTCGGGGGCGCGCTGGCCGCAAGCGACCGGCGCAGGTCGCGCGGGTAATCGGACACCGGCTGCACCTTGACGCGGGTGAACAGCTCCGGGAACATCTGGAGCATGGTTTCCCGGTTCTCCAGCATGTAGCTGACGCCCGATGGCGTGCGGGCATTGTCCTCGAGCACGTAGAAATCATCTTCGCCTGTCCGCACCAGGTCCACGCCCACGATATGGGTGTAGACATTGCCGGGCGGGGCCATCCCGATCATCTGGGGCAGGAAGGCGTCGTTTTTCGCGATCAGCTCGACCGGCACGCGGCCTGCGCGCAGGATCTCCTGCCGGTGGTAGATGTCGTGGAGAAAGGCGTTGATCGCGCGCACGCGCTGCTCGATCCCGCGCGTCAACCGCGCCCATTCGCGGGCGGAAATGATCCGCGGCACGATGTCGAAAGGGATCAGCCGTTCATCGGCCTCGGCCTGGCCATAGACGTTGAAGGTGATGCCGGTGCGCCGAAAGAATTGTTCGGCATCCGTCGATTTCTTGCGCAGGTCGCGCAGATCCTCCGATCCGAACCAGCTGCAATATGTGTCGTAGGGCGGGCGCGGCGCACCGCCGGCGTTGTGCATCTCATCGAAAAAGCGTGGCGTATCGGTCATGTCATTCCGTCGAAAACCCTGTCCGTATAGGCGCAAAGCCCGCCGACGAGCGCCAGTGGCATGGCGGGCTTTGCGCAGCCCGACCTAGGCATTGCCCAGGGTTTAGGCAATTTGCCTAATTTTCAAGCCAAATGGTAACTGGCCCGTCATTGGTCAGCGTCACCGCCATGTCGGCCCCGAAGCGCCCGGTTTCGACCTTGGGGCCGAGGGCTGCGAGGGTGGCTGCGAAATGCTGGTAGAGCGTTTCGCCCAAGGCCGGATGGGCAGCGGTCGAAAAGCCGGGGCGGTTGCCGCTGCGGGTATCGGCGGCAAGGGTGAACTGGCTGACGACCAGGGCACCGCCGCCCGTATCCAGAAGCGAGCGGTTCATCTTGCCCGCCTCGTCCTTGAAGATGCGCAGCTTGGCCACCTTGGCGGCCAGGGCTTCGGCCTCGGCCTCGGTGTCGCCCTGCATCGCGCAGACAAGGATCAAGAGACCCGGCCCGGTCTGCCCGATCAGCATGCCCTCCACCTCGACGCGGGCCTGCGTGACGCGCTGGACCAGGGCCCTCATGCCAGATCCGCGCGATGCGGCGGGTTGGCCCCGGCGCGGGTGACGGTGACGGCGGCCGCGCGCACGCCCAGATCGAGCGCTGCGCGCAGCGTCTCGGGCTTCAGGCCTGCGCGCACCGATGCCTTGTCCAGCGCATCGGCATCGGCCAGCCCCGCAAGGAAGCCTGCGTTGAACGTATCCCCCGCGCCGACGGTATCGACCACCTCGACCTTTTGCGCCGGGGCATGAAGCGGCGCGCCCGCGCCAAAGGCCGTGACGCCCTCGGCCCCCTGGGTCACCAGGACCAGCGCGGGCCCCTTGGCCAGAAGGGCTGCGGCCAGATCGGGCAGGGGGCCAGCCCCCATCAGCCATTCCATATCCTCATCCGAGATCTTGACCACATCGGCGCTGGCCAAGAGCCGGTCCATCCGGGCGCGAAAGCGCGCCTCGTCGGCGATGAAACCGGGGCGGATATTGGGGTCGAGCATCACCAACCGGTCCGCACTCGCCCGCGCGGCAAGGGCCGCATAGGCTTCCGCACAGGGTTCCACGGCAAGGCTGATGCCCCCCAGGAACACGGCCCGAACCGCATCGGGCAGTGCGGGCAGATCGGCCTCCGTCAGCATGCGGCCTGCCGTGTTCTCGTCGTAGAAGGCGTAGCTTGCCTGCCCGTTCGTCAGCGTCACGAAGGCCAGCGTCGTCGGGCGGTCGGACCGCGCGGCAAGCCCGTGGTCGACGCCCGATGCCGTCAGAACAGCGGTCAGGCGTTCCCCGAACAGATCGGTCGAGATGCCGCTGAAAAACCGCGTCTCAAGCCCGAGCCGCGCAGAGGCAACGGCGGTGTTGAAGACGGAACCGCCGGGGTAGGGGGCAAAACCCGCCTCTCCGGCCTCGGTCTGTCTTGGCAGCATGTCGATCAGGGCCTCGCCCGCGCACAGGAGCATGGCATCTCTCCGCATCATTTCCCGCCTGCCTGACTAAGGCGCGAGAGCCCCATAGACCAGTCCCTTGTTGGCTGCTGCCTACTTGAACCCGGTCCCGCCGCCTTCGGCCATCCCGTAAAGATAGAGCCCCGCCCCGATCACGATGGCCGCAAGGATCACGGCGATCGTGATCTTGATCCAGGACCAGGGGCGTTCGCCCTGCACCTTTCCGGTCTGACCGTTCACGACGAAGCGATAGCTCTGCCCCCGGTACTTGTAGGCGGCGAGCCAGACCGGCAGCAGGACATGTTTGAAGGTCACGTCGTCGATACGGATCTGCATGTGGTCGATGCGCTGTTCGTCGCCGCCGATGTCGCGGCGGATGTCTTGCCGGATCTGCGCCTCCATCACCTGCTTGGCCTCTTCGAAGCCTTCGGCCAGCTCGACCTGGTAGCCCTCGGCCCGGAAGCCGGACAGGAATTCCGGCCTGTAGGCGTCAAGCTCGCTCAGGTCCCAGGGCGCCAGCCGGTCGGTGAAACGCTTGGGCAAGGACCGCGAGGCAAGGATCAGGATATCGTCGAAGAACCGCGCCACCCGGCCCGAGCGGCGGCTCCAGCGGATGCGTCGTTCCTGCCGCGATTTTCCGTCCGGCCCGCGCACGGTGACATAATAGGCATCGCCCCGCTGGCCGCGATAGTTCGTGGCCGTATCGGCGTCATAGGTCCAGTAGGGGACGTAGATGCCATCCATCTTGCGGCCCTTCTTGGCATACTCCTGCAACCCGTTGGGCGCGAACCACAGCCGCCCGAGCCAGCCGTTCATCGCCTCGTGGGCCTGTCTCTCGGTCAGTTTGAAGGGCAGCACGCCCTTTGGCTTGATGTGGCGATGGGTGCCCGTGTCGGCCACCACGGGGGTGGCGCAAAACGGGCATTCGGCGGAATGGGTCGCGCCCTCGAAACTGACCTGTGCGCCGCAAGACGGGCATTGGCTGACGCGGGTTTCCTCCATCTCCTGCGCGGGGAGCTGGGCCGCGATGGCCGCCTCGTAATCCAGTTCGACGAGCGCGGGGGCATCCCCGCCCCATGGGCCTGCGGCGCGGTCATCCTCGATCGGTTCCTCGTGGCCGCAATGGTCGCAGACCAGTTTCCCCTCCGTCGGCGCGAACCGCAGGTCCGAGCCGCATTGCGGGCAGGGAAAGCGGTGTTCATCCTCGGGGCGTGCCGCCTCTTTGGCATTGTCGAAACTGTCGGACATGATGGCTTTCGCGTCGTGGGGTCTGCTTTGGCGCGTCATGGGGCGTGCGCCGGGGCGGCCCGCATCCCGCGTGCCGCCCGTGTCGCGTCAGGGGTCACACGCCCGGCGGCGGGGGCGGCGGCATGACGGTGAAAAGCTGCGCGAGTTCCGGCACGTCATTGGCGATCTTCCAGCCGTCCTGACCGGCGGTCCAGACATGGGTCTGGCGGGTCAATTCGCCGCTTTGGGCCATGCGGCCAAGATCGGCCTTGGAAAACGGCCCGCTTGTCTGACCGTTCACCGCGATGTGCCAGACATGTTCGACGGGCGGGGGCGGCGGGGCTGCGGGTGCGGCGGCCCGGCCGCCCCCCATCGCCTGCGTCAGGCCCTGGGCCATCGCCATGCCCATCCCCATGCCCAGACCTTCGCCCATGCCGCCGCCGCCGGGGTTGTCGGCGGCAGCGCGCATCGCCTCGGCGGTCTGGAATTGGGTGTATTTGTTCAGATCGCCCACGACCCCCATCGAGGTCCGCTTGTCCAGCGCCTCTTCCACGGCGGGCGGAAGCGAGATGTTCTCGATGTAAAGCTCGGGCAGCGTCAGGCCGTATTCGGTGATCGTGGCCGAAATCCGGTCGGCGACGATCTTGCCGAATTCGCCGGTATTGGCCGCCATGTCGAGCACCGGGATGCCCGATCCCGCCACGACCTGGCTGAATTGCTGCACGATGATGTTGCGGATCTGGTTGGTGATCTCGTCGGTGGTGAATTCGCCATCCGTGCCCACGATCTCGGTCATGAAGCGCGCGGCATCGGCGACGCGCACCGTATAGGTGCCAAAGGCGCGGATGCGGGTCGGCCCGAATTCCGGGTCGCGCAGCATGATCGGGTTCTTTGTGCCCCATTTCAGATCGGTGAACCGTGCGGTCGAGATGAAGTAGATCTCGGATTTGAACGGCGAGGCGAACCCATGGTCCCAATGCTGGAGGGTCGTCATGATCGGCATGTTGTTGGTCTCGAGCATGTAGAGACCGGGGGTGAAGACATCCGCGAGCTGCCCCTCGTGGACGAAAACCGCCGTCTGCCCTTCGCGGACCGTCAGCTTGGCACCATACTTGATTTCATTGCCGTAGCGCTCGAACCGGTAGACCATCGTGTCGCGGGTGTCGTCGGTCCATTCGATGACATCGATGAACTGACCCCTGAGAAAATCCATGATCGGCATCTGGCAATCCCCTGTCGAAAAGGCTGTTTGTCGCGAAAGATGATACAGGCTGCCCGTCGGTGTCGCTACAGGCAATGCGGGCAAACTCGCGCTGCCCCGTGGTTGCGGTGATCGGGCAAAGGTATCAACTGGACCCTCCGACAAGCTCTTGGGCGATCTGGCGCAAAGTCGGGCGCGCCTCTTCGGGGCGCAGGCCGGGGCTCAGGCGCGGATCGTAGAGCATCTGCAAAAGCAATTCGTCATGCCGTGTCAAAAGCGCGAATTCCTCGTCGTCGTTGAAGATCGACGGGCGCGCGGCGGGGCTGTCATTGGGCAGGCCCAAGCCTTGGGCGACTTCCTCGTGAACGCAGGAGCGGCGCAGAAGTGACGGGTGTTCGTCACGGATGATGGCAATGGCCGCCACATAGACGGAGCGGCCGCCAGCCTCGGAAAAGGCGTAGACCGAACAGAAGGTCGACCGTGGCAGGTTCTCGATCTCGGCCACGACCTCCGCGCCGATGCCGGGCACAAGGCTGCGCACCAGATCGCCCACCTCGCGCAGATCGTCCCGGCCAAGGTAGAGCACATGGAAATTGCCCCCTGTCCGCACGGTCGAGACGGGATGACCCGTCGCGCGGGCAAGCCGCGTGGCATAGGTGGTCAGGATCGCCCGATCCTCGGCCTGCTGCGCAGGATCGACCAAGCGGCCGAAATGGGGCTGTATGCGCACGGGCTGTTCCCAGCGGCGCAGGCGCGCAGGCGTCTGTTGCTGCACGAAACGCCCGCCGATCAGGGCATATTCGTCGTAAAGCGCGATCCGTTCGAAATTGGCCGCCAGCATCGCGGCGGAAAAGGGGGCATCCCTTTGGCCGCTGTCGGTGCGCAGCAATCCATCTTGCGTCAGCCGAACCTCGATCCCCTGATAATAGCGCGCAAGGGCAAGGCTTTCGGGGGATTGTTGCGGCGCCTCGACCCGTTCTTCGGGTCGGGGCGAGATGTCGGGCGGCGCGACGGCAGACACGCAGCCCGACACCGCAAGGGCCGCTGCACTCAACAAGACAAGGGATTTGCGCAGCGGCATCATGCGGATCAGGGGGCAGGGGGCGGCGTTGCGCCCGAGCCGGTCGCACCCGATGCCGCCTGCGAGGCGCGCGCGGAGGCAGCCGAGAGCGTGTCGCGCAATTCCGCCTCCATCCGCTGCATTTCGGCTTCGGCCTCGGCCCGGCGGCGCTTGCCCTCGTCGGCGATCTGGAGGCTTTCCTCGATCGTGGCGATCAGCTCGGCATTGGCGGCCTTGACCGCCTCGATGTCGAAAACGCCACGTTCCATTTCCTCGCGCACGATCCGGTTGCTTTCGCGCAGGTTGGCCGCGTTTTGCTGCAACAGCTCGTTGGTCAGGTCGGTCGCCTCGCGCACCGCGCGGGCCGCTTCGGTCGAGCGCTGGATCGTGACCGCCTGCGCCAGCTGCGTTTCCCACAGCGGCACGGTATTCACGAGGGTCGAATTGATCTTGGTGACAAGGCTCTTGTCGTTTTCCTGAACCAGCCGGATCGAGGGCAGGGATTGCATCGTGACCTGCCGCGTCAGTTTCAGGTCATGCACGCGGCGCTCCAGATCGTCGCGGGCGGCGCGCAGGTCGCGCAATTCCTGCGCCTTGATGACCTGGTCATCCTCGGGGGCGGCCTGCACCTCGGCCTCCTTGGCGGGGATCGTGTCCTGATCCAGCTCGCGCAGTTTTTCCTCGCCCGCGGCGATGTAGAGCGCGAGCTCGTGGTAGAAATCGAGCGTCTTTTCGTAGAGCTTGTCGAGCGACTTGATGTCTTTCATCAAGGTATGCTCGTGGCTGAGCAGGTTCTCGGTGATGCGGTCGATCTGGTCCTGCACCTGTTCGTAGCGCGCCATGAAATTGTGGATCGGCTTGGCCTTGCCGAACAGGCGTTCCCACCAGCTCTGCTTGCGGTTGGGGTCCAGTTCATCGACCGAAAAGCCCCGGATCGTGCCCACGATCTCGCGCAAGCTGTCGCCTGCGGGGCCAACATCCTTGTTCTTGACGCCTTGCAGCATCGCCTGGCTGATCTGCTGCAATTCGGCCTGCGCCGCCGAGCCGAAGGTGACGATGGAATTCGTGTCGGTCATGTCGATCTCGGCCACGCGCTTGCGGATTTCCTCGGCGGTGGGGGCGTCTGCCTCGGGCAGGGGCACAAGATCGGCCGAAGGTTCGAGCAGAACCACGGCGTTGATTTCCTCGACGAGCTTGGTCGCTTCTTCGGCCTGTTGGCGGATGGTCGTGGTCATTTTCTTGGTCCTTATCCCTCGATACGCAGGTTTTCGCGGGTCAATCGGTCCCTCAGGACCTCGATCTCCACGTCGAAATTGGTGCGGTCATCGGTCAACATGGCCGTTGTCCGCTTGGCGAAATTGGTTTCCATATCCGTCAGGAACGCCTCGTAATCGGCGCGGACCTGCGTGTCGCGGCCCCGCGCATAAAGCTCGACGAATTGCACCGTCGCATCCCGCGCCCCTTGCAGGTAGACGCCAAGATAGCGCCGCGCTGCGGTCAGATCGCGCGGATCGGCTTCGACCTGCCGGAACATCTGGCGGACGGTTTCCTCGAAGGCCTGAACCCGCGCCTCCAGCTGGCGGTCGCGCGCGCGCTTGATGGCGTCGGTCATCTGGGCCAGCACCGCTTCGGCCTCCTCGATCTTGCGGGCGATGCGGTCGGTTTCGCGGCGGTCGAGCCCTTCGAGCCCCTTGTCCGACAGGGGATCAAGCCCGAAGGAGGCAAGATGAAGCGCCCCCGCGATCAGGCCCATGATGAGGGCTGCGGCCATGTTCCACTGACCGCCAAAGATCAAAAGCCCAACGCCCGCCCCCGTCAGGACGGAACCGAAGATCTTGCGCGGGATGGCGGGGCGGCGAGCCACCTTGCGTTCGTCAAAGGCATCCTCGGCCCGGACCCCGTCGCGCGTCAGCCATGCCGACAGCATCAGCGCCGCAGCCCCTGCCAGATCGACCGCCAATCCCGACACCGGTTGAAACAGGGCGACACCTGCCGCAACCAGCGGCAAAAGGAACAAGATGTTGAGCTTGGCCCCGTGCCGCATGGGTTTGCGGCCTTTGAAACTTGGCACTTCGAGCCGTTGTGCCGTCACCGTTTCGCGCGGTCTGCCGGCGTCGCGCGGGCCGGTGGGGCTGAATTCTCCGCCAAAGCGTTTCGACATCTCTAGAGCACCCCGAAGCCGCCGAAAGCGGCCATGACGGTGACAACGACGAGGGCAAAAAAGGCCGCGCCCTGCAAGAAACTGGAACTCATCTCGACCCCATTGGTTAGTCGTCGCCCTCGATCGTTACGTTAGGAAGCTTTTTCCACAAAAACCAGATGTTCTAAGGGCAGGTGGTGGTTTCCCGCCGTTCGGATCACATCGGCATTGCGCGCCGTTGTCACAAGGGGGACAGCTGCGGGGCCGGTGCTCTGCCGCTTTGCCGCGGGGCTGGACGGGGCAGGCTTGCGCGCAGGGCAGGCAGCGGATCACGCCGCGAGGGATCGCACAAGTCCCTGTAAAGGGGGAATAATCCCGGGCGCAGGTAGGTCGACCAATGGCACACGCGCGTCGCGGGCGGTCGGGTAGGATAGCCCGCAGAGGCGAGGACCGCCAAGCTCTGCGGGCAATCGACCCGCAGATCGGTCCAGCCCGGATGCCCCGATAGCCCCGAGGAAATCGGCCAGTCGCGCACCGATGGGGCCGCAACGCCGAGGCGGAAAAGCGCATCGAAAAGCGCGTTTTCGCGGGTGGTCACATTCACGATCTCGACCCCGCGCGCACCGGGGCCGGCCATCGCGCACTGGGCATGGCTGCGGTATTCTGCCCCTGACATCAAGATGATACGGCGGATCGCCCCCGGGCCCACATGCGCCAATGCCGCCAGCGCGACACGGGCGCCGAGCGAATGGGCAAGGATATGGACCGCCAGATCGGGGCGCAGCGCGCGGATCGCCGTGATCAGGCCCGCAAGGCTGCGCCCGATGCCGAAAGCGCGCCGCGCGACCTGGGGCAAGTTTCCGCGCGCATGCCAGCCAAAGCCGAGGCCCAAACCGGCGCCGGGTCGGTCCAGCCGGAGGTGTCGGGGCCAGCTGACGGCCTTCCAGCAGCTGCGCGCGGGGGTCAGTGACAAGATGTGGTGGTGGGGGTCTTCGCCCGCCACCCATGGCGAGAAGCGGAAGCCGTGGATCATGATCACGACGGGCGCGTTGCGGGGCAGGGCGATCAGGCTCTCTGCCAGTGGCGTGGCAGAGCTCCAGCCCGTTTCCGTCGCGTTCACGGACACCAGCGCCATGCCGATCCCCCCTACCATATCTGGGGGGTGTTCTAGGCGGTTTGCGCGACACCGGCGTTAAGGTGGCGCGACAGATGCGTGACAGCTCAAAGCTTGCCGAAAGGTTAGCAAACCGGCCCGTTTCTTGCCGAAAGGTTCACAAACCGAGCTTGGCCGTTACCAATTCGTTGACGGCGGCGGGGTTCGCCTTGCCGCCTGTCGCCTTCATCACCTGGCCCACGAACCAGCCCGCGAGCTTGGGGTTCTGCTTGGCCTTTTCGACCTGCGCGGGGTTCTCGGCGATGATCTGGTCGACGGCGGCTTCGATCGCGCCGGTGTCGGTCACCTGCTTCATCCCGCGCGCCTCGACGATCTGGGCCGGATCGCCGCCTTCGGTATAGACGATCTCGAAGAGGTCCTTGGCGATCTTGCCCGAGATGTCGCCCGATTTGATCAGCCGGATGATGCCGCCCAGCTGCGCGGGGCTGACGGGGCTTGCGGTGATGTCGGCCTCGTCCTTTTTCAGACGGCCAAAGAGCTCGTTGATGACCCAGTTCGCGGCCATCTTGCCGTCACTGTTTTGCGTTTGCGCGCCCTCCGGCGCGACATCGGCCACCACCGCTTCGAAGTAATGGGCGGCATCCAGATCGGCGGTCAGAACGCTCGCGTCGTAATCCGACAAGCCGTAATCGCCCAGGAAACGCGCCTTTTTCGCGTCGGGCAATTCGGGCAGGTTGGCCGCGATGTCATCGACCCAGGCCTGTTCGATCTCGAGCGGCAGCAGATCGGGATCGGGGAAGTAGCGGTAATCATGCGCCTCTTCCTTGGAGCGCATGGAGCGCGTCTCGCCCTTGTCGGGATCGTAGAGGCGGGTTTCCTGATCGATCTTTCCGCCCGCTTCCAGAATGGCGATCTGGCGGCGCGCCTCGTAGTCGATGGCGGCTTGGATAAAGCGCAGCGAGTTCATGTTCTTGATCTCGCAGCGCGTGCCGAGATGGCTGAAATCCTGGCTGTCCTGGTAACGCTCATAAGCGCCGGGCAGACAAACGGAGACGTTCACATCCGCGCGCAGGTTGCCGTTTTGCATGTTGCCGTCGCAGGTGCCCAGGTAGAGCATGATCTGGCGCAGCTTGGCGACATAGGCCGCCGCCTCTTCGGGGCCGCGAATGTCGGGGCGGCTGACGATTTCCATCAACGCCACGCCGGTCCGGTTCAGATCGACGAAGGAGAGCGCCGGGTCCATGTCATGGATCGATTTGCCCGCATCCTGTTCGAGATGGATGCGTTCGATCCGCACGATCCGCGCGGTGCCATCGCCCAGTTCCACGAGCACTTCGCCCTCGCCCACGATGGGGTGGTAGAGCTGGCTGATCTGGTAGCCCTGCGGCAGGTCGGGATAGAAGTAATTCTTGCGGTCGAAGGCCGAGCGCAGGTTGATCGCGGCCTTGAGCCCCAGACCCGTGCGCACGGCCTGGGCCACGCAGAATTCGTTGATCACGGGCAACATGCCGGGCATGCCCGCATCGACGAAGGCGACGTTGGAATTGGGTTCCGCGCCAAAGCGGGTCGAGGCCCCCGAGAAGAGCTTGGATTGCGAGGAAACCTGGGCATGAACCTCCATGCCGATCACCAGTTCCCAATCGTGTTTCGCGCCCGCGATCACCTTGGGTTTCGGGGTCTGATAGGTCAGGTCGAGCATCCGTGCCTCCGTCAGCCGTGCGGGATGCGTTTAGGTCAGCGCGCGCAGCGGGGCAAGGCCCGCCGCCATGGCCGGATCGGCGGTTGACCGCCGAAAAGACTGCCCCGCGGCCTGCGCGCTTGCCAGGGGGCGCTGTGCGCGCCCACAGGATGGCGTCCGTAACAGTCCAGGTCCCCTGTCGCATGACCCCATTCCGTTTCGCATCCCTTGCAGCCCTTGGCCTGTTCATGTCGTCTTGCGGGGCGATTTCGGCCGATCGCACGCTCGAGACCACGGCGATGGCCTGGGACCATGTGCCCCAATCGCAGGAATGGGAGGCGCGGGGTTTTGCGGCGCTCGACACCCATGCCGCCGTCCTGCCCGATTTGGTGCCCGCCGATATCGACGCGTGGTGCCCCGGTTACCCGGATGCGACCGAGGAAGAGCGCGCCGCCTTTTGGCTCGGGCTTTTGTCGGCGCTGGCACGCCATGAAAGCACGTGGAACGAACGGGCCGTGGGCGGGGGCGGGCGCTGGTTCGGGCTGGTGCAGATCAGCCCCGCCACCGCACGGCATTACGGCTGCGCGGCCACGAGCGGGGATGCATTGCTCGATGGCGGGGCCAATGTCAGCTGCGCGCTGAGGATCTGGGCCACGACCGTGCCGCGCGATGGCGTGATCTCGGAAGGGACGCGGGGGGTTGCGGCCGATTGGGGGCCGCTCCATCCCAGCCAGGCCAGCAAGCGCGAAGAGATCCGCAACTGGGTCAGCAGCCAGGCCTATTGCCAGTCCTGAGACGCGCGATCGCGGGGCCCTGCGCGCGTTTTCCTTGCAAGACAGGGTTCGGGCAGGCAATCTCGACCGGGTGCGCTGCCTGGGGAGGAGACGCGTGACGCGGTTTTGCGTCCTGTTCGTTGTTGGTCTTGCCTTGTCCGGCGTCAGGCTCGTGCTGCCGGCAGGAGCAGAACCTCTGCCCGCGTCGGAGGCGTCGGGCTCCGTCACGGTGGCGCAGATGCAGGCCGCCTTTCCCGATCCGCCCCGCATTGTCCCGCGCCCGCGCCCCGGCGACAGGCCGCTGGGCCGGATCGCGCTGGCCCCCGACCGCAGCCTCAGGCCAAGGATGCGCGACAGCTGGGACATTCCGCGCCTGCGCTGGGACGCGCATCCGCGCGGGCCTCGCTGGAGCGCCGCCGTCATGTCCGCGCTGCGCGGGCCGGGGGCGCCCCTGCTCGACGTGGTGCCGCGCGACATCGCGGAGTGGTGCCCGGCCTATCCGGGGGGCGATCCCGAACAGCGCGCGGCCTTTTGGGCGGGGCTGGTATCGACGCTGGCCTGGCATGAAAGCACCCATGATCCGCGTGCCGTGGGCGGCGATGGGCGCTGGTTCGGGCTGGTGCAGATCGCGCCGGGCACCGCGCAATGGCGCAATTGCCAGGTCGGCACCGGCGAGGCGCTGCTCGACGGGCCCGCCAATCTGCGCTGCGGCATCCGCATCATGGCGATCACCGTGCCGCGCGACGGCGTGATCGCCGAGGGGATGCGCGGGGTCGCCGCCGATTGGGGCCCGTTCCATTCCCGCCGCAAGCGGGAGGACATGCGCAACTGGGTCCGGGGGCAGGACTATTGCCGCCTGCCTCTCCGTCCCGTGATGCGGCCCGACAATGCCCCGTCTGCCCCCGGTCGCATGGCCCAGCCACCGCGCCCGCGCCCCGGTCCGCCGGAGGCCCGCCAGATCGCCGCGCGCTGAGCCGCTGTCCGTCTTGCCCGATGCGGACTTGCCCGTCGTGCTGTCGCGCGGTTAGATCGGGACAGATCAGCAAGGACCGACGATGCCCCGCTACGAATACAAGCTCGTTCCCGCCCCCCAGAAAGCCAGCCGGCACAAGGGCCTGAAAGGGGCCGCGAATTTCGCGGCGACGCTCGAGGATGTGATGAACGCCATGGGCGCGAAGGGTTGGGATTACCTGCGGGCCGATATCCTGCCCGAAGAGGTGCGCAAGGGGCTGATGTCGCGCACGACGACCTATCGCACGCTTCTGGTGTTCCGGCGCGCCCTGCCCGAGGGGGCGGAAACGCCCCGTGCTCGGGTCGAGGCCCCGCCCTTGCGCCGCGAGGTGGCGCGCGAGGACGACGCCCCCGCAGAGGAAGCGAGCCTTGCCAATCTCTTCGCCCCCGCGCCCGAGGAGGGGCGCAAGGAGAGCGGCGCGTGACGGCACGGGACCGCAGCGCGCTCCAACCTTTTGATGTCGCATGTCCGGGGCGCGCAAACCCGGTTCCCACCTTTGCGCGATAGGCTCTAATCGCTGACGCTCAGCCCCAGCGCGTGGATTTCCGCGACCAGCTCCTTGCCAAGTGCTGCATGGATTGCCCGGTGGCGCGCGATGCGGTTCAACCCGGCAAAGGCATCGGCCGCGATCGTCACGTGGAAATGGCTTTCGCCCCCGTCCTGGTAGCCCGCATGGCCGCGGTGGCGCTCGCTTTCATCCACCACCTCCAGGAGCCGCGGCTGGAAGGCGTCGCGAAGCCGGGCTTCGATCCGTTGGGTTCGTGTCATGTTTTTCACCTTTTCCCGCCCGGGGCCCTTCACCTTGCCGTCCAAAACCCTAAACTCCCGCTTCCGAGTCGAAAAGGGGAGCGCGATGCCTGACAAGGACCCGTTCAATTTCGACCTCCGCGTGTCCACCGACAAGAAGAAGCGCCGCTCGGGTCGGCGCGGCATGTCGGGGGCCTTCGAAACCTCGCAGCGCGTCTGCGAGGCCGAGGGATGCGAGGAGGTCGGCCAGTACCGCGCGCCCAAGAGCCCGGACAATCTGGAGGAATACAAGTGGTTCTGCCGCGAGCATGTGCGCGAGTACAATCTCAAGTGGAACTTCTTCGAAGGCACGACCGAGGCCGAGATGGAAGCCCAGCTCGACCGCGACCGGGTCTGGGACCGTCCCACCAAGCCCTTCAAGAAATCGGTCGAGGAACGCGCCTGGGCGCGGCTCGGCGTCGATGACGCCCACCAGGTGCTGGGCGGCAATGCCACGCGCAACCCCGGGCGCAGCAACGGGGCGGGGCGCAAGCTGCCGCCCACCGAGCGCAAGGCGATCGAGATCCTCGAGGCCAAGGACAGCTGGACCAAGACCGAGATCCGCAAGAGCTACAAGGCGCTGATCAAGATCCTGCACCCCGACATGAATGGCGGCGACCGCTCCGACGAGGAACGCCTGCAGGAAGTCGTCTGGGCCTGGGACCAGATCAAGGACAGCCGGAACTTCGCCGATTGAGCGCGCCCGGGCTTTTCATCTTGGCAAGAAAACTCCCGCCGGAGGCTCCCGCAGGGGCCAGCTTCCGCCCCTTTCCCGATAGGTCCCACCGCCGCCACGGGGCCCGCGCCGCGCAAGCGGCGCGCGCCCGGGCGACGGCAAGGCCGGCGCAAAAGATGATCGCCCCATGCCCGACACCCGCATCAGAACCCTGATCCTCGGCGCAGGTGCCGCGGGGATGATGTGTGCCGCCCATGCAGGGCCGGGCACGCTGGTCGTCGATCATGCGGGCGCGCCGGGCGAAAAGATCCGCATCTCGGGCGGCGGGCGCTGCAATTTCACCAATCTCAACACCGAACCCGCCAATTTCCTGTCGGGAAACCCCCATTTCTGCAAATCCGCGCTCAGCCGCTACAGCCCCTGGGATTTTCTCGATCTTGTCGGGCGGCACGCCATTCCCTGGCATGAAAAGACGCTGGGCCAGCTGTTTTGCGACCGCTCCGCCAAGGATATCATCGCCATGCTCCGCGCCGAGATGGACCGGGCGGGGGCAGATCTGTGGCTGCGGACCGAGATCGGGGAGATCGCGCATCGCGACGGGCGCTTCCACGTCGCCCTGACGCGGGAGGGGCGGGAATGCCCGGTCGTGGCCGATCACCTGGTGCTCGCCACGGGGGGCAAGTCGATCCCCAAGATGGGGGCGACGGGCCTTGCCTACCGGATCGCCGAAGATTTCGGCCACAAGATCACCGAAACGCGGCCCGCGCTTGTGCCGCTCACCTTTGACGCGGCGCAAAAGGCGGTTTTCGCGGGGCTTGCGGGCAGTTCGGTCGCGGCGCGCGTCCGTTGCAACGGCGCGGGGTTCGAGGAGGCGGTGCTGTTCACCCATCGCGGATTGTCGGGACCGGCGATCCTTCAGGTGTCGAGCTATTGGCGCGAGGGCGACCGGATCGCGCTGCGGCTGTGCCCCGATCTCGACCTCTATGACCATCTGCGCGCGCGCCGGGCCGAGGCCGGGGGGCGGGCGCTGGGCACGATCCTTGCCGAAATCCTGCCCAAGGCGCTGGCGCGTCACCTGTCCGAGGATTGGGGCCTGTCGGGCAACCTTGCCGATCAATCCGATGCCGCCCTGCGCCAGCTGGCCGACAGGTTGGAAAACTGGATGCTCGCCCCGACCTCGTCGGAGGGTTACCGCACGGCCGAGGTGACGCTGGGCGGCGTGGCGACGGACAAGATCAGCTCGGCCACGATGGGGTCGCGTCTTGTGCCCGGCCTATACGTGATCGGGGAGGCGCTCGATGTGACGGGCTGGCTCGGGGGCTACAATTTCCAATGGGCCTGGGCCTCGGGCGTGGCGGCGGGCCGGGCGATCGCTGCCGCCTGAACGGGGGGTCAGCCGCGCCAGAAGGCGGCGGTGAAGAGCACGAAGACGGCCAGCAATTCCAGCCGCCCGATCAGCATGGCAAAGATCATGATCCATTTGGCCGAGGTCGGGAAGGCGTCCATCGCGCCGGTGGGGCCCACCTCGGGGCCGAAGGCGGGGCCGATATTGGCGACCGATGTCCAGGCGGCGGTGATCGCGGTCTGGGTCGCCATACCCGTGAGCGACAGGGCCACGGCCACGACCCCGAGCGTCAGGAAGAAGAGGACGGTGAAGGTCATCACGGAATCGATGACGTCCCGATCGATCTGGCGCCCGTCGAGGCGCGGCGTCGTCACCGTGCGCGGGCTGACCAGAAGGCGCAGCTGGCTGATCAGCGCCTCCTTCAGCACGAGATAGCGGAAGATCTTGACCGAACATCCCGTGGAGGCGGTGCAGCCCCCGATCAGCCCCGCCACGAAGAGGATGGCAAAGGCGAAACTGCCCCAGGCCGTCACATCGACGCTGGCATAGCCCGTCCCGGTCCAGAGCGTCACGAGGTTGAAGGCGCTTTCGCGGAAGGCGGGTTCCAGCGGGTAATCCAGCGCGAAGACCTGCCAGAGCGTCAGGACGAGGATGGCATAGGCCATCCAGCGCAGGAAGGCGCGCACCTGCACATCGTGCAACAGTGCCAGCCGGTTGCCATTGGCGAACTGGATGAAGCGGATGAAGGGCACGGAGGCGAGGATCATGAAGATCACGGCGGCATATTCCGCAAGCCCCGAGAAGGCCGCGAAACTGCGATCCGTGGTCGAAAAGCCGCCCGTCGAGAGCGTGGTGAGCGCATGGACCGTCGCCTCGTACCAGTTCATGCCGAGCGCGCCATAGGTCGCGGCGCAGGCCAGGGTGAGGACGACATAGGCCTGGATCAGCCCGCGCGAGATGTCGATGGTGCGAGGCAGGACCTTGCCCAAAGTGTCGAAGCCTTCGGAGCGGAAGAACTGCATCCCCCCCACCCGCATCACGGGCAGGAACAGAAGCGCCACGATGACGATCCCGAGGCCGCCCAGCCATTGCAGGATGCCACGCCACAGGTTCACCCCGCGCGGCAGGGCGTCGAGACCGGGAAAGACGGTGGCCCCGGTCGTGGTCATGCCCGAGACCGCCTCGAAATAGGCGTCGGTGATCGAGACATCGGGTTCGCCGAGCATCAGGGGGATCGCGCCCACCATGGGCAGGACGACCCATGTCGCCGTGGTGAGCAGGAAGGCTTCGCGCACGCTCATCTGGCGCAGGTCGAAATTGGCCGAAGCCAGCGCCACGCTGCCCCCGAGCGCGATGGCCACGGCGGCCGAGACCGCGAAAGCCTGCCAGTTGCGGTTGCCGTCGGCGAGGTCGAGCGCCATCGGGAACAGCATCGCCACCCCCATCACGATGGTCAGGAGGCCAAGCACATATCCGACGGGGCGCGGGTCGAGCATGGGGCGGAGCGTTGGCGCGCGCGTCCACCGCTGTCAAGCAAACGGGCCGGGGCAGGGGCGGCACGGGCCGCGAAAGTGATTGAAATATCGCCCAAAGCTGTGTCACGCTTGGCGCGATTTCCATCCATGCCGTGCCCGTGCCGGGCAGTATCGGGCAGGATCGTGCCAGCCAAGGGGGGCTTTCGGGCCTTCCGTCGCCAGACAGGGACAAGGACCGTGGCCCAGATTGCGGACAAGACCGGGTCGAAAAAGACCCTGACGGATAGCGATATTTCCACCTATCAGCGCCGCAGCGGCCCCTCGGGCGGGGTGGTCGGCACGGATGCCGATGCGCATGTCACGCCGCAGGCGGGCCATGATGCCGATGTAATGCCGAAGGCGGGCCATGATGTTGATGCCGCGCCCAAGGCGCACAGCGATGCCGATGCCGCGCCCGCGCGCGACCGGGACGCCTGAGACAGCTTAGACGAGGGACAACCGACACAATCCTGGGGAGGAACACGGGATGACGGACGACACGGACGGCAAGGCGGGCAAGGGCGGGTCGTCCCCGCCCACGCTGACGGACGAGAACATCAAGACGCGCCACGGCATGGACCGGCGGTTGCTGCTGCGGGGTTTCGGGATCGGAACCCTGGGGCTGGGCATGGCGGGCGTTGCGGGCTGCGTGCCCACGACCACGACCACCATCGTCACTTCGCGCTCGGGATGGACTGACAGCGACAATGGTCCGATCCTCGATCCGGGCGGCAACGGGCGCGGGCCGCGCCACGGGCGCTACACCGGCTGGACCGACAGCGACAATGGCCCGATCCTCGATGCAGGCGGGCAGGGGCGGGGACCGCAGCGCTACGGCTGAGGGCGCGTGTTAGAGCGCGTCGCGTTCAAGCGCCGCCCTCTAACCCTTTGATGTCGCATGTCCGGGGGGCGCAAAACCGGTTCCCACTTTTGCGCGACATGCTCTACATCACGCAGACATGAAAAGGGGCGCGTCCCGGTGCCGGGCGCGCCCCTTTGTCATTATGGCATTGGCCTCAGCCGCGGTGGATCAGGCTGGCGAACAGATGCGGATCGAGGCTGGCCTGGGCGAATGTCTCGCCCTCGGTCAGGAGGCTTACGGCATCGTGGCTGTGCAGGCTTTCCTGGTGGCTGGCGGCGACCCGGAAATCGCCCACGCGCGGATCGGCATGCAGGCGTTCGGCAAAGAGCCGTGCCGCATCCTCGACAAAGATCGGGTTGGCGGCGTTGAGCTCGGCGAAAGCCTGTTCATCCTCGCGCTTGACCATGACCTGCGTTTCGGTCGGCACGGCATCGCGCGCCATCTCGATCAGATCCTCGAACCAGAGGCAGGGCTGACCTTCGGCCAGTTCCACGGAAATCCGCGCGACCGAGCGCTGCGAATGGGGCGTGGCCAGCTGGTTGCGGGTCGCGCGGGCATGTTCGGACAATTCCAGCGAACAGGGGCAGGTCGAGGAATAGACGTAATCGAGATGCACGAGTTTCTGGCGCAGGCCGCCGCGTTCCACCAGTTCCAGCGCGATGTCGTAATACTGGTAACCCGACAGCCCCGAGCGCAGGCTCGCGACCTTGGCCGGGAAGGACAGGCGCATCTGGATGCGGGCATCGAAGCTTTCGAGGTCGGATTTGTAATCCTCGAGCGCGGCCTCGATCACCTCGAAGGAAAAGGTCTTTTCGGCATGGGTATAGAAGGACCGCATGATGCGGCTCATGTTGATGCCCTTCTTGTCCGCCTCGAGGCTGACGGTGCCGGTGACGCTGGTCTCCAGCGTCAGATCCCCGTTGTCGCGGGTGTGGTAGCGGATCGGCAGGCGGAAATTCGAGATGCCCACATGCTGGATCTGGCGGTTCGCGCCCTTGATCAGCGAGGAGGGGCCGTTTTGCAGATCGGGCAAACCGTCCTTGTAGGCGGCGTCGACGGTGAAATCGGCCGGATAGCGGCGTTCGAACACGGGATAGGCAGGGGCGGCAAGCCGCGTCACCGCCGGGTCGAGGGCCGAGATCTCTTCGGGGGATGCAGTTTCCATCCATGCCTTGAGACGCGCCAGCGCGGTTTCAAGCTCTGCGCGGCTTGGCGTTTCGGTCATCTCGGTCACATGGATGTTCATGGTCGTTCCCTTTCCGTCCGGCACGAAGCCGCAAGATAGGCGCGCCACCGGCACTTCCCAATCTTGTCGTGCATTTTTTTTACGCTAATGCGACGGGATCGGATCAGGAAAAACGACCAGGTTCAGGTGGATTGCGATGTGGGCCTGCCTCAGGCCGCGTGGCAGAGGCCCGGTCCCAGATCCTTGGACATGATCGCATTGGGCAGATGCTGGCCGTTCAGCGCCACCGCGCGCCGTTCCACCACGCGCCAGCCGCGCCGGCCAAAGAAGCGTTCGGCCAGAAGGCTCGCCCCGGTTTCAAGCCGTGTGAGGCCCGCGGCCCGCGCGCGCCCCTCGAGCACGGCATAGAGCGTTTCGGCCACGCCCTGTCCCATCGCCTCGGGCGCGACATAGGCGAAATCGATCCAGCCCGTGCCGGCATCGAGCGTCATGAAGCCCAGGAGCCGTTCGGCCCGTTCGGCGACCACCGTCTGTGCCTCGACGAGGCGGCGGCGCCATTCCTCGCCGCTGGGGGGCGCGGGAGACCATGCGGCGCGCTGTTCAGGATCGTAGTGGCCTGCCGCCCCCTCGCGCACGGCGCGGTGGTAGAGGGCGGCCAGCTCCGGCGCGTCGGTGACGCGGCAGGGCCGGATGATCAGCCCGTTCATGCGCCCGCCGCCCCCTTTTGTGCCGCGTCAAGCGCCGCCGACAGATCCGCGATCAGATCCTCGGGATCCTCGAGCCCCACCGAGAGCCGCACCAGGCCCCGCGTGATCCCCAGACCCTCGCGCTGTTCTTCGGTCAGGCGCTGATGGGTCGTGGTCGCGGGATGGGTGATGATGGATTTCGCATCGCCCAGATTGTTCGAGATGGTCACGATCTTCAGCGCGTTGAGAAAGCGGAAGGCCGCGTCCTGCCCGCCCGCGACCTCGAGCGCGATCATGGTGCCGCCCGTCTCCATCTGGGCGCGGGCCAGCGCGTGATGGGGATGGCTGGGCAGGCCCGGATAGATCACGCGCGACAGCCCCGGCAGGGTTTCGAGCGCGGTGGCGATGCGATGCGCGCTGTCGGCCTGCGCCCGGCAGCGCAATTCGACCGTTTCGAGCGATTTGAGCATCACCCAGGCGTTGAAGGGCGACATCGCCCCGCCCGTATGCTTGAGATAGGGTTCGACCACCTTGCGGATATAGTGTTTCGAGCCAAGGATCACGCCGCCAAGGCAGCGGCCCTGCCCGTCGATATGCTTGGTGGCCGAATAGACCACCACATCCGCGCCAAGCCCGAGCGTGTCCTGAAAGACGGGCGTGGCAAAGACATTGTCCACGATCACGAGCGCGCCCACCGCATGGGCAAGCCGGGACACGGCGGCGATGTCGATGACCTCGAGCGTCGGGTTCGAGATCGATTCGAAAAACACCGCCTTGGTGCCGGGGCGGATCGCCGCCTCCCATTGCGCCAGATCGGTGCCGTCGACGAAACTGACCTCCACCCCGTAGCGGGTCAGAACCTCTTCGAGGATATAGAGGCAGGAACCGAAGAGCGCGCGCGCGGCCACGACATGATCGCCCGCGCGCAGCATCGACACGAGCGCCGCATTGACCGCCGCCATGCCGCTGGCCGTGGCAAAGGCATCCTCGGCCCCTTCGAGGGAGGCGATGCGATCCTCGAACATGGCGACGGTCGGATTGCCGTAGCGGCCATAGATGAATTCGTCGGGCCCGATCTCGACAAAGCGCGCCTCGGCGGCTTCGGCGCTGTCATAGACGAATCCCTGCGTCAGGAAGATCGCCTCGCTCACCTCGCCATATTGGCTGCGGCGGGTGCCCGCATGGACGGCGCGGGTGCGCTTGCGCAGGGTTTTCAGGTGGTTGGCATCGGCCATGGCCCCGTTCCTCTCCTCTCATGCCCCGGCATTGCGCCGGTGGCGGACATGGTCGGGGGCGAGCGGTCAGGCTGGGCGTCCTCGACCTCTTTAGCGGCTTGTTTAACGTGGCCCGCAATCCGGTTCACAAATCACCACGCGCGCTGGCTACGCCGCCCGTGGCCTTGCGTCAAGCGCGCTTGGCTGTGGGCAGGCTGCCATGGGGCTGCTAGGGTCCTTGCCATGGCAATTATCGTGGACAGGTCAGGGATGGGGCAGGGCGCAGGCATCGCATCGGGCAGGCTCGTCGCGCTCGATCTGGCGCGCAGTGCGGCGCTTCTGGCGATGGCGGTGTTCCATTTCGTCTTTGACCTCGAGCTTTTCGGCTTTGTCGCCCCCGGCACGACCATGCTGCCCTTCTGGCGCTGGCTGGCCTATCTGACGGCGGGGTCTTTCCTGTTTCTCGTCGGCGTGGGGCTGGTGCTGGGCCATGGGCGGGGCATCCGCTGGCGGGGGTTTTTCCGGCGCTTTGCCAGGATCGCGGGGGCTGCCGCGCTCATCACGCTGGCGACATGGATCGCCATGCCCGATGTCTTCATCTTTTTCGGCATCCTGCATTGCATCGCCGCGGCAAGCCTTCTGGGACTGGTCTTTCTGCGCCTGCCCGTGCCGATCCTGCTGGCGCTTGGGGCCTTCGTCTTGTGGCTGCCCAATGCGATGCGCTTTGCGGCCTTTGACGCGCCGTGGTTCTGGTGGACGGGGTTGCAGGCCGTGGGGCTGCGCTCGGTCGATTACCTGCCGATCTTTCCCTGGTTCGCCCCGGTCCTGTTCGGCATCGCGGCGGCGCGCCTGATGGACAGGGCGGGGCTTTGGGACAGGCTCGCGCGCTGGCAGGCGGGCGCCATGGCGCGCGCCCTCGCCTTTGCGGGGCGGCACAGCCTCGCGGTCTACCTGATCCACCAGCCTGTGCTGATCTCGCTTGTCTGGCTTGCCGCCCAGCTGCGCGGCTGATCCTTCATCTTTCTCCAAATATGCAAGACAGGACCGCGCCACGCGCCCAAGGCATCAGGCGGCGCGGATGCGCTCCACCATCTCCGACAGGTCCCGGCTCAACCCGTCTTGCGCGGCGATCCGGTCAAGCGCGCCCGTGATCAGCGCCTGCCTGTCGGCATCATAGCGCCGCCAGGTCTCGAAGGCGGTCGACATGCGCGCCGCCGTCTGGGGGTTCTTGGCATCGAGGCGGATCAGCCAATCGGCCAGAAACCGGTAGCCTGCGCCGGAGGGGTCGTGAAAGCCCGCCGGATTGCCCGAAGTCAGCCCGCCGATGACGGAGCGGAAGCGGTTGGGGTTCGTCCAGTCGAAAAGCGGATGGTCTGTCAGCGCCCGGGCGATGGCGACCGCCTGTTCCGGGGCGGCATGGGCCACCTGGGCCATGAACCATTTGTCCATCACCAGCCGGTCGTCTTTCCAGCGGTCGTGGAAGCGCCGGGCGATGTCGGGATCGCCTGTTTCCAGAAGCGTGGTGAAGCCCGCGATCTCGTCGGTCATGTTGGTGGCGGCGGCGTAATGCGCCTTTGCGCGGGCGGGGCCCTCGATGCGGGCAAGGAGCGTCAGGGCGCTGTTGCGGAGCGCGCGCTTGGCCGCCTGATCGGCATCGGGGCTATAGGCGGGGCCGGGGTCCATCGCGTCGTAAAGGGCGGCAAGACGGGGCTGGAGCGCGCGCGCCATCGCAACCTGCATCGCGCGGCGGGTGGCGTGGATCGCGGTCGGGTCGGGCACGAGGCCCGCGTCATGGGCGGCCTGCGCCATGTCATCCTCCGACGGAAGCGCAAGGCAGAGCGCGCGGAACGCGGCGTCGAGCCGATCTTCGGCGAGCAGCCGGTCAAGCGCGTCGAAGAGCGCGGGATCGGGCGCGCCGCCCGTCAGCATCTCCATCAGCGTCTCGCGCATCAGGCTGCGCCCGGCCTCCCAGCGGTTGAACGGGTCGGGGTCATGGGCCAGAAGCACCAGCCGATCCGCGCGGCTGAGGCCCGCATCGAGGATCACGGGGGCCGAAAACCCGCGCAGGAGCGAGGGGATCACGTGATCGGGCCGCGCGATGCAAGCGCGCCGCGCCATCTCGTCGAGGTCGAAATCAAGGGTCAGCTCGGGCCCGTCGAGGATGACGGTGGTTTCGGGCAGAAGCTCTGCCCCCTCGGGCGACAGGAGGCCCATGGCGACGGGGATGACCACGGGTTCCTTGAGCGGTTGGCCGGGGGTGGGGGGCAGCTCCTGGGCGAGGCGCAGGTGCAGACGCCCCTCGGCCACCTGCCATTCGGCCGAAACGCGGGGCGTGCCGGCCTGGGTATACCAGCGCTTGAATTGCGACAGGTCGCGGCCCGTCACATCCTCGAACACGGCGAGCCAATCCTCGATCGTGCAGGCCTGCCCGTCATGGCGGCGGAAATATTCGTCGAGGGCCGCGCGATATTCCTGCGCGCCAACGATGCGGCGGAGCATCCCGATCAGTTCCGCGCCCTTTTCATAGACGGTGGCGGTGTAGAAATTGTTGATCTCGACATAGCTGTCGGGGCGCACGTTATGGGCCAGGGGGCCTGCATCCTCGCGGAACTGGCGGGCGCGCAGTTGCAGCACATCCTCGATCCGCTGCACGGGCGCGCTGCGGGTATCGGCGCTGAACTGCTGGTCACGAAAGACCGTCAGCCCCTCCTTGAGGCAGAGCTGGAACCAGTCGCGGCAGGTGATGCGGTTGCCGGTCCAGTTGTGGAAATATTCATGCGCGACGATGCTTTCGATGAAATCGTAATCGCGGTCGGTCGCGGTCTCTGGGCTCGCGAGGACGTATTTGGAGTTGAAGATGTTCAGCCCCTTGTTCTCCATCGCGCCCATGTTGAAATCGTCGACGGCGACGATGTTGAACACGTCGAGATCGTATTCGCGGCCATAGACCTCTTCGTCCCAGCGCATGGACCGTTTGAGCGCATCCATCGCATAGGCGCATTTGTCCTCGTCGCCGGGGCGCACCCAGATGTTGAGGGCGACGTCACGGCCCGACATCGTGGTGAAGCGGTCGGAATGGGCCACGAGGTCGCCCGCGACCAGCGCGAAGAGATAGGCGGGTTTGGGCCAGGGATCGTGCCATTCGGCCCAGCCGGGGCCGGAGGCGGCGGGGTTGCCGTTCGACAGGAGGATGGGCAGGTCGCTTTCGATGCGCACGGTGAAAGGGGCCATCACGTCGGGGCGGTCGGGGTAGAAGGTGATCTTGCGGAACCCTTCGGCCTCGCATTGGGTGCAGAACATGCCGCCGGAGGTATAGAGCCCTTCGAGGGCGGTGTTGTCCGCCGGGTCGATCTCGACCTCGGCCTCCCAGGTGAAGCTGGGGCCGGGCAGGCGTTCGGCGGGCACGGTCAGCCCTTCGGGCGTGAGCAGGTAATCGAGGGCTGTGAGCGGCGTGCCGTCGAGCGCGCAGGAGACAAGCCGGAGGTTTTCGCCATCGAGCCGGAGGTTGCCGTTCTCCAACCCGGCGGGATTGGCGCGGAAGCGGATTTTCGAGCGCACGCGGGTGCCCCGGGGGGCCAGCCGAAAGGTCAGCTCCACCGCCTCGACCAGGTGCGAGGGCGGGTGGTAATCGGCGAGGCGGATGGGCTGGGGGCTTGCGTCTTTCATGGTCTCTCCTGTCCTGCCCGAGGGGGCATGGGTCGGGCTGGAGGCTAGGCCGCGCGCCGGGGCTGTGCAAGGTCGCGGGCCGCCAGCGGGGGCGGAAATTCCTTGATTCCTTGGGTTTCGCGCATAGGTGGACTGGCAGGGATCGCCGGCCCGGACGGGGTCTGCGGCCCGATCGACACCCAAGGCGAAAGGAGACAGCCATGTCCGCCCCGAGCACCAATGTCGAGAAACAGGAACGCCGCCACAAGCCGGTTCTGACCGTGTTGCGCGGGCTGATCGTTCTGGCCGCCGTAATCCTGGTGGGGTTCATCGCGCTGCAGGTCGCAGGCAGCGACGAGGCCCCCGAGGACGGGATCATCGCCCCCTCCGTGTCGAACTGACCGGGCACTTGCGTCAGGGCCTTTGACAGGCCTGTTCCACCTGCTATCTGCCCCGCCATGAGTGCGGATGTTCTTGTTTGGTTCAAGCGTGACCTGCGGGTGCAGGACAACCCGGTGTTGGCCCAAGCGGCGGCGCGGGGGGGTCGTGTGCTGCCGCTGTTCATCGTGGAGCCGGAGGGATGGGCGCAACCTGACGCCTCGGCCCGGCAATGGCGGTTCGTGGCCGAGAGCCTTGGGGCGCTGCGCGAGGATCTGGCGCGGCTCGGCGCCCCGCTGATCGTCCGGGTGGGACCGGCGAGCGAGGTGCTGGCGGGGCTTCTCGCCGCGACGGGCATCCGCGAGGTTGTGAGCCTCGAGGAAACCGGCAATGGCTGGAGCTATGCGCGCGACCGGGCCGTGGCGGGGATGCTGGGCGCGATGGGCGTTGCCTGGCACGAGCTGCCGCAAATGGGGGTCATCCGGCGGCTGAAGGGCCGCGACGGTTGGGCCGCGCGGCGCGACCGGGTGATCCGGGGCGCGCAGGTGCCCGTGCCGGAGGCGATCCAGGGCTTTGACCTCGACCCCGGACAGATCCCGGAGGCGCGCGATCTGTCCCTTGCCTTTGACCCCTGCCCCGGTCGGCAGAAGGGGGGCAGGGCAGAGGCGCTGGGGCTTTTGTCCTCGTTCCTCGAGACCCGTGGCCGCGACTATCGGCGCGCCATGTCCTCGCCGCTCGAGGGGGCTACGGCCTGTTCGCGGCTCAGTCCGCATCTGGCCTGGGGCACGATCTCGGCGCGCGAGGCGGCGGAGGCGGCGGCGCTGCGCAAACGGCAGGCCAAGGGCACGCGCGAAGGCTGGTCGGGCGCGATGCAGAGTTTCGAGGCGCGGCTCGCCTGGCGCGATCATTTCATGCAGAAGCTGGAGGATGAGCCCGCGCTGGAACATCGCTGCCTGCATTCGGCCTATGAGGGGTTGCGGGGCGATGATGCCGTGCGGCGCGCGGCCTGGGAGGCGGGGGAGACGGGTTTTCCCTTTGTCGATGCCTGCATGCGGTCGCTGAATGCGACGGGCTGGCTCAATTTCCGGATGCGGGCGATGCTTGTGTCCTTTGCGAGCTATCACCTGTGGCTCGATTGGCGGGCCACAGGGCCGCATCTGGCGCGGATGTTCACCGATTACGAGCCGGGCATCCATTGGTCGCAGATGCAGATGCAATCGGGCACGACGGGCATGAACACGGTCAGGATGTACAACCCGGTGAAACAGGGGCTGGACCAGGACCCGACCGGGGCATTCACCCGGCACTGGTGTCCCGAATTGCGCGAGCTGCCCGACGCTTTCTTGCAGGAGCCGTGGCGCTGGGAGGGGGCAGGGCGCATCCTGGGCAAGCGCTATCCGGTGCCGGTCATCGACCTGGTCCAGGCGGGCCGGGCGGCGCGCGAAAAGGTCTGGGGCCTGCGCCACGGCGATGCCTTTCGGTCGGAGGCGGCGCGGATCGTCGAAAAGCACGCAAGCCGCAAGGATGGGGGCGCGGGGCGGCACTTCGTCAATGACCGAAGCCCGAAAAAGGCGCGGCGCGGCGGGGGCGGGGCGGGGCAGTTGAGCCTCGATCTGTGAGGGGCTTGCCGCCCGCCCGGTCCGCCATAGATGCGCCTGCATGGCCCGCATGCGCAAGAAATCCGATCTGCCCCAGAAGCCCTGCGCCACCTGTGGCCGCCCCTTTACCTGGCGGAAAAAGTGGGAAAAGGTCTGGGACGAGGTGCGCTACTGCTCGGATCGGTGCCGGGATACGCGGCCCAAGGGCGGCGACACGGGCGGGGAGCGCGGGCAGAGGCGCGGCTGATCAAACTGCGGTGCATCGCGCCCCTGCCGCGCGGTGGGGGTGTCATGATGTCGACCAATACGGTCTATGCCTATCTTGAAACGGATTTCGGCGGCAGCCTGCCCGCCGATCCCCATCTGGCGGCCCAGACGGGCCAAAGCCTGCCCGTGGCCCTGTCGCGCGGCGCCGTGCCGGTGCCCTTGCGGCTGGAGGCGGGAAGCGTGGCGGAGCCCGTGCGGATCGGACGGGTGCAGGTTGTGGCGGGGGATGTGGTCCAACCCGTCTGGACGCTTGTCGATGCGGCCAAGAACGTGACGCTGAGCGCGCATGTGATCGAGAGCCGGTCCGGCCCCGTGACGGTGATCACCGCGCCGCTGCCCCTGCGCGCGGGGCAGGATTACAACCTGTCGCTGCCGGTGGCGCTGAAGGGCGAGGGCGCAAGGTTTCATGGCGGGTTCCATTCCGGCACGCTGATCCTGACCGTGAAGGGCAAGCGGCCCATCGAGCAGATCGAAGAGGGCGACCTGGTCTGGACCGGGGCCGAGAGGTTCGAACCGGTGGTGCGTCGGCTGGTGCAGAGCGTGGCCGCGCGGGGGCGCGCCGCCCCGATCCGGTTCCGGCGCGGGTTCTGGGATCTGAGCGACGATCTGCTGGTGTCGGGTAACCTGGGGCTGCGGGCCGAGCTTCACGGCGAGAGCGTGCTTGTGCCTGCCTCGGCCCTGGTGGCGCTGGGGCACGGGGTTTTCGAGTTCGGGGCCAATGTGACCTGGCATCAGCTGCAACTGGCGCAGCATGGCCTGATCCTGGCGCAGGGGCTGGCCTGCGAAAGCCTCTGGTCGCCCGAGGAGGGGGCTGGACGCCCCCAGGACGGGGGCGCGGCCGGTCCGGTCCTGCCCCGTCTGAGCGAGGCGGAGGCCATCGCGCGTCTTCGGTGAGATATCGCGTCCGGGGGCTGTTGCCGATCGGAAACTTTTTCCGTAATCCGCACCGCGAGGGGCCGGTATGCTGCGGGATACCGGCGAGACAACATCGGAGGGGTGAACATGGCGGAATATGTGACGCGCGGGCGTTTGCAGGTGTCGACGGTGCTGGCCGATTTCATCGAGACGCGGGCGATTCCCGGCACGGGGATCGCGGCGGATGTGTTCTGGACGGGGTTCTCGGAGCTGCTGAACGGCTTTGCGGCCAAGAACCGGGCGCTTTTGGACAAAAGGCAGGATCTGCAGGCCAAGATCGACGCCTGGCATGTCGCGCGCCGGGGGCAGCCGCATGACGCGGATGCCTACGAGGCCTTTTTGCGCGAGATCGGCTACCTCATGCCCGAGGGCGATGCCTTTGCGATCGACACCGACCGCATCGATCCCGAGATCGCGACGGTCGCGGGCCCCCAGCTGGTGGTGCCGATCACCAATGCGCGCTTTGCGCTGAACGCGGCCAATGCGCGGTGGGGCAGTCTTTATGACGCGTTCTACGGCACGGATGCGATGGGCAGCCAGCCCAAGGGTGGTGGCTACGACCGTGGTCGCGGCGCACGGGTCGTGGCCCGGGCGCGGGTGTTCCTGGACAGCGCCTTTCCGATCGAGGGGCACAGCCATGCCGATGCGCGGCGCTACCACATCGACAAGGGTCAGCTCCTGATCGACGACAAGCCGCTGGAAACGCCCGCAAAATTCGCAGGCTACCGGGGCCATCCCAAGGCGCCCGAGCGGGTTTTGCTGGTCAACAACGGCTTGCATGTCGAGCTGGTCTTCGACCGGACCCATCCCATCGGGTCGCGCGACCAGGCAGGGCTTGCCGATGTGCGGATGGAGGCGGCGGTCAGCGCGATCATGGATTGCGAGGATTCGGTCGCCTGCGTCGATGCCGAGGACAAGGTGCTGGCCTATGGCAATTGGCTGGGTCTGATGCAGGGCGATCTGTCGGAGACCTTCGAGAAGGGCGGGCAGATGATGACCCGCGCGCTGGCGCCCGATCTGGATTACGTCGCCCCCGACGGGCAGGCGATGCAGGTCAAGGGCCGCGCGCTGATGCTGGTGCGCAATGTCGGCCACCTGATGACCAACCCGGCCATCCTGCTCGAGGACGGGTCCGAGGTCTACGAGGGTCTGATGGATGCGATGATCACCGTGCTGATCGCGATGCATGACCTGAAGAAGGATGCAGGTCTGCGCAACAGTCATGCGGGATCGGTCTATGTCGTGAAGCCCAAGATGCATGGGCCGGAAGAAGTCGCCTTTGCCGACGAGACCTTCAGCAAGGTCGAGGAGGTGCTGGGCCTGCCGCGCTACACGGTCAAGCTGGGCGTGATGGACGAGGAGCGCCGCACGAGCGTGAACCTCAAGGAATGCATCCGCGCGGCCAAGCATCGCGTGGCCTTCATCAACACCGGGTTCCTCGACCGGACGGGCGACGAGATCCACACCTCGATGGAGGCGGGGCCGTTTTCCCGCAAGGATTTCATCAAGCGCAAGAGCTGGATCGCGGCCTACGAGAACCAGAATGTCGATATCGGCCTGGAATGCGGCCTGCGCGGGCGCGCGCAGATCGGCAAGGGCATGTGGGCCAAGCCCGATGCCATGGCCGAGATGCTGGAGGTCAAGATCGAGCATCCGCGCGCGGGCGCCAATTGCGCCTGGGTGCCGAGCCCGACGGCGGCGACGCTCCATGCGCTGCATTACCACCAGGTCAATGTCGCGGCCGTCCAGCAAAAGCTGGAGGCGGGCGGGCGGCGCGCCTATGTGAATGCGCTGCTCGATATCCCGCTGGCCTCCTACCAGCGCTGGACCGAGGCGCAGATCACCCGCGAGGTGGAGAACAACGCCCAAGGGATCCTGGGCTATGTCGTGCGCTGGATCGATGCGGGCGTGGGCTGTTCGAAAGTGCCCGATATCAACGACGTGGCGCTGATGGAGGATCGGGCGACCTGCCGGATCTCGGCCCAGCACATCGCCAACTGGCTGCATCACGGCGTGGTCAGCGAGGCGCAGGTGATGGAGATCCTGCGCCGGATGGCGGCGGTCGTGGATCGGCAGAATGCGGGCGATCCGGGCTATGTGCCGATGGCGCCCGGCTTCAACGGCATCGCCTTTGCCGCCGCTTGCGACCTGGTGTTCAAGGGCCGCGAGCAGCCGTCTGGCTATACCGAGCCGGTGCTGCATGCCCGGCGGCTGGAGTTGAAGGCGGCCTGAGGATGGGGGCTCTGCCCCCGCCCGTTCCGGGCTCCCCCGGAGTTTTTTACCAAGATGAAGGGGGGGCGCGTTAACCTTAATCGGGGGTTAAGCGCCTTAACGGCGGGTTAAGAGATCAGAGGGAGTGTTGATAAATGATTACTTTGGATGCAGCGCGCGAGATGATCGCGGTGGCGCGCGCCAAGGGCCGGGAGATGGGGTTGAAGCCCCTGTCGGTCTGCGTGCTGGATGCGGGCGGCAACCTGCTGGCTTTCGAGCGCGAGGACGGGGCGAGCCCGGGCCGGTTCGAGATCGCGCGGGCCAAGGCCTATGGCGCGGTGATGCTGGGGATGCCCGGCAGCGCGCAGATGGCCCGCGCGGAGGCGCAGGCCTATTTCATGGCGGCCGTGAACGGGGCTTTCGGTGGCAAGGTCGTGCCGGTGCCGGGCGGTGTGCTGGTGCTGCGCGATGGTGCTGTCGTGGGGGCGGTTGGCGTCACCGGCGACACCTCGGACAATGACGCGGCGGCGGCTGTCGCGGGGATCGCTGCGGCGGGGTTCGAGGCGCTGGCTTGAGCCGGAGGCTGATCTCGTCGGGATCTCCCTTCGAGGGGGAGATCGGCTATTCGCGGGCCGTGGTGCAGGACGGCTGGATCTTTGTCGCGGGCACGACGGGGTTCGATTACGCGACGATGCAGATCTCGGCGGATGTCGCGGCGCAGGCCGAGCAGACCTTCGCCAATATCGCGGCGGCGCTGGGCCAGGCGGGCGCGTCGATGGCCGACGTGGTGCGGGTGCGCTACATCCTGCCCGATGCCGCGCTTTGGCCCGCCTGCTGGCCCGTGACGCGCAAGTGGCTGGGCGAGGTGCGCCCTGCGGCGACGATGATCGTGGCGGGGTTGCAGGATCCGCGCATGCTGATCGAGATCGAGGTCACGGCGCGCCTGCCCGGGGCCTGTGGCGCGCCGGCGTAACGCCCGGGCGGCGCGCCTTTCGCCTGCCTGTTTTGCGGGCAGATGCAGCGCGGCAGGGCAATCGCCCGCTGCGGCGGTCTTTTCGTTTGCAGGAAATGGCGCTACATCTGGTGGGCATGCACAGGGGAGACCACATGGCGCGGCCCGTCATCGGCATCATCGGCAACCAGCATCTCGTGAACGAGCAGTATCGCACCTATGCGGGCGGCGCGATGAATGCGGAGGCCGTGTCGGAGGTGGCGGGGGGGCTGCCGCTCGTGATCCCGGCCGATCCGCGCTTTGTCAGCGTGGCCGAGCTGGTGGAGGTCTGCGACGGCTTCCTGTTCACCGGCGGGCGGCCCAATGTCCATCCCGAGGAATACGGCGAGGCCGAGACGGAGGCGCATGGCGCATTCGACCGGGCGCGCGATGCGGTGGCGCTGCCGCTGATCCGGGCCTGTGTCGAGCGTGGCCAGCCGTTTTTGGGCGTCTGCCGGGGCTTTCAGGAGGTGAATGTCGCCATGGGCGGCTCGCTCTACCCCGAGATCCGCGATCTGCCGGGACGGATGAACCATCGCATGCCGCCCGATGGCACGATCGAGGAGAAATTCGCGCTGCGCCATGTCGTGACGCTGACCGAGGGCGGGCCGTTTCACCGCATCTTCGGCGCGACGGAGGTGATGACCAACACGCTGCACGGGCAGGGAATCAAGCGGCCCGGGGGCGGCGTGGTGATCGACGGGCATGCGCCCGATGGCACGCCCGAAGCGATCTATATCGAGGGCGCGCCGGGCTTCACCCTGTCGGTGCAATGGCATCCGGAATATCGCGCGGCGCAGGATCCGGTGAGCCGTCCCCTGTTCGAGGCCTTTGGCGCGGCGGCGAGGGCCTGGGCGGAGAGCCGGAGGCCCATGCCGGTGGCCGCCGTCGCCTGAGGCGGATCAGCCGAGCAAGATCACGGCCCAGCCGGCAAGGCCGATCTGGAGGAGCTGGATCACGACCGAAAGCCCGTGGAGCCGTTTGAAGGCCCCGCTGTCGCCCCGGTCGGTCGCGGCATTGATCCGGCCCATCAGGTCCTGACGGGCATAGATCGTGCCGAGGCAGATGGCACCGAGAAGCGCCGCAGCGAGGACCGACACCGGGATCGTGACCAGCGCCGCAAGGCCCGAGAGGGCGATCACGGCGAGGTAGTAATAGGGGAAGGTGCCGCGCAGGAGCGGGCGCACCTTGTCCATCGGCAATTGCGCGAACAAGACCGGCGCGAAGCCGAAGCTGAAAAACACCATGCCCCCAAGCAGGGTGGCGGCGAGAAGAAGGGCGATCATGCTCATGCCGCGCGACGTAGCGGGCGGGGCGCAGAGGACCAGCCATGGGGCTGCGCGGTGGCTTGTCGCAGGGTCGTGTCAGGTCGCGCGGGGGCCGCGCAATTCGCTGATGTGGCGGCGGATCTTGTCCCATTTTTCGGCGTCTTGCGCATCGCCTGCGTCACGCGATGCGGCGGCTTTGCGGGCGGCTTCGGCTTCGGCCTTGTCGCCATGGGCGTCGTAGAGGCTGCGCGCGTATTGCACGAGATCCTTGTGGTCCATCGGGTCTCTCCCCCTTGCTGGGGCCAGCGCGCGGGCGCGGGCCCGGTTCCGGTGGAGGGACAGGGTAGCGCGACGGGGGTGGTCGGGTCCATCCCGTGGGCTGCCCGGATTGCGGGCGTTTGCCAAAGGATTGGGCGGTGGGGGCGGCGGTTCAGCCGTATTGGGCGAGCATCGCCTTGAGATCGTCGAGCGTATTGGCCTCGGCCACGGGTTTGTCGCGCCGCCAGCGCACCATGCGCGGAAAGCGGAGCGCCACGCCGGATTTGTGGCGGGGGCTGGCCTGGATGCCTTCGAAGGCGATCTCGAACACATGCTGGGGTGTGACGGCGCGGACCGGGCCGAAACGGTCTGTCGTGTTCTTGCGGACCCAGGCGGTGATTTCGCGGAATTCGGCGTCGGTGAGACCGGAATAGGCCTTGGTGAAGGGGACAAGCGCGTCGCCATCGCGCACGGCGAAGGTGAAATCGGTGTAGAGCGTGGCCCGCCGCCCGGAGCCTGCCTGCGCATAGATCATCACGGCGTCGATGGTCAGGGGGTCGAGTTTCCATTTCCACCAATCGCCCCGGCGGCGGCCGGGCAGGTAGGGGGAGGATGTGCGTTTGAGCATCAGCCCCTCGGCCCCGATGTCGCGCGCGGTGGCGCGGATGCGGGCGAGATCGGCCCAATCGTTGGCGGCAATCGGGGGCGAGAGGCGCAGGGGCAGACCGGGGGGGAGGGCGGTCAGCACGGTCGCAAGCGTGTCGCGGCGGCGTGAGAGCGGCCAGTCGCGGATATCGGCGCCCTGCCATTCGAGCAGGTCATAGGCCATGACGATCACGGGCGCCTCGGCCAGCAGTTTTTTCGGCACGGATTTGCGCCCGATGCGGGGTTGCAGGCTGGAAAAGCCGAGCGGGGCGTCGGTGGCGTGGTTCCAGGCGAGGACCTCGCCGTCGAGGACGGTGCCGGTTGGCAGGAAATCGGTGAGCTGCGCCAGTTCGGGGAAGCGGTCGGTCATCAGATCCTCGCCCCGCGACCAGAGGTGGTGGTCGCCGCCGCGCAGGATCAATTGGCCCCGGATGCCGTCCCATTTGTGTTCGGCGATCCAGTCGGTGACGGGGCCAAGCGTTTCGGGCGCATCCTCGAGCGGATGGGCGAGGCTGAAGGGATAGGGGCGCGAGAGGTCCGCCGTGGGATCGGGGGCGGTGATGAGGCTGTCCCAGCTTGTCGTGTCGGGGGACCAGTCGCCCATGAGGCGGTGGGTCAGTTCGGCCTCGTCGATCCCGGTGGCCTGGGCCAGCGCGCGGGTCATGAGTTTCTGGCTCACGCCCATGCGCCAGCCGCCGGTGATGAGCTTGTTGAAGACGAAGCGCTCGGTGGGGGCGAGCCCGTCCCAGGCGGTGAGGACGAAGTGCTTGCGGGTGGCATCATCGGCGCGGTCGAGCGCGCGGAGTTGCGTGATCCAGCCGGTGAGGGAGTTTTCGAGGGTCGTGGCGGGCGGGGGCAGGACGAGGGCGATGGTTTCGGAGAGATCGCCCACGACGGGGTAGCAGGCTTCGAAGAGCCACAGGGGGATGCCCGCGCGTTCGGCGGCCCATTCGCGCAGGCGCGTCGTGGTGATCGCGCGGCGGGGGCGGCGGCCCGAGAGGAGCGCCACGGTCCAGAGCCGGTCATCGGCCGGGGCCGTGCGGAAATACTCCGCCAGCGCTGCGGTCTTGACGCTGGTCTTGGTGGTCTGGTCCAGCGTGGTGAAGAGGGTGGCGAAGTCTTTCATGGCCGGATCCGGGCCGCGAGGAAGGCCCCGAGATCGGCGAGCGCGCGGTCGGCGGCGGGGGCGCGGCCCGCATGGAGGTGCCAGACATGGGGGAGACCCGGCCAGAGGGAGAGCTGGGCGTCGTCCATGGCGGCGGCGAGGCGGTGCGCCTCATCGGCCAAGGCCTCTTCGGCGCCGGCATGGAGGAGCGTGGGCGGCAGGCCGGAGAGGTCGCCCGAGAGGGGCGAGATGGTCGGATCGGTCGGGTCGACACCGGGCAGATAGGCGCGGCGGATGCGGCGGGCCCAGGCGGGGGGGATCAGGATTTCCCCGGGCGCGGCGGCGAAGCGGGCGGCGATGTCGCCGCCGAGGTCTGCTGCGGGCGCGATGAGCGCCATGGCGCGCGGCAGGGGCAGGCCCGTGTCGCGGGCATGCTGGGCGAGGAGAAGCGCCAGATTACCGCCCGCGCTGTCGCCTGCGAGGGCTGCGGGGGGCGTTCCGGCTTCGACCAGGCGTTGGTAGGCGGCGATGGCGTCCTGGCGGGCGGCGGGCGCGGGATGTTCGGGGGCGAGCCGGTAGCGCGGCAGGACCACGCGCAGCCTCGCATGGGCGGCGAGATGGGCGGCAAGGGCCGCGTGGGTGCGCGGGCTGCCGATGGTGAAGCCGCCGCCGTGCAGATACATGAGGAGGGGCGCGTCGGGGGCCACGCCCTGTGGCGTGATCCAGAGCCATCCCCGCGTGTCACGGGCGAGGGTCGCGCCGGGGGGCAGCGCGCTGCCCATCCGGGCCGAAAGCGCGAAGAGGCCGCGCAGGAGGCGCTGGGAGGGGAGGGCTGTCAGGACCGGGCGGTCGAGCCAACGCGCGGTGAAGCGCCAGAATCGGTCAAGGGCGGTCAGGTCGGTCATTCCACCCCCTCTGCCGGGGTCGGATCGTCGAGGGTTTCGCCGCCGAACTCGGTCTCCACGATACCCGCGTCATGGCCTTGGGACCGGAGCCACTGGGCGAATTGCGTGGTGTAGCCGTGGGTTACGAAGATCCTTTCGGCGCCGGTTTCGGCGATGGCGGCGTTCAGCCCCGCCCAATCGGCATGATCGGAGACGACGAAGCCCCTGTCGGCCGCGCGTCTGCGGCGCACGCCCCGAAGCTGCATCCAGCCCGAGGCGAAACCGGTCGAGACGGGGCCGAATTTGCGCATCCAGGAAGAGCCGAGGGCTGCGGGTGGGGCCAGCACCATCGCGCCGCGATGCGCCTTGAGGTCGAGGCTTTGGGTGACGGGGATCGTGGGGGGGAGCGCGATGCCCTGGGCGCGCAGAACCTCGGTCGTGGCCTCCACCGCGCCATGGGTCAGGATCGGGCCGATCGCGGGATCGAGAAGGCGCAGGACGCGCTGCGCCTTGCCGAGCGCATAGACGCCGAGGATGGCACTCTGGCCCTTGGCGCGGGCCTCAAGCCACCAGGCGTTGATCTCGCGCGCCAGTGTCGCCTCGTCCGGCCAGCGGAAGATCGGCAGGCCGAAGGTGCATTCGGAGATGAAGGCATGGCAACGGAGCGGCTCGAAGGGTTCGGAGAGCCCGTCGGGCGTGGTCTTGTAATCGCCCGAGACGACCCAGACCTCGCCCCCCACCTCGACCCGGATCTGGGCCGAGCCCGGCACATGGCCCGCGGGGTGATAGCTGATCGTGGCATCGCCCATGCGGAGGCTTTCGCCATAGCGGATGGTCTGGAGCGTGATGTCGCCCAGGCGGTGGCGGATCACGGGGGCGGCGGCCTCGGTCGCGAGGTAGCGTTTGTGGCCCCAGCGGGCATGGTCGGAATGGCCATGGGTGATGAGCGCCCGGTCCACGGGGCGCCAAGGGTCGATATGGGCATCGGCCGCCGGGCAATAGATGCCGGCCTCGGTGAAGGTCAGGACCATGGGGGGAAGGTAGGGGTCTGTGCGGGCGGCGCAAGGTGGGGGCTCTGCCCCCGTCGCTGGAAGCGACGAGTCCTTGATTAGGGGGCTCTGCCCCCGTCGCCAGAGGCGACTCCCCCGGAGTTTTTCGGCCAAGATGAAGGGGGTCAGGGTTTCCGGGCGACGAGGAAGCGTTGTGGCGGGCGGCGGGGCAGGTCGGCGCGGTCGGTGAGGGTGAAGCCTGCGCTTTTGATCTCGGTCTCTAGTTTGCGGGGGGAGAGGAAGCGGAAGGGGGGCAGTTTGCCTGCGCGTTGCAGGCTGCGCAGGAGCGGCCAGAGGAGGAGCCAGCGGCCGCCGAGGCAGGGTGTCTTGGTGATGAGATGCCCGCCGGGTTTCAGCAGGCGATGCGCCTCGCGCAGGGCGGCGGCGCGGTCGGGCAGGAGATGCAGGAGGTTGAAGGCAAGGATCGCGTCGAAAGGGCCCTCGGGCAGGCTGCCGTCGCCGGGGCGGGCCTGGAGGAGCGTGAGATTGGGCGTATCCGCGCCCTTTTCGGTGGCGATGGCGATCATGGCTGCGGCATCGTCGGTGGCGATGTAGCGCGCGACATGGGGGGCGAGGCGGCAGGCGGTCGTGCCGGTGCCGCAGCCCAGTTCGAGGACTTGGGCCCCGGGCGGGAGGAGGGCCATGGTGCGCGCCAGCGTTTCCTCCCAGGTGGCGGGGTTGCGCATGGGCATGGCGGCATAACGCTGCGCGACACGGTTCCAGAAGGCGGCTTGGGGCGTTTCGCGGGGCATGGGAATTGGTCGCGCGTCGGTGCGGGCGGCGCAAGGCGGGCAAGTGACGCGGGACGCGCGCGGGGGGGAACGGGAGAGATTGCGCGAGGTGTGCCGTGGTGCGATCTTTGCGCCATGCGCGTGATCGGGGATCTTTGGCGGGGCGACCTGCCGCTTGGCGATGCCTTCTGGAGCTGGGCGGTTCTGGGCGGGCTTTTGGTCAATCTGTCCACGAGCCTTGGATTTCTGTGGCTCATCACCCTTGATCTGCCGCTACTGGCGCTCGGGGTGGGATATGGGCTGTCCCTGCCCTTCAACTTCGTGGCCACGATGGGCGTGTGGCGGTCGGCGGCGCGCCACGTGGGACCCGCGATCCAGGCCGATCTGGCCCGGATCGCGGTCTTGGTCTGGATGGGGGTCTTGAGCCTGAGCTAGCCCCCGTTGCCCCGTCAGGTGAGCGCGGCGCAGAAGCGCTGGATGCGGGTGCAGGCCTCGCGCAGCGTTTCATCCGCCGTCGCATAGCTGATGCGGAAGGCGGGCGAGAGGCCGAAGGCTCCGCCGAAGACGACCGCGACGCCGGTTTCCTCCAGAAGCGCCTTGGCGAAGGTTTCGTCCGTGTCGATCAGCGTGCCTGCGGCGGTGGTCTTGCCGATCAGGCCCGCGATGGAGGGATAGACGTAGAAGGCGCCTTCGGGGACGGGGCAGTCCATCCCCTCGATCTCGGACAGCATCGAGACCACGAGGTCGCGGCGGCGTTTGAACATCTCGTTGTTGGTCGCGATGTAATCCTGCGGGCCGTTCAGCGCCTCGACCGCGGCCCATTGGCTGACCGAACAGGGGTTCGAGGTCGATTGCGATTGCACCTTGCCCATGGCCTTGATCAGCTCGACCGGGCCTGCGGCATAGCCGATGCGCCAGCCGGTCATGGCATAGGCCTTGGACACGCCGTTGCAGGTGAGCGTGCGGTCATAGAGGCGCGGTTCGACCTGGGCGGGGGTGGCGAATTCGTAATCGTCGTAGACGAGGTGTTCGTACATGTCGTCGGTCATGACCCAGACATGGGGATGGCGCATCAGCACATCGGTCAGGCCCTTGAGTTCGGCCGCCGTATAGCCCGCACCCGTGGGGTTCGAGGGCGAGTTGAAGATGAACCACTTGGTGTTGGGCGTGATCGCGGCCTCCAGATCCTCGGGCGTGATCTTGTAGCCGTTCTGGCTCGGGCCTTCGACGAAGACGGGGGTGCCGCCCGCAAGGAGCACCATGTCGGGGTAGCTGACCCAATAGGGGGCGGGGATGATCACCTCGTCGCCGGGATTGAGCGTTGCCATCAGCGCATTGTAGAGGATCTGCTTGCCGCCCGTGCCGACGGTGACCTGCGCGGGCGTGTAGTCGAGATCGTTGTCGCGCTTGAACTTGGCGCAGATCGCTTTCTTGAGCTCGGGGATGCCGTCGACGGCGGTGTATTTCGTCTTGCCCGCGACGATGGCCGCGATGGCCGCATCCTTGATGTTCTGGGGCGTGTCGAAATCGGGTTCGCCCGCGCCGAGCCCGATCACGTCCTTGCCCTGTGCCTTGAGGTCGGCCGCGAGGTTCGAGACGGCGATGGTGGGCGAGGGCTTCACGCGGGCGAGCGTGTCGGACAGGAAGGGCATGGGCGTGCATCCTTGTTGGGCAGGCAGGGGTTTCGGGCTGCCGGGTGGCAATTCGTCGGCCACACCATTAGGGTGCGGACCTGTGACGATCAAGACAGCATGGGCAAGACAGGATGGGTGCGCCGGAACAGGCAAGCCGGGAAGGGAATGGCGATGACGACAGAGGTGCAGGAAGGTCCGGGCTGGTATGACGGCGACACGGCGACCTTTGGCGACCGGATGACCGGCGCGCGCGAGGCGGCGGGGCTGAGCCAGACGGAACTGGCGCGGCGCATGGGCGTGAAGGTCAAGACGGTGCGGGCCTGGGAAAACGATCAGTCCGAACCGCGCGCCAACAAGCTGCAGATGCTGGCGGGCATGCTGGGCGTGTCGATCATGTGGCTGTTGACGGGGCAGGGCGATGGGCTGGACGGGCCGGAAACGCCCGAGCCGCTGTCGGACGACCTGCTTGCGCTTTTGGGCGATTTACGGTCGATGAAGGTGGAGCAGGCGCGGCTGGCCGAACGGATGGGGCGGCTGGAAAAGCGGCTGCGGCTGGCAATGTCGAACAGGGTGTGAGCGATGGACGAGACGCGGGAGATCCGGATCAAGCGGCTGCGGATGCGGGCCTGGCACCGGGGGATCAAGGAGATGGACCTGATCCTGGGCGGTTGGGCGGATCGGCATCTGGCCTTGGCCGATGATGCGACGCTCGATGCCTTCGAGGCGGTGATGGCCGAGGCCGATCACGACCTGTACCAATGGGTGTCGGGTCAGGCCGAGGCGCCGGTGGCGCATCGCCCCTTTCTCGACCGCCTGGTGGATGGGGCGGGTCTGGCGCGCTGAGGCTGCTGCGGCGTTAACCCGATATTTCCGAATCTCGTGCGAGGTCTGGGCCCGTAGCAGATGATGCGAGGCCCATGATGAGCGTGCATGCCCCCCCCGCGGCGACCCGGACAGGGTTCCTGTCCGCCTATCTCGATTCGCTGGCCATGGTCGAACGGCTGCACCGGCTCTTGCTCGATGTCATCAAGGATGAATTCGAGCGCCTGGGCATTCTGGACATCAATGCCGTGCAGGCGCTCTTGCTGTTCAACATCGGCGAACACGAGGTGACGGCGGGCGAATTGAAGACGCGCGGCTATTACCAGGGCTCGAACGTCAGCTACAACCTGAAGAAGCTCGTGGACATGGGCTACATGCACCATCAACGCTGCGAGATCGACCGCCGGTCTGTCAGGGTGCGCCTGACCGAGCGGGGGCGCCATATCCGGGAGGTGGTGGCGCTGTTGTTCGCGCGCCATGCGGAGGGGTTGGAACGCCACGGCGTGCTGGGGATCGACGGTCTGGACCGGGTGAACCATTCGCTCAAGCGGATCGAACGGTATTGGACGGATCAGATCCGGTACATCTACTAGGCGGGGTGGGGTGCTTGGACCGGCTGCTGGGGCGGGAGGCTGCGAGCTGAGGGCTGAGGGGTGAGGGGTGAGGGCCGCCCCTGACTACGGCAATGTGGTCGCGGGGCGTGCCATCGGCGAGGGCATGAGAAGGCGAAGGCAAGACAGAGGTCCGGCCCTGCAAGGCATGGGTCATCCGGGCGGGCAGAGACGGGGAGGTGTCCGGGCCTGAGAGGGCGGTCCAGACCAGCACTGGACAGGGCGGTCCAGACGAAGGCTGGATAGGGCAGCCCAGATCAGAACCGAAAAGAACAGGTCAGAACCGGACCGGAACGGTGGGTCAGAACCGGCACGTGCCTCTTCAGCCGCAGCGACGACCCTGACGGGGCGAGAACCCGCCGAATTCGACCGAGATGGTCAGTTCGAGCGCGGGTTGCGCATCCTGGATCACCGACTGGCGGCGCAAGAGCTCGCTTTGCAGGCTGACGCATTCATTCACGTAATCAAGGCCAAGGCCGATCGCGCGCTGCGTGTCGCGGTCGTAGTCATAGGTCACCCGCGCCGTGCCGCCCCAATCGAGATCGCGCGCGAGCGAAAAGGCATGGGTGTCCACCTCGGCATCGTCGATGCTGTAATTGGTCATGAGGCTGGAGGACCAGACATCCCCATCATCGAAGGTGAAGCCGCCCGCCGCGAAGGAGGAGTCGGTGCTGCTCCGGTCGCGGGTGAGGTCGGACAGGAGCGTGAGTCCGTCAAGAACTGTCCAGGAGAGGTTGGCAGAGATCAGTTCGGTCCTGCTTGTGGTGCCGAGGTCCTGATCGATTTCCGATCGGCTGTAGGTCGCGCCGAGTTGCCCGTGATCCCATCCATAGGACAGGGCAGCAACGCGGCGCACAGGGTCGAAATCGCCGTTATGGACCTGGCTTGCGGTCGCAGTCAGGCCGGCATTGCTGTATCCCAACCGTGCCGTATAGAGCGGGCCGCCGTCATAGCCGCCCGCGGGTATGTTCCAGAGGAAATCCCGCTCGATCCGCGTTCCGACAGACCAACCGGTGGACAGGAAGATATCGTAATCGAAGCCGATCTCGGTCGCGTCGAAATCCTGGGGCCGGTCCAGACGGCGAAAGCGGCTGAGGGCGAAGCGGTTGTTCGGATCGAAACTGTCGATCGTGCCATCGACGCTAGGCACCACGGCCCCGGCGCCGCGAAAGGCGATCTGGCGCACGAAGGGCTCGAAGCTATGGCGCGTGCCATTGGCCATGGTCCCTTCCCATGGCCAGCGGAGCGCCACCACGGCGAGCCTGTGGGCGGTGCGCTGTTGCGCCAAGGCTGCGGGATCGTCGCTGATGTTGTAATTGTCGGAGAAGCCGGCCAGTTCCCCGTCCAGAACGAAGCCCGCGCCGATATCCCAGCTTTCCCGCCAGCGCAGGCCGGCGAAGACGCGTTCGATGTCGCGCCGACGGGCATTGGTGGGGCCGAAATCGTTGTATTCGGCCTGCGCCACGGTGTTGAACAGGAATTCACCCGGAATCCCGTTGATCTCGAACCAGCGGGCATATTCGGCATTCAGATCCGCCGAAGGGTGATCGAGCGTGGCGTTCGGGGGTTGCAGGCTTTCGAGGATGCGGCCGGTGAAGCTCACGATCTCGCCCGGCCTGGTGCGGTTGACCGACAGGGAGGAGATGAGGGTCGCAGCGTCGAATCTGAGCGGCGTGCCGGTGAAAGTCTCGGTCGTGCCGCCAAAGAAATTCTGATCGGCCAGATAGGTGCGGTGGCTGGCATCTTGCACCTGGAAGGCCAGGTCAAAGCCGGACGGAAAGGAAAATTCGCCGTTTCCGAAAAGGTAGGCCTGCGCGCCGCGCGAATTGGGTCCCTGCCGCGTCACGGCCCCGTTCAACTCGATATCCCCATACGCAAAGGATTGGCGATAGCGACCTTCCAGCGTGTTCAGGACCCCTGTGGCCCCGCCCAAGGTGAAGTTCGGCGTCAGCGTCACATCCGCATGATCGCCGAGCGTAATGAAATAGGGCAGGCGGAGCGTCGTGCCCGAAACGCTGCTCGACCGGATCGAGGCGCGCAAAAGCCCGTTGGCCCGTTCCACCGTCGGGTCGGGCATCCGCAGGTATGGAAGATAGCCGACAGGCACGCCCGCCACGCGGAATTGCGCGTTGCGCAGGTAGATCATCCGCTCGAGCTGGTCATGGGTCGCGCGCTGGGCGCGGATTTCCCACAGCGGCGTCGGGCGATTCTCGCAGACCTGGCAATAGGAGGCGGTGACGAGCCGCCATTCGGTGAAACGCCCCTCGGTCCGTTCCATTTCGGCAGAGGCCAGTTGCAACTGGTCCTGCATCAGGTGGCGGGCCGAGATCACGACGAAATCCTGCATGTCGGTGGACAGATCGGCGAATTCGGCAAAGGTGCGCGTGCCGGTCGTGCTGTCCTGGATGGTCAGCGGCCCGATCACCGAAACCCGGCCATCCACCCCCTGGTAGACCACGGAGGAGGCGGTCAGCCGCCGCCCGGCGTTGTAGATCTCGATATTGCCGCGCGCCTCCAGCGTTTCGGTCGCCGGGTCGTATTGCATTTCATCGGCAACCATGAAGCTGCCCTGAAAGTCGGTCGGGGTTTCGGCGATACCGGTCGAGCTGGCCACGGACAGGCCGAAAGCCGCCGCCCAGACGGTCGACTTGGCAAGGCTGGTATAAAGCCTGCGACGGCGGTCGCGCGCCTGTTTTGAAGACCGTCTGAAATCCAGCACTGGCAGCTCTTCTTCCGTCCGCATCCGCCTTCCCCAAGGTGGCTTGCGGGTAGCCTTGCGACCACGGGGGGAGCCTAGGGAAAAATCCGGGGCTTGGCCAGTGCGAACACTCCGCCATGGACGCGGTGTTGCAAGATGTTGTGGCAGATGGTGCGCGGCTTAACCGCCGGTCGCATCCTCACCCGGCAGGCGGGGAAGATCGTGGCCCGCCGCCTCGAGCGCGGGGCGGATCTGGGTGCGGATCGAGCGTTCGGTCACGGGACCGCGGAAATGCAGGACGACCGTGCCCGTGTCGTCGATGAAGAAGGTTTCGGGCATGGCCACCACGCCCCAATCAGCCCCGTTGCGGGCCTGTTCGTCGCGCCCGATGGCGTCATAGGGATTGCCCAGCTCGTCAAGGAACCCCAGCGCCTGATCGATCCGGTCGCGGTAATTCACGCCGTAAAGCGGCACACCCGCTTCGGCCAGCGCGGTCAGGACGGGATGTTCGGCGCGGCAGGGCGGGCACCAGGAGGCGAAGAAATTCACCATGACAAGGCCATTGCCCTGAAGTGCCTCGCGGGTGAGCAGCGGCGTCTGGCCCAAGGGTTGCAGGTCGAGGCCCGGGGCCGCGCGCCCCTGTTGGGCAGAGGGCAGGGCCTGTGTGTCGACGCCCTGTTGCAGGGCGTTCTGGTTGTTCATCAACTGATAGCCCGCGACACCGAAAAACCCCATGGTCAGCACCACGGGCAGCACCATCAGCCAGTTCATCTTCATGCGCTGCGGCCCCGGCGGTTCTCGACGCCTTCAAGCCGGGCGCGGACCCGGCGTGCTTTCCACACCGACGCGACGATGAGCGCGACAAGCAGTCCCAGCGACACGGCATAGGAGGACAGGACGGGAAGGGCGTAAGTGCCGAGATCGGGCATGATCAGGCCATCCTTTCCTGCGCGATCAGCGCCTTGAGGCGGCGGGCGCGGATTTCCGTCTGGGTGCGGTAGAGCACGAGCGCGATGAAGAGAAAGCCGAAACCCGCCAACGTGATCACGAGCGGATACCAGAAGACGTTGGAAATGTTCTGCTCACGGTCAAGCGACAGCGTCGCGCCCTGGTGCAGGCCCTGGTTCCAGAACAAAAGCGCATAGCGCGAGATGATCGCGAAAACCGACCCGACAAGGCACAGGACCGCCGTCAGATCGGCCGCGCTGTCGGGATTGTCGATCGCTTCCCACAAAGCCATGTAGCCGAGATAGAAGAGAAACAGGATCAGGAACGAGGTCAGGCGCGGATCCCATTCCCACCATGTCCCCCACATGGGCTGGCCCCAAAGCGCGCCGGTGGCCAGTGCGATCAGGGTGAAGACCATGCCCACGGGCGCTGCGGCCTTGGCCGCGAGCGCGCTCACATGGTGGCGGCGGATGACCCAGATCAGCGAGGCCACCAGCATCATCAGCCAGGCGTTGATCGCCATGATGGCCGAGGGCACGTGGACATAGATGATCTTGACCGTCGATCCCTGCCGGAAATCGTCGGGCGTGAAGAAAAAGCCCCAGACAAGGCCCGTGACAAGGCAAAGCGCCGCGATCCCCGCCGTCCAGGGCAGGAGAAAGGCGGAGGTCGCCATGAATTTGCGCGGGTTCGCGTATTCCCAGATCGAAGCCATGGCGCGGAACTTAGACAGGGCTGATTGCGCTCACAATGGGGCAACACGGCGCGGGGCTAGCGCAGATTGACGCGGAGGGCGGCAGCGGCGGCAAAGGGCAGGATCGCAAGGCTGCCCAGCGTGATGCCGCCCATGAGAATCAGGGGGGTCATGGCGTCGAGCCCATCGGCCCCGCGCGTCACGCAGAGCGCCCCGAAAATGAGCGTCGGCATGTAGAGCGGCAGGACCAGGAGCGACAACAGGAGCCCGCCACGCTTGATCCCCACGGTCAGCGCCGCGCCGAAGGTGCCGATGGCCGACAGCGCGGGCGTGCCGAGAGCCAGCGCCGCGACCAGCCAGGGATAGGCGGGGCCGGGCAGGTTCAGCAACAGGCCGAGCACGGGGGCGGCTGCGACCAGCGGCAGGCCCGTGGTGATCCAATGCGCCAGCGCTTTCATCGCGGCGAGCCCTTCGAGGGGGACGGGCGAGGTGGCGATCAGGTCGAGCGTGCCGTCCTCCCAATCAAGCTGGAAGATCCGGTCGAGCGACAGGAGACAGGCCAGAAGCGCGCCAAGCCACAAGATACCCGGCGCGATATCGGCAAGGATTTGCGTTTCGGGGCCGACGCCGAAGGGGACAAGTGTCGTGAATATCAGGAAAAATGCCAGGGACAGGCCAAAGCCGCCACCGGCGCGGATGGCAAGGGTCAGGTCGCGTTTCAACAGGCCGATCATGCCAGACGCTCCGCAAACGGATCGTCGGTGCGGATGCGTTTGGCGACGAAGGGCGTGATGTCGAGCGTTTCGGCCTGCGGCAGGCCGAGGTCGATATGGGTGGCGATGACCGCGCTGCCGCCCTGTTCCAGATGGGCGGTGACGGCGGCAGCAAAGCGGGCGACGTTTTCGGCATCGAGCGAGACGGTCGGCTCGTCCAGGCACCAGATCGGGCGGCCCGTCACCAGAAGGCGGGCCAGCGACAGGCGGCGTTTCTGGCCCGCCGACATTTCGCCCGCGCGGCGGTCGAGCAGGGGTTCGAGGTGAAAGGCCGCGATGGCGGGCGCGGGATCGCGGGTGCCGAAGACGGAGGCCCAGAATTGCAGGTTCTCGAGGACGCTCATCTGCGCCTTGAGCCCATCGGCGTGGGAGGCATAGGCGATGGCGTCGGGATCGGCGTCGATCCGGCCGGCCAAGGGCGGGGTGAGGCCCGCAAGTGTGCGCAATAGCGTGGTTTTTCCGGCGCCATTCGGGCCGCGCAGGATCAGCGCCTGACCTGCAGCCACCGCGAAGGTGACGCCCGACAGGATCTGGGCGGGGCCACGGGCGCAGGCAAGATCGGTGACGCGCAAGGTAATCATGGCCAGCAGCGGTAAAGGATTGATCGCGCTAGGGGAAGCGGTGTCGGGAGTGATGCGGCGGCAGGAACGCGCAAGGCGGGGCATTGCCCATGGCGCGCGCGATGGAGTAAGGAGCGCCCGATCAGGATCACACAGCATCTAGAGGACGCCATGGCAGGCCATTCCAAATGGGCGAATATCCAGCACCGCAAGGGCAAGCAGGACAAGATCCGCGCCAAGGTTTTCTCCAAATTGTCCAAGGAAATCACGGTCGCGGCCAAGATGGGCGACCCCGATCCCGACAAGAACCCGCGCCTGCGTCTGGCCGTGAAGGAAGCGAAATCGAACTCGGTTCCCAAGGACGTGATCGAGCGCGCGATCAAGAAGGCGGTCGGCGGGGACGCTGAAAACTATGAAGAAATCCGCTACGAGGGCTATGGCCCGAACGGCGTGGCGGTGATTGTCGAGGCGATGACCGACAACCGCAACCGCACCGCATCGAGCGTGCGCTCGCTCTTTGCCAAGCATGGTGGGAACCTGGGCGAGACGGGCTCGGTCGCGTTCATGTTCGAGCGCAAGGGGCAGGTGAGCTATCCCTTGTCGGCCGGGGATGCCGATACGGTGATGATGGCCGCGATCGAAGCGGGCGCCGAGGATGTCGAGACAAATCAAGGGGATGGCGACGAAGATCCCGGTTCCCACATCATCTGGTGCGCGGATACGGATCTGAGCGAAGTGTCCAACGCGCTGGAAGAGGCGCTGGGCGAGAGCCTTTCGGCCAAGTTCGTCTGGCGGCCCAGCACCACGACCGAGCTGGGTCTGGAGGATGCGCAGAAGCTGATGAAGCTGATCGAGGCGCTGGAAGACGACGATGACGTGCAGAACGTCACGGCGAATTTCGAGATATCGGACGAGGTGATGGCGCAGTTGTGAGGGGGTGGCTGGTGCGCCGTCACGGGCGCATCCGATAGGGGGCCGGAGGGTGCGGGATGGTGCGCCTGAAGGCGCACCCTACGCAGGGTCGGTGCGTTAAGGTGTGTTGACGAAAACTTTCCGGAACGGGGGTCTTTGTTGACGGAAGGTTAAGGGCGCGGGAAAACTCCGAACGAAGTGTTGACGTCATGGCGCCCGGTTAACGCCCTGTTTGCATCCCGAGCGCGGCTTGGGTCAGGAGGGGGCATCGGGGGGGCACTTGAGGTCAAACGTCACTGGCTTGGTCCGGCACCTCCGCCCCCTCACAGGTCGAGCTGGCCCTGCGCCTTACCATCCTTTTCGCGGGCGGCGCGTTTGAAGGTGTCGTCGCGCCGGGCGGGGAGGCGGACGGCGCGGTCGCGGAGCTGCAACGCCTCTTCGATGGTGACGATCTGGAGACGGGGGACGGGGGCGAACCCGTCTTCCTCGTATTGGCCTGCTGCCGCCGCCTCGGCCACCATGGGTTTGGTGGGGGGCGTGAGGGTGAGGAAGACGCCGATTTCGGCCTTCTCGCGTTGGATCGTGCCGACGAGATCGCGGATCATGGACACGCCCACGTTGTCGCCCGCCTTGACCGAGACGATGGCGCGGCTGGTCTTGCCGAAATAGATGTTGCCGTCGATGCCGCGATCCGCGCCGCGTTTGCCGAGGTTGCCGGGTTGGGCGTTGATGAGCGAGAGCGCCCATTTCTCGAATTCGAAATAGTATTTCTTGTCGGTCCGGCCCCGGTTGGCGAGGTCGCGCGCGCCCGCGATGTCCTGCGGGACGCCGTGGATGGTGAAGGCGACATCCGGAAAGGCATCGCGCAGGCGTTTTTCGATGAGGCCGATGGCAAGGTGGGTGACGTCGATGCCGATCCAGTTGCGCCCGAGTTTCTGGGCGGCATGGACAGTGGTGCCACAGCCGCAGAAGGGATCGAGGACGATATCGCCGGGATTGGAGGAGGCGGAGAGGATGCGTTCGAGGAGGGCGACGGGTTTCTGGGTGGGGTAGTCGAGTTTCTCAGCATGAGCCGCATGGAGTGGAAGAATATCTGTCCAGTCGTTTTGAATCGCGACGCCCTTCATTTCGTCCAAATATCTTTTGTATTGCGGGACCCTGCCTGGAGCAGTCTGAATTATGCGGCCTTCTACAAATAATTCTTTCATGCGCTCCTCGGAATATCTCCAATAGCGCTTTACGCCCAAAAATTCATAAAAAGGGTTACGCTTCTTGGGGTCTGCTCCTCCCGGAGCAGTTATATCACCGAGGCGATATCTGCGACCTGTCCCGGCTTCAATATGCCGATAATGCTTTTCAACGTACGACTCATCATAGTCTGTATACTGCCAGTTCCATGTCCAATCATTTGATTTTGAATAAAAAAAGATGATGTCTCTTACATTCCCAGGCTGCTTCCTTCCTTGTGCAGCGTCGTTGTGTGCGCTTTGCCTTCGCCAACTGATCTCGGTCCGAAAACTCTTGGGCCCAAACACCGCATCCAGCAGGATCTTCAGGTAATGGCTCGCCGTCGGATCGCAGTGCAGGTAGAGCGACCCGGTGGGCTTCAAGACCCGGTGCAATTCCAGAAGCCGCACCGCCATCATGGCCAGATAGGCCATCATGTCGTTTTCGCCCAGAAAGGAGCGCATCGCGCGCAGCATCTCCGCCGCCGCGCCATTGCCCGAGCGCAGCACGTCGCCAAAGGCTTCCTCGGCGGCGTCGGTCCAATGCCATGTGTCGTCGAAGGCCTCGATCTGGGCGGTGCTTTCGCTGCCTGATGGCCCTTTGAACAGGACATTGTAGGAGGCGTTCGAGTTGAAGGGCGGATCGAGATAGACGAGATCGACCGAGGCATCTGCAATCGCGTTGCGCAGGACCGCGAGATTGTCGCCATAATGCAGGTGGTTCATGCGCGCCCCCGTCCGGTTCGGCCTGTCGCGCCTGTCCTAGCGGTCGGAGGGTTAACGAAGTCTTTACAGCGGGGGCTTGGGGTAAGTGCGGCGAAACGCGCCATCAATCGTGATCCTGCGTGGTGAACTGCCTCGGGTCGCCCGGTTCGCCGGGTCTGGTTCTTGATCGAAGCACGCGATTGCGGCATTTCCGGGGCAGGGCGATCCGCCCCCGAAAACCCCCATCTGACCCCTTGCGGTATGCAATCGCATACAATAATGTCGCAGCAACGTGCTTTGCCCTTGATCGACAGGCGATCCGGTGGCATCGCCACGCCAGACAGACGACCCCCACATGTCCGGATGAAGGGAGGCTTTCATGCCCATTACCGTCGGCCACGATACCGCCAAGACGCGCCGCACGCTCAAGGCTGGCTCCAAGAGCTATGCCTATTACTCGATTTCCGCAGCCTCCGAGGCCGGTTTGGGCGATTTCTCGCGCCTGCCTGCCGCGCTCAAGGTCGTGCTGGAGAACATGCTGCGCTACGAGGATGGCAAGACGGTCAGCGTCGATGACATCAAGGCCTTTGCCGAATGGGCGGAGAAGGGCGGGCAGAACCCGCGCGAGATCGCCTATCGGCCCGCGCGCGTCTTGATGCAGGATTTCACCGGGGTTCCGGCGGTCGTGGACCTTGCCGCGATGCGCGACGGGATCAAGGCGCTGGGTGGCGATCCGCAGCGGATCAACCCGCTCGCGCCCGTCGATCTGGTGATCGACCATTCGGTGATGATCGACGAATTCGGCAACCCGCGGGCGTTCCAGGCCAACGTCGACCGGGAATACGAGCGCAACATGGAGCGCTACACCTTCCTGAAATGGGGCCAGTCGGCCTTCGACAATTTCCGCGTCGTGCCGCCGGGCACCGGCATCTGTCACCAGGTGAACCTCGAATACCTGTCCAAGACCGTCTGGTCGGACAAGGACCAGTCGGGCGAGATGGTGGCATACCCCGACACGCTGGTGGGCACCGACAGCCACACCACCATGGTCAATGGCGCGGCCGTTCTGGGCTGGGGCGTGGGCGGGATCGAGGCCGAGGCCGCGATGCTGGGTCAGCCGATTTCCATGCTGATCCCCGAGGTCATCGGCTTTGAGCTGACCGGCCAGATGGTCGAGGGCACGACGGGCACGGACCTGGTGCTGAAGGTCGTGGAGATGCTGCGCCAGAAGGGCGTGGTCAACAAGTTCGTGGAATTCTACGGCGAGGGTCTGGACCGTCTGCCGCTGGCCGACCGCGCGACGATCGCCAACATGGCGCCCGAATACGGCGCGACCTGCGGCTTCTTCCCGATCGACAACGAGACGCTGCGCTACCTGCGCAACACGGGCCGTGACGAGGATACGCTGGCGCTGGTCGAAGCCTATGCCAAGGAAAACGGCTTCTGGCGGGGTGCGGATTACGCGCCGGTCTATACCGACACGCTGCACCTGGACATGACGAGCATCGTGCCCGCGATCTCGGGCCCCAAGCGCCCGCAGGATTACGTGCCGCTGTCCAATGCCAAGACGGCCTTTGCCAAGGAAATGGCCGAGACTTTCAAGCGCCCGATGAACAAGGAAGTTCCGGTCGAGGGCGAAGATTACACGATGGAATCGGGCAAGGTGGTGATCGCGGCGATCACGTCCTGCACCAATACCTCGAACCCTTACGTGATGATCGGTGCGGGTCTGGTCGCGCAAAAGGCCCATGCGCTGGGTCTGACGCGCAAGCCTTGGGTCAAGACATCGCTCGCGCCGGGGTCTCAGGTCGTGTCCGCCTACCTGGAGGCTGCGGGGCTTCAGGATGATCTGGATGCGCTGGGCTTCAATCTTGTGGGCTATGGCTGCACCACCTGCATCGGCAATTCGGGCCCGCTTCAGCCCGAGATTTCCAAGGCGATCACCGAGGGCGATCTGGTCGCGACCGCCGTCCTGTCGGGCAACCGCAATTTCGAGGGCCGGATCAGCCCCGATGTGCGCGCCAACTACCTCGCCAGCCCGCCCTTGGTCGTGGCCTATGCGATCGCCGGCACGATGGACATCGACATCGTCAATGATCCCATCGCGCAGACCGCCGATGGCCGCGATGTCTATCTCAAGGACATCTGGCCCACCACGGCGGAAGTGGCCGAGACCGTCGAGCGCACCGTGACGCGCGAGGCGTTCCAGACCAAATATGCCGATGTGTTCAAGGGCGACGAGAAGTGGCAGGGCGTGAGTGTCCCCCAGCAGGAGGTCTATGACTGGCCCGCCACCTCGACCTATATCCAGAACCCGCCCTATTTCCAGGGGATGGGGGCGCAGCCTGGCACTATCTCGAACATCGAGGGGGCCAAGGTGCTGGCGATCCTTGGCGACATGATCACCACCGACCACATCAGCCCGGCGGGATCGTTCAAGGAAACCACGCCTGCGGGCCGTTACCTGACCGAGCGGCAGGTGTCGCCGCGCGAGTTCAACAGCTACGGCGCGCGGCGCGGCAATCACGAGGTGATGATGCGCGGCACGTTTGCCAATATCCGCATCAAGAACGAGATGCTGGACGGGGTCGAAGGGGGCTATACCCTTGGGCCGGACGGGCAGCAGACCTCGATCTTTGACGCGGCGATGGCGTGGCAGGATCAGAATGTGCCGCTGGTGATCTTTGGCGGTGAGCAATATGGCGCGGGCTCGAGCCGCGACTGGGCGGCCAAGGGCACGGCGCTGTTGGGGGTCAAGGCGGTGATCGCCGAGAGCTTCGAGCGTATCCACCGGTCGAACCTGGTCGGCATGGGGGTCATTCCCTTTGAATTCACCGGGGGCGATACGCGCAAGTCGCTGGGCCTGAAGGGGGACGAGACGGTCGATATCCACGGGCTGGATGCCGTCACGCCGCTGATGGAGACGACGGCCACGATCACCTATGGCGATGGCACGAAGAAAGAGATCACGCTGAAGTGCCGGATCGATACGGCCATCGAGATCGAATACATCGAGCATGGTGGCGTGCTGCACTACGTGCTGCGCGATCTGGCGAAGGCTCCTGTCGCGGCGGAGTGATCGGGCCTGCGAGGCGGTTTGGAAAGGGCGCCTTCGGGCGCCCTTTGTCCTGCGCGGGGGGCGGGTCTGCCGTCGTCGGTCGGCGGCCCGGAGGTGCCTGTGCCCGAGCGCCAAGATTTTTCTTGATTTGTCTTTTGGCTGGCCCCTAGCTGACCCTCGGGGGGCCATGTGTGGGCCGACCTGCCGCGCCGCAGGGGCACGGCGATGTGTAGCTCGTAACGACATGGATCCGGACTTGCATGCCGAACCTTTATCCCGTTGATGCCTTCCTTTTTTTCAGTGGAACCGTCAGCGGCGGAGAGCTGAGGTGGAGTTCGTTCAATGTCGAGGTCAGAGACTTCGATGTCGTGGATGCGAACGAGGACGGGAATTGGGACGTCGCCACGGATTATTTCGCCTTTACCCTGAATCCGTTCACGGGGTTCCTGTGGGAAGCACCTGACGGCACGAGATATCCGATCTTCAGAAACGACTTCAACGGCAACTACTTCATTCCCTACGATACCGTGGTGGCGGATCTGGCGACGGTGTTTCCGAACAACGGAGCAACCACGATCTACGAGGATAACGCGGTTGCCTTTCCACTGTGCTTCGCCCCCGGCACGCTGATCGCGACGGATGCGGGCGAGGCGGCGGTCGAGGCGCTGGCCATCGGCGACCTCGTGCTGACGGCGGACGGCCGCGCGGTGCCTGTCAAATGGCTGGGCCGCCAGACGCTTGCGCCGATGTTCCAGCGCGTCCGGCTGGTCCGCGTCACGGCAGGGGCCTTGGGCGCTGGCCTGCCCCTGCGCGACCTGACCGTGACGGCGGATCATGCGCTGGTGATCGACGGGCTGCTGGTCAACGCGGGCGCGCTGGTGAACGGCACCACCATCAGCGAAGTCCGCGGTCTGCCCGAGCGTGTCACCGTCTACCACGTCGAGACCGAAGCCCATGACATCATCCTTGCCGAAGGCACGCCTGCCGAGACCTATATCGACTATGCCGGGCGGCGGGTGTTCGACAATTACGCGGAATATGTCGCGCTGTATGGGGAGGAGCGGGGGATCGTCGAAAACCCCGCGCCGCGTGTGACCTGTGCGCGGATGTTGCCTGCAAGTCTGCGGGCGCGGTTGGGGATTTCGCGGGCGGCATAACGGGCCGGGGAGTGACCGCTACGGGGCGCCTTTGGGCGCCCTTTTCGTTTGGGGGGCTTGGTCCGGGGTGGTCGCGTCGAGGCCTTTGCTGTGGCATCGGCCAAGCCCGAGAGGATCGGGGTTTGCAGCTGTGCGGGGCCTTGGTTAAGAAATTCCTCGTTTGATAACGAGTGACGAGTCATCATGCCCACGACCTTTGTTTTCACCACTCAGATCGCTGTTTCTGGTGCGAACTGGGCCGGAAGAACCCGTGACGCGACCATCGTGGCCACCGTGGATGACGGCACGATTTCGCCGGGTGATCAGGTGACCATATACGGGTTGGACACGAGCATTTCTCTCTTCTCCGGCATCCGCGACGGGAGAACGGCCACCTTTGTCGGCGCGAACAATTTTGGAGGCGCGACCTGTTTCATCTTCACGGTGGACGGTCTTTTGACCAATCCCGACGCGATCCTTGCCTTGGCCAATGGCGTGACCGCTACGACGGACGACGAGTTGAGAGCCTTTGCCAATGACACCACGTCCCTGACGCTCTGGGACGCGCCGGTCTGCTTTCTGTCGGGGACAAGGATTGCCGTGCCCGGCGGGGCGCGGGCGGTCGAAAGCTTGCGTCCGGGCGATCCTGTCCTGACGGCGGATGGTCGTGTCGTCGCCGTCCGTTTCAATTTTCGCCAGATTGTATCCACACTATTCGGTCCGGCGGAACGTGTCTGCCCGGTCAGGGTGCGGGCGGGTGCGTTGGGCGGCGGTTTGCCCGCCCGCGATCTGGTCGTGACGGCGGATCATGCGCTGATGATCGAGGGCGTTTTGGTGAATGCCGGCGCGCTGGTGAACGGGACAGGGATCGACCGGGTGCCCGTGACCGAGCTGGGCGGAGCTTACGTCGTGCATCACATCGAGACCGAGGCCCATGACATCATCCTCGCCGAGGGCGTGCCGGCCGAGACCTATATCGAATATGCCGGGCGGCGGGTGTTCGACAATTACGCGGACTATGTCGCGCTGTATGGGGAGGAGCGGGGGATCGTCGAAAACCCGGCGCCGCGTGTGACCTGTGCGCGGATGTTGCCTGCAAGCCTGCGGGCGCGGTTGGGGATTTCGCGGGCGGCGTGATCTGTCACGGTTGCGGCGGGGTTTCCGCGAAGCTGACCTCGACGATGCGGGCCTGGCCCGTTGCCCATTGCCAGAGCTGGCGGGGAGCCTGGTTCACCTCGTTCAACCCGCGGCGCAATGTGCGGAGGCGTTTTTTCCAGCCCTTGGGGCGGATCGCCTTGCCCAGGGGGGCGATGTCGCTCTCGTAGGCATAGGCGCGTTGGGTGGCCATGGCGGGCACGACGATGGCAGGCGCCAGCGCGCGGCGGATGGGGGAGACCGTGTCGTTGAAGAGGAAATGGTCGATCGGCACGCGGTAGCGGCCTCGGTGCGACAGGGCGAGCCGCGCGCCCTCGCGCGAGAGGATATAGGCGCCGCCGCCGACATGGCGCGAGCGCATCGGGTGGAGCGCGCGGCCTGTGGGCGTCTGGCCGATCTCGGGGGCGAGGAGGAGGCGCGAGGTGCCTGCGTTGAATTTCTCGAGCTTGACGGCGTGGCAGCTGGGCGGGATCCAAGCGTCCGAGGCGAGCGTTTGGGCGATATCCTGAGCGAGGTAGATGTCGTCTTCGAGAAACAGGGCGTGGCGGGCGTCCGTTTCGAGGAAGGCGCGCCACGCCAGCGTATGGCTGATCGTGCAGGCGCGGTCGCCAAGGCCCAGTTGGCCGAGCGGGCCATGGGCGTGGATGATCTTGGCGATCTCGGCCTCGGGGACGGAGGCGGCATCGCAGGCGGATTGGCGGATGAACGTGACGCCGCGATCCGCAAGATGGGCCGCGATCCGCGCCAGCCGGTCGGGGCGGCGGTCGAGGTTGATCACGTAAACGGGGATCTGTGCGGTCATGCGCGGGTCAGCCATCGCCAAGGTGCCGGGTCCGGGATACTTGTCACGAAAGCTTGCAGCGCCACAAGCCACGAGGTAGCCGGACAGGGAAGCAAGGGAGCGGGCGAATTGGCGGACTGGCCTGTCTACGTGATCAACATGGAGGCCAACCAGACAAGGTTGGCGCGCGTGGCCGAGGAATTGGGGCGCGCGGGCGTCGCGTGGGAAAGGTTGCCGGCGGTCAATGGCCGGGCTCTGAGTGCCGAGGAAACCGCGAGGGTTTACGACGCGAAGGCCAATGCCAGACGCGCGCGGCATGACCTGGTCGCGCCCGAGATCGGCTGTTACCTGAGCCATGTGCGGGCGGCGGAATGGTTGCGCGATGGCGGGGCCGAGGCGGCGGTGATCCTCGAGGATGACATGCGGGTCACGGGGGATCTGGCGGGCGTGATCGCGGGATTGCAGGCCGATCTGGCGGCGCGGCCGGGGGAATGGGACCTTGTGAAGCTGTTCTCCTTCAAGCCGGTGGCGTTGAGCGGGGTGCGCCAGGTGGGGCCGGGTGTGTCGGTGGGCCGGCCCGACCGTGTGCCCTCGACCACGCTGGGCTATGTGCTGACGCGGGCGGGGGCGGAGAAGATTTTGGCGTGCGTGCCGCCGATCTTTCGCCCCGTGGACGAGGATCACAAGCATTTCTGGGAATTCGGTCTGAAGGTTGCGATGATCGACCCCCAGCCCATCGCCATCGGGGAACAGGAGACGCCCGAGGGCACGGTGGGCGAGAGCCGGAGGCGCATGGGCAAGCGCGACGGGGCGCTGAGGCGGGTCTGGCGGACGATCCGCTACCAGGCGAATTACCGGCTGCGGCTGGCGCTGTCGCGGGGGCGGTGAGCAGGGATGGTGAGCCGCATCTTTCACGTCATGATGGGCCGCGATGGCGGCACGGAGCGGTTTTTCCTGCGGCTCACGCAAGGGTTCCACGAGGCGGGCATTACGCAGGAATTCGCGGTGAGGCCCGGGCAGGTCTGGTTGCCGGAGCTGGAGGGGCGGGGCAGGGTGCATCAGGGCACCTATCTGCGGCGCGATCCCGTGTCCTTGATCCGGCTCTGGGCGTTGCGGCGGCGGATGGCGGGGTTCGATCCCGATGTGATCATGGGTTGGCGTGGACCGACCGCGCGGCTCATCCCCGCATGGGGGCGGGTCAAGCTGGTGCGGCTTGGGGATTTTCCCTTTCACGTCCGGCATTTCGGGCATCTGGATACGGTGGTGGCCAATACGCCTGACATCGTGGACCATATCAGGGGCCAGGGCTGGACGGGCCGGGCGGAGGTGATCTCGAATTTCCCGCCGCCGCCCAAGACCGGCGGGCAAGCCCCGGCCGCGATCCGCGACAGGCCTAGGCCCAAGGGGGGGCGCGTTGCCGCCGTGGGGCGGTTTGTCTGGATCAAGGGCTTCGACACGCTGATCCGCGCCTTGGTCGATGCACCGGAGGCCGAGTTGTGGCTCATCGGGGATGGGCCGAAAGAGGCGGAGTTGCGCCAGTTGGCGACCGATCTGGGCGTGGCCGAGCGGGTCGTCTTTGCCGGGTGGCAGACCGATATCATTCCCGTCCTGCAGGCTTGTGACATGCTGGCGATGCCGAGCCGGGACGAGGCGCTGGGCAATGTCATCCTGGAGGCCTGGGCGGCGGGGTTGCCGGTTGTGGCCACGCGGAGCCAGGGGCCGATGTGGTATGGCGTCGACGGGGGCAACATGATGCTTGTCGATCTCGAGGATGCGCCCGCCATGGGGGCGGCCATCGCGCGGCTGGGGGCGGACAGGGGCCTGCGCGCGCGGCTGGCCGAGGCTGGAGCGCGGACGCTGGCGGAGCGGTTTTCAAAAGAGGCGGTGGTGGCGCGCTACCTGAGCCTGTTCGACGAGATCGCCAAGGACAAGAACGGGGGCAGGGGATGAGCGCGAAACGCATCTTGCACATGCATTTCGGCAAGGATGGCGGGGCGGAGCGGTTTTTCGTGAACCTTGTCCAGGCCTTTGGCGAGGCGGGGATGGAGCAGCGCTTCGTCACGCGGCCGGGGCGGATGTGGCATGCCGAGATCGCGGAGCTGGGCCCGATCCTTGAGAGCAATTACCGGCGCATTTCGCCCATGAGCCTGCTTTTGACATGGCGGGTGCGGCGGATGGTGCGCGACTGGAAACCCGATGTGATCATGGCGTGGATGTCGCGGTCGTCGCGTCTTGTGCCGGATGCGCCGGGGGCGGTGAAGCTGACGCGACTGGGGGATTATCCCCGCCATCTGAAGAATTTCCGCAACAACGACCTGATCGTGGCCAATACGCCGGGCATCGCGCAGGCTTGCCGTGATCTGGGCTGGCAAAAGCCCGTGCCGGTCGTGTCGAATTTCGCGCGCCAGGTTGAGATCAAGCCCGTGCGCCGCGCCGATCACGGCACGCCCGAGGATGCCTTTGTCATCGCGGGGTCGGGGCGGTTCGTGGGGCGCAAGGGGTTTGACACGCTGATCCGGGCCGCGGCCCTGGTGCCCGGTGCCTGGCTCTGGCTGGCGGGCGCGGGCGAGCGGGAGGCGGAATTGCGCGCCTTGGCCCAGGAATTGGGGATTGCCGAGCGGACGAAGTTTTTCGGCTGGGTAGAGGAGCCGATGCATATCGTGGCCTCGGCCGATGTCTACGTGATGCCGTCGCGCCATGAGCCTTTGGGCAATGTCATCCTCGAGGCGTGGCACGCGAAGGTGCCGGTGGTCTCGACCCGGTCGGAGGGGCCAAGCTGGTTCGCGACCGAAGGAAAGGATGCGCTTTTGGTCGAGATCGACGATGCGGCGGGCATGGCCGCGGCGATCACGCGGCTGCGCGAGGAGGCGGGATTGGCGGCGCGGCTGGTTGCGGGCGGGGCCGAGACGCTGGAGGCGAAATTCACCAAGCCGCAGGTGATCGCGCAATACATGCGGATTTTCGATGGCGAATTCTGAGGGCGGCATGCGGGCGCTGATCATCAACATGGCTTCTGCGACCGAGCGGATGGGGTTCATGGAGGCGCAGATGGCGGCGCTGGGCCTGCCATGGGAACGGATCGAGGCGGTGACGCCCGAGACGCTGGTGCCGCCCGAGCAAGATCCGGTCTGGCACCGCTGGCAGCGGCCGATGCGGGTGACGGAAATGGCGCTTTGTGCCTCGCATAGGGTGGCATGGGAGCGGGTCGTGGCCTTGGGCGCGCCCTGTCTGGTGCTGGAGGATGATGCGGTTCTGGCGGCAAGTTTGCCCGGTTTTCTGGAGGCTGTCGTAGGTCTGGCGGGGGTGGAGCATATCAGCCTAGAGGCGCGGGGGCGCAAGAAGCTGATGGGACGGCGGCTGCATGATCGGGCACCGATCCGAAGGCTTTATCAGGATCGGACGGGATCGGCGGCCTATGTGGTCTGGCCCGCGGGGGCGGCGAAGCTTTTGGCCCATGCGCGCCGTGCGGGGGCGCCGTCGGATGCGCTGATCTCCTCCACCTACGGGATGGCGAGCTGGCAGGCCGATCCGGCACTGTCGGTGCAGCTGGATCATTGCGAGGTCTACGGCGTGCCGCAGGCGATCCCGACGACATCGTTGATCGACGTGGTGAAAAAGCCGCCCCTTGCGGCGCGATCGGCCGGCGAGCGGTTCGGCTACCGGGCGCGGCGGGTCATGGCGCAGCTGCGCATGGGCTGGCGGCAGATCCGGTTCGCGCGCGTGGCGGAGCGGCGGGCGGTGCGCGTGGCCGAGGTTTGGGTCGAGGTGCGCGGGGTTGAAGGTGCCCCGCGCGGATAGTAGCTACGAGCCTTAGCTTTGGGTGAGACGCGCATTCATGGGATATCTGGCGCAGCGAAAGGCGGGATTGGGCGATTTGACCGAGACGCGGACCAGCGAGGCGGAATGGTATCTTGTTCAGCTCAAGCCGAATGGTTTGAACCGGGCGGTGACCAATCTGGAGCGGCAGGGTTTCGTGCCCTTTGTCCCCCGCGAGCGGCGCTCGGTCCGGCGGGCGGGCAAGTTCGTGAGCGTCGATGCGCCGGTTTTCCCGGGATATGTCTTTGTCGAACTTAACCCCGAAGATCGCGGCTGGCGGGTGATCAATTCGACCTATGGCGTGGCAAGGATCGTCAGTTTCGGCGGCCGTCCCGCGCCCCTGCCCAAGGGGTTGGTCGAGGAAATGGCCAAGCGCTACGCCCTGACGGGCGAGGCCCCGCCGCCCTTTGACGTGGGCGAAGAGGTGATCTTGCGCGAGGGGCCTTTCGTCGATTTCCTGGCCAGGGTGGAGGCGGTCGATCCGCAGCACCGGGTGCATCTGTTGATCGATTTCATGGGCCGCCAGTCGCGCATCGTGGTGAGCGCGGAAAAGCTCGCCAAGGGTTGAGGGCGGCCTTCAGCGGATCGCGTAATAGGCGCGGCCGATCATCTCGCGGGTGAAGAGGGAGATCTGGTTCAGGGCACCCGCGCTCGGGATGATATCCGTGATCGAGACGGCATCGAAATTCTGGCGGTAATCTACGGCGATTGGACGGGGATCGAGGCCCTGCTCTCGGAAGACCGTGAGCGCGCGGGGCATGTGGAAGGCCGAAGTCACAAGGCCGATCCGCGCGCCGGGGGGTAGCATGGCGGCGATGGCCCGCGCCTCCTCTGCCGTGTTTTGGGCCGGGGTGGTGAGGAGGATATCTTCGGGCGCAATGCCACGGGCAAGGGCGATGTCGCGCAGCACCTCCCCCTCGGGGCGGCCGGTGGACCAGGGAAGCTGGCCCCGGGTGAGGATGAGGGTGTCGGCCTGGTCTGTGGACAGGAGGGTTAGCCCCGCCTCGAACCGGTCCACGGCGTCGCCGAATTCGTAGATCAGGGTGCCGTCCTCGGTCACGATTGCGCGGATCATCCCGCTGAGGACGACCACATGATCGAGCGGTTCGATTGTGGCGAGCGGTTCCGGCGGAAAATCGCGTTCGAGATAGGCGATCGCCCGGTTGGCGAGGATGGGGTTCGTCGTCAGGAGGAAGAGGAGGAGGGTGACGAGCTTGATGGCGCGGGATCGGGTGAGGAGGGAGAGGAGCGTGAGCAGAAAGAGCGCCATGATCGGGCTGGCAAGCGCGGGCAGGAGTTTGTGGAGGTAGATCATGGGCGGGGGTCCGGGGGGGGCTTGCGTCGACAGCGAGATCCGTGGCTGCTGTCACCTTGAATCTCGCGGTTCAAGCGGGTTTAAACAAGGCTATAACGGTCGACCTCGACCTTTGCCATCCTGCAAGATGTTGCGATCTTCATGCGTGAACGAATGCAGTGTGTTGTTGTCCCGAGCCCGACCGGCCATCCGGTCCAAGAGGAGCGCCGCCCGTGACCCTATCCGACTATAGCACGGCCCCCATTGCCATCATCGGGCTTGGCTATGTCGGACTGCCCCTTGCGGTCGAATTCGGCAAGATCCGCGAGGTCATCGGCTTTGACGTGAATGGCGGCAGGATCGACGCCCTGCGCCGGGGGGTCGACGCGACGCTTGAGGTTGAGAGCGACGAATTGGCCACGGCGCGGCATCTGAGGTTTTCGTACGATCCCGGGGATCTAAGCGCGGCGCGAATATTCATCGTCACCGTCCCCACGCCCATCGACAGTTCGAAGCGGCCCGACCTGTCGGCGCTTGTTCAGGCCTCGACCATGATCGGAAAGGTGCTGAAACACGGCGATATCGTGGTCTACGAGTCGACTGTCTACCCGGGTGCGACCGAGGAGGATTGCGTGCCCGTGCTCGAGCATGTGTCCGGACTACGTTACAACATTGACTTTTATTGCGGTTATTCGCCGGAGCGCATCAACCCCGGAGACAAGGCGCATAGGCTGCCGACGATCAAGAAGGTCACATCGGGCTCGACGCCCGAAATCGCCGATCTGGTCGACCGGCTTTACGGCTCCATCGTCACGGCCGGTACCCACAAGGCACCGTCGATCCGTGTGGCGGAGGCGGCGAAAGTCATCGAAAACACCCAGCGCGATCTGAACATCGCGTTGGTCAACGAACTGTCGATCATCTTTCGCAAGATGGGGATCGATACCGACGCTGTTCTGAAGGCGGCCGAGACCAAGTGGAATTTCCTGCCCTTCCGGCCCGGGCTGGTCGGCGGGCACTGCATCGGTGTTGACCCCTATTACCTGACCCACAAGGCCGAAGCGTTGGGCTATCACCCGCAGGTCATTCTGGCGGGGCGCAGGATCAATGACGGGATGGGCGCCTATGTCGCTGGGCAGATGGTGAAGACCATGCTCAAGCACCGCATTCAGGTGGACGGGGCGCGGGTTCTCGTTCTGGGGCTGACGTTCAAGGAGAACTGCCCAGATCTGCGCAACACCCGCGTGGTCGATGTGGTGCACGAGTTGCAGGATTATGGCGTGAACGTCGATGTGCATGACCCATGGGTCGATGCCGAGGACGTGGCGCGGGAATACGGCCTGGCGCTGGTCGCCGAGCCGCAGGCCGGGGCGTACGACGGCGTGATCCTTGCCGTAGCGCATGACGTGTTTCGGCAGGAGGGTGTCGCGCCACTGAGGGCCTTTGGGCGCGAAGGCCATGTCTTTGGGGATCTCAAGAGCGTCTTTGCTGCGGGCGAGAGCGATCTGCGACTGTAGGGTGTGTGGTCGAACGCCGTCAGGCCGCTGGTGCAGTCTGCAAATTGTCGTTGCTTTCAGTTTTGATTTTCGAGTCGACCCTTCAGGCGTGGTGGATAGCTGGTGCTTCTGTACATTTGGCTGGGAAGTGCCGCCGTTTCGATAAAATAATGGTTGTCTGTCGAAAGCGGCCCGGCTTTTTCAGTAAGTTACTGCGAATTGCTGGACGCGGCACTGGGTTGGATCAACGAAGAGTGCCGCCAAAATAAGTCAGTAAAAATGACCTATTTTTGAGTGGTGAACGCCCTTCGCTCGGGTGCCGACGGTGCAGGGAGCTGCGGGGGTTGACCGGGCGTTATTCGCACTTAGAGGATGGCCGTCCGATGCGTATGCCCGGCCGGTCATCTGGTGTTCCTAAGAACTCGATGCCGGCTGCTTCGAGTGTGCTCTTGACCAAGGTTAAGGTCTTGACGGTTGTCGACTGGATCATCCGTTCGCTTTCGAGGCGGCGGATGGTCTTTTCCGAAAGGCCGCAGGCATCAGCGAGGTCCTTCAGCGACCAATCCAAAGCAGATCTAGCCATCTTGATTTGAATGCCGCTCAACATTGACGCACCTGTAAATGTCCACTATTTGGACAATTATGACCTTGAGAGCCAAAAGCCCCGGACCGCGATGGGAAGAGCAGTTGCTCCGGCTTGAAGGTGCGTACGCCCCATCCACCATCCGCGCATACTACGATGATGTGAGAAGCTTTGTCGACTGGTGTGCCCGGTATGGCCGTGTGCCCTTTCCAGCAGAAATCAGCACTATCTGCGGCTTTGTGGATGAGCAGGGTGGGCGGTTGGTGCCGACAACCGTCCGCCGACGTCTCGTGGCTATCGGAAAGCTGCACCGCATGATGGGAATGTTAGATCCGACGCGAGATGAAGATGTCCGTCTTGCCCTGCGGAGAGCAATCAGGTCGCGGACAAAGCCACCGCAGCAGGCGAGGGGTATGTCGCGGACACAACTCCGCGACGTCCTAGCCGTGCAGCCTGATACGCCTTGGGGCATCCGCGACAGCGCCATCCTCGCGCTCGGCTTCGAGATGTTGGCGCGGAGGTCGGAGTTGGTCGCCTTGCGTGACGACGACTTGGACTGGCGGTCGGATGGTACGCTGCGCGTAACGATCCGTCGCAGCAAGACGGATCAGGCCGGTCTGGGGCGCTACGTCTTCACATCAAGGGAAACGGCGCGTGTTGTTCGTTCTTGGATTGATTGGAGGGGGGCGGACTTCGAGTTTCTCTTCTGTCCAATTTATCAGGGACAGGCGGTGCGTCGCGACCTGAATTCAGTCACTGTTCGCCGAGCCATCCAAAAAGGGGCTGCGAGGGCAGGCTTGCAGTTTAGTGGTGAGTTCAGAGGGCACTCGCTTCGGGTAGGCGCGGCGCAGGAACTTCTTTGTGCGGGCCATGACACAGTCGCTATCATGCGTGCTGGAGGTTGGAAGTCAGTGGCAACCTTGGCCAGGTACTTGGAGTGCGCAGAACATAATGTGTGGGAGGTGACCGGTCGATCGATGGGGCTCAGATGATGTTACTGCCCCCTGACAGCACCGAGTTCACCGCGAACGCGATGCTGACCTGGAGCAAGGAGACGGACGTGGCCTGGCACTTCGTCACCCCGGGCAAGCCGATGCAGAACGGCATCTGCGAGGCGTTCAATTCGAAGATTCGGGACAAGCTTCTGAACAAGGTTCTGTTCTTCGGTCTCGATCATGCCCGAGAGGTCGTCGGACGCTGGGTCGCCGACTACAATGCGGCCCCGTCACATTCGACCATCGGCTAACGACCCCCGCGGTTTGCGCCGCCAAACTCACCGCAATGGGCGGTCGGCTCCACGAAACGGACGCGTTCTACCGATCGCCCATTGCTCCCTCCGCGCAAGCGGGCAACTGTCGCCCGCCGGCTCTGGTTTTAGATGGATGAGTGTCGGGGGCAGAGCACTTTGCTCTTCATGCGGTAATCCTCCCCGTTTTAATGGGGCGCGACCGTAGAACTCACGCAGCCATTTTCAGCTTCATGGCAGGCGTGACGCCTGCGATGCCCATGTTGGGGCGTTCGTTGTTATAGGTCCATAGGCATTCAATTGCGATCTGCTGCACCTCCTCGATGGTTTCAAAGATGTGGATGTCCAGCCATGCGTGGCGGACCGTCCGGTTGTAACGCTCGACCAAAGACCGCGCCGATTTGCAGGCGCTCTATGATTTTCCAGTCGAGCACTGGAAGCACATCAGAACGACGAACCCGATCGAAAGAACCTTCGCGACCGTCCGGCACCGAACAACCAAGACTAAGGGCTGCCTGAGCCGCCAGACGGCACTGGCGATGACGCACCAGTTGATGCTGTCAGCCAAGAAGAAGGGGCGCAAGTGCGATGGTCAAAATCGCCTGCCTGAAATCATCGAAGGGATTGAGTTCCGCGACGGGATCAAGCACAAAAGCAAAGCCGCCTGATCAAAACGTCACCAACTTTCGATCATAGCTCCACACTCCAGTCCTTGCCCCGCGGCCGAGCAAGGCCCTTTGGAAGCGCGGTCGAAGTCGGATAATCGATGCACCCGGCCGGAAGAACGATCATTGTGCGCCGAGACTTCGCAAGATAACGCTGAAGGCACGCGCTGCGACCTTTAGCCAATCAATGATGCCGATGAACGCAGCCCATCGTGACTTGAAAACCAGGCACTTAATGTGAAGTTTCTTTCCCTTGAAATCGCCACTTGAGGACTTGCCGCAATGACGAAAATTCTGGTCTTGGGGGGAACGCGATATGTGGGTTCCAGCTTGTGCACGTTGTTGCGGCAAGAGGATCCGCAGCGTGACGTGCGAACGCTGAGCAGGAATGAAACCCCAGACTACCACCATTCACATTTCGTCTGCGACCGAAAGGACCAATCGAGGCTCTATGAGGTCTTTGAGACTTTCCGCCCCGAAATCGTCATTGATATGGTGAATTTTGCGAAAGACGATAGCGAAGGGCTTGTTCTGGCCCATCAGTATGGCCTGCTGTCGCAGACATATCACTACATCACAGTATCGAGCTTTTTCGTATACAACTATTTTGAACATGCCGAGTTTAAGGAGCGCTGGATTGATCTGCCGCTCCCCTCGGTTGAAATGGACGGCTACACGCGGCGAAAAATCGAAATGGAGCACGTTCTGAGCAATTCACCGCTCAGGGATATTTCCACGGTGTTCCGTTTCCCGTTCATTTTCTCTTCGGACGATTACTCGGGCCGTTTCCAGAAGCTGTGCCAACTTGCGATCAGTTCCAAGAACCCCGATACCTTCCCCGCGCATCGATTTTCCATGGTGAGCCGCAGCGCTGCTGCAATGGCACTGAGCGAGGCTGCAGCAAGAGAGCCGCTTGGCATCGTCGACTTTGCAGACAGGGGATGCGCATCGATCCCCGAATTGTGCGATGCGATTGCCCGGATTGAAAAACCGGGTGAAAGCAGCGATGATATATCCGTTCCATATGCTGTAGAGCATGACATATGCATCACTACAGAAAAAATGGAAACCGCCGAAAATCTCGCAGTGGCAATCGAACGAGAGGCGCGGGATTATTTTTCCTCGGTCTGAGGGCCCACCACATTCATCGTAAGACTCGGACAACCGTCCTCTTTTGTCCCCATCGCTCGCTCAAGACAGTCGCTCGAAGTCCAAGTGGATCACATGACACCGTTCATCAGGACCCCTGACACCATCGATTTGTCGCTTATTCTGCGGGGTTTCTTCGCCTCAAGCGTTGTGTTCTGGCACGTCCTGGGTTGACGACTGGAAGGCGGGTTTCTGCAGGCGCTGAATTTTCCGGGGCGGGCGTCAGTCTGGATGTTCTTTGGCTTGTCTGGTTATGTAATCGGTTTTGGATTTTTCTCGAACCGGTATGCTTTCACGCTTTCCGGAGTCATGCATTTCTATCGCTGCAGGGCGATGCGGATCATGCCGCTGTTTTGGCTGGTGTCGCTGCTTGCTGTTTTCGCTTGCCTTGCAGGTGTGATACCCTGGGAACTAAACTGGGGGGATCTTCTTTCTGCATTTTTTTCCATTCAGTACAACCACCTGAACTACCCGGTCGGAATATTCTGGACGCTGGGCATCGAAATACAGTTCTATGTCCTTGCTCCGTTGATCTGCTGGCTACTTGTCGTTTCGTCGCGACGCTGGCTGGTCCTCGGACTTGGATCACTTGTAGCGCTTTTGTTTGTTTTCGGATCTACAATTGATCTCAGGACCTTGCCATCAGTCATGATGTTCTTCCTGACCGGTATTCTGGCGGCGCGCCAGAACACGGAGAGCCCGCCCAAAGCCCATTTTGCCCGCCTGGTGCCCTTGGTGGCTCTGGCCATCGTCTGCCTGATGATATGTTCGTTGACCTACCCAGCGAGATTTTGGTGGTATTTCGGCCCCATTTCCACGATTGTGGCGCTGGTGGCACTCTTGCGCGCACATGCAATCCTTGAACGCATCTCCGTACCCGCCGGTCCTGTCATGAAGGCGTTGATGGTGATCGGGTGCCTTGCCTATGGACTATACGCTTGGCACGGGCTCCTTCTGAACTTGTGGGCGCCACTGCAAGATTCATTGCTTGCAACGTTTTCGATTTCGTTATTCCTCGCATGGCTGTCGTTCATACTGATGGAGCGGCCGCTGGTGAACATCTATCGGGCCGAGGGCCATGCCCATTGACAGGATTGTGGGCTGGCGGCCGATCGGGCTCAAACGCCCGAGATCTTATCTTTGTGTCCACGAAACCGGCAGCTGGCTGGTTTTTGTGACTAGCGCAGCGGCTTGGTCCAGATCTGGTTGCTTGTGAAGCTTTCCGCCGTGCTTTCCTGCAAGGTGAAGCCGCAGTCCTTGCAGACTTCGGTCACCTTGGAGGCCTGCTCATGGAAATTTTCGATCACTTCGACATAGACGCGACGGCAGTCAGGGTGGCTTAGGACCTCTCTCTTGACGAAAAGTTTGCTATTTTTGCTACTATATTGGTCTTGTCGAGATCGGTCTGGAGCCGGTAGTTATCGAGTTCTCTGGTATATCTCCAGAGATTACACATCCCGCTCCAATAACAGCATTGTCCCCAATATTGCAGGGCGCGGAAATGATGGCGCCTGAGGCAATCCAGACACTTTTCCCGATGATGATGTCATTGCCTGACGACGTCACATTCTTTTGGCGTTCGTCGTTTCTGCTGCGATAATCATGCTTACCTGTCAGCAGCATCACGCCATGCCCGAGAAAAGTATAGTCCCCAATCACCACCCTTCCAGAGCGAAGGTTAATGACAGCATCAACGAGGTGTACGTTCTTCCCAAGAACCAGCCGATCTCGGTCACCCCAAATAAGAGGTGACCTTGCAAGAAAAGGGCGAAGAAACTTCGCAAACCTGAATCCGATTGATTGGTATATCCGTTCAAACATGATTGGCGGCTCTATTTTTCCCGCTCCACCCAGAACGATGTCAGCCGGTGAGACGGCTCAAGGAACGGCAGGGTGGCTGCGAGCGCGTCGGGATGCTCCAGGTTGAACCAGCGGGCCGCCCAAACCACCCTGAATTCGGCGTTGAACATCAAGAATGCGTGGAGGAGGTAGCTTTCGTTCCAGAATTGCGTGCCGTTTGTCGTCCAGTCACGCCAATAGTTCGTCGGGATGACGATGTCGTGCCAGTGGATCAGGCTGCCGGGTTTCATCCGGGGAAGAATCTCAAACATCTCGTGATTGACATCGCTGCCGATCTTGCTGACGTGGCTGGAGTCGATGAACAGCATGTCAATATCGGCAAAGATCGAAAGGTCGGCGTCTTGTACCTTTTCAACCACGAGGCGGTAATCGGGCCATGTGGCGCGGGTCAGGAAATCGCGCGGATAAGGTTCGATGCAGGTGAAATGGCACGGGTGACCCTCGGCCCTGTTGCGTTCGATGGCGGCCATGGAGATGAAGGTGCTGTCGCCACCCCCGATCTCGACCATCCGGCTTGGTTTGCGATGGCGGATGAGCGCGTAGAGCACATAGGCATCCGCCAGCGACAAGCCGCCATTCTGCTTCGGTGTGAATTCCGAAAGATACAGAGGAAGCACATCGCGCAGGAATGCAGTCTGACCTGACAGGTTCATGTCCACGCCGCCCATGTCGAAGCGGCGATCATAAATGTCCGTTGGTAAATCCTTGACCGAAGGAATCGGCGAATAGTAGTCGTTCGGGGTGATGTGTAGGTTGAAGACCCGCTCGAAAAAGGGGAAGGTCAGCCGCGCGAAACGACGGGTCACTCGATTGAACAGATGATGTCCCATCACGATTGCCCCGCCTCAAGAGGCCGGCACGACCTGCGGCGGGATATAACGACGCTGCTCTTGGGTAAGGCGCGTATAGGTGCTGCGCGACATCCGATACAGGGCCGGGCGGCGGCGCAGCGCGATTGGTGGCAGGAAGGTCGCAAAGCCGAGGTCGCGATAACCTTCGTCCGGGATTCCCGCCTTGTGCAGGCCACGTGTGTCTTCGAGGATGATCGTCCCGGCAGGAACGACGCTGACAATGTCGCGGGCCGAGCCAGCCGGATAGAGCGCGCGGACCTCTTCTTCGCTGAAGTAGCTTCCTCCGTCGAGGCGTCGGTCCTTAATCGTGCCGGCGATGTAGTGATGCGGTCCGTTGCGCAAGGTGCAGTCGTTGAGGAAGAAGAAAGCTTTCAACAGGTGACGACTGTGGTTGGTATCACGATGCCATGCATGGTTCATCACCACGAAATCCGACGGATAGTTGCGGCGGATGAAGGCTTCTTCAAGAACCGGGACAAAGCCAAGATAACCTTCGATCACCGGAAGCATCTTGGGGTCTAGCCAGAGGCCGAACCATTCAGCGGTATCCGGCATCCGGGTTGTGAGGGTCGAAGGGCGAAACTCGCGCACCGCCTGTTCGTAGGATTGTATGTCGCTTTTGTCGAAGGTCAGCCCACGCGCGGCGAGTTGCGCAGGGGTTCCGAAGAAGTTCGACTTGATCAGGTCGGCGTCGCGGACCGGGTCAATCTTTGATTGCGCAAGGGTCGGGGTGTCGAAATCAAGCTGCCGTTCAAGGCGGTCCCTGTAGTCCGCCTGCATCTTTGCAAGGTGCTCGGTGCCCACGAGATGATCGAAGGCGACATATCCGTGTTCGCGCAGGTGATCCAGTTTTTCCCGAGTCTCATCGGCAGCAATGCGCCCGGCATCAGCCGCGCGACCGAGGCGGCCGAGGACTTCAAGTGCTTCGTTCAGCATTCCTGTTTCCCCTGTCTTGCGGTTTCAGTCTTGGTTGGAGGCGGTCATCAACGCCTCGACGAGTGGGTGAAGATGCAGCAGGCCGATCAGCCGCCCTGCGGGATCAACCACCGGGAGGTCCCAGATTTGCAGTCGCGCCATCACATCCAGCGCGGCGCGCAGGGAACTGTCTCCCGGCACCGTCGTCGGCTTGCGCTGGGCGTGATCAATGATATCGTCGGAAAAGAGGGCTGCAAAGGGGCGCTGGACAGTCAACAGATGGCGGCGGATGTCTCCGTCCGTGAAGATGCCCTCAAGCAGCCCGGCTTCATTCGTGATGCAAACGATGCCGAGGCGCTTCGCGGTCATCTGTTCCAGTGCGGTCTTCAACAGATCGTTCGGGCGCAGGACCGGAAAACGGTCCAGACCAAGGGCGACATCCGAAACGCGGCGCTGCTCACTGACCGGTGTGGACATTGTCTTCTCCGAATTCCTGCAAGAGGCTGAGCCGGGTTTCATGAACGCGCTTGGCCTGTGCGAGCACGAATTTCAGATGCTTGATGTCCAGCACCGTGTTCGGGTCGGACAATGCCTTTGCGGGATTGTCGTGGGTTTCCATGAAAAGCGCCTGAACGCCGCAAGCCACAGCTGCGCGAACGAGCGCGGGAATGAACTCACGTTGCCCGCCCGAGACATTGCCCATGGATGTCGGCATCTGGATCGAATGGGTTGCGTCAAAGCAGACAGGACAGCCCGTGCGGGCCATGATCGGGAAGCAGGTCATGTCGTTGACCAGCATGTTGTAGCCGAAAAAGGTGCCGCGATCCGCGAGGAGTGTTCCGACGCAGCCAAAAGCTTCAAGCTTGCGGACGGAATTCTTCATGTTCCAAGGGGACATGAACTGTCCCTTCTTGAGATGAACCGGACGGCCCGTCTTGGCGGCGGCGCGCAGGACCGAAGTCTGTCGGCAAAGATAGGCTGGCACCTGCACAAGGTCGCAAACTTCGCCCGTTGCAGGACCCCAAGCAGGATCGGAAAAGTCCGACACTACGGGGATACCAAAGGCATCGCGCACATCGGCAAGGATCCGGAGACCTTCCTCAAGGCCGACACCGTGGAAACTGTCCGCAGAGGAGCGGCAGTCTTTGTCGTAGCAAGCCTTAAATATCCATGGGATCTCTAATGTGCGACAAATTTCGCCTATGGCCTCGGCCATTCGAAACGTGTGGTCGCGGGATTCGATTGCACAAGGCCCGCCGATGTAGGCAAGCGGAAGCCCCTTGCCGATCCGAACGCGGGCGACATTGCCATAACCGACTTCTACGATTTTGTCCGTGGTCACCATTCCTCCGATCGGCACTTTAGGGCGATGCCCTCGGCTGGTGCATGCCCCTAACTTGACTGAATTTCAACCCCTGCCGATTGTTACGGGGATTAACGGCGCCATAGTTCCAGTTCCATGGTATGGATATCCGGGTTGTCGGGGATCAATGGGCTGATCTTCTTCACAAATCCACTTCGTTGATAGGCTTGTAGGGCAGCGAGGTTGTCGTTGGCCACACCAAGCCAGAGGTAACGCAAGCCCAGTCGGTCATGCAGCCAGTCTGCTGCAGCGCGAATGGTTTCCGTCGCTACACCTTTTCCTTGCCACGATTCATCACCCACGAAGATGCCCATGACTGCCCCCGCACGCTCATGGTCGATCGGTTCGAACTTGAGGTTTCCGATATGTAAACCGGTTTCTGCAAATCGAATTGCAAGGAAAAGGACATCCGGACGATTTCTGCGCTCGCGGACATAGACGCGAAGTGCATCCAAGGACCCGGGATGACGTGAGATTTGAGCAGCACCTCGACCTGAAAACCAGTCAAGATAGCGCTGCGTCACATCATCCTCACGGATCGGGCGCAAGTGGAATCGTGCGGATCGGATATCTACATCATCCCACATCGTCCCGGTCACCCGATCAGATCCCAAGCAAGGGGCGTGCCCTTGCGGGTGTCTCGCGTAATGCGCTTGCCGAGGATGTTGTCAATGAGTTTCGGCGGCAGGCCGAGGCCCGGTCGTACGATGCGCAGATTGCTGCGGTCGAATTTATCACCTGTCTTCATATCTTCTGCGACATACAGGGAGCGCCGAAAGACGAGAGATTTCTTCTCGGCTTCGGTCGGCCCATAGGTGACCTGCCCAAGGGACTGCCAGGCGCGTTCCGTTTCTGTTACCAGTGAAGCGAGTTCGGATGGTTCCAGCGAGAAGGCGCTATCGACACCTCCTTCGGCGCGTGACAGGGTGAAGTGCTTTTCAACCACCGTCGCGCCGAGGGCGACCGCCGCGACCGCGACCCCAACGCCCATCGTGTGATCCGAAAGACCGATCTGGCAGCTGAAGACATCCCGCATGTTTGGGATGGTGGCAATGTTGGTGTTGGTGGGTGTGGCGGGATAGGTTGAGGTGCATTTCAGCAAGATAAGGTCGCGACAGCCGGCGTCGCGCGCGGCTGTCACGGCCTCGTCCAGTTCAGCGAGGCTTGCCAAGCCCGTGGAAATGATGAGCGGCTTGCCGGTGGAGGCGGCCTTGCGGATCAGCGGAAGGTGGATGTTCTCGAAAGAGGCGATCTTGTAGGCCGGAACATCAAGGGTTTCGAGAAAGTCGATGGCCGTCTCGTCGAAGGGGGAACTGAAGCAGGCCATACCGTGACTCTTCGCCCGTTCCATGATCGCGGCGTGCCATTCCCATGGGGTCGAGGCTTCGCGATAGAGGTCGTGCAGGTTGCGCCCCTTCCAGAGGCTGGCTGCATCCTCGATGTCGAATTCTCCACCCCGCACGTCCAAGGTGATCGTGTCGGCAGTGTAAGTCTGCAGCTTCAACGCATGCGCTCCCGAGGCGGCGGCGGCATCCACGATGGCCAGTGCGCGTTCGAGGGACTGGTTATGGTTTCCCGACATCTCGGCAATGATGAAGGGGCGATGTCGGGGGCCGACGGAGTGGGGGCCAATGGTGATTGTCATGTCATGCTTTCAGAGGATTGCGGTTTGCAGGATCACAGCATCCTGTATTCGGGCGATCCTTTGGCCGGGTCTTGGGTGGCTTGTGGTGACCGGTGACCCTGACAAATCATCGAGTGCCCAGATCACATCCGAGAAGCCGAGGCGGTGGCGCATCAGCGCCGTGGATGAAAAGCGCGCGTTGATCTCGAAAACGCGGGGTCCATCAGCGGTCCGCCGCAATTGGACGTTGATCGCGCCACGCAAATCCAACGCCTCTGCGATCCGCAGACATTGTTCTGTGACCGACGGGTCGTCAATTACCTCGGCCCATGCTGTCGCACCGCTCACGAGGCGCCGCTGCAATTGCAGCATCGCGGTTGCGCCCAGCCTGTCCCGAAAGACCGCGACAGTCACCTCGGCATCGTCGGGGAGCAGCAGCTCTTGAAACATGGATCCGGGATGACGGGCTTGCAGAAAGCGCGCGTCTTCAGCGTCTGTACAGATGAAAACGGCCCGGGAGCCAGCCCCAGCCCGAGGCTTGCAGATGCAAGGAAATGCGTCTGGCGGCACATCCTCGGCTCGTTCGGCCACCCATGGTGCTGGTATGCCGAGGCTGGCAAGGAAGCGCGCCGTCTTGACCTTGTCGGCAGCGACCGAAACAGCCTTGCTTCCGGCGCTCACCATATGCGTCCCGACGCGCAGTGGAGAGGGCAGCGCGACGACCTTCTCGATCTCGGCCTCGTTGATCGGGATGCAATAGGTGACGCCCTCCCGCTCCAAATGTGCTCCGAGCCATTCGGAATAGCCAGGATCGTTTGCCGAAGGGGCGACAAGTAGACGATCGACAAAGTGACTGCCGCCATGGTGGTTCCCCATGTCGGCCCCAACGATCCGCCAGTCCGGGCGACATTCGCGGATGACGCGTGCAACGCCTTGCGCCACATCGCCTCCGATTGCTGTGATGAAGACTGTTGTCATCGACGTTCCAGGACCGTCCAAAGATAGGGCTGCGCGGGATCAAGGCGCCGAGCCGCGTCCGCGACTGGAACGCTATCATAGGCTTGCCGATACAAGTCAATCTCTCCACTTTCGGTATCGAGTAAGGCCCATGCTGCACCGGGGACGCGGTCTCGCGGTTGGCCGACGGAGCCGGGGTTCAGGATGCGCAGCGCAGAGCGATCCCAGAGTTTCTGGTAATGCGTATGGCCGAGGACCAGCAAGTCGACGCCCTGACCGCAGGCAGCTTCGACCTGTTCAAGCTTTTCCTCGGAGGCGTCTGGATAGAGATATTCATCCACATCCTTTGGCGTGCCGTGTGCAAGCAGGACTCTAAACCGACCTCGTTGGAACTGCGTGATGGCGGGGAGATCCAAAAGCCATTCGATTTGCGCTGGACGTAGCCATTCGATCGCCCGGGCAAGGCCACTTCCATAGCGCGCTGTGCAATCGGCAAGGAATGCAGGGTCCTTTATTGCGCGTTGTAACATGTTCTCATGGTTTCCACGAACGCAATCCATGGGCCATTCTGCCAACAGCGAAAGGACGCGCTCGGGTTGGTGGTAATAGCCTATCAGGTCGCCCGCGTTGATGATGTGCTCCGCACCTCGCGAGGCTGCCGCACGCAGCACGGCCTCAAGCGCGGTGGCATTCCCGTGAATGTCCGAAAGGACAAGGATTTTCATCGGTCCTCGGCGGGTCAGACAGGTTCAAGGAAGGCTGTCAGATCACGGCCCATCCCCATATCGGCAAGGCTTTCAAAAAAGTTCTGGATCCTGGGAGGATCTGCTTCGAGAATAAGGTTTTCCAGCGCGATCCTCGCATGATGCGCTGATTTTCCCTTGGTCGGGTCCGCCACATAATTCGACTGATCGTTGAACAAGAACCAATCAACCGGAAAATCGGCAAGGAGGTTGCGACAGCTCCAACCCGTCTTTTCCGAGACGCGCCGCAGGCTGTCGGCACTGAAATAGCTGAGATGGTCGGGCAGGGCGACCCAGAAATTGCGGTCGATGCGGCCGGTAGTCAGGGCGAGATGCTGGAGCCGCGAAAAGTCGTTCGGAACCGTGACAACCAGTCGCCCGCCAGGCATGGTGAGAGTCTTCAGTCGCTCAAGCAGACGCAACGGGTCAATCACATGCTCGAGAACGTTCTGCAGCCATACGACTTCATATCGTTCGCCACGTGCAATTTCATTCTCAAGATTAACGAACAGGTCGCCTGTGGTGAGGCGATCAAGCATTCGTGGATTTTGGCTTCGCAATCCGGCATCGCTGAAGTCCAGCCCTCGAACGTCCCACCCAGCCTCCGCTCCATGCGCGAGGACGAAGCCTTCGCCGCAGCCGACATCCAGAAGACGGCCGGGATCCTTTCTGCCATCGGTCACTATCGTCCAGCGCAAGGCGATTTTTCCCCGGATATGCCGGAGTTCCTCGGCGCTGTAGCTCTGTTCATAGCTGCCACGCGCCTCTTGGTAGTAGCGCTTTGCATAGTAGGCAGCCAGATCTTCCGGGGAGGGCGGGCTCTTTACTCGCCAATAACCATCTTCCGTCCGCTCGACGCCCTCTGGAGCGAGGCCTTCGAATTCCACATTGCTCCAGACCATGACGCGCGTCCCTCTGCGACGAGATCAATCTTTGCTACAGGTTAGACGCCCCGTGAATTGCCAACAAGCACATCCGTTAGCACCTGTACCCCGCGCCCGTCGCAGAGTGCAAGACTGCGCTGGGACATCAGGCTCAGGCAATCCGGTTGCGTAAGCTTTTGAAGCGCCAAAAGGTAATCTTGGTCTCGGACTTTCTCCAATGGGCCTATCAAAATGACAAGGCCGTCTTCGGCTAGGTTTGCTGCGATCCTTTCCTGATTTGCGGCAATGGTAACCGCGATCGTCGGCAGGCCAACGGTGCAACGCTCCCAGGTCGAGGTGCCTATCGGGCCCACTGCCAAGTCGGCTTTCTCCATGAAGGGAAGAAGCGTCGGTTGCGGGCCGTGAAGACTCACGCGCCCCGACAGGATGGCTGGATGTGCTGACACGCGGGGATCCGCCGCGACGGCGGACGCGCAGACAAGATCGGCAGTCAGGTCGGTTTCGCAAAGAGCATCGAGCACGGGGATGTGGAGGCCGGCAGGGGTAGTGCCGAGATAGACGAAGGCACGTCGCGCCGTGCTACGGACCTGCGCACGAAGATGGGCTCTTGCGAAAGCTAGGTCGAGGAGCGCCATGCGTGGTCCCGAAAGGTGCAGACAGCCTGCGGGAAGCTTGGTGGCGAAAGGGTTGTCTCCCCGAGGGCGGTAGTTCGGATCAAGCAGCGCATCGCAAGACAGCGGTCGATCGGCCAGATCGTCGATGACGAGGATGTTCCGTGCCCTCGCTCTGAGGGCGGTGTGCCAGCGGGCATCGATCGCATAGTGATCGACGATCAGCCAATCACATGTCTCCTTGAGTGCGGCGGCAGTATCCGTCGCATCGTCGCGCCATGTTGTCCCGAGCCAATCGGCATGGGGTGGTGCGAGTGGCCCGCTCTCAACCTCGATCGGGCGGGTGGGCAGCATTGCTAAATCATGCCCCGCGTCGCGTATCCGTTGGGCGAGGGTGTCCGTCAGATGGCGGCTCAGAAATCGGCATTTGGCCCCGTTTGCGCCAAGCGCATTGGCCAGCGCCAGGCAGCGCGTTATGTGCCCGCCGCCCATGTGGCTTGCGCCATCCGCGCGGAAGGCGACGCGCATCTTCGTCAGTTCAGACGGCGGAAGCCGCTATGGGCGACCGGGCCGTCCAACAAAGTTGCCGGGTCCGTTCCGTCCGACTCGCATTTTGCGACCTTGGCCCAGACCTCGGCCAGATCGGTGAAATAGCGGTTCACGGTCGTCTCGTCATGTGCGAGAGAGCAATAGATCGAATTGCCCGCAAGCCAGCCTTTCCCGAGCATTTCTTGCGTGATCAGCGTCTTGTAGGCTTGTGCATGGGGGCTGCGGATGGTGAAGCCGCACAAGGCAGGCAAGCCCCAGTGGTCAAGCGTGATCCCGACCTCGGCGGCGAGTTGGGTCCATCGGTCGCGAATGGCGTTGCCAGTGGCTGTTATGCGCTCCCACGATCTTTCCCGCTGCATCACATCGAGTGTGGCAAGCGCGGCGGCAGGGCCGATCCGTTCCGTCCAGAAAGTAGAGGAGATGAAGGTTGTCTGCGCTGCCTCCATGACGGCGCGGCGGCCAAGTATCGCGGTGATGGCGTAGCCATTTCCGATGGTCTTGCCGAACACCGCCATATCGGGTTCGACACCATACTTCAGGTAGAGCCCACCGAAAGTCTCGCGGAAGCCGCTGGTGCATTCGTCGAAGATAAGGACGATGCCCTTGCGGGTCGCCATGTCGCGGATATGTTCCAGATAGCCCGGGTTGGGGCCCGCATTGCGCGACACTTCCATGAAGATCACGCCCACCTCGGGGTCCGAAACGGCTTCGTCGAATGCCGCGATGTCATTGTAGGGGAATGGGCGGACAGACCCTGCCAACTCTTTTGGAACACCATTGGGCTCAAGGCCAGGCAGCAAGTGGCCCGCCAGCATCTCGCCTTGTGCAAGGTTCGCGGCAAGATACCAGTCATGCCAACCATGATATCCGCAAAATGCCACTTTGTCGCGTCCCGATGCTGCGCGGGCGATCCTAACGGCGACAGCATTCGCCTCGCCGCCGGTGCGGCAGAACCGGGCCATGTCCGCGAAGGGATGCATCGCGATCAGGCGTTCTGCAAGCCAGACTTCTTCAGGTGCGTTGAAGGTCGAAAGGTTGCCGTCCTGCACGACCTTCAGGACGGCGGCGTCGACTTCGCGGTGTGAGTAGCCCAAAGTGTTGGTTCCGACACCCATGAGGAACATGTCGGTGAACGGATTGCCGTCCATATCCCAGACCGTCGCGCCTGAGGTGCGGCTGAAATAGGCCGGCCAGTGTTCGGGCAACAGCATTTCTGCCCGTTTTGACAGCAGCATGTTGCCGCCAGGGATGATCTGCTTGGCGCGTCGCCAAAGTGCCTGACCGGTTCCGGCAGTTGCGGATGGGCGGTTGGAGGATGACGTCATTGCTGTTTTCCCCAGACATACATCGTCTTGTATCCGACCTCGGCGAAGGGAGCGGTCAAGGCGATGAGGGATGGATTCGCGTCAAGGAAACGAACAACGTGCCCTAACGGGATGCGCGGTGCCTGCTGTACAAAGGCCTGATAGACTGCACGTGCGACCACCAGATCCTCGGGATTGTCGACCGTCAATCGCAGATCCTTTCGATTGAGCTCTGGCGGGCCGCTGATCCGGAGTATCTGGAATCGTTTGTTGTTTTCCCGCATGTAGAGTGTACAAAGTTCCGATCTATGTCGCTCCTCTCCTTCACGATGCGATGTTTCCAATGCGGCAAGTGATATGATCTCGAAACCGCAGCCATCAACGATGTCGTCAAGGAACAGCGCGTCCACCCCCGAGTTGAGGTATGTCGTCCATGCGGCGGGCACAGCTTCGAAGAAGGGAAAAGGGCTTTCGCTGGTGACCCGGAAAATGTCGGTTGCCCCTGCGAGCCGTCCGCCAGCGACGAGGCGCCCCAGGACATCCACTTCATCCCCGATCACGAAACGCAGCCCGCGCTCTTCGGCGAAGCGCCTATAGACCGAGTTCTCGTCTCCCTCCGCGATGCCCAGCACGATCTCGTCGATCTGTGGCAAGCTTGAAAGGCAGTCGACAATATTGTCCAGTATGCGGACCCCTTTGCTCACGTCGAGATTTTGAACTGGTTTGCCGTAGAGGCGGCTGCCCTGACTGCGGCAGGCGATGACGGCGACGAGCCGGCGTGTCACGTTCATCACTCCATGTCGCTGCGGGTCAAGGCACTGTTGGCCTTGATCGAGGCAATCAATTTGCGACCGATGACTTCGAGCGGAGAAGTGATCGGATCTTCGATATCGGCACGTTTGAGTACGATTTCCTCTGGCGAAATGACTTCGCCGGCGGCGAGATCTCGGGCGGCAACCACGTGCCTGCGGATCATTTTGCGATAACCGAGTTCAGCATCAGACATGCCGTAGTCATCCGAAGCCGAGGTGGCGCCCATAGCCTGTGCCACGCCGCGCAAGGTGGCGACAAATTCCTGGAACTGATCCGGGTTCAGCGCCGATTCGAAGTCTTCGATCTCCATGTTCCTGCCAAGCGTCAGGTGCTTTTCGATCACCGTTGCCCCAGCCCCAACTGCTGCGCTTGCGAGCGCGAGTCGAAGCGGGCTCTCCGGATCGGCATGATCGGCAAAGCCGATGGACAGGCCCGAACGGCCTTTGAATTCATCCCCAAGGCTGCGGACTCTGTCGATCTGGTTTGTTTCGGTCGGTGTCGGATAGGCCTGAAAGCCAAGCAGCACCACCACCTGTTTGGCGGCGAGAATATCCAGGGCCGATGCAATCTCGTCTCGATGCGCACCGCCGGCACCGAGCAGTGCACGATTGATGCCGCTCGCTGCGACATCGCGAAGCAAGCCGGGATTACCAATGTCGGTGCCATGAAGCTTGACCGTGCGGATGCCGATCTTTTCGGCAAGAGCAAGACTGCGTCGACCAAAGATATCGACCTGTAGGTCGATCCCGTAAGCTCGCGCCTCGGAGACCAGACCAGCCCAAACCTCGTCGCTCATTTCAAGTGAACGAAACAGGTCGTAATATTTGTACCCGGGCGTCGCGAGTTCGTCTGCAAACACCATCTGCAACTTTGCAGCGTCTGCGCCGGACCGCGCCGCCGCCTTGATCAGGAGGGACGCCTGCATCGGCTTGCCCTCGAAACCCTGTGCCAGTTCGGCGATGATCTCAATCTTGCTGCCATCGGTTTGGGTCACGGTGCGGTCCATTTTCTGGGATCGAGGAGGTTGGAGTTCGTGCTTTGAAGATCGGCGGGCGGGATCACGAAATGCATCTGTGTTGCGTTGAGTATCTGCTCCAGTTGCTCAGAACTGTCCATGCCCAGGACGACGTATTCGGCATAGGAACGCGACAGGGCGAAGTGCAAGGCTGCCGTCACCGGATCGACCCGCTCCCTGGTCAGCCAATCGTGCCACCTTTGAAGGTCCGAAGTGCCATGCGACAGGCGGTGCGGCACTTGCGAGAGGGGCATCACCAGAAGGCCTTGCAGGAAGACAGAGCGAAGATGGATGCGCGTGCCAGATTGCACCAACCTCTCCGCCCAGCCCGATTGTTCCAGCCTGCGATCCAGCGGGCTTGCGGGTGACTGGACAAGGTCCAGTGGAATGGGGGCGCCGGCAGGCCCTCCGGGCAGCAAGGCGTCGAGGTCGTCAGGCCCATAGATGGAAAGCCCCGTCGCGTGGACGATCTCCTCGTTGCGCAGAGCGATCAGCGCGTTTGCCAGGGCCGGACCTTTCGGGCCCAGCAAGTCATCAGGGCGATGAAGCAGTAGACCGCAGAGATGATCGGTCCGCAAACGACCCAAAGAGGCGTTGATCGTCGCTCGACACCAGTTTTCGACCTCGCGAGGGTGCAGATCGGCAGGCAACGCCGGCAGTTTGCTGACGATCTGCCAGCCGTCCTGAGCCGCGTTGATTTCCCCGAGTACGGTCTCTGCATCGCCATAGGCGATCGCAGTGTCGAGGACCCGAGCTCCCGCCGCTTTTGCCCGCGCCAAGATTGATGCAGCAACGTCGCGCGGGGTCTTGCCGGCCCTGTTGGCAATGCCATAGGGCAGCCCGAACTGGGCGGTTCCGACGGCAATCTTCATCCCACAACGTCGCGAAGGGCAGCGATGACCTCTGCCTGCTGCTCATCGGTTAGATCGAAGAACAGCGGGATGGAAAGGGCCTGCTCGTAATAGCTCATCGCGGCAGGGCAATCGGACGCGACAAAGCCCATCTTGCGATAATGCGGCTGGATCGTGACGGGAATATAGTGCACCTGACTGCCCACGCCGCGCGCGCGCAGCTCGCGCATGACCTGCCCGCGCGACTTTCCGATTGCGGCGAAATCGATTCGCAACACATAGACGTGCAGGCCCGAACGATCCCGCCCGTCGGGTTGCCCCGGCCGAAGGTTCGAAAAACCCGCAAAGGCTGCATCATACACGCTGGCAAGGGTCCTTCTTCGAGCGATGAAGGCGTCCAGTTTCTTCATTTGCGAGAGCGCCAGAGCGCATTGAATGTCGGTTATTCTGTAATGGTAGCCGAGTTCCTGCATCTCGTAATACCAAGGATTGGGCTGGCCGTCCTCGGTGGCTGCTTCGGGCAGTTGGAACGGGTCGTCCAACTTGTTGATCCCGTGGCTGCGGATGCGCAGGAGCCGTCGATAAAGGGCAGGGTCGTTGGTCGTGATCATGCCGCCTTCGCCCGCAGCGATGGCCTTGACAGGATGAAAGGAAAAGCAGGTCATGTCCGAGTGGGTGCAACTTCCGACCTGTGCGCCGTCAGCGTGCCGCGCGCCCAAGGCGTGCGCTGCGTCCTCGATCACACGAGCGCCGCTCGTGCGGGCAAGGTCGCGGATCGACTCCATGTCGCAGGGCAATCCGCCAAAGTGGACCGGAACAATAGCGGATGTCTCCGGGTGACGCAGCAGGGTCGCCCCCAGCGCCTCTGGTGACATGTTAACGCTGCGCGGATCCACATCTGCAAAGGCCACGTGTCCGCCGCAATAGAGTGCTGCATTCGCACTTGCGACGAAGGTAATTGGCGACGTCACGAGACAGCGCCCGGGCCCAACGTCCGCTGCCATCGCTGCTAGGTGCAGCGCGGCGGTGCCACTGGACACCGCAACCGCATATCGGGCCCCGACGTAATCGGCAACAGCGGCCTCGAAGGCCTCGATCATCGGACCTTGGGTCAGCGGCTTGCCGGTCAGGATGTCCACGACCGCGGCAATATCGTCCGCATCTATGTGGTGGCGACCGTAGGGAATCATAGGTTGCGGATCTCCGTGATCGCTGGGGTGGTCTCCTGATGACGCAGGAGAGACAGTTGATTTGATAGGCTGCCCGGACTCTGCCCGAGCGCTTTGTGCAGGCGGCTGTTGGAAAGTGCCATCGACAGGGGGCGGCGGACAAGTTCAGTTTCGTCGGCGAGGCGGGCAGCTTCAATTCGATTGGTTGGCAGGCCGAATGCCTTGGCCAGATGCACGCCGAAAGCGTACTTGCTTAGAACGTCGTCGCCTACTGCATGGAAGATGCCCGACTGTCCCGTGGCCCAAAGTCGCATACCGATCTCGATCAGGGCCGAGATGTGAATCGGCGTGTATCGTATGTCCGTGAAGAGGCGCAGGGATCGGTCTTGCCTGAGAGCGTCAAGCACCCAGTCGCTGAAGGAGGGGCGATGACGTGGTCCCCACCCATAGAAATTCGTCCGTAACACGAGGGCCCGGGGATGTGCGCGAAGTACAGCCTCTTCCGCGCGTGCCTTCGTCGCCCCATAAACATTGATCGGCGAGACGGGGCTATCCTCGTCATAGGCCTCGGCTTTGCCGTCAAAAAGGTGATCGGTCGATATGTGGATCATCGCCGCCCCGGCGCGCTCCGCGGCGGCAGCGACGCAAGCTGCGATCTTGACGTTATGGTGTTCGGCTGCTCCCGGGTCTTGCTCACAGCGTTCGACGCTGGTGAGGCCTGCGGTATGAACAACGCATCCGACGCGCGCGGCGCCGAGGGCCCTGTCCAGGGCGTCAGGATCAGAGAGATCCAGCAAGACGGCAGATGTGCCATCGAGAGGGAGATTGCGTTGATGGAGTGTGCGCGTCACCGGGTGCCCTTCCCGGCATGCTGCAGCCCAGTGCAGGCCCAGAAGACCCGCTCCGCCGGTGACAAGAATTGGTAGGCCGTTCACCCGAATCCGTCCGTTTTCTGCACCTCGGGCTCGTCCGTGCAGGCAGGGGCAGGTTGACGCTTTTCATTCCGATTCATGTTGTTTGGATATGCTGAAAGTCGGAAGTGGCGCAAGGCGGCTGCTTCAGGCGAACCCTCTCAGGGCCTGCGGATGACTGCGACGAATTTGCGTGTCGTGGGATCGGCCGACCATGCCGGATTTCTTCTCTTGAGCAAGTACACCGGCGAAATGCCGGTTCGAAGCGCAACATAAGAAATCACTTTGTGGCTTTCGTCCGAGGCGTAGGCATCACGCCCGCGCGGGTCTGGGATGATGTCATCGCACATCAGTATTCCGTCGCTTCGGCACGCATGCCAAGCATTGCAGAAATCCCATGCCACCTCTGGATAGAGATGCCCTCCATCCATCCAGATCAGGTCGAATGGTCCAGGCGTCCGTCCGGGCAAAAAGAATGAATTCGCTTCGACGAATTCAATGCCTCCATGCTTTACGCGCGCGTCACGCGTCGCGCGATACTCTGCAAGTTGTTCGGGTGTGTCACGCCGATACGTCTGTTGCATGATCGGATCCGACGTCGGCAGATCGAGGGTTGTCACACGAGCATGGGGGAACAGGACCTTGAGCAGGGCGGCCGTTTTGCCGCGGAATGTGCCGATCTCAAGTATTCTGTTGATTGATGTTGCTTGCGGCGAAAGGCTGAGCGCCGCAAACACCAGCCAGTGAACCGAGTCGGTCCCTGTCAGATCATCGTAGGATTTGCTTCCCAAGCTTGCCAGTGCGGCGTCGAGATGCGGGCGCGCGGCATCGGGATCAAGGCCCAGGGTTTGAAACTTGATCCGCTCCTCGCGGTCTATGCTTGCCAAGTCATAGCTTCTTAGAGCGCGGGCTTGGCGCAATCTGCGCAGATACCGTTTCGGATCGAGATACTTTCCCAGCGTCATTCATTTTCTCCCGATGGAGCGGCCATCCCCGCCGATACGGTTCCTTGCAGCCAATGCCCGAGCGCATCGGTTCCCTGAATCAGATTAAGGCCATGAGCTTGGCGGGACGAAGCGATCAGCCGACCAGTTGGATCATAGAAGATTGCCGGCTTGCCTTCCCGCGCCGCGATCAGCGACGGGCTGGAAAAGGGCATGGACACGGTCGCAGCGCAGGCTGCGACCACGCGCGCGGCGCTGATCTGCGGGTCGACGATGATCGCATGAGGGGCGTTTTGCATCCTGCGCAAGGCGGCCTCGTAAAGGGGGGGGGCGCTGCTTTTGCGTTCTCGCTTCTGTTTGAGGACCAGCGTGATACCCGCGTGACGTGATTGCTCGCGGAGATCATCGAGGAAAGCTGCTGCAATGCTGTCGCGATAATATTCCGAAACCAGACCGATCGCGGCGAGTCCGGCGGGCCTCAAGGGCGCGACATCGAAGACAGCGACGCTGCGTTGCGGGATATGTGGAAGGTCGGCTGTGCTATCGGTAAGCGGAACCGGTCCGACAACACAGGCGCGCAACCTTTCGTGACCCCAGGCCGAGAGAAGATCGGCCTGGTGGTCGTCCCAGACCAGATAACGGTCCCAATCCATGCTCTGATATCCGGGAGTGAAACAGGGCATCCGATCCGACGGGGCAAGGCGAAGGCATTCGTCCGTATTGGTGGAGTAAAACGCCAGCACAGCCCGTGATCCAGCAGCGCCCGCCGCCCAGCGGGTAAACAGCGGACGTGAAAACCAACGCGAATTTTCGAAATAGTAGTTCCGGGCGAGGCGATCGACTCCAACCGCCCGGGCATGGGCGAGCATAACCGTCTCCGGCAGGATAATGGCGCCCTCTGGGCGCGCGAAGAGCAATCCGACCATTGCCCCAACTGTCAGGCGCAGCGCCGAGAAACCAAAGGCCGCGCGCGCGCTCAGGTCCGGAAAGTCGGGCAAGGGCGACTCAGCAATCTTGCGTCCTTTTTCAGGCACTCGTCTGTTGCTATGCAGCCACAGCCCGCCTTCTGGCGCTCTGCGTTGAAGCCAGTCGGAAAAGTTGTAGTCGGCATTGTGAACAGTGCCGCGCAGGAAGCTTGCGGGCAGCTCGACCGCCACATCGTAAGGGGCTCCCGGTGCCGCCCACAAGCGCCCCCGCGATGCCGAAATGAGGGTGCGCATGATCTGCCGCATCCCGCGCGCCAGTCCGGTCACCGCCATCCCGCCGCAGAGCCAGGCAGATCCTCGGGTCCGGAGCGGAAAGCCATGCGCCAGAAGGGGCGCATGCCAAGCGGCAGGTATCGGAAGCGCGACCGCCCGATCCGTTACGAGAAGGAGGAGGCCGGGGAGGAGGTGGGAATATAACTGCGTGAGGAAAGCCTGCCGTAAGGTAATCTCGACAGCGCCATCAAGTTCACGCGGCAGCCCCGAGAGCAGAAGCAGCCAGCGCGGGACCGGCACGCGATGAAGTGACAACTCTGACGCGACGCGCGAGGCGGCATCGGGATCAGGTCCATCGATCACCTCTTGCCAAGCACGGCGAAGCACAAGCAACCGGCGCAGGTGGCGTCGTCGCAACAGGGCCGAGATTGGGTTCAGAAGGCCGGGCTTCATGTCGCGCGGCTTCTTGCCTGTCCGCCATGAAATGTAAAGTGTGAAGCTAGGGTGGGCAGATCGTCGTTGCCAAGGCCATGACCTTGATGCAACGACGGGGCCACAATCATGACGGTGGACAAGCCTTGAAGAAACGCGTGTTGGTTCTGGGTGCGGACGGGATGCTGGGGCACCAGTTGTTTCTGGGTCTGCGCGGAAATTTCGACGTGGTCGGATCCGTCCGCTCCGAGAAACCGGAGGCTCTGGCGCAGCGGTTGTTCGAAGCGACAAATACGGTGTTCGGTCGCGACATGGCCTCCGAGGGCGTGTTGCTGCGCACTCTCGACGAGGTTGCACCGCAGATCGTTGTCAACGCCGTCGGCATTGTAAAGCAGCGTCCGATCTCGACGGATGTCCTCCAAAGTCTCGAGTTGAACGCGCTGTTGCCACATCGTCTTGCGCGGGCTTGTGGCGAGCGCGGGATTCGCCTTGTCCACATGAGTACCGATTGCGTCTTTGCGGGGACGCGGGGCGGCTATGCGGAAAATGACACGCCCGATGCGAATGATACCTATGGGCGAACGAAACTTCTGGGCGAGGTGACGGGAGAGGGGTGCCTTACACTGCGAACTTCGATCATCGGGCTGGAATTGGCCCGCTTCCGAAGTCTTATTGAATGGTTTCTGCGGCAGCGGGGCCGGGTTCCTGGCTATCGGCGTGCGATTTTTTCCGGTTTGACGACCGCGGAATTGACACGGGTGATCTCTGCCTTGCTGACCGATCACAGTCAGATGAGCGGTCTTTATCATGTGGCGTCTGCGCCCATCAGCAAGTTCGAGCTGTTGCAGAAGTTCGCCCGGATGGCGGCATTGCCCGTGGACCTTGTCCCTGACGATTCTGTTGTCGTTGATCGCAGTCTCGACGGATCGCGCTTTGCCCATGTGACGGGTTATGACGTGCCGTCCTGGGACGCCATGCTTTCAGAGTTGGCTGGGGATTTGCGCGCGCGGTGAGATTGCAGCACCCAGAACGCTGAAGTTAAGCCGAGTTTGCCAAGCGAGCGTGACGTAATCCATCCCAACACACCTGCGACTGTGAGCGCCATGAACACATGGCTGGCAACCGTCAACCAGTGGTCGATCCCGAAAAGTTGCAAGGGCCCGTTGAGCGAGCCAACGAAAAGCCATGTCGTCAAGACATAGGGCGCGACTGCGGAGGGGAGGATCTGCCCCATTAAACGATATCCGAACTGCGATACGGCCGCCAATGCAGCAAGAATAAAGAGCCCACCTATGGCCCCCCCCTTGATCCAAGCATACCCCCATGATGTCCATGGCTCTGAAAGGAACGCTTGTCTAATGTGGGACTCGGTCGCGCCACGATAGGCCATAGTGAAAACTCGTGAGGTCATTACGTCATTGTCGGGAAACAGTTCACCCGGCACCATGTTGTTGGCGTAGTTGCGTAGTGCGTATCCTAATGAGAGATACCGATCGATAACCTCTTGATCCGGCGGCCGATTAACTATTATCAGCGGATAGTCGATGACGCCTAACCGTGTTGTAATTGGAGTCACAAGACGCGCGCCGTGGATGATGGTTTGGTTGTTCCATAGAATGCGTTGCACCGGAGTGAATTGCACCGGATCGTAAGAAGGGGGATGCGGGTTTCGCTGCCAATCTGCGACCAGTTGTTCACCGGCGTTCTCAACCCCGCCAATCCCGTAGCGTATTGCCGAGGACAAAGGATAAACGAGCGCATTCGCCACAAAAGTCAAGGATACGATAAGGATAAGTCTTCTTAGCCCTACGCGTGGATCGCCGTGGAGGGCTATGCTTGCAAGTCCAAGAAGAAAAAGAATACGAAGCGGGCCACCACGTGAGCCGAGGTACATCGACACAAAAAGCCAAATGATCAGTAGCCCCGCAATTAGCCAGTAATTCGGCTTGCTCCGGGTTAGTTGAACTGCTGTCCAGACGAGTAAAAGCAGTAACGCAACATCAGTGTCAAAAATCCGCATGAGCCAGCCGCTGCGGCTTCCCCAGTTTTCCGGGGGGCCGAATATGCTTATCTCAAGCACGATTGAAATATAGTATGAAGCAGCCAGCGCTGCTATCCAATAAAGGAGTATTGGACCAAGTGGTAGAGATTTTAACCTACTGGGCTTTTCATTCAGCAGCGGTTTCTTGGAAAATGGAAGATTGCCGATCCAAAGGCCAAAAAGCAATGCCATGGTTCCTATTGTGACAAAGGCCATGCCCTTCGTCACTTGATCCGGCGTGAGGTGCTCGAGGCCTATTGCACCGAGTGTCTGGGGAGGGAACGTGGCAAAAGTGAACAGGCGTGGGAGAAAAAAAACAATTGCGAACCATGCAATAGCAAGAACATGCGGCTTAAGCTCAATGGGGGAATAACGAAGCGCAAGGGCCAGTAACGCGGTAAAGGCGCACACGAGAAGCGCGCCAGAGTGATCCATCAACGGAGTTTTTCCGATCACTAAAGTTGCAATAGCGAAGACTGCTGTCGCGATGAAAAGCAGTTTCGATGTTGAATATGAAAGGCTTTCCTTGACTTCGTTTACCATCGACCAGAACCGAAAAAAATTTTAATATTCTTTATTAAACACTACGGCAGCCCGCAGGGGAAGGCAATATCGCTTCGCGGTGGACATCCTTTCCAGGTGACAGCGGTTGCTGCAACCGATATGCCCACGCCATGTGGGGTGATCTTGGACGAACGATTGCGATTTTGGACGCGGATACGCGCCGCGCCCTTGTGCCATTGCTTGTCACCTTTGCTGTGATCGCAGCTCTCGATGCGCTGGGTATCGGTCTGGTCTTTCCCTTGATGCTTTCGCTCTTTTCCCCCGAACCGGTCGCCGATCCGACGGGCAGTGGCGGGATGATGTATCAGTTTGCGCGCTGGCTTCCGGTCGAAGGCATGGTTCTGGGTGTCTTGGTCATCGGCGTTTTTCTGGCAAAGAACGTCCTGTCGGCCTGGCTAGTGGGCTGGCAATATCACGTCTTGTCGCGCGCTGAGGCGCGGGTGGGCACGCGGCTTTTCGCGCGCTATCTTCGCGACCCATGGCAATACACAAGCCAGCGAAACTCTTCCGAAATGATGCGGAACGCGTCGGTTTCCGTCAGCAATCTGTTCCTGTCATATCTTATCCCGATGATGACGCTCGCCGTCGAGGCGCTTTTGGTGATTGCCGTTTTCGGTATGCTCTTGATCGTCGAGGCCAGGATTGCGGTGAGCGCTGCTTTGGTGCTGGCGACAGCAGGCGGGCTGTATTTTGCGATGGTTCGCGGCAGGTTGCGCAGTGTCGGGCAAGATTTTCAGAAGGCCAATCTAGATTTGTTGCTGCATCTGAAGCAGGGACTGGCTGCCGGGCGCGAAATCCGCGTTCTGGGGCGCGAGGCGGAGTTCATCGACCAGGTTTCTTCGGCACGTGGGCTTTATGCCCAGTCGCAGGCAAGACGGGCCTTCTATACGCAGTTGCCGCGCTATTATCTTGAGTCCGTTCTTGTTGTCACTGTCGCAGCAGCCGTTCTCGTGGCCTTGCCCGCAAGGGCACCGGGGGAACTCAGTGCTATCCTGGCGCTTTTCGCCGTGGCAGCCTTGCGCCTGATGACATCGGCCAATCGCATCCTTGGGGCGTTGCAACAAATGCGGATGGGCGTCGAGGCGGTGAGGATTGTCCATGCCGATCTGACGAGATCCGAGCCGGAGAAGCGAAATCAACTCCCCGGCAGGTTCGAGCCGCCCCTTGAACGCGGGTTGAGCCTGCGCGACGTCTCTTTCTCGTACCTTTCTGGCGGGCCCGCTGCGCTGCATGGCGTCACCTTCGACGTGCCAGATCGTGGTAGCCTTGGTATTGTTGGGCCTTCCGGCAGCGGCAAAAGCACTCTCGTCGATCTCCTGCTCGGTCTTCTGCCGCCCGATGCCGGTGCGGTGGTCCACGATGGCGTGAACATCCAGTCCGACCTGCACGGGTGGCGCCGACAAATCGGCTTTGTCCCACAATCCATATCTCTGACTGACGACAGCCTGCGTCGCAATGTGGCGTTCGGTCTGCCGGATCATGCGATCGACGACGAGGCCGTTTTATCCGCCTTGCGGATGGCTCAGCTCGACGCCTTGGTGGCGACCCTGCCGAATGGATTGGACACACCTCTGGGTGATCTGGGAGCACGCTTGTCGGGGGGGCAACGGCAACGTGTGGGGATCGCGCGGGCGCTCTATCATGACCCGCGCATACTTGTTCTCGATGAGGCAACTTCGGCGCTCGATGGTGAGACCGAGCAGGCCGTGGTTGCAGCGATTGAAGCGCTGGCAGACAGGAAGACCTGTATCGTCGTGGCACATCGCCTGAGCACCGTGCAGCGTTGTGATCGATTGCTTGTGCTGGAGGCTGGACGGGTTGTCGGTCTGGGCTTGACCGAAGTGATCATGCAAGAGCATCCCGTCTTGCGGCGCTTGCAAGGAGCCGCTGATACTTCGGCAGGAACAGGCGACTAGGCGTTGGTTTCACGCCAGACTGTGCGGCGGACATAGCCCATATAGCTGCGCACGATGCGAAGAACCTGCTGCGAAACCGGGTGCGGATCGATATCCGAGATGTAGTCTCGGATCATGGGTCTGTTGCGCTTGGCCCGGTCGTGCTGCGCACAGACGATCCGGATCGAGTCCAGCAGACTGGAACGGTCAAGGCCGCACATGATGAGAGTCCCCGCATCCATCCCTTCAGGCCGTTCATGCGTGTTGCGCAACGTAACTGCAGGGATATTCAGGAAGGCGGCCTCTTCCGTAATCGTCCCGCTGTCCGAGATCACGCAACGGGCCTCCAGTTGCAGTCGGATGTAGTCGAAAAAGCCGAATGGCTTCAAAAAGCGGATACGCGGATCAATGGAGGCACCGGTCAACGCGTCCAGCCGCTTGCGGGTGCGCGGATGTGTAGAGACGATCACCGGGAGGTCATAGGTCTGCGCCATGTCGTTGAGGCAGTCGAGCAGGGTCCGAAGAGTTTCCGGACTATCGACATTCTCTTCACGATGGATTGAAACGACGAAGAACGCATCATGGCCAATGCCCAGTTCTGTCAGAATCCGCGAGCCGGCGATGCCGTCTTTGTAATGATGGAGCACTTCGCCCATGTGGCTTCCGGTGCGGATGATGGTTTCTGGACGAATACCTTCGGCCACCAGATATCGCCGCGCATGTTCGGACAGGACAAGATTGATGTCCGACAGGTGATCCACAACCCGCCGATTCAGCTCCTCCGGAACTCGCTGGTCAAAGCAACGGTTTCCGGCCTCCATGTGAAAGACCGGAACCTTCCTGCGTTTTGCCGAAATCACGGACAAGCAGGAGTTCGTATCGCCATAGAGAAGGATGGCATCCGGCTGCTCGCGCGCGATAACCTTGTCGGCAGCAATAATGACCTGACCTATGGTTTCCGCGACAGTTTCACCCTGTGCTTCAAGAAAATGGTCCGGACGACGAATTCCAAGGTCATCGAAGAAAATCTGGTTCAGTTCGAAATCGTAGTTCTGTCCGGTGTGAACAAGGACGTGGTGCGTGTGCCTGTCAAATTCGGCGATCACACGACTCATCTTGATGAGTTCCGGCCGAGTGCCGACTATCGTCATGACCTTAAGCACGCAGTTCGTCCTTGATGAAGTCAAGCGAGAGGAGCAGGTCCTTTACTTCGCTTACGTTTAGTCGACGAGTATTGTGAGAAGTATAATCCTCCAATTCCGAAACCTCTGTCTGGCCTTCGCTGAAATATTTAGCATAGTTCAAGTCTCGAACGTCAGCTGGGACACGGTAATGATCTCCTGTGTCGTCAGCTTGCGCCATTTCTTCACGTGAAAGCAGGGACTCATAGAGCTTCTCACCATGACGTGTTCCGATGATCTGGATCGGGAGCGACGAGTTGAAAATCTGGCGCACGGCTTCAGCAAGATCTCCAACCGTCGATGCCGGAGCCTTTTGCACGAATATGTCGCCCCTTTGCCCATGAGCGAAGGCGTGCAGCACGAGATCGACCGAATCCTCAAGAGACATCAGAAAACGGGTCATGCTCGGATCTGTTACGGTCAGCGGTTTTCCTGCCTTGATCTGTGCTACGAAGAGCGGGATGACTGAGCCGCGCGAAGCCATCACATTGCCGTAGCGTGTTGCACAGAACACAGTGTCGCTCGGGCGGCTCAGGCGCGCTTTTGCAACTACGAGTTTTTCCATCATCGCCTTGGATATCCCCATGGCATTGACGGGATAGACAGCCTTGTCGGTGCTCAGGACAATAACGCGCTGAACGCCGGCTTGAATGGCTGCGTTCATGACGTTCTCGGTGCCAAGCACGTTCGTACGGACCGCTTCCATCGGGTAGAATTCACAAGACGGAACCTGTTTTAGTGCGGCCGCGTGGAAGATGAAATCCACACCATGCATGGCATTGCTAAGACTGCTTGGCTCGCGAACATCACCGATATAAAACTTTAGCTTAGGATTATTCAGCTCTATCCGCATGTCTTCTTGCTTCTTCTCGTCACGGCTGAAGATGCGGATTTCCCGCAAATCCGTATCGAGGAAGCGCTTGAGGACGGCATTCCCGAAGGAACCGGTTCCGCCCGTAATCATCAGGGTCTTGTCGGTAAACACATTAGTCTCCTTAGGGCCGCATCCCTCTTCGAGCGGCGGCTGTCAGGTTCTCGGACAGAAGCGCCGTGATGCGGTCAGGTGCAAAATGCCTATCGAAGTAGCGCTGACCAGAAAGGCCCATGGCGCTGCGTTCCATTGGCTGAAGGCTTGCCATGCAACGGATGGCGGAGGCAAGGGCAGACGGGTCGCCTGCAGGCGCTGCGAGACCCGCTCCGGCTTCGGATAGGATGCGCGCTCCTTCGCCATCAAGTGAAGCGATGATTGGCCTGCCGACAGACAGATAGGTTTGCATCTTGCTTGGGACGGTCAGGCTGAAGATCTCTTCCTTGCGCAGAGAGACGAGTAGGGCCGAAGCATTCAAAAGTATTTCGGGCATATCTGCGGGATCAAAACGCCCTGGTAGGTGAAGCATCGTCAGGTTTCTAAGGCTACGTTCCTGTTCCAGCCACACGTCGAGTGATCCACTACCTACAAGAAAGACCTGAACGTCTGGAAGGTCGCGCAGAAGTTCAAGCGATTCAAGTACCGTGTCTAGCCCTTGGGCACGGCCAAGATTTCCAGCGAAAACCACAGAAAAGCTTTGTCCGATCTGCTCGCCCAGCTTGCGAGCGGCATCTGAAGGTCGCGCATTCTTTTCGAAGGACTGCCCGGAATTCGGGACATATTCTATTTTTGCGTTTGGTGGAGACAGAGCTGCAACTGGAGGGCGGAAGGCATCCGACTGCACAAGGATGCCGGTGCAGTTGCGATAAATGAACCGAATGGTCAGGCGCACTATGCCAAGCAGCACGGGACTACGGACGAAGCCTGTTGCAGAAAGACTTTCTGGCCACAGGTCCTGAACCCATAGAACAAGCCCTGCTCGCTTTATCTTGGAGATCAGGATGGCAGGCAAAGCCTGGATGAGGGGAGACAGCCCAAATACAAAAACAACATCAAAGTGCCGGCCCCGCAAGATAAACGGTGCGATCAGGAGACCAGACACCATAAAGCTCAGATAGTTCAGGATCAAACGTAGACCTGAGCCATGACCTCGTGGGACAAGGGGAACGCGAATGACCTCGATCCCCTCGACGAGCTCTTGTCGAATACTGAAGGCGGAATAGCCCGCGAAGATCCGCCCTTCTGGATAATTGGGTTGTCCCGTCAGCACCGTTACCTCGAAGCCCTCGTGAGCCAAGCGGGCGACTTCTGACGTGATGGTGAAGGACTCTGGCCAATAGTATTGTGAAACGAGCAAGACGCGGGTCATTTATTTTGCCTCAGTTTGACAAGTAGGCCCTTGGCGTTCAAAATCTCGATACGATCCGTTGGTTGCCTGAGGTATCGACGAACGGCTCGAGCTATTGAATTCTCAGATGTGGGATCGAACGTCTCAACTGGATCCACCAAGTCTCGCACGTAATCGCGCTCAGCTGCAATAATCGGAAGTCCTGCCGCCTTCGCCTCGATCAGCGGAAGGCCGAAGGATTCAAATAGCGATGGGTAAATCGCTGCGCGAGCTGACGCATAGAGTTCGGGCATTTCTTCGGCGCTGCGCAGAGGCAGTAGTTCGATCATGGCACCTGCAGAGCGTGCGGATCTCAGAGGTGCTTCAAAACGCGCTGCATCACAAGCTGAAAGAGTAAGGCCCAAGGAAGGTTTTAGGCCGCTCATTGCAAGCCTCTCCCAAGCAGCCAAGAGCGTGATGTGGTTCTTGTGAGCTTCGCCAGAGGCGACATAAAGAAAGTCGAGAGACTTGCTACCGTATTCGGCTTTTGAGGCCGGAGAAAGTTGAGGCGTGAAGGGGTAGATATCCGGCTCTTGATTAAATGCTTTTATTACGGCGCTCGCCATTGTCTCACTTTGCACGATCAGCCGAGCAGCACCGCGACGCCTGGCCAGCCAGATGCGTTCAATCCAAAGCCGAACTGTTGTTTTCCAGGGAAGGCCTGCGAAAGACGATGGAGGTATCAGGTATCTGTTTTGAAGAAATATCGAAGTATTTGCTTCAGCTCGAGAAAGAAGGGGCGGCAGGTTTCCGAAACAAAGAATGTCATTTTGTGGCTGCGTCAGGCTACGCAAGGCGAGTTCGGCCCGCAAACGGCCAAGAAGGGTAGGTGAAAAACTTAGAACGGTGATTTTGGGATCTATTTTTGGTACGGGCGTTAGCCTGCTGTCCAGTAGCACGGTCGCTGGAGGTGTTAATGCTCGTAGCAAGGGTAGCAAAAGCGACCTTCCACCGCCGGAGTGAATGTTCGGTGCATGTAGGACAAAGTGCCTTTCGAGCCCGACTTCAGATGGCGCATCCCTCATTTCCAGATGCCTTCTGTCTGTCGTACGCCGTGACGAAAAAGATCTGCGTAGCCTTTTAGGTTACCTCGGAAGCGGATCCATCCTGCTCGATCGCGTGTTTGCAGCGGCTCGAAGAGGTTACGTATCGATTGTCCGAACATTGCCCAAACGAAGCCCGCGCAACTGAAATGATCAAATTTTCGTACAAAATATATTCGGTTCAGGATCTGTTGCCGACCTAACGCAAAGTTTTGTTCGATCTTCACCGGCTTTGGCCAATGCCAACACCGGGCCTCGGCCACCACATAGAGACTGTGTTGTTGTGCAACGCGATGACTATAGTCGAGATCTTCGAGGTAGCCGTGACCTATATACCATTCGTCGTACTGGTAGGCCTCTATTATCTCGCGCCGCCAGAGCGTTGCACCACCATAGAGCCAGTCAGTTCTTTCAGTAGTTTCTCGCGGTAAGATTGAAGTTGCAAAACCAGAGCAAAGGACACGGCCCTGCGCAGAGCTGTTCAGAAGAAAGAGACTAGAGATCAACGCACCAATCCGCCCGCGGCCTGGTTGGTTGACGATAGTGAAGGCTGCACCTCCGATATCATTTTGAGCCTTGTTCCAAAAGGTATTCATTCGCTCCGTTGCATCCGGCGCTAGTTCGAGATCGTCATCCAAATACCCTGCAACAGATATATCTGGATCCAGCGCAGCCATTCCCGCATTCCGTTGGCGTGCGAGTGATGGAGGATAAACGCGAACGTAAGTCAGCGGGAGAGTTGGATATTCCGTTAGAATTTTTTCTATCGGTGTATCGCTTCCGTCCACAATCACGATTTGGGATGCCTGTGATGTTTGCTGCTGAAGGCTGTCCAGTAGCTTGCGCAGGTCTGCAGGACGATCCTTGGTCGGTACAACATATGCGATTGAGACGGGCGACATGATCAATTCTAACGTTCGATAATGGAGGGAGAGGAATTATACTTTAAAGCGGCGTCATGTCGGGACTGCGGGAAGCTACGAGAGCGTCGCAGAGGTCGCGGACGGCTCCGTTACCGCCTGCACGATGCGTGACATATCGGCAGATCGCTTGAACCTCATCCACTGCGTTGGGCACGCAAACGGGAAGAGCGACCTTCTGCAACAGGCCAATATCATTGACATCATCGGCAATGTGGACAGTTTCAGACCAATCAATTCCCAGATCTTTTAAAAGGGCTGAAATAGCTGCAACCTTGTCACGTATGCCGGATAGGCAATAGTCTATCCGCAAATCCGCGGCACGGCGACGGATCTGGTCGGTGTCGGACATGGTAACGAAGCACGTCAAAATGCCAGCCGCTTGTACGCTCTTGAGCCCATGCCCGTCCAAAACTTGAAACCGAGTTATAATATTCCCATCCGCCCCATAGTACAGACTGCCGTCGGTGAGTACGCCGTCGACATCTGTGCAAAGAAGTCGGACGTGGGCGAAATCAGGATGGGACTTCGGCAGCGGAGATGGCATCTTCATGTGGCGTCCCCTATCATCGATGGGCAGATCACTGAGCCGAACGCATGACGCAGGATCACATTACTATCCATTTGAGTGTAGTAGCTCTGCGCATAATCCCAACCCTTCCGCAGCATACCTACGTCGATGGCTCGTGCGTCCAGTGAGGTCGCAAGCTTCGCGCTGTGGTTAATGACCTGAACAATTTCTTCGGCCCCTCGAAGAGGATTGATCTGCAGTTCGAGGGGTTCGTTGCCCAGATAGACTGGGATCGCCCCGCTGGTCATTGCAGACAAGACGGCTGAGGAACCCCGATATACAGCCCAGGTCGCAAGGTGGCCATCTTCATCCAATGTTCGGTTCGGAGGCGACCATTCGATGTTGCTGGGCGCTGTGCGGAAGCGTGGCTCCCTCGACGCGAGATCGTCTCGAGAGGTGAGGGGATGCAAACGGATCGTACAGGTTAGGTCAGGCCGTTGTGCCGCCAAATCATAGGCGGCATGCGCGAGAAAGATACTTTCGGAGACCATCCCTTCCGGCAGAAAAAGGCACTTCTTACCGTCCTTGGGCTGGTCAGGAACAGGCGTGGCTGAGCGGGCACGCGGGCTGCCGAGCAGATCGACCGGAATGCCCTTCAGGCCGGGCGCGTGGGAAAGCCATGCCAACGCAGCTCGTCCTGCGGCGAGGATCACGTCGGGGTCGAAGGTGCCGCCGTAGCTGGTGGTCATTGCATGCTGCATCGGAGCAAGGATGGCGTGATGAACAGCGATGCACCGAATATCCGGATCGATTTGTCTCGACAAGTGCATCGCGATACGCTCCCAAGCGTGCCCTTCGTAAGTGAAGACCAACGCCTTTGGCCTGTGCCTACCAACGAGCTGGGAAATGGTCGTGCCTATCCTTAAAGATTGCCGCGAGGCCCCCTGTTTCGCCTGACGGGCCGCCAAGCGGCGCAGATTGACCTCATCCGAGCCATCGCGCAGGCGTGCTGCGACGGCTGCGAGCTTACCTGCGATGACTGCCTCCTTTTTCCGTTCTAGGCGTCGAGGAATGAGGGTGCGCACAACAGTAGCAGGTGTTTGTGCCATGCCTTTTAGGTCTGAAAGGGATGTCGCCGTGTGGTCAATCAACGCGATGCGGATGCGATAGCCCTGCTCTTGCAACTGCCAAGGTAAGCTTCCGAAGTAGGGATCTGACGCGTCCTGCGTCCATTGATTAGCTGCCGTAAGATGCGAAATGAAGAGCAAGTCACAGCCGCTTTCGGTTTCACTATCAGGTAAACCCAATCTGCCTGCCCACCGATCATTGAACTGCGAAAAAAGGTCGCGAATACTGGGAGTGGGTGCGCAGTCTAGATCATAATAAACTTTTATCGCTTCAGGATGCGCGGAACGGAAATGCAGCGCTGGAATCGCAAAACGTTCGGGATCTGCCCCTGTTTCCCGAAGAAGCGCCTCGCAGCCTGCGCTGATGGATTGCAGTGCTTCGATGGACCAATTTCCCAGGGATCAACCCTCCAGCACGCGCCGCAGAAGGTCCTGCTGCTCGGCGTTGTGACGTATCGCGTCCTCTACGATCATCGCTTCATGCGGCTCATTTACAGACGGCAAAGCTACATCGACAGGTACAGAGACGAGTGTTCCGCCGCTCTCGATGATGCGCATTTGCTCAATGGATTCGTTGAACTCCACTACGGACGTCGGGGCTGCCGCTACACTCAGCAACGAGTTTCTTGTGAACGCAAAAAGCCCAAGAATTTTTCGGATATATGTGATCTGTTTTTCGTACGGAGCGGTGGATGGGCTGCGCCGGAAGCAATAAAGAATTCGATCATCCGTACCTACCGCGCATTTCACGAAGGAATGACGGTCAAGTTCCTCAGGAGCGTGGATGTCTCCCGTCGCGTTCCACGCCTGTGCGTTCGGGTGGCGCAGCATTGAGGCGGTTAACGCCTCGACATGGCGCGGTAAAAGGAGGGGTTCATCGCCTTGGAGCAGCACGACATGGCTGGCATCGACATTCTGAACGGCTTCCGCAATGCGAGAGGTGCCATTAAGGTGGTGGTTTCCCGTCCTGATGACAGTTCCGCCGCCTGCTGAAACGATTGACGCGACTTCATCGTCGCAGGTCGCCACATAAACATCCGCAAGGCTGGGGCACATTAATGCTCGGCGACGGACATGCTCAATCATTGCGAGCCCCGAAAATGGGTGCAGCACCTTTCGTGGAAAACGGATCGAAGCAAGATGCGCCGGAATGATGCCGACCACGCGATGCCCATTCCTTGAACTCATTGCGGCAGCACTCCGCAATCGACGTTGATACTTTGGCCTGAGATTGCGGATGCGGCGGGCGAGTCGAGATACAAGGCCATAGCAGCGACTTCGGCCCCTGTCGGCAGACGCCCAAGGGCACTTTGTGAGCTTGCAAAGGCCGCCAGAAAGCCCTCTGGATCACCCTTCGCCGGAGAGGTTGGATCGCTCAATGCCTCGATTAATCCGGGGGTCCGCACGAGGACCGGGCACAGAGCATTCACCCTGATACCTTTGGGACCGAGTTCCTTTGCCAGAGCCTGTGTAAGACCGGTCATCCCGAATTTGGCTGCGCAATAAGCTGAATTATTCGGTGTTCCCCGTTTTGCCGCGAGCGAGGAGATGTTGATGATGGTGCCCCCCTCGGACAAGGCTAGTGCAGCACGTTTGCTCCCCCAGAACGCAGATTTCAAGTTTGTGGAAAGCATGTCTTCGAGAAATTCTTCATCAATTTCGATCACTGGACGCCAAGCTGAGACGCCGGCATTGTTGATGTAGCAATCCAGCCTACCGGTCTCGGCAACGGCCGTTTCAACAAGGCCTGCGTGATCGTCGTCGCGTCGTGCGTCCATGCGGACGAAACGGATGCCGCGTGCAGCCGTTTCGACGCCACTTTCCGTCCGCGCGCCAGCAAAAACAGAATAGCCTGCATTCGCAAAGGCAATGGCAAGGTCTCGCCCTATTCCACGGCTGCCTCCGGTAATGCAAACGGTTCTGTTCATTCAATTTTCTCTGGTTTGATAGAGGGTATTTTCAGCTTTGTGTCAGGCTTCAGATCGTCATGGCAGAATAACCGCCGTCCACAGCGATTTCTGCACCAGTCACAAAACTTGACGCATCCGATGCCAGCCAGATCAGCGCGCCGACAAGTTCAGAAACCTCACCATACCTTTGCATGGCCGTGTGACCGAGGATCGCCGCCTCGCGCTCTCGTGTGATGAAGTTCTTTCGGTTCCAGTCCGTAGGGAAAAAACCAGGGCGAATGGCATTCACGCGGACGCCTTGCGTTCCCCATTCACGCCCAAGATTTTGCGTCAAGTTCATGATCCCCGCCTTTGCCACCGAGTAAGCAAAGGCCTTGGACAGGGGAGGGCCTGCTGAAGCGGACGAAATATTGATCATGGAGCCGCGGCCATGCTCAAGCATGTGAGCGCCGAAAACCTGACAACTAAGAAAGGTCGAGGTTATCTGACTGTCCATGACAGCCTGCCAGTCTTCAAGTTGGATGTCCAGAAATGGCGTTGGCGCGTTGATACCTGCTCCGTTCACGGCGATTGAAACCGAACCGTATTCTGCGACGGTTGTTGCTAGGCAGTGTTCGAGATCACTCTTTCGGGTTGCATCGCAAGCCAGCGCTAGCGCCGATCCACCGGCATCGCGAATTTGTTGCGCAACTGTTTCCGCCTTTTCTTCCCGAAGGTCCAAAACCGCTACGTTGCAGCCCGCCTTGCCCAGACCGCGCGACATTTCTCCGATCAGGTGACCGCCTGCGCCTGTCAAGATCGCCGTACGTCCGGAAATCGAGAAGAGTTCGTCAACGAAGCTCATCCGCGAACCTCTGCCATCACGGTGCGCATGTTCTCTGCCCACTTCCAAAGAATGAAAAGGTCCGAGCCTAGAATGACGAATGTGAACCCTTGGTCAAAAGCGTCCCTAACGCGTTCTACCGATACATCGGCGATCTGCGTGCAGCAACTCTTGCCAGCCCGCTGTGCGGCTTCGATGACTAGGCGACCTGCTTCACGCACTTTCGGGTGGTTGGTTTGACCGGGCACCCCTAGGCTACCGGAGATGTCGTAAGGCCCGACCATGACCCCGTCAACTTCTGGAAAAGCAAGCAGCGCGTCTATGTTCTCGACGGCTTGGATGCTTTCGATCTGCAAGACTAGCGTCGAGCTGTCGTTCCATTCCGTGATGTAGCGATCAAAATCGAAACCATAGCCATGCGCGCGGTTCACGCCATAGGAACGGCGCCCAACGGGCGGAAACTTCATGTTGTCGATCAGCGCGCGGACTTGCTCAGGTGTTTCTACCATCTGGATGAACAAGCCGTCTGCTCCCGCTTCCAGAAGCGGTTTGAGGATGTCGTTGCTGTGGCTGACGGGCCGTGGGAAGCAACACGCACCCTCGGCTTGTGCCGACGAGATGATCCGTTTGGCTTCGTCCAAAGAGATCGTGGTGTGTTCCATGTCGATAGCGATGAAGTCGAAACCTGCCATCGCAAAGGTTTCGGTGATTGCCGCGTCAGGGTAGGAAACCCACCCGCCAAACACGGGTTCGCGGTTCATGAGCTTAGTTTTAAGCGCTTTACGTCTTGCTAGACGCTCCTCGTAGGACATCTTCATCTCCCGGACTTCCTAGCTTACGCTGTACACTTCGATGTACCTGTCTACAAGGTGGCCGCAGTGCCAGAAGAACCGTCTGGATGTCATGCCTAACGTGTCGGCATGCGCAAGGTGTAGGCTAAATGAAAAAGATTATTTTTGAGTTCTAGTTAATTCTCAAACCTTGGGTGGCCAAAAAATGCTTACTTCACGCCAACGCTCTGCTTCATTTCTTGAGGTTTGCTTTATTTGTTTGGTAACGTTTTGCCTTCCATTATTTGAGGCGCCGAAGAACATCTTCAGTGCTCTATTTCTGATAACGTGGATTATTCAGACTTTTCGCACCAAGTCCCTTGGCGTAAATTGTGTTTTTAACTGGCCTATCTTGGGCCTTGCATCTGTCCTGTGGGTGGCACCTTTGTTCTCCGCGTATGGGGATACGATCACGCCTCTCAACTCTGCGCCGCGTTGGACACTACTTGCCCTCTTTGTGATCGGAGCGGCACGGCTTGATTATTCGCGCAATCAACTGCTCCTAATCTGTACTGCGCTGTTGGTCGGTGGCGTGGTGGCCGTCGGGGAAAGCTTCTGGGTGTGGCACTTTAACGGAAAGGCCTATCCAGAGTTTCGGTCGGTTGGAGCAGTTAATCATTCGTCAATGTATACGCTCGTGCCTTTGGCCGTGGGGTTGGGTACCCTGTACATGCGACAGAGGTGGCTGCTGATGCTGGGGTTGCTTGCTGTTGTTTCCACGCTGGCCTTCCTCCCGCCGTCTAGAAGTCTTGTCGGCGGTGTAACCATTACGGCGGTTCTGACTGTTGCAATTAGTATTTATGCTGTTCGCCGCTGGTCGTTTCGTGGGCTGCTGATCGCTATTGCTGCCGGAGCAATCATCGTCGGTGGCGTGCTTATGACGCCGCCGGCAGCCAACCTTCGGACTGAATTACAGGCGCGTATTACAAGCGACGACATCTTCTCTGGGCGTGGGAAGATCTTAAACTCAGCGTTGGCGGTCTGGGACCGGCACCCAATCGTTGGGACGGGCTGGTTCAGTTTCGGGCCAGCTACATCAGAAGAGGTTGTCCGCGAAGCCCTCGAGGCGGACGGGCTCGAGTACGATCCCAATGTCTACTGGCACTACAATCACGGCCACAACCTCTGGACCACAATGCTGATTGAGCGCGGCCTTGTCGGCGTAGTCCTCGTGACACTCCTGCTGTTTTTGTACTTCAGGGTATTCTTGCCGATTGTCCTAAGCCGTGACCAGAAAGACCCGGTCGATCGTGGGATTGCCGTGGGCGCTCTTCTGGTGGCGGTTGGCTTTGCAGTGGCGGGTCTCGGCAACACGACCATGATGAACGAGCACGGCCAGGCGGGGATGGCCTTCATCGCGGTGGCTTATGGATACCTGCGGGGCAGGGGCTTGCTGGGGGCAACCGCTGGCGCAGGCCGCCAAGTATGATTGGGTCTCGGTGTGCGTCTGCACGCAGGAAGGCTTGGTTTTCTGGAGCTTAGGTCGTAAGGGGCGTTAGTACGCCGAGAGGCCACGTTAGCGCTACGAGACACCTAGATGTGCCTAATTTAGGCTAAATGTCCGGAAACAACGATAACGCGACGACGCGGGATCAGCCACCACATGAAACACTTCCCCGACCTCCCTCCTGTTTGGTTCCTCCTCGGCCTTGCACTCACCTGGTTGCTGGGCAACCAACTGCCGCTCCTTCGCGCCTTTGGCCCGGTTTGGCAGGCGGCGGGGGCTGTCATGACGCTGGCGGGCTTTGTTCTCATCCTCTGGGCCGCGCTCTGGTTCTGGCGCAAGCGCACCACGATCGAGCCGCATCATGACCCCAGTGCGCTCATCATCGAGGGTCCTTACCGGCTAACCCGAAATCCAATCTATCTGGGCTTGCTCGCCATCCTGACTGGCGCCGTTCTGTGGCAGGGGGCGCTCAGCGCCTTGCCCGTTCCCGCAGCCTTTGCATCCATCCTCCACTACCGCTTCATCTTGCCCGAAGAGGCCGCATTGCGCCGCGCCTTCGGGTCTGAGGCGGAGCAATATCTCACCACCACGCGCCGCTGGTTGTAACGCGGTCTCGCAAAGGCTTGATTGGCAATGCCCGTCTGACGCATCTACCTAGACGGTCAGGGCATCGGGCCCATGAGACGGAGACGAGGATGAAACCGACATTGGCTGGGGCGCTTCTGGCGCTTGTGATGATCGGGCAGGGGGCCATGGCCGAGGAACGGCACGGCCCCGTGGTGGTCGAGCTCTTCACCTCGCAAGGCTGTTCTTCCTGTCCACCGGCTGATGCGCTCCTGGGCGAATTGGCGATGCGCGAGGATGTGATCGCGCTCGCGCTGCATGTCGATTACTGGGATTACATCGGCTGGGAAGATACCTTTGCCATGCCGGAAATGACGGCGCGCCAGCATGGCTATGCCCATGCGCAGGGGTCCACGGTGGTCTACACGCCGCAGATCGTTGTGGGCGGGCGCGACCATGTGGTGGGCGTGCGGCCCATGGCCGTGGCCGATCTGATCCAGGCGGAATACGCGGCCTCTGATCCCGTGACGGTCGATGTGGCGCGCGACGGGGCCGAGATCCGCGTTTCGGCAGAGGCCCATATGGACCCGCCGCGCCCCGCAATGGTCGTGCAGGTCGTGACCTTCAGCCCGCATGAAGAGGTGCGGATCGAACGCGGCGAACGCGCGGGCACCGTTTCGTCCCATTACAACGTGGTGACCTCGTGGCAGGTCGTGGCCGATTGGGACGGTTCCTTGCCGTTCAATGCGCGCATCGCATCGCAGAATGCACAGCCAATGGCGATCATCGTGCAGGTCGCGGGGCAGGGGCCCATCCTGGGCGCGGCGCGGATCGACTGAGGCCTTACGCTGTCCGGTCATCGACCGGCTGACTGTCCACTTCGGGCAAGTCGTCGTCCTCGGGCGCGAAATATTTCGCCTGCCGGGCGGGTTTCCAGCGGCGATGCACCCAGAACCATTGGTCGGGCCGCGCTGACACGCGTGCCGACAGGCTGTCGTTCAGGGCCTGCGTCATGGTCCGCGGATCGCTGTGCGGGATCGGGGCCTCGACCGCCACGTCGAAATCGACGCCGTTTTGCTGCCGTTCGGCATAGATCGGCACCAGAAGCGCGTCGTATTTCAGCGCCATCTCGCCCGCTGACAGCGCGGTCGGTGCCCTCTTGCCCAGGAAATCGAGCCGCGTGCCGCCTGCGAAATACTGGTCGATCAGCATCGCGCCCTGTCCGCCGTCGCGCAGCACCTTGACGAAACCCGCCAGGCCCCGCCTGTCGCGGGCAAAGGCCTTGCCGCCCACACCCTCGACCGAGGCGACGTAATGGGCATTGGCATAGGGGTTGTTCATCAACCGATAGAGCCCGCCCATTTCGTAGCCGCGCACGTTCATCGCGGCCCGCGCGGCCTGGTAATTGCCGAAATGACCCGAGACAAACAGGATCGGGCGACCGGCCTGCCGCGCCGCTTCGCAGGCGTCCCAACCGGGGCCTTGGGGCTGCCAACGCTGCGCCCGGTCCAGTTGATCGGCGGTCGAATAATTCTCGATCAGCACGCGCCCGAAATTGTCCAGAACGGCCCTCGCGATGCGGCGGCGTTCGGGGGCAGGCATGTCGGGATGGATATAGGCCAGCTGATCCTCGGCCCGCGCGCGGTAGCCGCTCACACCGCCAAGGCTGCGAAAGATGCCTCCCATCATCGGCACTCGCGTCTCGTAGGGCAGGCGAAAGGCCAGCCACAACAGCCCGCGGGCGGCACGGTCGACACTCCAGTCGAGCCAGAGGCGGCGGGGTTTGGGCATCGGGTTCTTCGTTCCTGTCCGTCTCTTGCGCGGCCCTCAGGCCGCGATCGCGGCCCGGGCACGGGTCTCGCGGTGCCAGACATAGACACCGGCCCCAATGATCACAAGCGCACCGACCAGTGTCCAGGGATCGGGCACCTCGCCAAAGGCCAAAAGCCCCCAACCCGTGGCAAAGACCACGCCGGCATAGCCAAAGGGCGCGACGGCCCCGGCCTCGGCAATGGTGAGCGAGCGGATGAGCAGAAATTGCCCCAGCGCGCCCGTCGCCCCAAGCGCGAGAAAGATCGCGGCATCCGCAGGGGTGGGCCATTGCCAGACGGGCAGCGTCAACAGGCTTGCCACCAGCGTGCCGATGATCGCGGTATAGACGAAAGAGGTCAGGATCGGTTCATCCCGGCCCAGAAACCGCGTCGTCAGCGCGTAGGAGGCGTAGAACACACCCCCCAGAAGCGGCAAAAGCGCGGTGAGCGTGAACACCTCCGTCCCCGGCCGGATCACGATCAAGGCACCCGCCAGCGCCGCGCCGATCCCGAGGATGCGGCGCGGTCCCAGCGGTTCGCGCAGCAACAGCGCCGCCCCCAGCGTCAGCAGCACGGGATGCACCTGCATCACGGCTGTGGCTGCCGCGATGTCCATCCGGCTGATCGCGGTGAAAAACGACCACGTCGCCGCAAACAGGAACGCCGACCGCAGCAGTTGCAGCCCCACCCGCCGGGTGCGAAGGATCGGGCCCAGACGCGGAGCCAGAACCAGCCCCACGACCAGCATCATGCCCGCGTAGCGCGCCCAGACCACCTGCATGGGTGCATAGCGGCTCATCAGCATCTTGGCCGTCGCATCCATCGTCGAGAACAGAAAGATGGCCGCGATCATCAGCACGATGCCCTGCGCCGTCGGCGTCAGGCGGGTATAGGCGCTCACCCGTTCTGGGCCGCCAGCGCGTCGATCTGGGGCCGCAGCCATTCCAGTTGATAGCCCCATTTCTCGCCGCGCGCGATGATCTCGGTCGTGGGCAGGTCGCCCGCCATTCCCAGCGCCCAGACGATGGTCGACCGGTTGCCCGAGGCGCAATAGGCGACCACGGGCCCTTCGGCGGCGTCGATCGCGTCGCGCTGTTCCTCGACATTGTCCATGGTCAGTTGCCCGCCCACGACCGGGTTGAAGACGAAGGCAAGACCTGCGGCTTCGGCGGCGGCCTGCATCGCTGCGGCCTGCAGGGGCGCGGGGTTTTCCGCATCGGGGCGATTGCAGATCACGGTCGTGACGCCCTGGGCTGCAAGCACGGCCATATCGCCGGGTTCGAGTTGCGGGGCGACGGTATAGCTGTCGGTGATCTGGCGCAGATCCATGGGGCTGGCTCCTGACTGGCGTTTGCGCCGTACCATGCCGCAAGCCCGCGCCAAGGGAAAGATCGCGTTGACCCAAATCAAGGTCCGGCATCGTGACGGGTGCTAGCCTTTCCCAATCGGCACGCCCTGACGGCTTGGCGGCCGCCACACGAGGGGCCCAGTTCCGGGACCGGGAGAAGACCATGACCGACCTTTCCAGACACCGCGCGCAACTCGATGATCAACTCGCGCTCCTGTTGTCGCGGTTGCGCGACCTCGATGCCGAGCTCGACAGCCACCAGTCCAAGGATTGGGAAGAATTGGCCGTGGAGCGCGAAGGTGACGAGGTGCTGGAACGTCTGGGCCAGTCCGGTCAGGCCGAGATCGCCCAGATCCGGGCCGCGCTCGCCCGGATGGAGGCCGGAACCTACGGGATCTGCGTCACCTGCGGGCAAGACATCTCGGAGGAGCGTCTGGATCTTCTGCCGAGCACCCCGTTTTGCCGGACCTGCGCGAGATAGGCGCATCCCTTTCCTTCCCTCAGGGAGGTTGCGATCATGCCCCCCACACCTGACCCCGATCCAAAGGTTCTCTACCGCAGGCTGGAGCTGATTTTGCAGGCGCCGGGCACGGGGCGGGCGGTGGCCGAAACCCTGTTGTGTCAGGCCGTGGAACGCGATCTGCGTTGCATGGTCGCCGATCTGCGGGCGCGTCGGGCCGAAGATATCCAGACCCGCGAAGCCGACCGGCGCGAGGAGGCGCGTGTTGGACCGGACAAGCCCCCGACACCCTGGGCACGCCCCGCCTGAGGACCTGAACAGGAGGATTTCAGATGCACGAAAAGACCGCCCGCAAACCGTCCGCCCATACAGAACTGCGCCGCAAGGGGACCGATGCCGCGCCCGATGACGAGAACCGCAAGCCGGAGGAGGGGCAGGGCGCACCCAAGCCGCGCCCCGATCCGGAGGAGGACGACCTGTTCAACGATCTGCCGGTCTGACCCTTTCGCCCGCTTTACTGCGGCCGAGCCGCCAGGGATCAACTGCCGTGGCGCTGGCCGGCCATCTCTTGCGCCATTTCAAGGGCCGCGATCAGGCTGGTCGGGTCCGCGCGGCCTTGTCCCGCGATGTCGAAGGCCGTCCCGTGGTCGGGCGAGGTGCGGATGAAGGGCAAGCCCAGCGTCACGTTCACGCCGCCTGCGAAATCCAGCGTCTTGATCGGGATCAGGGCCTGATCGTGATACATGCAGATCGCCGCATCATAGCCCGCCCGCGCGCCCGCGTGAAACATCGTGTCGGCGGAATGCGGACCGCTCAGCGCCAGACCCTCGGCGCGCAGGGCCTCGATCACGGGGGTGATGGTCTCGATCTCTTCGCGGCCCATGGCCCCGCCTTCGCCCGCATGGGGGTTGAGCCCTGCAACGGCGATGCGCGGCGCGGCCAGGCCGAAATCCTGCCTGAGGGCTGCATGGGTGATGCGGATCGTGTCGCGCAACAGCTTTGAGGTCAGCGCGTCCGGCACATCCTTCAGCGCGATATGGATCGTCGTGGGCACCACGCGCAGGTCGGGACAGGCGAGCATCATCACCACGCGCTCCACGCCCGCCAGATGCGCGAGATATTCGGTATGGCCCGGAAATCGGAAACCGGCCCCGTCCATCAGCGCCTTCTTGTGGATCGGCGCGGTGGTCAGCGCGCTTGCCTCGCCCCGCATCACCACATCGACGCCGCGCGCGATGACCTCGATCACGGCGGTGGCGTTGCGCGGGTCGGGTTCGCCCGGCACGGCAGGCGCGGGAAAGGGATGGGGCAAAACGGGCAGGCCGCGAAGACAGGCCGTCGCCGCATCCGCGGCCCGCGCGATGGGGACCGGTTCCACGCCGTGGCCGGACAGATGGTCGGGATCCCCGATCACGAAAAAGGGAAGGCGGGACCCGAGCCTTTCCCAGGCGCGGGCAAGGATTTCCGGGCCGATCCCGGCGGGCTCACCGATGCTGACGGCGATGGGGGCCCGCGACACGCTCATTCGTATGTGATGATGGCGTCTGCGCGCAATTCTTCCAGCAGGGCATCCGCGTAGCCCTCGAGCCGTTGCGCGATCAATTGCTGCCGCACGGCCTCCCGGCCCGCTTCGGGCTCCGCCGTGGTCCGATCGCAGAGCATGACCGCCAGCGTCGTGGCCCCGCCATTGCGGCTAACACCGAAACCGATCTCGCCCGCGTCAAGCGCCGCAAGCGCCATGGCGATATCGCCGGGAATGGCAGAAAGCGGTTGGTCGAACCGCTCGAACCCGCCCGGTCGGGTCGCGTAAAGATCGTCGCAGACATCGATTTCCGCGCGCAGGGCCTCTGCCGCCAAGGCACCTTCCTCGGTCGAGACAGGGGGAAGCGCGATGGTCGCGTAATCGACCGAGGTCACGGTCGGGGCCTGGAAATTCCCTTCGGACAGGCCGCGCATCTGGAAGATGCCAAGCGCCGGGCCCAAGGATACCGGCCCATAGGTTTCACCGGGAGCAAGCAGCACCATGTCTTCGCGCAGCTGCGGCGGCACGGCCGAGAGCGGGCGCCAACCGGTCACACCGTCGTTCTCGCGCGTGGGGGCTGCCGAAAACCGGCGCGCGGCCTCGCTGAAGGTTGCGGTGTCGAAATTCAGATCGGCCGAAAGCCGCGCCAGTTCACTGCGCAGGTTTTCCTCGTTTTCCGGCATCAGCGGCACGACGATCTCGGCCAGCAGGATCTGCGCCGAGTCGAGCCGGGGCGCAAAAGCCAGCGCCTCGTCGATATCGGCCTCGGTGATCTGCACGCGCGGCCCGAAGCGTGTGCGCACCACGTTGCGCCAGGAAATGCCGTTCGCCACGAAATCGCGGAAGGTTTCGGGGGCCACGCCCTCGTCGCTGATGACCGCAAGGAATTCGTCCACCGACAGATCGGTGCGGGATGCGAATTCGGCAACGCCGGCCTCGATCTCTTCGGGGGTGGCCAGGACATCCATCCGCTCGGCCTCACCGATCTGAAGCCGCTCGTTGACGAGCGTTTCCATCGCTTCCGCCCGCAAGTCGCCGGGGGCGCGCAAGACCTCGAGAAACAGGGCGCGCTGTTCGATCTCGTACCAGGTGACGATCCCGTCATTGATCCGCACGGCGGCCGAAAAGGGCGATTGCGCTGCAGCCATCGCGCCCGGTAGCAGCGCGGCAGCGGCCAGCGCCAGCGGGGCCAGGATACGGCGGATCGGTGTCTTGGGGCTCTGGATCATCGGGTCTGTCGTCCGGTCTGCTCATCTGCGGCCAAGGTCGGGCATGGGCCCTGTGCCAGTTGTGGACTGCCTGCGGCGCGAAGGCAACTGTGGCTGTTGCGCTCCGATGTGGTTTGCACGGCGAGATGGGGGGTGACGGGTGCCTGTTTCAGCCGTGTCATCCGTCCTCCGTATGCAGCAAGAGCGCGATCGCCAAAAGGATCGCCGCGATCGGGGGCGTCCAGGCCACGAGCGCCACGGGCAATTGCCCGGTCTCGCCCAGCACCTGTGCGAATGACCGTACGAAAAACGTGCCGAAGCCAAGCAAGATGGCCGAAAGCACCATGATCCCCGTCCGTCCGAACCGCGTGTGGCGCATGGTGAAGCCCGCGCCGATCAGCACCATGGCCGCCAGCATCAGCGGCGAGGACAATTCGCTTTGCAGCCAGACCCGGTGTTGCAGGGCGGCGAAGCCAGCGCCGTTGAGTTGCGCGATGAAGGCGGGCAGCTGGTAGATCGGCACGGTTTCGGGTTTGCCGAAACTGTCGCGGATCTGTTCGCGGGTCAGGGTGGAGGGCAGCGTCAGCTGCGGCAGGCTTTCGGCCCGCGCCTCGGGGTTCACGCCCTCGACGAGCGGCCAGCGCCGGACCCCGGTCAATTCCCATGCGCCCTCGACCAGGATGGCCTGGCTGGCATTGAGGCGTTCGATCAGCGTTCCCTCGGCATCGAAGCCGAAAAAACTGGCATCGAACAATTGCGTGCCATCCGAATTCGCGGCGCTCGCGCGGATCACGGTCTGGTTCTCGGGGCTGCCCTGCCGCAGCCACAGGCCCTCGGCGCTGACCGAAACGGTGCGCTCTTCCGCGCCCAGATAGCGCGCGCTGCGCAGATCGAATTGTTGTTCGGTCGTGGCCACGATCGGGTTGACCACCATGACGATGAACACACCCAAGAGCGCCGCCACCACCACGGGTGCCGCCGCCGCGCGCAGTGCCGAACGTCCGGCGGCGCGCACCACGACCAGCTCGGAACTGCGCGCCAGGCCCAAGAACATCAGGAGCGTTCCCAAGAGGACAAAGAGCGGGATCATCTCGTAGAGCGACCCGGGCAGGTTCAGCAGCGCCAGCTCGAGCACCGGGCCAAACCCCTGCGACGGACCGATGCGGCGCAACTGTTCCGCGATGTCGATCGGCAGAAGGATCGCCACGAAAACCGCCGTAACGATCCCGAGCGCCCTGAGAAACCGCCTTGCGAGATAGAGGTGCAAGATCACGCGGGCACCCCCCGCAGTTTCCGCGCCCGTGGCCATTTGCGCCGCATCGCGAGCCAGATCAGCACCAAGGTCAAAAGCGCCGCGGCCACGGGTTGCACATAGGCGAGATATTGCAGATCGACGTTGCGCACCGCCGCCGTCTCGGCCGCGTTCCAGATCATCTGGAGCGGGATGACAAGGCTGACCGCCAAAAGGATCTGCGCCCAGACCCCGAAGCGCGAAAAGCTGCCCAGCATCAGGCAGGCCGCCGCGATCAGGGGCGGAAAGATCACGAACAGCGCCCGCGCGATCCGTTCATGGCCTGCAAACCGCATGTAGGCCACGTCCTGACCCATCTGTTGGGCGATCTCGGGCGTGGCCGACAAGAGCACCCAAGTGGGGATCTCGCGCAGATCGTAGCTCCGCAAACCTCCGCCCGCGATCAGCCCCCCGAGATCATAGGTGAAATCGTCGAACAGCACCGTGCTCAGCCGCCCGGTCTCGGCCGAAAGCGTCTGCGCCATGCCGTCGAACATCACCATGCGCGGCCCCGTATCCGAGGACAGCATCAGCGCTGACTGCGCCGTGTAGGTCGTTTCCGACAGCGGGGCGGTGCGGTCTTGCAAGAACAGGTCGCGGAATTCGCCCAGTTCCGTGATCTCGCGGATGTAGACGGTCAGACCGGGGGCGGGATGCACGAATTGCCCCGCCCGCAGGAATTTGCCGGTCAGATCATCCTGCACCTGTTGGGTGCGGTCGATGTATTGCGCCCGCGCCACGGGGGCCACGACATTGCCAAGGACCGTGATCACCAGCCCCAGAAACAGCCCGAAGAACGCAACCGGCCGCAAAAGCCGCGCCGCCGACAGACCCGCCGTCTGCAAGACGACCAGTTCACTGTCCCCGATCAACCTGTTGAAGATGTAGAGCGTGGCAACGAAACCCGCGACAGGCAGCACCATCAGCATGATCTGCGGCAGGCTGAGCGCGGTGAATTCGAAGAACACCGAAAGGGTCTGTCCATCCGCGATCAACGAATCGAACAGGTCCACGGCTTCGTTGACCCAATAGACCGAGATCAGAACCAGGCTGAAAAAGCCGAACAGCACGATCAATTGGGACAAGACGTAGCGGTCATACCGCCCCAAGGCGCAACATCCCCACATGTGTTTCCGGCGCTCGGGCCGGCTTGTCTGGCGCAGTCTTAGGCCAAACGCGGTCTCCATGCGAGGGCGATCTGGTCATCGCCCTGTCCGCGGCCTAGTCTTGCCAGGACCGCGCGCCGCCGCGACCTCTTTTGCCACACGAACCCGAGTTGAGGATCACGCCAGATGACCAATCCGATCGCCGTCGCCTTCACCCCCGTCGACCTGGAGGCGCTGGCCCGTGCCGAGGGGCGGCTGGCGGTGCTCTTGCCGCCCGATGGCAAGCTCGATCCGGCGGCGCGGCGCATCGACAAGCTGACGCGCGGTGCCCTGTCGCGCGCACTGGCGGCGGAGGGCTGGACCAAGCTCAAGCCGGGCGAGGGGCTGACGCTGGGCTGGCCCACGGGTCTTGCGGCCTCAAGCCTGATGGCGGTCAAGCTGCCCCGCCGCCCCAGTGTCGAAGAGGCGCGCAAAGCGGGCGCGGCGCTCGCGCGGTTCAAGGGCGCCGAGGCGCTGACGCTGGCCGCCGGCACCACGGCGCGCACCGCCGAATTGGCGCTGGGCCTTGTCCTGCGCGGCTATGACTTCACCCGTCACAAATCCGCCGCCACCGACACGCCCAAGGATGCGACGATCATGCTCGCCAAACCCGAGGAGGCCGAGGCCGAGGCAGCCCCCCTGATGGCCTTGGCCGAGGGCGTGTTCTTCAGCCGGGATCTGGTGAACGAACCCGCCAACATCCTGACGACGCAGGATTTTGCCGAACGCCTGGTCGCGCTGCGCGAGCTGGGCGTGGAGGTCGAGGTGCTGGACGAGGACGAGATGACCAGCCTTGGCATGGGCGCGCTTCTGGGGGTGGGGCAGGGGTCGGACAGCCCCTCCAAGATCGTCGTCATGCAATGGAAGGGCGGGGCCGAGGAAGCGCCGCTTGCACTTGTCGGCAAGGGCGTCGTCTTTGACACCGGTGGCATCAGCCTCAAACCCGCCGCCGGCATGGAAGACATGACCATGGACATGGGCGGCGCGGGCGTCGTTGCAGGGGTCATGCGCACGCTCGCCCTGCGCAAAGCCAAGGCGAATGTCGTTGGTCTGGTCGGCCTGGTGGAAAACATGCCCGGCCCCAATGCGCAGCGCCCCGGTGACGTGGTGCGCTCGATGAAGGGCGACACGATCGAGGTCATCAACACCGATGCCGAGGGGCGTTTGGTTCTGGCGGACGTGATGTGGTATGCCCAAGACCGCTTCAAGCCCATGGGCATGATCGACCTTGCCACGCTGACGGGGGCGATCATCATTGCGCTTGGCCATGAAAACGCGGGCGTTTTCTCGAACAACGACGCACTTTGCGACGCGTTTCTCAAGGCGGCGCGGGCCGAGGGCGAGGGCGCGTGGCGGATGCCCTTGGGGGCCGCCTATGACGAAAAGCTGAAAAGCCGCATCGCGGACATGAAGAACGTGGGCGGGCGCGACGGCGGGTCGATCACGGCGGCGCAATTCCTGCAACGCTTCGTCAAGGATGAAACCCCCTGGATTCACCTTGATATCGCGGGCGTGGCGAGCGTGAAATCCGACACGATGCTGGCGCCCAAAGGGGCGACCGGTTGGGGGGTCATGGCGCTCGATCGTTTGATCCGCGACCAGTTCGAAGGGTAAGGGGCCGCCTTGGGCGAAGTCTATTTCTACCACCTGACCCGCTCGCCGCTCGAGGCGACCTTGCGCCTCCTGCTGGGCAAGGCGCTGGACGCGGGCTGGCGCGTGGCCCTGCGCGGGCGGAGCGATGCGATCCTCGACCGGCTCGACGCGGCGCTCTGGCAAGGGGGCGATGCCGATTTCCTGCCCCATGGCCGCGCGGGCGGTCCGCATGATGCGGATCAACCCGTGCTTCTGACCACGGGGACAGAGGCCGCGAACCGTCCCGATTGTCTGGTCTGCGTCGAAGGGGCCGCGATCGACGCCGCCGAAATTGCGCCGCTGGCCCGCGCCATGATCGTGTTCGACGGGCAGGACCCGCAGGCCGTCCAGACCGCGCGCGACCAGTGGCGCAGCCTCAAGGAGGCCGGGATCAAGGCCCAGTATTGGTCCGAGGAAAGCGGCCGCTGGACGAGAAAGGCCGAAACCTGAAGCGGCGGGAACAGGCTTTCGTCCCCAAGGCCCCTAGCGTTTCAGCACCATCTGCCCGCGCGAAATCTCCAGTCTTTCGAAGCGGTTGAGGTAGCTCATGCCCAGCAGGCTTTCCTCCAGATCACCCTCGTTGACGACGGCGCGCACGCCCTGATCCACGATGCCGCCCAAGGCCACGCGCTCAAGCCGCACAGGCGCGGTGGCGACCATGCCATTGGCGGTAAAGGCGCGTCCGGAAAAGATCAGGTCGTTTGCCGCAATGCCGACGCGGGCGGCATCCTGTCCCGACAGCACGATCTCGGTCGCGCCGGTGTCGACGACAAAGCGCACCGGCACGCCGTTCACCTCTAGCGTCAGGTAGAAATGCCCGTCACGGTCCATCGGAACCACGACCTGCGCGCCGTCCTGCATCAGGCTTTGGCGGGGCGCGACCGTGTCGCGGACATCCGACCACAGGCCCACGGCGACGATCCCGCCCAGGAAAATAAAGGCCCAGATCGCCGCATGTTGCGCCACGCGGCCAAGATTGCGGCGGTTCGCAGCCAGATACCAACCGGCGATCACCGTGACCAGAAGGCCGAGGTAGATCAGCGATCCGATCTGGTCTCCGGTCATGGCCATGTGCTGCACCCCCGTGTCTGTCTTGGGGTTATATGGGGGCGGGCGGCGATCAGATCACCTGCAGATCGCGCATTCCGTCGATCACGAATTGAACCGACAGCGCGGCAAGCAACATCCCCAAAAGCCGCGTGACCACGTTGATGCCGGTGGGCCCCAACAGGCGTTCGAGCGGTGCGGCCAGCAGGAACAGCGACAGGACCACGGTCAGAACCGCCAGCATCACCAGATGCACGAGCAGGATATGGGTCGCATCCGCGCCGGTCTGACCGGTCAGAAGGATCATCGTTGCAATCGCGCCCGGCCCCGCGATGAGCGGGATGGCCAGCGGAAAGACGGACGGATCGTCGGGATGGCTTTGATCGGCCTGCCCCTTGCGGCGCTGGCTGCGGCGTTCGAAAAGCATGTCGAGCGCGGTCAGAAACAACAGGATGCCCCCCGCCATGCGGAAGGCGGGCATTGATATTCCAAGGAAATTCAGCACCGCTTCGCCCGCCAGCCCGAACAGCGTCAGGATGCCGAAGGCCACGACACAGGCGCGGATCGCGATGACGCGGCGCTGGCGGGTGGTCTGGCCCGCCGTCAGCGCGACGAACAGGGGCGCCATGCCGATCGGGTCGATCACCACGAAAAGCGCCACGAAGGCGGGGATATAGGCGGCCAGTTCCATGACCAAAGCCCATGCCGCGCCTTGGGCGCAAGGTCAATGCCCGGCTCAGGGGGCGGGATTTTTCATCCGCGCCAACAGGTTGGTTTTGAAGATGAATTGATGCACCAGCGCGGCCAGGACATGCAGCGCGATGAGCGCGAGCAGGACCGATGTCAGCATTTCATGCGCTTCGGCGGCCAGGTCCACGGCGTTGAACCACGCCACGGCGCCAAAGACCGGCACGAGGATCAGGAGCACGTAGAAGGCCCAATGGGTGGCATGGGCCACCAGTTGCAGCGCGGCATGTTCGGAAGCAGGCGGCGGTGGTGCGCCGTGGCTGAGCCGCAGGCCAAGGCGAATGAAGGTTACGATCGCGACCAGCGCGCCCATGAAAACATGCTGTGAGATCAAGGGGTTGAAGATCACTTCGCGGCCTTCCTCGATCGCGTCCCAAGCCTCGGACATGGCGTCGTGAAGGAGGAATTGCAGTGCGACGAGCACCACCGTGATCCAATGGAGCGCGATCTGGGCGCGGGTATATCCGGTGGGCTGAGGCATGGCGGGATCCGATCTGGCAAAACACTGAACAACACGGGGGCACACAAGGGTGAGCGCGTGCAATCTTGCCGCAAGCTGCGGTGCAAGTCACGGATTTTGCGCGGTTTCCAGCTTTTCGGATGCCGCGACCCAAAGCGCCTCGGCGCGGTCGAGACCTTCCATCACCTCGGCGTATTTCTTTTGCCAGGTCGCCAATTCGCCCGCGCGACCGTCTTCGTAGAGCGCGGGATCGGCCAGTTTGGTGGCGAGTTTGCCGCGCATCTCTTCGATCTTTTCGATGCGGGCCTCGCAGCGGCGAACCTCGGCGCGGAGCTCTTTTATCTGCTCCTGCGTCAGGGCCGGTTTCCTTTTTTCTTCTTTTTTCTGTGCCTTTGCGGGGCGATCTTCACCTTTTAGAAGAAGATTGCGATAGGTCTCGAGATCGCCGTCATAGGGCTGCACCGCGCCGTCTTTCACGAGCCAGAGCCGGTCGGCCACCAGCGACAGGAGGTGCATGTCGTGGCTGACGAGGATCACGGCGCCCGAATAGGCGGTGAGCGCTTCGACCAAGGCCTCGCGGCTTTCGATGTCGAGGTGGTTGGTCGGTTCGTCGAGGATCAGCATATGTGGCGCATCGAGCGTGGCCAAGCATAGGGAAAGACGCGCTTTTTGGCCGCCCGACAGGCGACCGACCTCGGTTTCGGCCTGGTCCGCACCAAGCCCGAAACCGGCGAGGATCGCGCGCAGCTTGGGCGGCGTGACGCCGGGGCGCATCCGCTGGATATGGGCAAGCGGGGTTTCGTCGATGTGCAATTCGTCGACCTGGTGCTGGGCGAAATAGCCCACGCGGAGCTTGGAGGAGGCGGTAACCTTTCCTTCCAAAGGGTTAAGTTTTCCGGCCAGAAGTTTCGAAAGTGTTGATTTTCCCTCGCCGTTGCGACCGAGCAGCGCGATCCGGTCATCCTGGTCGATCCGGAGCGCCAGACGGCGCAGGACGGGGGTGCCGTCATAGCCCACCGCCGCGCCATCCATGGTCAGGATCGGCGGCGACAGCTGGTCGGGCGCGGGGAAGGTGAAAACCGTGCGCGCCGCATCCTCGGGCATGCGGATCGGCGTCATCTTTTCGAGCATCTTGACGCGGGATTGCGCCTGACGCGCCTTGGACGCCTTGGCCTTGAACCGGTCGACGAAGGCTTGCAGATGCGCGCGCTGGGCGTCTTGCTTCTTGGCCGCCGCCGTCTGGATCGCGCGCGCCTCGGCCCGGGCGCGGGCAAAGGCGTCGTAGCCGCCAGTGTAGAGCGTGAGGGTCTTGTTCTCGAGATGGAGGATATGACCCACCGCGCGGTTCAGAAGCTCGCGGTCGTGGGAGATGATGATAACGGTATGCGGATAGCGCGCGAGATAGCTTTCCAGCCAAAGCGCGCCTTCGAGGTCGAGGTAGTTGGTCGGCTCATCCAGCAGCAGCACATCGGGCTGGGCGAAAAGCACACCGGCCAGCGCCACGCGCATCCGCCAGCCGCCCGAAAAGGCGGAGCAGGGCATGCGGCTTTCCTCATCGGTGAAGCCAAGGCCCTTGAGGATGGCGGCGGCGCGCGCCTCGGCCGACCAGGCGTCGATGTCCTGCAGACGGGCCTGGATCTCGGCCATGCGGTTGCCGGTGGCGGTTTCGGCCTCGAGCATCAGGCCCGCGCGTTCGGTGTCGGCGGCCAGAACCGTGTCGATCAGGCTGACCTCGCTGCCCGGCACTTCCTGCGCGACGCCGCCGATACGGGCGCGGGAGGGAAGCTCGATCTCGCCCGCATCGAGGGTCAATTCGCCCCGGATCAGCTTGAAGAGCGTGGTCTTGCCCGCGCCGTTGCGGCCCACGATCCCGACCTTGTGGCCGGCGGGAATGGTGACGCTCGCCCCTTCGAGGAGGGAGCGACCGGCGATGGAATAGGAAATATCGGTGATCCGCAGCATGGGCGCGATGTGGCAGGGCGGGCCCTTGCGGTCAATGCCCCCTGCAACGGCCCACTGGCGCGGGGATGCGGGCGGTGGTAGCGCGGCAGGGAGACGTGTTCAGGACCCTTGCCCCCGTGACCCCGCCCGCACGCACGCCCCCGCATCTGGCCACGATGATCTTGTTGGTCGCCATGGTGGTGCTGACGCTCAACATGTTCCTGCCCGCGCTGCCGCGCATGGCCGAGGGTTTCGGCGTGAGCGAGGCGCAGATGGGGCTCGCGGTATCGGCCTACATGATCGCGGCGGGGGTGTTGCAGCTGATCCTTGGGCCGATTTCGGACCTTTTGGGGCGGCGGCGGGTGATTCTGGTGGCCCTGGCGGTCTATGCGCTGGCCTCGCTCGGGGCGGCGCTGGCCACGGATTTCATGGTCTTCCTGATCTGCAGGCTGGTGCAGGCGCTGGTTCTGGCGGGCAGTGTCGTGGGTTTGGCCGCGCTGCGCGACATGTATTCGACGCGCGAGGCGGCGGGAAAGATGGGCACGATCTCTGCCGCGATGGCGATTGCGCCGATGATCGGGCCGACCTTGGGCGGCATTCTGGACACGCTGGTCGGATGGCGGGCGATTTTCGGCCTTTACGCGGGGCTGGGGGCCATCGGCCTTGTGCTGTGCTGGATCGATTGGGGCGAGACGCGGGTCAAGGTGCGCCGCAGCCCCGCCGAACAGCTGGCGGCCTATCGCGCGCTGCTGGGATCGGGCCTGTTCTGGGCCTATGCGCTGTGTACGGGCGTGTCGGTGGGGACCTTCTACATCTTTCTGACCGGTGCGCCCTTTGTCGCGCTGGAGAGTTTCGGGCTGTCGACGACATGGGTCGGGGTGGGGCTTGGCTCGATCACGGGGGGATACATGATCGGCTCGGCGGTCACGGCGCGGCTGGCGCCCCGGCTGGGGGTGAGCGTGCTGATCCTGTCGGGGCGCAGCCTTGCGCTGGCGGGGCTTTGTGCGGGGGCGGGATTGTTCCTGTTGGGGGTATCGCATCCGCTGGTCCTGTTCGGGGCGACGATCTGCGTGGGCTTGGGCAATGGTCTGACGCTGTCCAACACCAATGCGGGGTTGATTTCGGTTCGGCCCGATCTGGCGGGATCGGCGGCGGGCCTGTCGGGGGCGCTGCAATTGTTCGGGGGCGCGGTGCTGACGGGGCTGACGCTGCCGGTGATGGCGGCGGGGGCCACGCCGCTCAGGCTTTTGGCGCTGATGATCGCGGCCTCGGTCGTGGCGCTGGGGCTGGCGGTGCTGGCGGCACGGGGTGCGGCGCGGGCGCGGGTCGATTGACGCCTTTTCAACCGGCCCCCTGCATGTTAGGCGGCGCGCGAACGCCACCCCTCATGCAGACGAGACCCGAAACATGGCCATCCAGCGCACCTTTTCGATCATCAAGCCCGACGCCACCAAGCGCAACCTGACCGGCGCGATCAACGCCAAGATCGAGGCCGCGGGCCTGCGGATCATCGCGCAAAAGCGCATCCACATGACCCCCGCACAGGCCGGCCATTTCTACGCCGTCCACAAGGAGCGCCCGTTCTATGGCGACCTGTGCGAATTCATGGCGTCCGAGCCGGTCGTGGTCCAGGTCCTCGAAGGCGAGAATGCCATCGCGAAATACCGCGAAGTGATGGGCGCGACCGATCCGGCTGAAGCAGCCCCCGGCACGATCCGCAAGGATTTCGCGATCTCCAAGGGCGAAAACTCGGTCCATGGGTCGGACGCGCCGGAAACGGCGGCAGAAGAGATCGCCTATTTCTTCGCGGGCCTCGAACTGGTCGGCTGATCCGGGCCGCGCCACGGCGCGCCCAAGCTGAAGATGTGGGGCCGTCCCGGTTGGGGCGGCCCTTTTACTAGAGATTTGACGAATTCTAATTCTTTGCTTCAGAAATATTGTCACGTAACGTTCGGGTCCGCATGGTGGCTGTGTTATTTCTTAGCCTCTGCAGCGCCAAAGATCTTAAGCACATCCGCATGAGTTCGTGAGTACGACTTTCGCGGGTTGGAGCTCGTGATAGATACCGCGGCATACGAACGCCAATCTTGTGGCTGTGTAGCTCTCGAGACCACATCGAGCGCTCCTCGACGGCGGTCAGCCTCAGCGCGCCAATGCTCACTCAAGAGCGTAAATCGTGTGCGAATCTGATCTTCTCGAAATTTTTCAACTAGATGGCCATAGGTATTACTTACAGTAATTGTATTTGCGTGTCCAAGCTGCTTGGCTACTATATCTAGTGGCACACCCGATGCAACAAGGTCACTAGCGTAAGTGTGCCGTAAACCATGAAACACAAAATCCTTTGGTAAACCTGCGTTTGCTACAGCTCGGCGAAAAAGTGCCGTGTGTTGCTTTTTCCAGACTTTGCCCATGTCCGAATGCAAAATGTAGTCACGCGCCGATTTTCCCTCACATAAGCTTAAGAAAAATGCCATGCCCTCATCAGGCAAAAATACAAATCGAGCAGGGCTGCGTTTAAATGCTCCAACACGAATACCAAAAACGTCCTTTGCAATATCTTCCACTCGCAAAGCGCCAAGCTCTCCAACGCGACAACCAGTATATAGCGCAGCCATTACTAGTTTTTTGAGTGCTGGTGTGCAGGTGCTAAGTAGTCGTTGGCACTCGGATCTGCTTAGGAATGTTGTCCTTGGACTGTGAACGACAGGAATTCTTTTTAAGCAACGCCACGGGCGCTCAGACTCAATGGCTGCATTGTCCCAGGCGTGCTCGAAGGCCATTCGTAGAATTGAGACAAGAGAATTGAATGTGCGCTTGCGCCGTCGTATTTCATCCGCGCTAAGTTGGCGATCTTCTGCATCAGCATACGCCATGAACCCAAAACGCGGTGGTGTTCGCAAGACTTGTCTGGCAAGCTGGGTCAAGTGTGTGGCGCAGAAGTCTTCCAGAGGGATATTTGAAAAACTCTGTATGAGATGATGATTGATTAGTGTGAGGTTGTTATAGTGGCCTCCAGGCGAGCGGGCGATCTCTGTCCATTGCGTATAGTCCCTTAGGGCGTGTCCAACGGTATAGACACTGCCTGTAGGGCAAATACTTATTTCACTAGTTCGGTCAGCAGTGCGGGGGGCTAACGCTATTTTTTCGATAGAGGGATCCGAAAACCATTGGAATGCTCTATGGAGAGCCGTGGGGTAGTCTAGCTTTCCGTTTCCTAGATCGATCGCTGGCCCAAGGCATTTTTGGATATATTTCTTTTCTTGAGTTAGGATCCGTGCAATCCAGTTGCATCGTCTCGCGTTCGGTCTGTGCACGCCTATATGTCGTCCTATTTGTAGAGCATAAAAATGCGGCTCATTGCGAATACGTAGATCTGCTATTGCCGCCTGGTTCGCAAAATGGCACGCCTTCGCACGACCTAGTATATTCTCTGGTACTATTTCTTCGATGCGGTAGGGCTCATTAGAAATGATATCATTTTTGTGAATATTTTTGTGCATTATCAATGATCTATCCGGCTTTGTGCAGCTGTATTCACAGGCGATTTTGAATAGAATGCACTATATGGTCTATGGAATTTAGCACGTTTAGTATGACGCGGCTACATTGAGGTTTTGCAGGTCATAGAGTTTGCCGCGATCCTGCGCCTGCGCGAGATGCTGTCCGACGCGATGGCCTGAACCCTCAGGTGGCGCTGTTCACCATTTGGGGGATCGCCGTGATCTCCGCGTCGACGCTCGCGAGGATCTCGTCAAGGATATCGGCCAGCTCGACTAGGCTGTCCCGATCTCCGGCCTGCGCCGCATATTCGACCTCGCGCAGCGTCGCGGCAAGATCCTCGAGGCCCACAACGGCCGCAGCCCCAAGGGCGCGATGGGCCAGCTGGCCCGTGTCCTGGGCCTGCGCCCGCGCGCTGCGCAACGCGTCGCGCGCATCGTTCAGGGTCGCGTGCAACAGGCCGATGGCCGTGTCCCGGCCCACCATCTGCGCCAAGGCGTCGAAATCGAGACCCGCGTCGCCCTTTCCTGCCGGTGCCGCCTTGGAGCTTTCGCCATCGCGCCGGGCGGGCGGCTCGCCTGCGGTCTGCCCCAGCGATTGGGCCACCTCCCACAGGTTTGTCGCCAGAACCTCCAACCGGACCGGTTTGACCAGCGCGCGGTCGATCCCGCACGATCGCAGCGCCTCGGGTTCCTCGGCCTCGATCAGGGCGCTGACCGCGATGATCACCGCCTCCCGGCACAGCCCGTCCTGCCTTATGGCCAGCGAGGCAGAGCGCCCGTCCATCACCGGCATGTTGATATCCATCAAGATCACGTCGAAACGGCGCGCGCGCGCAAGCTCGACTGCTTGCCGGCCGTCATGGGCCAGCGTGACGCGATGGCCCAGCCGCTGCACCATCTCGCGCATCAGCGTCAGGTTGACCTCGTTGTCATCGACCACCAACACATCCCAGACGACGCCTGTCGGGATCGGCGCGGCGCGGCTTGGCACGGGCAGGTCGACCGCGACACTGCCCTTGGCGCGGGGCAGGGTGATGTCGAACCAGAACCGGCTGCCCTTGCCGAGTTCGCTGTCCAGCCGGATCTGACCGCCCATCCGCTCCACCGCCAACCGCGTGATCGGCAGGCCAAGACCCGTTCCGTTCAACCCCGTGGCCAAGGTGTGATGGGGCAGATGATCGGCCGATGTCTCGAACAGCTCGAAAATCCGCTCGCGGTCCGCGGCGGCAATGCCGGGGCCCTCGTCCGTCACCGACACCGACAGGTGCAACGGCCCCTCGGGCTCCGGGTTGGAAAAGGACAGCGCCACCTCGATCTCGCCCGAGCCGGTGAATTTCACCGCATTGCCCACAAGGTTGTAGAGCGAGCGCGAAAAGGCCGCCGGATAGCCCAGCACGCGCTCCTGTGCGCCGGGACCGGTGACGCGCAACACGATCTCGTTGCCGTTTTCCCGCGCAAAGGGGCTCAATTCGCTGACCACCTCCTGTGCGATGCGGGCGGGCGAAAAGGCCACTTGCGGCTCGCGCATCGCGCTGGCGCGGGTGAATTGCAACACGTCATTGACCAGCGCCAGCGCGCGTTGGCTGCAATCGCGCGCCGTGTCGAACAAGGCCGCATCCGCCGCACCAAGCGCGCCCCTGTCGATCAGGTCGAGCGCCGCGATCAACCCGTGCAGCGGGGTCCGCATCTCGTGGCTCATGGTGGCCAGGAACATGCTCTTGGCCGCCGCCGCGCGCCGCGCCTCGCTCAACGCCCCGCGCAACGCGTTCTCGGCCTTCACCTGGGCCGAGATGTCGCGAATGAAGGCGATCGCGATCGGTTGCCCGTCGGCGTCGGTATCCGTCGTCAGCGCCAGTTCGACGGGAAACACCTGTCCGTCAGAGCGCAGGGCCAGCGTCCGCCGCGACACATCGCAAGGCTTGTTTTCCGCCTGCAGCGCGCGCATCCGGTCAAAGGTCGCAGCCAGAGACCGGACCAGCCGGGGCGGCGCCAGCTTGCGCACGTCGCTGCCGCTGATTTCGGCCATGGGCAGGCGGAACATGGTCTCCGCGGCCTTGTTGCACAGGATCACCCGCCCGTCGAAATCGGTCACGACCACCGCGCTGAGCGAGGCCTCGTAGGCCTTGGTGATGGTCGAGGCCGCGCGCTCGGCCTGCATGGTGCGCTGCTGCAACGCCCGGCTCAGCCGGACGGCAAAGACCGCAGCGATCAGGACCAGCGACAAAAGCACCAGCGTTTCGATCAGGAAGAACAGCCAGATCTCGCGTTCCCGTTCGCGCGCGCTCTGCGCCTCGTCGACGAAAACCTGCAATCCATGGGTCACCAGCCGCCGCACCAGCGGCTGCTTGGAGCGCAGATGTTCGGCAAAGGCGTCCAGCCCCGCGATATCGTCCGGCCCCAGGCTGTCGATGCGCGCCGTCAGCCTGTCCCGGACACCGCGCAGCTCGGACAGATCGACGGCGAAAGCCTCGGGCAGACCGGCCCGCTGCATCGCCGCGAAAAAGACGCCGATCCGGCTGTAGAAGACATCGAATTCGCGCTGCAGCTGATCCCAGGCCTCGGGCGAAACCTGCCCGCCCCCGGCCTGCGCGCTGCCCAACGCATCCTCCACCGCGATCACCAGCGAAAGATGATCCACCTCCAGCTGCGAAACGATCCAGCCCTGGTTGTCGGTATCGGCATCGCGCACCTGGTTCAGGCGGCGATCGAAATTCGCCGCGCTGAAGATCAGCGCAAGGCTCGACAGGAACAACAGCCCCAAGAGCACGGCCCCGCCAAGCCGGGCGCGGTCACGGCGCGGCCGCTTTGGCCCTGCCGCGTCGTCGCGCTGCCGTGGCGGGTGCTCGGCCACGCGATCAGCCGACGGTAATGTCGGTCAATTGCCAGACGCTGTAGGCATAGACGCTTTCCGAACGGAACCGCGGATCGGCATCATAGGGAAAGACGATCCAGAGCGGGCCCTTGTCGCGGCGGCTGAAAGGCTCGCCGCCGATCCGGTTGGCGACGATGGGCGCACCCGCTTCCACCACGGCACGCGGCATGTCCACGGTGTAATCGTTGATCGCCCGCAGCGTCAGATCGCCCGGACCGGCCCCGGCGGCCTCCAGCACGGCAGCCAGCGAGGGTCCGGAGAACCGCTGCACCCCCTCGGTCCAGATGGTTTCCGTCTCGAACTCGATCTGCGGCAGGGCAAGAAGGGCAGCATCATCATAGGTTTGCATACCCCCCTCGACAGCGCCCGACACTGTCAGCAATATGGTCTCGGCGCGAAGGGGCAGGGAAACCATGGCAAGACCCGCCGTAGCTCCGGCCAAGGTGATGAATTCGCGTCGAATCATGCTAGTGCTCCAGTCGTTGTGAGTAATCGGGTATTAGACGGTCCAGAATGTTTTTTTCTTCCATCGAAAGATAATAAATATTGTATTTCGATACGAAGGATTTCTTGAAGGCACAGGAAGGGCTCAAACGATCGATTGTGTGTTCAAACTCTTTAGTGTGATCTATGGTGTCGATGCGCAGGTATGCGATTGCTGTCATTGGTGTATCACCGGGCGCACAAGATGTCTCGAAGAAGCCTTTGCGGTGCCAGAACAATAGCGATGGAATATGAACATGTCTCTTATGTCGCAGAGTTCGGATGACAGCCTCAACGTCTTGATCGGTGACGATCATCGTTTGCTCGGGGAAGCTGTTGCCAACCTGTTGAAGACCTCGGCCGGCTATGGCGTGGCGACCGCCGAAAGCTACGAGGCGACGCTCGCGGCGCTGGCGGGCGGCGGGTTCGACGTGGTCCTCTTGGATCTCAAGATGCCCGGTATGAACGGATTGACCAGCGTGAAGCAGGTCGTGGACAAGGCCGCTCCGGCGCGTGTCGTGCTCTTCACCGGCCAGGTGGATCGGCATTTCCTCAACAGCGCCCTCGAATTCGGCGTGCGCGGCCTGATCCCCAAGACCATGCCGCTGCAATCGCTGTTGAGCGTGATCCAGCTCATCGCCTCCGGGCAGGTCTTCGTGCCCATGCAAGACAGCGACAGCCGCTCGCAGACGCAATCCGACGCGCCGCTGACCGAAAAGGAACATTTCGTGCTGAGCCGCGCGGCCGAGGGTCTGACCAACAAGGAAATCGCGCGCGACATGGCGATCAGCGAGGTCTCGGTGAAAATGCACATGCGCGCCATCTGCCGCAAGCTCGATGCCCGCAACCGGGCCCATGCGGTGATGATCAGCCGGGAACGCGCGCTGCTCTGACCGGCGGCACATACGCACTTGATGCGGCAAGGGGCGGGATGGGCATCATCCCGCCCCTTTCCGTTTCATGATCTCAGATGCTGGCCCAGTCGGTGATCTGCTTGGGCGCCTGGCCGGATTGCTGCATTTGCGCGGGCATGCCGTGTTGCCCGGTCTGCTGGGGCGCTGCCGTGCCGGTCTGGCCTTGCTGTTGGCCGGGCTGCATCGTGCCGAATTGTGTGTTGGTCGAATTGGGGGTCATGGGGGTGTGCCTGGTTGAGGTCGGTCTGCTCGATCCCGCCGCTGCGGCAGGATGGCGCGCGATTGATCCCAAGCGCCCCCTTTCGTCAAGCGCGAATCTCGCGCCCACCGGGTCCTTGCGCCTCCGATCCTGGCCTTTCGGCAAAAGCTCGCTCGTCTCCGCCGGAATGACCCGCCCCTTTGCCCCTCGAAAGCCTGTCGCCCCGCAGCCGCAGGCAAATGCCTGATGCCCGCGCGGGGTCAGCGGCGCAGGCCCGTGCCGATCTGGTCCAGCAGGCGTTCGATCCCCGCATCCCCCGACGCGCCCGCGATCTCCGCCTTCAGCGCGTCGAACTTGGCGCGCAGCGCGGCTTTCTCCGCGCCCTTGCAATCGTTCCACGGTCGCCCCTGCAGGGCCATGTGCAGCACGTAATAGGCGATGAAATGCGGCTCGGTCCCGGTCCGCAGCATGGCGCGATAGGCGGCATCGGCCCCCATCTTGCGCAGCGCCCCGGCGCTCGTGATGCCCGCGCGCGCCATTTGCTCGGCCTGCGCCGGGCCGATGTTGCGGATCACCGTGACGGGGTCCGCTCCCTCGGGGCCGGGGTCTGGCTCGGTCATGCAGGAATCCGCTCAGATGCTCGCCCAATCGTCATAGCGCACCGGCGCGGGCCTGTCTCCTGTCGGTGCAGGCGCGGGCGCTTGTGCGGGGGTGGGGGGATGTTCCATGGTCCTTGCCCTTTCTCGTGCCGCAAGACGCTTCGAGCCTGCGGGCAGAGCATGGCAATTCCGGTCCGGCATTGCGGCGCGGTTCGGGCATCCACCTGCGATTTGAACGGGGTAAAAAGCTGGCGACCCGACCATGTGGAAGAGAGACGAGGAGGCGGGCCGCCAGCAGGGTTTTCACATCGACCGACCGGGATGGTAAGGAAGGGAGGAGAAACATCCCACGACCGATGGGTCCACATTGCGCCCGATGTGACCTCCGACCAAGCGCGCAACATGGGCCCAGCCGCCGCTTTTGCCCGTTGCCTCAATTTCGGGCAGTCAGGACGGCGGCAAGATCGGGTTGCAAGCGCCCTTCGCACAAATCGCCCCCGGCACGGTGATTCTGCCACAGGCCCGGCTCGGTCACGCCGCGCGGCGCAGCCCCCCGCCCACCACGACCAAAAGACCGGGCAGGCTCGCGGCCAGGAACACGAGGCCAAAGGCGATGCTCGCGGCCATGGCCTCCGCCGGGCTCAGTCCCGCAAGCGGCAAGAACGCCGCCGCCGCCCCCTCGCGCAGACCCCATCCCCCGATCGTCAGCGGCACCACCATGGCGCACAGGATGACCGGCACCAGCGCCAGCGCCGCGGCCACGGGGATGGGCGCCCCCACCGCCTCCGCGCAAAAGGCAAAGCCCGCCACATTGGCCAGTGCCGTCCCGATGCTGAGCAGCGCCTGCCGTCCCCGCACCTCGCGCGCGAAAAGACACAGGTGCAGCCCGTCCCCAAGCCGCGTCAGCATCCGGCCCATCCGCCCCCGCACGATCCGCGCAGCCCCCCACAGGATCAGCGGCAGGCCAAGCCCTGTGCCGATCAGCGCCGCCACCGGCCAGATCGCCCAATCCGGCCAGTCCAGGCCGCCCGGCACCGCCAGCGTCGCGCCAAAAGCCACCGCCAACAGCGCAAAGATGGCGATCTGCCCGGCCAGCCGCTCGAACACCACCGCCTGACCCGAGGCCAAAAGCCCCGCCTGCGCCCGTGCCCTGACCGCGCGGCCCGCATCCCCCAGAACGCCCCCCGGCAGGGCCTGGTTGACGATCTGCGACAGGTAATATTCCCGAACCGCCGTCGCCCCGTCGATGGCGATCCCCAGCCGGGCCGCCGTCAGCCGCCAGCGCAGCGCCGACAGCACGATCTGCGCACTCAGCGCTGCAAGCGCCGCCAAAAGCCAGCCCGCCTGCGCCCCGGCCAGACGCCGCATCGCCTCAGCCCCGTCGGCGGCGTGCCAAAGCCACACCAAAAGACCCGCCGCCACGCCCCCCTGCATCACGCGGATCAGGCCCTTGCCCAAGGGATGCGTGCCCGCCATCGCTCAGCTATCCGCCGCCTCGGGACCGACGCTGCTGAAGGCCCCGAGGATCAGGTCCCGCAACCGGTCCATGGGGATCACCTGCAGGTCATCTTGCGGCAGCAATCCCGGCGACAGGCCCCATTCGGCCGCCCGCGCCACCAGATGCGCAGGGCCTATGACATGGATCGGCACATCGGGGCGCTCGTCCAGCGCGACGAAGCCCGCCGCCTGGTGATCCCCCAGCACGATCATCAACGGCGGGTCCTCGGCATGGCGCGCGGCATAGCCCAGCACCGCTTGCAGCGCATAATCGACCGCCAGCCGGTATTGCGCCCTGACCCGGTCCCGGTCGCGCCAGACCACGTCCGGCGGATCGCCCGCCGCCGCCATCTCGTCAAAGATGCGCCCATCCCCGATCTCGTCCCAATCCACCATTTCGGGCACCGGGACCCAGGGCGCATGGGACGAGCCTGTCGCCACCTGCACGAACAGGTGCCGCGCGTCCTCGCGGCTGTCGCCGAGCAGGCGGTCCATGGCGGCATAGGTGAACTGGTCGGGCATCGTCACCCAGTTGAAATTGCGCCCCCCATAGCCAAGATCGGCCGCCGCCAGCACCGTCTCGAACCCCATCACCGCGCTTTCGGGCCAGTCGAGCGTGATCTGCGGCATCACGGCGGCGGTGTGAAACCCCGCATCCCGCGCCAGGTGGAACAGCGTCTGCCGCCCCGATGCCAGCGCCGCCCCGTATCGCGTCTGCCCATCGATCCAAAGCCCGTTGGCCAGCGTGGCATGCGCCAGCCAGCTTTGCCCGCCCCGCGTGGGCGAGGCGACAAGCCCCGACGCCATGGCCAGCCCCCGCGCCGCCAGATCGGCCTCGCCCGCCTCCAGCGTGGCGCGATGCAGCCCGGCAAAGAACGGCGTATCAAGGCTCGTGCGCCCATAGCTTTCCACGAAAACGACAATCACGTCCCGGTCGATCAGATCGAGCCGCCGCCCGGTCCCGGCCCAGGGGTCTTGCGCCGCCGCCGCCTCGAAGGCGCGCAGATCGGCCAGCGTGGCGCGCCCGCTCTGCCAGCGTTCCACCCCGACCCGCGCGGTAAAGGCCGCGCCCGGCGGATCGAAGGGCAGGGACCAGCGCCCCATCGCGGCCCCGATCTCGGCGCTGGCGACCCCTGCGGCCAGAATGCCCATCGCGGCCAATCCCCCGCGCAGGGCGGGCCTTGCGACCGCCACCCCGGCCCAGACCCCGCTCGCCCACCACAACAGCCACGCGACGAGCCCCACCGCGACAAGCGCCGCGATACCGGCCAGAACCGTCGCGGCCAAGCCGATGGCCCCCGTCAACAGCCGCAATCCCGCCTCGACCAGCGCCATGTCCGCCACCGGGTTGAACCCGCGCGCCAGCGCCGTGAACATCGCGAAATCGGCAGCCTTCAGCGTTGCGATCACGACCAGCGCCGCGACCAGCAGCGCGCGCAAGGCGCGCCCCCAGCGCCCCGGCCCGATGGCCATCAGCCCCAGCACGATCACCGGCAATTCCAGCGGAAACAGGACCAGCGCGCCCCATGTCATCGCCGCCGGATGGTTGGGCTGGATCAGCACCAGGTGCAGCACAAGCGCCGCCAGCACCAGACGCAGGGCAGGGCGCAGCCGGGGCGGGATCACGCGCGCGCCCTGCGCAGCCACAAGATGTCCTTGCCAAAGGACCAGGCCAGCATCAGCGCCACGACCGCGACCAGCGGATTGCCGAATTCCGGGGTGACCGGCGGCAGTTGCAGCGCGATCAAGGTGGCGATCTGCGCGACGCAGACGGCCTTGCGACTGAACCTTTCGGGCAGCGGCCCGTCCAGCCAGGGCGCCGCCAGCCCCGCCGCGGCAAAGGCATAGCGCGGCACGCCGATCAGCAGCACGATCGCGCCCGCGCTTCCCGCCGCCATGGCGTTGAGCGCAAGGATCAGGGCCAGCGCGCTGTCGACTTCCATGTCGAACCTCGCCCCGAAGCCGGAACTCAACCCCTCCCGCCGCGCCAGCCATCCATCCAGCCCGTCCAGCGACAGCGCCAAAAGAGCGACCACCGGCACCGCCCATGCCACGGCCACGTCCCCCGCCAAGGGGGCGAGCAAGGCCGCCGTCAGCGCCAACCGCGCCAGCGTCACGCGGTTGCACAGCCCAAGCCGCCCATGCGGATAGCCCCGCCGCATCAGCACAAGGCTCAGCGCCACGCCGACCCCATATCCCGCCAGCGCGAACCAGAGCGCGGGGTGCCCGCCCACCAGCGCGATCCCCGCCGCCAGCACCAGCACGACACCGCCCGCAGCCGCCCGCAGAAAGCTGCGGTGCAGATCGGGCAGCAGGGCCCGGGCAAAGGGTGGCAGGGCGGGGTCGATATCGCTCATGGCTCCGAGTCTAGCGCGCCGCATGGACTGTCAAGCGCCTGTCACATTGCTTGAACCGCCCCTGCCTCGCTCTAGCTCGATGTCGGGAAAGGGGCCCTGTCGATGTCGAGCCGCCGATATTCCGCGCCCGCCCGCCTGCTCCACTGGACCATGGCGGGCCTGGTGCTTGCGACCATCCCGGCGGGGCTTGTCATGGTCCAGCCGGGCCTCGACCGCGCGCTCCAGAACAGCCTGTTCATTTTCCACAAGAACATCGGCGTTCTGCTCATCCTTCTGGTGGTGCTGCGCCTTCTGGTCCGCCTGCGCAACAGCCCGCCGCCCTTGCCTGCAAGCCTGTCGCCGGTTCAGGCGCGCGCCGCCGGTGCCAGCCACCTCGCGCTGTATGTCCTGCTGATCCTCGTGCCCGTCGCGGGCTATGTCCGCGTGCGGGCGGGCGGTTTCCCGATCGAAAGCCTCGATGCGCTGGGCCTGCCGGGCCTCGTGCCGCGCTCCGACGCCTTGGCCGAACTGGCCAAGATGATCCATTACGGGGCGAGCCTGACACTCGCCGCCCTGATCTGCCTGCATGTCGCCGCCGCCTGTCATCACGGCATCGTGAAGCGCGATGGCGTGTTTTCGCGCATCTGGCCCCCCTTTGGCGGCGGGCTTCGCTAGGGCGCCCTTGCAAAGCCTTGCGGGCGGTGTAGATGCCGCGGCGCAGCGCTGATCGCGCCTGCTTCCTCCACCTTCAGCACGAAAGGCCGACCCCCATCATGTCCCTCGCCGAAAGCCATATCGGACCGTTCATCGGACCGCGCCCCATGGGGCGGAACTGGCACTTCCGGGCCTTCGTGGCGCTGACGGCGGGGATGGCCGGGGGCATCGCCACAGCCGTGGCGCTGGCCATCGCCGACTGGACCCCCGCATCCGTCGCGGCCATGATCCTCGTCACGCTCAGCGCGCTCTGGATCTCGGGGGGCGCGGCAACGGCGATCCTGGGCCTCGTGCAACCGCGCGCCCCGACAGCGGCCCCGCCCGAGGGCTGGCAGCCACAGGGCAGGACCGCCATCTTGCTCACGCTTTGCGGTGAACCCGCCGACAAGGTCGCCACCGCCCTGGCCGATCTGCGCCGCGGTCTCGACCGGCTCGGGCTCGCGCAGAGCGTGGCGATCTTCGTCCTGTCCGACACATCGGGGGCGGAGCGCATCCTGGCCGAGGAAACAGCCCTTGCCGATCTGCGCGCGGCGCGCGCGCTGCACTACCGCCGCCGCCCCGCCAACACCGGCCGCAAACCCGGCAATATCGCCGATTGGCTGGCCGCCCATGGCGCGGATTTCGCCTACATGGCCGTGCTCGACGCCGACAGCAAGATGAGCGCCCACCGCCTGCGCGCCCTCATCCACCGGATCGAGACCCAGCCGCGCCTGGGCCTTGTTCAGGCCGGCATGACCCTTGTTCCGGGCAAAAGCCGCTTCGGCCGCTACCAGCGCCTGTCGGTCCGGCTGCTTGCGCCCAATTTCGGGCGCGGCATGGCGGCCTGGGCGGGCAGGACCGGCAATTACTGGGGCCATAACGCGATCATGCGCGTCGCGGCCTTCCGCGCGGCCTGCGATCTGCCGATCCTGTCCGGCCCCGCGCCCTTCGGCGGTGCACCGCTGAGCCATGATTTCGTCGAAGCCGCCTGGATCCGCCGCGCGGGCTGGGCGGTCGTGCTCGATCCCGACACCCGGGGCAGCGCCGAGGATGGCCCCCAGACGCTCGCCGAATTCCACAAGCGCGACCGCCGTTGGTGCCAGGGCAACCTGCAACACCTGCGCCTTCTGGCCGAACCTGGCCTGGCCCCCCTCAGCCGCCTGCATTTCGCCTCCGGCATCATGGGCTATCTGGCGGCCCCGATCTGGCTTGCGCTCGTGGGGATGATCGCGTCCGGCGCGGTCAGCGTGCAGGGCGCCTTGCCCTTCCTTCTGATCGCTTTGGTGCTGATCCTGCCCAAGCTCTGCGCGATGGGCGCGCTCGTGATCCGCGCCCGCAGGCCCGCGCGGCGCAGGGTCATCCTGCGCGCCTCTGCCGCCGAATTGCTCCTGTCGACGCTGATCGCCCCCCTCGTGATGATCCGCCAGACGGGCGCGGTGGCCTCCGTGCTGATGAGGCGCGATTGCGGATGGAAATCGGACCGCCCCGCGCGCGCCCTGCCCAGGGGCCTGCCCGAACTCGCTGCGGGTCTCGGGCTTGTCCTGCTCGCGGTCTCGACCGGCCCGGTCGCGGGCCTCGTCTGGCTCCTGCCCATCGCGGCCCCTTTGCTTGCGGCCCCGATCCTCTTGCGCGCGCTGGATGCGGGGGCATGATGCGCCGCCGCGATCTTCTGGGGGGGGCGCTTGCCGCCGCAGCGCTCACCCCCGGCCTGCGCCTGTCGGCCCAGACCCCCGCCCTAGCCCCCGGCCAGACCCTGATCGAGGCCGCGCGGGCGCTGGCCGCCCAGGCCTATGTCGCGCCGACCGGCGATCTGCCGCCGCCCTTTGCCGGGCTCACCTATGACAGCTACCGCGCGATCCGCCCCGTGGCGGGGCGCGCCGCGATGTTGCCGCTCGGCGCGGATTACGCCGTCGACCTGCTGCCCCCCGGGCTTTTCTTTCCCGATCCCGTGTCCATCGACCTGCCGTCGGATACCGGGTTCCGCAGCATCGACCTGACCCCCGATCTCTTCGATTTCCACGAACGCTATTTCGACACGATCCCCGACACCGCGCCCGGCGCGGGCTTTTCCGGCCTGCGCCTGCGCCATCCGCTGAACGCGCCCGATGTGCTGGACGAGGTCCTGGTGGTGCAGGGTGCCAGCTATTTCCGCGCCATTGGCCGCGCCATGGCCTATGGGCTGTCGGCCCGTGCCGTGGCGCTGGGCACCGGCGGCCCCGTCCCCGAGGAATTCCCCCGCTTCACCCACCTGCGCCTCCATCCGCCCGTGGCAGGCACGATCCGGCTCGAGGCGGTGATCGACAGCCCCTCGCTCGCGGGCCATGTCGACATGATCCTGCGCCCGGGCGCGGATACGGTGATGGACATGGCCGTCACGATCCTGCCCCGGCGCGAGATCGCCGATATCGGCGTGGCGCCGCTCACCTCCATGTATCTCAAGGGGCCGATGCGCGCCGCCGTCTCCGATGATTTCCGCCCCCGCGTCCATGACAGCGACGTGCTGATGGTGCGCAACGGTGCGGGCGAAACGCTCTGGCGTCCCATCGCCAACCCCGCCCGCGTCGAAACCAGCGCCCTGCAAGATGACGGGCCGCGCGCCTTTGGCCTCTGGCAGACGCCCCGCGCCTTCGAGGATTTCGAGGACAGCGAGGCGCGCTACCACGACCGCCCCTCCGCCACGGTCGAACCGCAGGAGGATTGGGGCAGGGGGGCGGTGATCCTCGTCGAAATTCCCACGGGCGACGAATTCATGGACAATATCGTCGCCTTCTGGCGACCCGAGGTCCCGCTTGCCGCAGGCAGCGAACACCGCTTCGCCTATCGCCTGACATGGACCCGCCGCGATCCGGGGGCCGACGCGCTGATGCCGCTCCGCCAAAGCCGCAGCGGCCGCGAACATGACCGCCCCGGCACGCGCCGTTTCGTCGTGGATTTCGCAGGCCCCCCCGAGGCGCTCGTGGCCGATCTCTCGGCGACCCCGGGCGAGGTGTCGGGCGCAAGCGTCTTTGCCCTGCCCGAGGGGCGGGGGACGCGCGTCACCTTTCTCCTGACGCCCGGGGCCGCCGATAGCTGCGACCTGCGCCTTGTCCTGCGCGATGCGGGCGGTGCGCCCGCCACGCCGGTCTGGCTCTACCGCTGGACCCGGGCGCGCGACGGCGGCGTCTGAGCGGGGCTCTGCCCGTTGTTTTTGAGCGGGGGGCTCTGCCCGTTGTTTTTAAGATGGGGGGCTCTGCCCCCCATGGCCTTTGGCCATTCCCCCGGAGTTTTCCGGCCAAGATGAAGGGCAGGGCGCGGTGGTGGCTTGAGCCCCGGCCGCGCCTCAGTCCGAGAGCGCGATCCGCGCCCTGAGCGGCCTGTGGTCGGAGGCCATGCGGATGCCCGGCCCGTCCAGAACCCTGGCCTCGGTCACGCGGGCGGGCGGCGTCACCAGCACCCGGTCGAGCGGCAAGAGGGGGCGCCTCGCCGGGAATGTCGCGGGCGCAGGCCCCCGCAGGTCGAGCCCCGTCACCCGCCGCGACAGCGCCAGCCCGCCCCAGGGCCGCCATTCGTTCAGATCCCCTGCAAGGATCGTCGGCCGGGCCGCGCGGCGAAACAGGTGCTGGCCGATGGTGCGCATCTGCGCCACCCGCAATCCCTGGCCCAGCGACAGATGCGTGCCCACCAGCCGCATCTCGCGCCCGCCAAGGGTGAAATCCACGACCACGGCCCCCCGGTGGCAATGGCCGGGCAGGTCGATCAACGCGATCTCGCCCAATCGCGCCTCGGGATGCAGGAAGACGATCGTGCCCAGGAACCCGTGGCTCTCTGCCCCCCAACGATGGGCGGCATCTCCGTGCAGATGGACAAGGCCCGTCGCGGCCTCGATCCGCCCGAGATCGAGAAACCCCTGATGCGGCGGGGTTTCGGCGTCGGCCTCCTGCAGGACCAGCGCATCGGGGGCGGGCCGGGCCACCTCCTTGGCCAGAACCCGCGCGATGCGCGCCGCATCCACCCGTCCATCCGCCCCGCGCCCGCGGTGGATGTTCCAGCTGAGGCAGGTAAACTCCGTCTCTGTGCCGCGCATCATTCCCCCCGGACCCTTGCGCCAGATAAATCCGCAAGCCCGCCCATCAAGGCGCGCCCTCCCCCATCCCCCCGCCGCGCCTCACGAATTCTTTTGTGAAGCGCCCCGCTCCGGCCCTATGTATGCCGCAACGGACCCATGCCGGTCCCCGCGCTCAGGCAGGACGGAACATGCATCTCCTCAGGCAAAGCCTTCTGGCCCTTGCGGCCCTCGTTCTCGCTGTCGGGATCTGGGCTGTCTACGTGCCCGCGGCCGCGCCCTGGCTCGAACGGGCCGGCCTCTACGATCTTCTGGGGCTCGAGCCCCCCGCCGCGGAATCTGCCGAAGGCGGGCGGCGCGGTTTCGGCGGCGGGGCGGCGCAGGTCGTCGTGGCCCCCGTCTCGACCGGTCAGGCCAATGCCCGCGTCAGCGCCATCGGCGACGGGCGCGCGCTCCGCTCGGTCACGGTCCGCTCGGATGCCACGGGCATGATCCGCGAGCTTGCCATCACCCCCGGCACCTGGGTCGAGGCGGGCGCGCTGATCGCCCAGCTTGATGACGATGCCGAACGCATCGCGCTGGAACGCGCGCGCCTCATGGTCATGGACGCCCGCCGCAACCTCGACCGCCTGCGCCAGCTCGGCGGTTCGGGCGCTGTCTCCGCCGTCCAGATCCGCGAGGCGGAACTGGCGCTCGGCACCGCCGAACTGGGGGTGGAACAGGCCGAATTCGACCTGTCGCTGCGCCGCATCACCGCCCCGATCTCGGGTTGGGCGGGCCTTCTGGAAGTGGCCGAGGGCGACCGCATCGGCACGCAGGACACGATCGGGGTCCTCAGCGACCGCTCGAGCCTGCAGATCGATTTCCGCATCCCTGAACGCTTCATCGGCCAGCTCTCCATCGGCATGCCCGTCGAGGTCACGGCGCTTGCCCGCCCCGATCACCCGCTCTCGGGCGAGATCGTGGCACTCGACAACGTGGTCGACCGCACCAGCCGCACCCTGCGCGTCCAGGCGCAGCTCGACAATGCCGACGACAGCCTGCGCGCGGGCCAGGCGTTTTCCGTGACCCTCTCCTTTCCCGGCGACACGCTGGCCTCCGTCGATCCGCTCGCCATCCAATGGTCGGGCAATGGCGCCTATCTCTGGGCCGCGCGCGACGGTCAGGCCATGCGCATCCCCGTCACCATCCGCCAGCGCAACGCCGACAGCGTGCTTGTCGAAGGCGATCTCGCCCCTGGCGATCTCGTGATCATCGAAGGCGTCCAGACGCTGCGCCCCGGCGCCGAGCTGCAGATCGTCGAGGGCGCATCGGCAGCCGCCCCCGCTCGCGCCGACGACGCCTGAGACCAGGGGGGCACGCGATGAAACAGGCCACAGCAGAACGCGCCGGACAATCGGGAACGGCCCTTTTCGTGCGCCGCCCGATCCTGGCCTTCGTGCTCAGCGCGCTGATCGTGATCGCGGGGCTTGCCAGCCTCCTTGGGGTCGAGGTGCGCGAATTGCCCGACGTGGACCGCCCCGTCATTTCCGTCACCACCGAATTCCCCGGTGCCGCTCCCGAAACCGTCGATCAGGAAATCACCAGCCGGATCGAGGGGGCCGTGGGCCGTGTCGCGGGCCTGCGCGCCATCTCGTCCAATTCCCGCTTCGGGCGCAGCCGCGTGACGCTCGAATTCGGCGAAGGCGCCGATATCGACGTTGCCGCCACCGATGTGCGCGACGCGGTCGCCCGCATCGCCAATGCGCTGCCCGACGGGGCTGAAACCCCCCGTGTCGTCAAGGCCGATGCTGATGCCCAGCCCGTCCTGCGCATCGCCGTCACCTCGGCCAGCCGCAGCGCGCAGGACTTGACGCGGCTCGTGGACGAACAGATCTCGGACCGCCTCATCTCGGTCGAGGGCGTGGCCGATCTCCAGATCTACGGCGACCGCGCGCCGATCTTCCGCGTCGATATCGACATGATGGAACTGGCCAGCCGGGGCCTGACGCTCGCCGATCTGCGCGCGACGCTGGCCGATGTCGCCTATGACGCGCCTGCGGGCGATCTGTCGGGCGCGCGCCAGTCGATCAGCGTGCGCACCACCGCCGCCGTCGTCACCCCCGACGCCTTCGAGGCGCTCGTGATCGCCGACGATGTCCGCGTCGGCGATGTGGCGCGCGTGACGCTGGGGCCTGCGCCCAACGAAACCGTCCTGCGCGCCAATGGCGAAACCGGCCTTGGCCTTGGCATCTTGCGGCAGGCGACAAGCAACACGCTCTCGATCTCCGAAGGCGTGCGCGCGGCGGTCGAAGGCTTGCGCGCCGCGCTGCCGCCCGATGTGAACATCTTCATCACCTCGGACGATGCCGTCTTCATCCGTGGCTCGATCGAGGAAGTGGTGAAGACCCTGCTTCTGGCAGTGGCCATCGTGGTCGTCGTGATCTTTCTGTTCCTGCGCGACCTGCGCGCCACGATGATCCCCGCGCTCACCATGCCCGTGGCGCTGATCGGAACCTTGGCCGCGATCTATCTCGTGGGCTTCTCGGTCAATATCCTGACGCTTCTGGCGCTTGTTCTCGCCACCGGCATGGTGGTGGATGACGCCATCGTGGTGCTGGAAAACATCGTGCGCCGCCGGGGCGAAGGGATGGGGCCGCGCGCGGCCGCCGTGCTTGGCACCCAACAGGTCTTTTTCGCCGTCGTCACCACCACCGCGACGCTGGCCGCCGTCTTCGTGCCGCTCTCCTTCCTGCCGGGTCAGGCGGGGGGGCTTTTCCGCGAATTCGGCTTCACGCTGGCCATCGCCGTGGCGCTCTCCTCGGTCGTGGCGCTCTCGCTCTGCCCGGTTCTGGCCAGCAAGATGCTGCGCGCCCAAAACCTCGAACACAGCGGCGGCTTTTTCGGCTGGCTCGGCGACAGGCTCGCCGCCCTTTATGCCGTGACCCTGAAACACGCGCTCGACAATGCCCTTGTCGTCGTTCTGGTGGCGGGGCTTTTCGCCGCCACTGCCGCCATGGTCGCCCAAGGCATACGGCAGGAACTCACCCCGCCCGAGGATCGGGCCGTGGCGCTTTTGTCGGTTTCGGCCCCGCAGGGCGTGTCGCTCGACTACATGGCCGCCAAGATGCGCGAGATCGAGGGGCTGATGCAGCCGCTCCGTGACAGCGGCGAGGTGACGAACCTCTTTTCCATCGCGGGCACCGGCTCAAATTCGCGCGGCTTCATGGTCATGACGCTCGCCCCCTGGGATCAGCGCGCGCGCAGCCAGCAAGAGATCGTGGGCCAGATCAACGGGGCCCTGCGCGGGGTGGTGGGCGTGCGCGCCTTTGCCATCCAGCCCAATTCGCTGGGCATCCGGGGCGCGGGGCGCGGCCTGACCTTCGCCATCACCGGCAATGATTACGCCCAGCTGGCGCAGGCGGGCGAGGCGCTCGTCGCCCGGATGCAGGAAAACCCCGCCTTCGGTCAGGTCCGGCTGGAATACGAAACCACCCAGCCCCAGCTTTTCATCGAGATAGACCGCGCCCGCGCTTCCGATCTCGGGGTCGACATCACGGGACTGGGCGAGGCGCTCCGCGCGGTTCTCGACGGGCGCAGCGTCGGCAGCGTTTTCGTCAATGACACGAGCTACGACATCCAGATGCTGTCGACCGCCACGCAGGTCGACGATCCGGGCGATCTGGAAAACGTCTTCGTGCAGGCAGGTGATGGGCAGATGATCCCCATGTCCTCCTTCGTCCGGCTCGAGGAACGCGCCGTCGCCCCCGAACTGGAACGCGAGGGGCAGAACCGATCCGTCGAAATCTCGGCAGGCCTCACGCCCGCCTTTCCCCTTGGCGCAGCCCTGGCCGAGGTCGAGGCTCTCGCCTCCGAGGTGCTGGAACCCCAGAACCAGATCGTGCCTTTGGCCGAGGCCGCGACACTCGACGAAACCTCCGCCGGGCTCTTCCTGACCTTCGGCTTCGCGATCCTGATCGTCTTTCTGGTTCTCGCCGCGCAATTCGAAAGCTTCATCTCGGCCATCGTGGTCATGGCGACCGTGCCCTTGGGCATCGCCTGCGCGATCTTCGCGCTGCTCCTGACGGGGCAAAGCCTCAATATCTACAGCCAGATCGGCCTTGTGATGCTGATCGGGATCATGGCCAAGAACGGCATCCTGATCGTCGAATTCGCCAACCAGCTGCGCGACGGCGGGGCAGGGGTGCGCGATGCGATCCTCGATGCCTCCACCATCCGCCTGCGTCCCGTGATGATGACGATGATCTCGACCGTTCTGGGCGGCGTGCCGCTGATCCTCTCCTTCGGGGCCGGGGCCGAAGCGCGCGAGGCCTTGGGCTGGGTCATCGTGGGCGGGCTTGGCCTTGCCACGCTCTCCACGCTCTACCTCACCCCCGTGGCCTACCTGCTCCTCGCCCGGTTCACCACGCCCAAGGCCGAGGAAGAACAGCGCCTGATGCGCGAACTGGACGTGGCCACCCGCAGCCCCGGCGCGGCGGAATAGAGCATGTCGCGCAAAAGTGGGAACCGGTTTTGCGCTCCCCGGACATGCGAAATCAGAAGGTTAGAGAGCGGCGCGTGAATGCGAATGAACGCGACGCGCTCTAACGCGCCGCCTCAGGTCGTGGCACCGGGGATCAGGCGAAAGCCCACATCCTGCACGCGCGCCACATCCTCGCCCGCAAAGCGCGCGAGCAGCGCCTTGGCCGCAAGCGCCCCGATTTCGTCCCGGCGCGACGCGACGCTTGTCAGCGGCAGGGGCAGCGCCTGACCGATCGCCAGCGCGTTGAACCCCGCCAGCGCGATATCGCCGGGCACGTCCAGACCGGCATCCAGCGCATGAAACATGGCCCCTACCGCCATGTCATCATTGGAAAAACACACGGCCAGCCCCCCGGGCTCCACCTCCCGCAACAGCCGCGCCACGGCCTCGCGGCCCAAGGGAACCGACGACGGGCCGGGCAGGATCACGGTCGCGGCCAGCTTGATCTCCGCCTCCGACAACCCCTGTTCCAACCCGTCCAACCGCGTCGTCGCGCGCGGGTCGGTCGAGATGTCATGCCCCACATATGCGATCTTGCGATAGCCGCGCCCGATCAGGTAATGCGCCATCGCCCGCCCCGCCGCCCGCTGCGACAGGCCCACGGCCATGTCGATGGGGGCCGGGTCAATATCCATGATCTCCACCACCGGCACACCCGCGCCCGCCAGCATCTTGCGCGTCGCCTCCGTGCTGGCCGCAGGCGCGATGACCAATCCCGCAGGCCGCCAGGAAAGCAGATCGGCCACCAGCCGTTCCTCGTGGTGCGGGTCGTAATTCGATACGCCCAGGATCGGGTGATGCCCCGCCTGTTCCAGATGCGTCTCGAGCCCGTTCAGCACATCGGCAAAGACGCTGTTCGAGAGCGAGGGCAGAACCACGGCCACCTGCCGCGACCGCCCGCCCGCGAGCGTGCCGGCCAGCCGGTTCGGAACATAGTTCAGCGCGCGCGCTGCCGCCTCGACCTTTTCCAGCGTCCGGCGCGCGACATGGGTCCCCCCGCGCAGCGCCCGGCTGGCGGTGATCTCGCTCACACCGGCGGTGCGGGCGACCTCGGCGAGCGTGGGTCTGGCATCGCCGTTCTGGGAGGAATCCGTGCTCATGTCCCGTCCGAAAATGACAGGGCTGTCAGTCCCCCTGCCAGTAATCTTTCATCAATATTCGGCTTCGGATCGTAATAATTCATCAATAATAGTAAACACCAAAAACCGTTTTGACAGCGCTGTCATGTTTTGCCAGAACTACCCCCGGGGGAGGGCCGCAGCATGAGAATCGTCGTCACCGGGGCCGCCGGTTTCATCGGCCGCATGGTCGTGGATGCCTTGGACAAGGCCGAGACGGTCATGCTGAACGGCGTGGAACGCCGCGTTTCCGCCATCCTCGCCGTCGATATCGCCGCCGAACCGCTGGCCGAACTGGCCCAGGGGCGCAGCCGCGTCCATCCCGTCGCCGGTGGCCTGCTCGACGCGCCCGTCCTGACCCGCATCGCCTCCGACGCGCCCGATCTGATCATCCATCTGGCCGCTGTCGTATCCGGCCAGGCCGAGGCCGATTGGGATCTTGGCATGTCGGTGAATCTTCAAGGAACACTGGCACTTATCGAGGCCTGCCGCCGCATGGCGCGCCCGCCGGTCTTCATCTTTTCCTCCTCGGTCGCGGTCTTCTCCTGCGCCGACAACGACACGATCACCGAAGATACTCTGCCTGCGCCGCGTTCCTCCTATGGCACGCAAAAGCTGATGGGCGAGCTGCTGGTGCGCGATGCGACGCGGCGCGGCATCGTGCTTGGCCGGTCCTTGCGCTTTCCGACCATCTCGATCCGTCCGGGCGCGCCGAACCGCGCGGCCTCCAGTTTCGCGAGCGGCATCTTGCGCGAACCGATGGCAGGCCAGCCCGCGGTCCTGCCCGTGGGGCGCGAGCTGCGTCTACATCTTGCGTCACCCGACAAGGCGCTCGACTACACCTTGCGGGCCTGCGCGCTGGAACAGGCGCAAGTGGGGGACAACACCACGCTGACCCTGCCCGGCATCACCGTCACCGTGGGCGAGATGATCGACACCTTGTCGGCCCTCGAAGGGCCCGAGGTCGCGGCCCGGATCAGCCCCGAACCGGACCCGGCGATCGCGGCCATCGTCACGTCCTGGCCCGGCGAGATCCTGTGCCCGCGCGCCCGCGCGCTGGGATTTGAGCCCAATACCGGAATTGCGGCGCTGATCGAGGAGCATCGCCGCCGCATGGAGGGCACGGCCTGACCAGGGCCGTGCCGCAGATCTGACAGGGAGAGAGACAGATGAAGCACTACATCCTTGGCGCCGTTTCGGCGCTGGCCCTCGTGGGCGCGGCCCAAGCGCAAGAAAGCCTGGTGATCGGCCACGCGCTTTCGCCCACCTCGCACTATGGTGTTGGCGCACAAGCCTTTTTGGACACGCTGACCGAGTTGTCGGGCGGCACTTTCACCGGTGAGCAGGCCCCCGCAGGCCAGCTGGGCGGCGAGCGCGACATGATCGAAGGGCTCCAGATCGGCTCGCTCGATCTCGTCATCACCTCGACCGGCCCCTTGGGCAATTTCGTCCCCGAGGTTCTGGCGCTCGACCTGCCGTTCCTGTTCCGCGACTATGACCACGCCCGCCGCGTTCTGGATGGCGAGATCGGCCAGGAATTGCTGGATGCGGTCGGCGAAAACAACCTCGTGGGCCTTGCCTGGACCGAGAACGGCTTCCGCCACGTGACCAATTCGCAGCGTCCCATCACCTCGCCCGAGGATCTGGACGGTCTGAAGCTGCGCACGATGGAAAACGCCGTCCACATGGCCGCCTTCGAAGGCATGGGCGCCGCGCCCACGCCGATGGCCTTCCCCGAGGTGTTCGGCGCGCTGCAGCAGGGCGTCGTGGACGGGCAGGAAAACCCGATCACGGTCATCACCGCCTCGCGCTTCTGGGAAGTGCAGGGCTACGTGACGCTGACGGGCCACGTCTATTCGCCCGCCATCGTCCTGGCCTCGCCCGTTCTGTTCGACGGCCTGACCGAAGAGCAGCAGGGCTGGTTCCGGCAAGCCGCCGCCGCATCCGCCGCCGCCACCCGCGCCGAGGTCGACCGGCTGGAGCGTGAGGGCGTCGAGCTGATGCGCGCCAACGGGATGGAAGTCATCACCGACATCGACCGCGCGCCCTTCCAGGCGCTGGCCGCCGATGCGGCATGGCCGGTCTACACCGACCGTTTCGGCAGCGAAGTGATCGAGCGCATCGTCGCTTTCGAATAAGGCCATCGGCCTGAAACGGATGGGCCGGTCGACCCCTGTCGCCCGGCCCGTTCCCCACCCGAGCGGCAAGAAAGGTGGCGGCATGAAAAACGCCCTCTCCCTGTTTCTGAGGATCGAGACGATCACGACGCGGATCGCGCTTTGGGCTGCCATCGGGTTTCTGGTGCTGGCAACGGCCCTTGCGATCTACCAGGTGACCACGCGCTTTGCCTTTGGCCAGCCTTCGACCTGGTCGGAGGTCATCACGCGCTCGGCCATGATCTGGTCGGTGTTCCTGGGCGTCGGCCCCGCCTTTCGCGAAGGCACGATGATCGCGCTCGAATTCATCCAGACAGCCCTGCCGCGCAAGCTGGGCCATGCGCTTTACCAATTGTCCATGATCCTGACGCTGGTCTTTTTCGCGATCCTGTTCTGGCAGGGCGTGCTGATGACCGAACGGGTGGCGGGCCAGACGCTGGCCGCGCTCCAGATTTCCATCGCATGGGTCTATGCCGCGCTGCCGGTCGGGTCGGTCTTCATCTCGCTCTCGGTTCTGGGTTGCATGATCCGCGCCGCCAGAGGCGATTGGCCCAAGCGCGACGGCGATGACGCCCTGCGGGCGGAGGGCGCGGCATGAACACCGCACTCGCGCTGTCGCTTGGCATCTTCTTTGTTCTCGGCGTTCCCATCGCGGTCGCCATCGGCCTTGCCTCGGTCATCGGGATCGAGGCGCAGGGGCGGCTGCCGCTCTTGCTGGTGGCGCAGCGAATGTTCACGGGGCTGGACAGTTTCCCGCTCATGGCGATCCCGCTGTTCATCCTTGCAGGCAACCTGATGTCGCTCGGCGGCATCTCGCAGCGGCTGGTCGATCTGGCCAAGGCGATCGTCGGGGGCGTGCAGGGCGGTCTGGCGGCCACGTGTGTTCTGACCTGCATGATGTTCGCCTCCGTCTCCGGCTCGTCGGTTGCGACCACATTCGCCATCGGGGCGATCCTGATCCCGGCGATGGTGAAACATGGCTATCCCAAGCCGATGGCGGCCTCCGTGCAGGCGTCGTCGGCGGAACTGGGCGTGCTGATCCCGCCGTCGATCCCGCTGATCCTCTATGGCGTGTCGACCGACACCTCGATCGGGCAATTGTTCCTTGCGGGGATCGGCCCCGGGTTTCTGGTGGCGGGCGCGTTGATGGCGCTGGTGCTGATCCTGTGCCGGGTGCGGGGCATCGGGGCGCAGGATGGCGCGGACCGGCCGCGGTTTGGCCCGGCGGCCTTGGCCGCGCTGCCGGCGATGATGGTGCCTGTGGCCATTCTGGGGGGCATCTACACGGGCGTCTTCACACCGACCGAGGCGAGTGCCGCAGCCGTGGTCGTGGCGCTGATCGTGGGCATGCTGTTCTACCGCGAGCTCAAGCTGCGCGACCTGCCCGAAGTTCTGAAGAAGACGGTTCTGGCCACCTCGGCGATCATGCTGATCATCTCGGCGGCGGCGCTGTTTTCCTTTCTCGTCACGCGTTCGGGCCTGCCCAACGATATCGCGGCGCTGATGCGCGAGGTGATCGAGACGCGGTTCATGTTCCTTCTGGTGGTGAACCTGCTGCTTCTGGTCGTGGGGATGTTCATCGAAACCTCGGCCGCGATCCTTGTCCTTGCGCCGATCCTTGCCCCCATCGCCATGGCCTATGGGGTGGACCCGGTCCATTTTGGCTTGATCATGGTGCTGAACCTTGCGCTGGGGATGATCACGCCACCCTTGGGGGTGAACCTGTTCGCGGCCTGTTCGGTCGCCAATATTCCTGTCGAACGCATCATCCCGCAGCTGTTGTGGTTCGTCCTGACCGTCTTTGCCGCGCTGATGATCGTCACCTATGTTCCGGCGGTGTCGCTCTGGCCAATGCAACTCATCATGGGGCTTTGAAGATGAACATCCACTTTGTCGGTCTTGGTTCCATGGGATTGGGCATGGCCCTGTCCTGTCATCGGGCGGGGCTGAAGGTCTACGGGATCGACACCAACCCCGCGCGCGTCGCGGCCCTGGTTGAGGCCGGGGCAGGGGTGCTGGAGGCTGACAGCCCCGCCGCCGATGTGCTGGTCTGCGTGGTGCTGAATGCCGATCAGACGCGCGCGGTGCTGTTCGGGGACACGGGTCTTGCCGCAAGGCTGCGTCCCGGCGGCGTCATCCTGAGTTGCGCCACCGTCCCCCCGGCTTTCGCCCGCGAGATGGAGGCGGAGGCGGAGGCGCGCGGTCTTCTCTACCTCGATGCGCCGATTTCGGGCGGGTCGATCAAGGCGCAGGCGGGGCAATTGTCGATCATGGCGGCAGGCAAGCCTGCAGCCTTTGCCGCCGCGCGGCCCGCGCTGGATGCCATGGCCACGACCGTCTTCGAACTGGGCGATGCGGCGGGGGCCGGGTCCGCGATGAAGGCGGTGAACCAGATGCTGGCGGGCGTCCATATCGCCGCCATGGCCGAGGCGATGACATTCGGCATGACCCAAGGTGTCGCGCCTGACCGGTTCCTCGAGGTGATCCGGCAATGCGCGGGCACGAGCTGGATGCTGGAAAACCGTGCGCCCCATATCGTTGCGGGCGATTACACGCCGCACAGCTCGGTCAATATCTGGCCCAAGGATCTGGGCATCGTTCTGGACATCGCGCGCGAGGCGCGCTTTGCAGCCCCGATCACGGCGGCCGCACTTCAGCAATATCTGGCGGCTGCAGGCATGGGGCTGGGGCAGGAGGATGACGCGGCGGTGGCCAAGGTCTATGCCCGCAACGCGGGCCTGACCCTGCCGGGAGAGGCGTGATGCGGCTGGGCTGCATCGGGGATGATTTCACCGGGTCGAGCGATCTGGCCAATACGCTGGCCAAGGGCGGCATGCGGGTGGTGCAATATACCGGCATTCCCGATGGCCCTGCCGCCCCCTGGGTCGAGGCGGGCGTCGTCGCGCTCAAGACACGCTCCATCCCGGTCAAGGAGGCTGTGCGCCAATCGCTGGCCGCGCTTGACTGGTTGCGCGCGCAGGGCTGCGAGCAGATCCTGTTCAAGTATTGCTCGACCTTCGACAGCACGCCCGAGGGCAATATCGGCCCCGTCGCCGATGCGCTGGCCGAGGCGCTGGATGCGCGAAAGGTGATTGTCTGCCCCGCCTTTCCGGGCACTGGCCGGTCGATCTACCAGGGACATCTGTTCGTCGCGGACAGGTTGCTCAACGAATGCGGGATGCAGAACCATCCGTTGACGCCGATGACGGACCCCGACATCCGCCGCTGGCTGGCGCCCCAGACGCGGCACAGGGTCGGCCATGTGGCCGCTGGCGATGTCTTTGCGGGGCCCGAGCGGATCGCCGCGGCGCTGGAGGCACAAGACGCCGCAGGCCATCGGCTGATCGTGGTCGATGCGTTGCGCGATGCCGATCTGGTGGCCATCGGGGCGGCTGCCAAGGGTCTGCCGCTGATCACGGGCGGCTCAGGGATAGCCATAGGTCTGCCCGCGAATTTCGGCTGCACCCCCGCGCCGGTTCCGTGGCAGGGGCAAGGCGGCAGGGCGGCTGTCCTGTCCGGGTCGTGTTCCACGGCGACACGTGCGCAGGTGGCCCATCACGCCGCGCGCCATCCCGCCCGCGAAATCCCCGCCGAAGAGGTGATCGAGGGACGTCTGAGCGCCGCCGAGATCGCCGATTGGATCCTGGCCCAGGAGGGTCTGCCGCTGGCCTACAGCTCCGCCGACCCGGCCGAGGTCGCCCGTGTGCAGGAGCGCCATGGCCGCGCCCATGCCGCCGAAACGCTGGAGGCCTGTTTCGCAGAGATCGCCCGCCGCCTTGTCGCGGGGGGCATTACCCGGCTGATCACGGCGGGCGGCGAAACCTCGGGCGCGGTGGTCGAAGGGTTGCAGCTTGGCACGCTCGACATCGGGCCCGAGATCGACCCCGGTGTGCCGGCCTTGCGCGCGGGCCCGGATCTGGTGGTTGCACTGAAATCGGGGAATTTCGGCGCGGTCGATTTCTTTGAAAAGGCCGACGCGCGCCTACAGGGGTTGCCATGAGCGAAAGCGCCCTTCGCGAACAGATCTGCGAACTGGCACGGTCGCTGTTCGACCGGGGCCTGACCCATGGCAGCACGGGCAACATTTCCGCCCGGACCGAGGATGGCGGGCTCTTGGTCTCGCCCACGGGCACCAGTTTCGGCAGGCTCGATCCCGCAAGGCTCAGCCGGTTCGATGCTTCGGGCCGCCTGATCGGGGGCGATCCGCCGACCAAGGAAATGCCGCTTCATGCGGCCTTCTACGACACGCGCAGCACGGCGGGCGCGGTGGTGCATCTGCATGGAACCCATTCCGTGGCGCTGTCGATGTTGCCCGAAACCGACCCCGACAATGTCCTGCCCCCGCTGACACCTTATGCGATCATGCAATTGGGCCGGGTGAAGCTTTTGCCCTTTTTCGTGCCGGGCGATCCGGCGATGGGCGATGCCGTGCGGGGGCTGGCGGGCAAGCGCAGTGCCGTTTTGTTGGCCAATCACGGTCCCGTGGTGGCGGGGCGTGACGTGGTGGCGGCCTGCAATGCCATCGAGGAACTGGAGGCGACGGCGAAACTGGCGCTCCTGTTGCGCGGCACCTCGCCCCGGATGCTGACTGCGGCCCAGCAGCGCGCGGTGATCACGCGGTTTGATGTGGAGTGGGATGAATGACGCGGTTTTCGGCCAATCTGGGGTTTCTCTGGACCGATCTGGCGCTTCCCGATGCGATACGCGCGGCCAAGGTGGCGGGCTTTGATGCGGTCGAGTTTCATTGGCCCTATGCGGTGGATGCCGCCGAGGTGCGGGCGGCCCTGCAAGAGACCGGCCTGCCCGTGCTGGGCCTGAACACGCGGCGCGGGGATGTGGCTGCGGGCGAGAACGGTCTTGCCGCCCTTCCCGGGCGCGAGGCTGAGGCGCGGGCCGCCATCGACGAGGCACTGGCCTATGCCCAGGCCGTGGGGGCAGGCGCCGTCCATGTCATGGCAGGCCGTGCCGAAGGGGCGGAGGCGCGCCGGACATTCCTTGAAAACCTGCGCCATGCCTGCGCCGCGGCGGGCCCCGACAGGATCATCCTGATCGAGCCGCTCAATCCATGGGACGCGCCGGGGTATTTCCTGAGCCGGACCGAACAGGCGGCAGAGATCATCGCCGAGATCGGGTCCCCGAACCTGCGGCTGATGTTCGATTGCTATCATGTCGGCCGGACCGAAGGCGATGTGATGGGACGCCTGCGCGCGCTGTTCCCCGTGATCGGCCATATTCAATTCGCCGCGATCCCCGACCGTGGCGCGCCGGATCATGGCGACCTCGATTTTGCCCCGGTCTTTGCCGAGATCGCAGCGCTTGGCTGGCAGAAGCCGTTGGGTGCCGAATACAAGGTGAGCGGTGCGACGGAAGACAGTCTTGGATGGTTGCGCAGCTTGGCTAGGGTCTGAGGCCGCTTTTGCCTGGGTGTCGCGCCAGGCAGGCGCGCTGTCCGGGGACGCCCGAACCCTGTATCCGACCAGCCGGGCGATGTTCTTTGGCGGAACAGCAAGAGATGGACGCGGAGCGACGATGCCGGTCGCGGGAGGCGCAAGATGAGTGTGATGGACAGGCTTTCGGCGCTCGGGCTGGCCTTGCCGCCGGATTGGACCCCGCGCGGTCGGTTCCTGCCCTATCGGCGCGACGGGGCCGTGGTCTACCTGTCGGGGCAGATCAACGAATGGGGTGGCCAGGTCACGCTGACAGGGCCGGTTCAAGACAGCCCCGAGGCGGTGGCGGCAGCGCGCGAGGCGGCGCAGGTCTGTGCGCTGAACCTGCTGTTTCGTCTGTGGGAGGCGGCAGGGGGCGATCTGGACCGCGTCGATTGCGTGCTGCGGCTGGGTGGTTTCGTGAATTGCGTGCCGGGGTTCCCGCACTCGCCCAAAGTGATCGACGGGGCGACCGACCTGTTCATCGCATTGTTTGGGGAGGCGGGATGGCATGCGCGCACCGCCGTGGGCGTGACCGGCTTGCCCGGCAATGCCGCGGTCGAGGTCGATGCCGTCGTCCGGTTGAAGCCCTAGGCTGTCGCTGGCGGGCGAAAGCCGCATGACAGCGATGCCGCCGCAAGCAGCACGGCCGCGCGCACCGGATCGATCAGCACGGGCAGACCCGGTGCCGCGAGAGAGGGCGCAAGGCTGCCCATGCCCGCGCAGCCCAGCACGATGGCCCCGGCCCCCGTATCCGCCGCGAGGGTCGCAAGTGCCTGCCGCAGGTCCGGCACCCGCAGGGGAAGGTCCAGCACGGGGATCTGCGCCGCCCTGACCGTATCGCAGCGGGGCATCAAGCCCATGGCGGTGATATTGGCCGTGATGGCGGGGACCGATCCGTCCGTCGTCGTCAGAACGGCGAAACGGGGTGCGGCCAGCGTTGCCGCAAGCATCCCGGCCTCGCCCAGACCCACGACGGGGCAGGGCATGGCCGCGCGCAGATCGGTAAGCCCCGTGTCGTCGAAACAGCCGATCACGATGGCATCGGCCTGTGCCGCCGCCGCGTCACGGGCAAGGTCGAACAGACCGGGCAGGCAGGCCGCCACATCCGCTTCGCCCTGGATGGCGGGGGGGCCGGAGCGGTTGGTCCTTCCCGACACGGTCATGCCGGGGGGCAGGGCCGCGCGCGCGATCGCGACCATGTCATCGGTCATCGCGGTGGTGGAATTGGGATTGAGCAGGATGATCCGGGCGGTCATGGCGCTGGGTCCGCCTTGGCGGTGTGGGTGTCGGCCTCGGCTGCGGCGAGGCAGCGCGCCCAGCGGTCATCGCGGCTTTGCCACAGGGGCACGGGATCGGCGTTGCAGGCCGGACGCGCCAGCGCGCAGCGGGGGGCAAAGGCGCAGCCCACGGGCGCGGCATGAAGCGCGGGGGGCGCCCCGGGAATGGCGTGCAAGAGCGTGCCGGGTTCCGCCCCCACCAGGTTGGCGGCAAGCAACCCTTGCGAATAGGGATGGCGCGCATCGCGGATGATTTCGGCCACGCTGCCGGTTTCGACGAAACGGCCCGCATACATCACGGCAAGCTTGTCCGAGACCTCGACCGCGACACCGATGTCATGGGTCACGAAGATCACGCCCATCCCCATCTCGCGCTGCAACTCGCGCAACAAGAGCAGGATCTGGATCTGCACCGTGGCATCGAGCGCGGTCGTCGGCTCATCCGCCAAGAGAAGCTTGGGCTTGCAGGCCAGCGCCAGCGCGATCATCGCCCGTTGCCGCATGCCCCCCGACATCTCGTGCGGGTAGTTCGCCAGCCGCCGCTTGGCCGAGGGGATGCGCACAAGCTCGAGCATTTCGAGCGCGCGGGCCATCGCGTCCCGGCGGCCCAGACCCTCGTGGCGCATCACGGTTTCGGCGATCTGGTGGCCGATCGTGTAGACCGGATCAAGCGCAAGGCCCGGATCCTGAAAGATCATCGACACCACGCCGCCACGATGATCGGCGAGCGCGCGCCCTTCGAGCGCCAGAACATCCTGTCCACCGACCCGGACGCTGCCGCCGATCTGCGTGCGGCGCGCGGGCAAAAGGCGTAAAAGCGTCTTGAGCGTGACGCTCTTGCCCGATCCGCTTTCGCCAAGGATGCCCAGCACCTCGCCCTGTCCAAGGGTGAAGGAGACGCCGTTGACGGCATGGACCGGCGGTGTTCCGGCAAAGGTCACGGTCAGGTCGGAGACCTCGACGAGCGGGGCGGTCATGGTGCGGCCTCCGGCACGGTGTTGAGGTGGCAAGCGGCGATGTGGCGCTGGCCCACGGCGATGGACCCGGGCGCGTGCAGCGGGCAGGGGGCATGGGCCTGTGCGCAGCGGGTGTGGAAGCGGCAGCCCGAAGGCGGGTCGATGGGATTGGGCGGATCGCCCTGCAGGGGGGCCTCCAGCGTGCGGCGGTCGGGGTCGAGCGAGGGCATCGCGGCCAGAAGCGCGCCGGTATAGGGGTGGCGGGGCTGGTCGTAGATCGTGCGGGTGGGGCCGATTTCCACCACCTCGCCCAGGTACATCACCATCACCCTGTCCGAGATGTGGCGCACCACGTTCAGGTCATGGCTGATGAAGATATAGGTAAGGCCACGTTCGCGCCGGAGTTCGGTCAGCAGGTTCAGCACCTGTGCCTCGACCGATTTGTCGAGCGCCGAGACCGCCTCGTCCAGCACGATCACATCTGGGTCGAAGGCGAGCGCCCGGGCGATGTTCACGCGCTGGCGCTGGCCGCCCGAAATCTCGTGCGGATAGCGCGGCCCGAACCGCGCGGGGTCGAGGCCGACCCGTTCCAGCAGCGCGCCCGCGCGCTTGCGCGCCTCGGCCCGGTCCATGCCATGGACGGTGGGGCCGAAGGCCACGGCATCGAGCATCGTCATGCGGGGATTGAGCGAGGCATAGCTGTCCTGGAACACCATCTGGACATGGCGGCGGAATGTCTTGAGCGGCACTTCGGTCCCGGCGACGCGGCCCCGGTAGCGCACCTCGCCGCTGTTGGGGGCGAGCAGATGGGTCAAGAGCCGCGCGGTGGTGGATTTGCCGCAGCCGCTTTCGCCCACGACGCCCAGGGTCTCGCCCTCGGCCACTTCGAAGCTCACGTCATCGACGGCGCGCACGACCTTGCGGTTCGGGCCCCAGCCGCCGGCGTTGAAATGCTTGACCAGGTTGTGGGCGGACAGGATCGCGTCGCTCATTGCTTGATATCCATGGCCGAGCGCAGCCCGTCGCTGAGCATGTTGAAGGAGATCGAGGTGAGAAAGATCATCACGCCCGGCAGCGCCGCGAGCCACGGCTGGACATAGATCGCGTTCCTGAGCGTGTTGAGCATCAGCCCCCATTCCGCATTGGGCGGGCTGACGCCAAGGCCGAGGAAAGACAGGCCGGCGGCCAGGATCATCGAGACCGAGATGAGGCTTGTGGCATAGACAAAGATCGGCCCCAGCACGTTGCCCAGAACATGGACCCGGACGATGGTGAAGGCGGAGGCGCCGCTGGCCACGGCGGCCTCGATGTATTCGAGCTTGCGCACCGAGGTGGTGACGCTTTCGGCCACCCTAGCGATGGGCGGGATGAAGACGACGGTCAGCGACAAGAGCCCGTTCAGGATACCCGCCCCGAGCGCGCCCGAAATGGCGATGGCCAAAAGCACCGAGGGAAAGGCGTAAAACACGTCAAGCACGCGCATGATGATCGAATTGACCCAGCCGCCCGCATAGCCCGCAGCGATGCCGATGGCCGATCCGATGACAAAGGCGATCAGGACGGGCGTGACCCCCATGAAAAGCGACAGCCGCGCGCCGTGGATCAGGCGGCTGAGCATGTCGCGGCCCAATTCGTCGGCGCCCAGCGGATAGCCTTCGGTCCCGATGGGCGACAGGCGGCGGATCATAGTGCCCTGGAACGGGTCCTGCGGCGCGATCCAGGGGGCGAAGATCGCCATCAGGATCATGCCCCCCGCGACACAGGCGGCGGCGACCGCGACCTTGTCCTTGGCGAAGCGGCGGCCGACGCCCCGCCAATAGCCTTGGGGCTTGTCGGCGGTCGCGAGCGTGTCGAAATCGGTCTGAGCTGCGGACATGGGTCAGCCCCTTTGCAGGCGCGGGTCGAGCGCCGATTGCACCACGTCGACGACGAGGTTCAGGATGACGAAGAACATCGCGAGCACGAGGATCGTGCCCTGCAACAGCGGCAGGTCGCGCTGAAAGATCGCCTGCCCCAGCAAAAAGCCGGTTCCGGGCCAGGAAAACACCGTCTCGATCAGGATGGAGCCACCCAGCAGGTAGCCAAGCTGCAGGCCCATCACGGCCAGGGCGGTGGGGGCGGCATTCTTGATCACATGGGCGAGGACACCGCGATCCAAGAGGCCCTTGGCGCGCAGGCCGGTCACGAATTCCTGTTGCAGGATGTCGGCCACCAGCGCCCGCACGGTGCGCGCGACGATACCCATCGGGATCACCGACATGGTGACGGCGGGCAGGATCAGGTGGCGCATATGCTCCCAATCCCATGTCCATTGGCTGGACCCGCCGGGGCCCGCGCCGGTGGCCGGAAACCAGCCCAGTTCCACCGAAAAGATGATGACCAGCACCATCCCCAGCCAGTAATGGGGCACCGAGACGCCGACCACGGCCAGCGTCGAGGCCGCCTTGTCGATCCAGCTGTCGCGGAAAAACCCTGCGACGAACCCGAAAAGCCCGCCAAAGGTGAAACCGATGATCGTGGCCGTGACGGCAAGGATCAGCGTGTTGCCGACCGCGTTCATCACCTCGGAGGTGACGGGGCGGCCCGTGGCGATGGAATTGCCCAGATCGCCCTGAAGCGCGCGGGAAAGCCAGCGCAGGAATTGTTCGGGATAGGACCGGTCGAAGCCGTAGATCGCCATCAGCTGTTCCTGCAACTCGACCGAGGCATCGGGCGGCAGGATCGAGACCAACGGATCGCCGGGCGAGATATGCACCAGCGCGAAGCACACGATCGACACGCCCAGCATGATCGGGATCGTGTAGGCGATGCGGCGGAGCGTGAAGATCAGCATGGGTCCCCCGGGGTCCAGAGACAGAAGAACCGGCCGCCGCGGGAAGGGACGCGGCGGCCGGTCCGGATCGATGGCGTCAGTCGGCCATCGTCATGGGGGCGATGTCGATGAACCAGCTCTTGGGCTGGACGACATTGCCGACAGCGGGCGACATGGCGCGGGGACCCACGTCATTGGCGACCCAGAGGAAGGGCGCTTCCTCCACCACGCGGGCATGGAGACGGGCCAGCGCCGCATCGCGTTCCGCCGCATCGAAGGAGGTCCGCGCCTCGGCGATCAGGGCATCGAATTCGTCATTGCCGAAATAGCCCCAGTTGTTCGACACCGGCGGGAAGGTCTGGGTCGACACAAAGCGCACCATGGCAAAGAACGGGTCCATCGTGGCGAAGCTCACGTTGATCGCATCCGCCCCGCGCGAGCCATCCGACAGCGCACCCTGCCGCCAGTTGGTGAACAGCGTGTTCCACTCGATCACGTCGAGCGTCACGTCAAAGAAGCAATCCGCAAGGCTTTGCTGGATGTATTCGTTCATCGTGACCGGCTGCATCTGGCCCGAGCCGGAGGCCGAGGTCTGAACCGTGACGGGCAGCGGGTTGCCGGGGCCGAAGCCTGCCTCTTCCATCAGGGCGCGGGCGGCGTCGGGATCATAGGTGATCTCGAAACCCGGATTGCCCCACCAGGGATGGCCCTCGTTCACGGTGCCCTGCGGGATGCCCATGTAGCCGCCCAGAAGCACCTGCAATTCCTCGCGGTTCACACAGAGGTTCGCGGCATGGCGGACGCGGCGGTCAAGCCAGGGCGAGCCTTCGGCAAAGGAGAATTGCCAGGGCCAGACATGGGGTTGGGGGTTGGAATAGATCACGTTGCCCTCGGCCTCGATCCGGGGGATCGCATCGGGGGCAGGGGCCTCGATCCAGTCGACCTGACCGGACAGGAGCGCGGCGGTGCGGGCATTGGCATCGGGCAGCGGGATCAGGACCACGCGGTCGATCGTGGGCGTGCGCGCGGGATCCCAGTAATTGGGGTTGCGCACCATTTCGAAACGCTCACGCGGCACCAACAGATCGCCCATGAAGGGCCCGGTGCCCGAGGGATCGGCGGCGAACGCCGTCCAGGCCGCCGCCGCACGCGCCACCGGATCGGTGACCGAGGCATCGACCGCATCGTAAAGCGCCTGCCAATGCGTGGGCGAAGCCATGAAGAGCATCGTCATGTTCAAGGGCAGGAAGGCGTCGGGCTGCGAGGTGACAAGCTCGACGGTGTATTCGTCGATCACGCTGGCAGACCGCAGGGTCGGCATCCGCGAGGTCGTGGCACCAACCTGATCAGGGGCGAAATGCGGGGCCTGGTCGTTCAGGACCTTTTCCACGTTCCACACGACCGCCTCGGCGTTGAAGGGCGAGCCGTCGTGAAAGGTCACGCCTTCTCGCAGGGTAAAGGTCCAGCGGGTGGGATCGTCAGGGTTCACCGCCCATTCTGTGGCAAGACCGGGGATCACGACGCTGGGATCGGTTTCGGAGGACAGGTCCCAATGCGTCAGCGCGTCATACATCGGGATGCCGGTGAAACGGTTGCCCTCGAACCCCTGGTCGGGCTGGCCCGAGGTGCGCGGGATATCGGCGGCGGTCATGCCGATGGTGAGGGTGGTTTCGGCCCAGGCGGGGCCTGCAACGGACATCGTTGCCGCGATGGCTGCAGCGGCTGTCGTTCTCAGTAGGGACATGCGCATGGTCTACTCCTGTTGGTGTCGATCGGCCCACCGGAAGCCCCCGGAGTGCTGTCTGCATATGAAGAACCGCGAGCGGCCCGGGCGACACATTTCGGGCATTTGGTATACAATTTAGGTTTCAGTTGCATACTAAGCCTGAATTTTGGGCGGAAAATTCGGGCAAATGCTGGAAATCGCGCCTGTTCCCGGATGGAATCGCTCTTTCCGGACACGCCGCATCGGGCCAAATGGCGACAAACCGAGATTCGGATTGCATACAACCCTGGGCTACATCATACGGGCGACATGAAACACGACATGGACTTCGAGGATGAGCGCGACCGGCACGGCGGTCGGGCCAACCCCGTTTTCATCGGGGTGGAACGTGCGATCCATGAACATCGTCTGCCGCCGGGCACGCGTCTGGCCGAGGCGGAATTGTGCGAGATCTACGGGGTGTCGCGCACCATCGTGCGGGCGGGTCTCCAGGCCTTGACCCATAGCCAGCTTGTCACCCTCGTGCCCAATCGGGGCGCGAGCGTCGCCAAGCCCACGCCCGCCGATGCGCAGGAAGTGTTCGAGGCGCGCGAATTGATCGAGCCGCGCACCGCCCGCGAAGCCGCGCGCCATGCCACGCCTGCCGATATCGAGCTGCTGCTGCAGCACAGTGCCGAGGAGCACAAGGCGCTGGATGCGCGCGAATACGGCCGGTCGCTGCGCCTGTCGGGCCTCTTCCATGTCGAGATCGCCCGGATTTCGGGGCAAAAGACGCTTTTGGGCTTTGTCGACCAGTTGGTGTCGCGCTCGGCCCTGATCATCGCGCTTTACTGGCATCGCGAGCGCGCGCGCTGCGACAGCCATCACCATGAGCGGTTGATCGACGCCATCGCCGCCGGAAAGCCCGACGAGGCCGAGACGCTGATGCGCTCGCACCTGATCGACATTCACACCGCGCTCGATTTCCGCGAAGAGACGGATACGCAACGCAGCCTGCGGGACCGGTTGCTGGGCGCGGATTGATCCTTTGGCTCCGGTCCGTCTCGGTGGTTGGGCGGAACCGGCACGGGGCAGGGTGGGTCTCTTGCGCGGATGTCAGCGCAGGTATGCCATGAGGAAGCGCGACAAGAGCGGCTGGCTTGCCGCACCAAGGGCGCGAGCATCCGGTCCGATCCTGCCCTCGCGGATATCGGGCATGTCGAGACCGGTCAGGTCATGCTTGCGCAGACAGGCGCCGACCCGTTCGGTCAGCTCGCGGCGGAGCTCTTGCGGCATCCATCCGTCGATCTTGACGGTGGAACAATCCAGCACGGCAAGCGCCCCGTGGACCGCATGGGCGATGGCTTCGGCCGCCTCGTCGAGCCAGTCCGAAACAAGATCATCCGGCAGCGCCCAATGCTCGGAGGAATCCCAGAGCTCCGAAGCGTCGATGCCGCGCGCTTGCAGGCGCTTTTCGAGCGTCACGAGCGAGGCAAGGTCGATCAGCTGGCGCATCCTGCCCGTCTTGTCGGGCACGGGCATGGACCCGACCGCGCCGGCATTGCCGTTGGGTCCCTGAAACAGCCGTCCATCCAGCACGACGCCGCCGCCGATGAAGAAGGCGACGTAGAAATGCAGGAAATCCGACGGTTGTTCATCCTCGCCAAAGACCAGTTCCGCGCTGCAGGCGGCGGTCGCGTCGTTTTGCAGGAAGACGGGGAAGCCCAACCCCTCCGAGAGTTCCTGGCGGATGTCGCGTTCTTTCCAGGGGGTCATGGCCCTGGGGTCGACGCCGAGCGTGGTGGCCCAGCCCCAGATCTCGAAGGGCATCGCGATGCCCAGCCCCGCGATCCGCGCGCGTTCGTCGGTCGAGAGCGTGGCCACAAGCTCGTTGGCGGTTTCGATCGCGAAGGCAAGGACCGTTTCGTAATCGGGGTATTCATGCTGGCGCACCCGGCGCGCGAGGATCGTGCCCAGAAAATCGGTCAGGACCATCTCGACCGAACGTCGGCCGATCTTGAGCCCGTGGAAAAAGGCACCACGCGGGTTCAGCTTCATCGGGACCGAAGGCTGCCCGACGCGGCCCCGCTGCGGCTCGCCGCGCAGGATCAGGCTTTCATCCTCGAGCGCGCGCATGATGACCGAAACCGTCTGCACCGACAGCCCGGTCAGGCGTGCGATTTCCGATTTGGAGAGGGCGCCGTGGCGTCTGATCAAGGTCAGGACAAGGCGCTCGTTCTGCGCGCGCATGCCCGATTGGTTCGTGCCAAGCGCATCGGCCTGCGGCGTGGCGCGAAATGGTTCTGGCGCGTCCTTCATGGCGTTCCTCCCATGAGCATCTTGGAGGTTCCGCGTCTCCTGTCAATTATTAAATAAGAGTGATTTATTTATTGACAGGCACCCGGCGACAGGATCATGCTTGGCGGGTGAGGGGGCGAAAGCCGCCCCACCGTATTTCTGGGAGGAAACCATGACGAAGACCCTCAAGACGCTCCTGTTGAGCGGCGCTGCCGCCGTTGCCTTCACCGGTATGGCGCAGGCGCAATCCGCCGATGGCGTGACGGCCTGCCTGATCACCAAGACCGACACCAACCCGTTCTTCGTGAAGATGCGCGAAGGTGCGACAGAAGCCGCCGAAGCGGCCGGCATCACGCTGCAGACCTATGCGGGCGCCATCGACGGCGATGTCGAAAGCCAGGTCGCCGCTGTCGAAACCTGCATCGCGGCGGGTGCCTCGGGTATCCTGATCACGCCGTCCGACAGCCGCGCGCTCGAGCCCGTCATCACCCAGGCGCGCGATGCGGGCCTTCTGGTCATCGCGCTCGATACGCCTTTCGAGCCGGCCGATACGGCCGATGCGACCTTTGCCACCGACAATTTCGAAGCGGGCCGCCTGATCGGGGCATGGGCCGCGGCGACCATGGGCGATGCGGCTGCCGATGCGCGGATCGCGACGCTGGATCTCAACCCGTCGCAGGTGTCGGTCGACTACCTGCGCAACCAGGGGTTCATGACCGGTTTCGGCATCGAGGTGAATGACCCGACCCGCATCGGTGACGAGGATGACGCCCGCATCGTCGGCCATGACGTCACCAACGGCAGCGCCGAGGGTGGCCGGACGGCCATGGAAAACCTGCTTCAGGTCGATAGCGGCATCAATCTTGTCTACACGATCAACGAACCCGCAGCAGCCGGGGCCTACGAGGCGCTGAGCGCCTTTGGTCTGGCCGATCAGGCGCTGATCGTATCGGTCGACGGCGGTTGCCCCGGCGTGCGTGACGTGGCGGCCGGCGTGATCGGTGCGACCGCGATGCAATTCCCGCTGCGCATGGCGTCGCTGGGGATCGAGGCGATCATCGCCCATGCCACCGACGGCACGATGCCCGCCAATACCGAAGGTCTCGATTTCTACAACACCGGCGTCATGCTGGTGACCGATCAGCCGGTTGACGGGGTCGAGTCGATCACCTCGGCCGAAGCGCTGGAGCTGTGCTGGGGCTGATCCCCGAAAACAGGCGGAGGGCATGCGGCGCGCGCATCGCCCATGCCCTCTGCCCCTTGCCTCACGGCAGAGCGGTGTTGCCCGGACGGGCGATGCCGTGGCACCCTCACGGACGGAGACCGCGACATGTCCGAAACCCCGAAATCCGGTGGAAATGACTACGAGGCGCAATTGGCCAAGAGCAGCGTCGCCGTCGCCGAATTCGACCACGCGCCGCGTGGACTGATCGGGACGGTCCAGCATGTCCTGCATGCCAACCCGACCTTTGTGCCGGTGATCGTTCTCGTCGCTTCCATCGCGGTTTTCGGCGTGATCGCGGGCGAGCGGTTCTTTTCGCCCTTCAACCTGTCCCTGATCATGCAGCAGGTGTCGATCATCGGCATCCTTGCGGCGGCACAGACACTGATCATCCTGACGGCGGGGATCGATCTGTCGGTCGCGGCGATCATGGTCCTGATGAGCGTGATTTCCGGCAAGCTGGCGGTGCAGTTCGGCGTCCCCGCGCCGCTCGCCATCCTTGTGAGTTTCGCGGGCGGGATCGCGGCGGGTTACCTGAACGGCTGGCTGGTCACCAAGATCAAGCTGCCCCCCTTCATCGCCACGCTGGGCACGTGGAACGTTTTCTTTGCGCTCAATCTCTGGCTTTCGGGTGCGCAATCGATCCGGGGCGCGGATATCGATACGACCGCGCCGCTGCTGAAATTCTTCGGCAATACGATCCAGATCGGGGATGCGCGCCTGACCTATGGCACGCTGCTGATGATCGCGATCTTCGTCGCGCTCTGGTACGTATTGAACAAGACGGCATGGGGCAGGCATGTCTACATGATCGGCGACGACAAGGAGGCCGCCGAGCTGGCCGGCATCCGCACGGACCGGACGCTGCGGCAGGTCTACATGCTGGCGGGCTTCATCTGCGCGCTTGCCGCCTGGGCGTCGATCGGACGGGTGGGGTCGATCTCGCCGCAGAGTTTCTACGAAGGCAATCTCGAGAGCATCACTGCCGTCGTGATCGGGGGTATCTCGCTCTTTGGTGGGCGCGGCTCGATCATGGGGGCGCTCTTCGGCGCGCTGATCGTGGGGGTGTTCCAGTCGGGCCTGCGGCTCGCCGGGGTCGATGTGCTCTGGCAGGTTTTCGCGATCGGCTGGCTCATCATCATCGCGGTCGCCATCGACCAATGGATCAGAAAGGTTTCGGCATGACAGAGCCCCTTCTCAAGGCGCGTGGCCTGGTCAAGCGCTACGGTCGTGTCACGGCGCTGGACCATGCCGATTTCGACCTGATGCCGGGCGAGATCCTGGCCGTGATCGGCGACAACGGGGCGGGAAAATCCTCGCTCATCAAGGCGATCTCGGGGGCGGTCGCGCCCGACGAGGGCACCATCACGCTGGAAGGGCGCGAGGTCAGCTATTCCTCGCCCCTTCAGGCGCGCGAGGCGGGGATCGAATGCGTCTACCAGACGCTTGCCCTCAGCCCGGCGCTGTCGATCACCGACAACATGTTCTGTGGCCGTGAATTGCGCAAACCCGGCATCATGGGGCGCTGGTTCGGCATGCTGGACCAAAAGGCGATGGAGAAATTCGCCCGCGAGAAACTCTCCGAGCTTGGCCTGATGACGATCCAGAACATCAATCAGGCGGTTGAAACCCTGTCGGGTGGGCAGCGGCAGGGCGTGGCGGTGGCACGCGCGGCGGCCTTCGGGTCCAAGGTGATCATTCTCGACGAACCGACCGCCGCGCTGGGCGTGAAGGAAAGCCGGAAGGTGCTGGACCTTATCCGCGACGTGCGCTCGCGCGGGACCCCGGTGGTCCTGATCAGCCACAACATGCCCCATGTCTTCGAGGTTGCCGACCGCATCCACATTCACCGTCTTGGGCGCAGGCTTTGCGTGGTCGATCCCAAATCGATCAGTATGTCCGATGCCGTGGCGCTGATGACCGGGGCGATGCGACCCGACGAGGTCGCCGCCGCCTGACGTGCGTTTGGTTGTCTGGGGGCACTGGACGCCATCCGCTTCGGCGGATCGCATGGTCTGTTCCGGACACCCGCCAAGGTGCCATCGCGGGCGAGGGGGCGTGAAAGGTTCGGCTGCGTGTTCTGCCTGCGGGGCAGGGGAACCGCCGCCGACAGCCGGCTAGCGCGGCAGCACGAGGTCGACCCTGAGACCCCCCATTTCCGCGCTTTCGGTGAGAGACAGGCTGCCACCATGGCGCTGCGCGATGTCGCGCGCGATGGCGAGGCCCAGCCCAACCCCCGACCCCTTGTCCTGATTGCGGGCCGCGTCCAGCCGCGCGAAAGGCTTCAGCGCCTCCGCCCGGCGTTCGGGCGGGATGCCTGGTCCGTCATCCTCGACCGTGAAGCGGATCGCCCGGTCGGACAGCACGACGGTCAGCCTTGCCTTTTCGCCGTAACGCAGCGCGTTCGACACGAGGTTGGACAGGCAGCGCCGCACCGCCTGTGGGCGCAGCAAGATCCTGCCCGAGCGTTCCGGCGCGACCAGTGCAATCTCGCCGCCGATGCGGCCCGCATCCTCGACGATCTGGCGCGCAAGGGCGACGGGGTCGGTCGGCGTCGGATCATCCAGCGCCTCGCCCCGTGCGAAATCGAGAAAGGTCTCGAGCAGCGCCTCCATTTCCTCGACATCGCGCATGAGGGCCGTGACCTCCGGTTCGGCCTCCAGCATCGACAGGCCGAGCTTCATCCGGGTCAGCGGCGTGCGCAGGTCGTGGCTCACCCCCGAAAGCATCAGCGTGCGCTGGTCGATCATCGCCTCGATTCGTCCGCGCATGTCGAGAAAGGCCCGCCCCGCGCTGCGCACCTCCGTCGCGCCCGACGGGTTGTATTCGATCAGCTGGCCCTTTCCGAAAGCTTCCGACGCCTCCGCGAGCCGCCGGATCGGCTTGAGCTGGTTACGCAGGAAAATATAGGCGACCCATGTCATGAACAGGCCGAAGAAGACCATGAGCACCAACAATTGGTGCGGGTTCGACGCCGACAAGCGCCGCCGCGACACCGACAGCGAGACGATCTCGTCGCCGGCGCGCAGGATCACCGCCGGAAACCGTTCGTCGCTGACCAGATCGACCGCGATCAACCCCGGCAGATCGCGGTGCAGGACGCGGATCGCCTCGGCCCCGGTCAGGTCATAGAACAGACGCCGATCGGTCAGCGTGCCGTCGGGCGCGGGGGCGATCCCGATCTCCAGCGCCTCGGCCAGCGCCTCGACCGGTTCGCCCTCTGCCATGCGGCTGCGCAAAAGGTCGAGATCGAGCACCAGCGCCGTGGTCATCTGCGCCGCGACATCCCGGAAATAGCGTTGCAGGATCTGCCCCGAGACGACAATCTGCAAGGTGACGACCGGCACAAGCAAGATAAGCGCGGCCCGGCCATAGAGGCCCCGCGGCAAGACACGTTTGAGCCAGCCGAAATCCATGGGCCCAGATAATCAGGCAGGCGAGGCGATGAAAAGCGAAAGCGGCGTGGTCGTGCTGGAACCGGGTCTGCGGCGGCTCACCGCGCCGAATCCGTCGCCGATGACCTTGCACGGCACCAATACCTACCTGCTTGGCGAAGGCGAGATCGCCGTGATCGACCCGGGTCCTGACCATGCGGGGCACATGGCCGCGATTCTCGCCGCATTGGCGCCGGGTGAACGGATCGGCGCGATCCTGATCACGCATTCGCACCGCGACCATTCCCCGCTTGCGCGACCGCTGTCCCGGGCCACGGGGGCAAGGGTGTTGGCTGCGGGGCCGTCGGATTGGGGCCGTAGCCCTGTCATGGCGGCCTTGGCCGCGCAGGGCCGCATCGGCGGGGGCGAGGGGGTGGACCGCGATTTCGCGCCGGATGACCAGATCGCCGAGGGCGACGGGATCACGGGCGATTGGGGCGAGATCACCGTCGTGGAAACGCCGGGACACATGGCAAACCACCTCAGCTTCGGCTGGAACGGCGCGCTGTTCACCGGGGATCACGTGATGGGCTGGTCCACGTCCCTGGTGTCGCCCCCGGATGGCGACATGGGCGCGTTCATGGCGTCCTGCCGCCGCTTGGCCGGGCGCGATGACCGCATCTATTTTCCGGGACATGGCGAACCCGTATGCGCCCCCCAGCACCGCATCGCCGAGTTGATCGCCCACCGCGAGGGACGCGAAGCGCAGATCCTTTCGGCGCTGTCGGACATGGAGAAGGCCACGGCAGATGACCTGGCCGCACGCCTCTACGCTGACCTCGACCCTCGCTTGCTGCCTGCGGCGGGTCGCAACGTTCTGGCGCATCTTCTTGATCTTGCCCAAAGAAACCTCGTTCTGGCGCTGGACGACCCCAGCCCCGAGGCCCGTTTCACGCCAAGATGACTTCGTGGACGTTTTTTCCCCTCCCCCCTCTGGACGCTGGGAATCCGACTTGCTATACGCGCGCTCAGTTCCGGCGTAGCTCAGCGGTAGAGCAGTTGACTGTTAATCAATTGGTCGTAGGTTCGATCCCTACCGCCGGAGCCAAAATCATCGAAAGTTGTTGAAACTGCGCGCAACGCCCGAATGGGCCTTGGGTGTATCCCATGTCTGCGCTGCGCGTGGATGGGGCAGAGCCTCAAGTGGCCTAGGCCCGACATCGCAGGCAGGCACACCCCAGCGGACATCATTCAAGGCGTTTGGTAGGCCCGGAGGGACTTGAACCCCCAACCAAAGCGTTATGAGCGCTCTGCTCTAACCATTGAGCTACAGGCCCGCCGAAACCCGGATTAACAGACCCGGCCACCCCGTCAAGCGCCCCACGCTTGCCCGCGCGCTGGCCATGGCCTATGCGTCGCCTCACCGACAAGCCCGAGGAATGCCCATGCCGCCCCTGCCGCTTCTTGCGTTGCGCTACACAGCCTGGCTGATCGGCCTGCGCGTGATCTTCGGCCTTCTGGTGCAGGTCGGGGGCCTGCCCAATTCCATGGCGACCGCCGTGATCCTTGCCGCGGCGCCGCTCACCGATGTCGGGATGCAGGCGGTCAAACGCGCCACACAGGTGTTGGTCCTCCGGGATTGGGCGCTGATCTGGGGCATGTGCCTGGGGATCTTCGCGGTGCTTCAGATCATCCTGCCCGCCATCTTCATCGCGCCCATGCGCGCGGTCCTGGCCGATCCGGCGGGCTTGCAGCAAACCGCGCTCGTGCTGGGCACGACCGGGGCGATGATGGTGCTGTTTCTCTGGATCGGCGCAAGATCGACGCGGGGACCGGGCCGGCCGGGCAACTGACGCATGGACGCGGGCGCGCGGGCTTGCTAGGGCCTCGCGCAAATCCGAAGGGGAATGCCATCATGACCGACGCCAAGAACGGCCTCACCTATGCCCAAGCCGGTGTCGATATCGACGCGGGAAATGCGCTGGTCGACCGGATCAAACCCGCCGCCGCCGCCACGTCGCGGCCGGGCGTGATGTCGGGGCTTGGCGGGTTCGGTGCGCTGTTCGATCTGAAGGCCGCTGGCTATGACGATCCGATCCTTGTCGCGGCCACCGATGGTGTGGGCACCAAGCTCAAGATCGCCATCGATACCGGCGAATTCGATACGATCGGCATCGACCTTGTGGCGATGTGCGTCAACGACCTGGTCTGCCAGGGGGCGGAACCCTTGTTCTTCCTCGACTATTTCGCGACCGGCAAGCTCGAGGTCGAGGCCGCCGCGCGCATCGTCGAAGGCATTGCCGAAGGCTGCAAGCAATCCGGCTGCGCCCTGGTGGGGGGCGAGACGGCCGAAATGCCGGGCATGTATGCGCCGGGCGATTTCGACCTTGCGGGGTTTGCCGTCGGCGCGATGAACCGGGGCGCGGCCTTGCCCGCGGGCGTTGTTGCAGGCGATGTGCTTTTGGGCCTTGCCTCTGACGGGGTCCATTCCAACGGCTATTCGCTGGTGCGCCGGATCGTCGAACGCTCGGGCCTTGCCTGGGAGGCCAAGGCCCCCTTTGCCGATGCGCCGCTCGGCCGCGCGCTCCTGGCGCCCACACGGCTTTACGTGAAACCTGCGCTTGCGGCGATCCGGGCGGGCGGGGTTCATGGGTTGGCCCATATCACCGGGGGCGGTCTGACCGAGAACCTGCCGCGCGTCCTGCCCGAGGGGCTGGGGGCCACGATCGACCTGGGCGCATGGCAATTGCCGCCCGTCTTTCAATGGCTCGCCGCAGAGGGCGGCTTGGCCGAGGCCGAGATGCTCAAGACCTTCAATGCCGGGATCGGCATGGTGCTGGTCGTCGCCGCAGACCGGGCCGAGGCGCTGGCAGCCCTGCTCGCCGAGGCGGGGGAAAGCGTGCATCGTTTGGGCCATGTGATCCCCGGTGCGGGTGTCAGTTACACGGGTGCCCTTGCGTGAGCCTTCGCGTCGCCATCCTGATCTCGGGCGGCGGGTCGAACATGATGACGCTGGCCCGGTCCATGACCGGCGACCACCCGGCGCGGCCCTGTCTGGTCCTTGCGAATGACCGGGATGCCGGTGGTTTGGAGAAAGCCGCTGCCATGGGCATTCCGACGGCGGTGGTCGATCACCGCCCCTTCGGCAAGGACCGCGCGGGCTTCGAGGCGGAACTGACCCGGGTGCTTGACGCGCATTCGCCCGATATCCTGTGTCTTGCGGGCTTCATGCGGGTGCTGACCGAGGGGTTCGTGACCCGCTGGCAGGGCAAGATGCTCAACATCCACCCGTCACTCTTGCCGAAATACCGGGGCCTGCACACCCATGCCCGCGCGATCGAGGCGGGCGATGCCGAGGCCGGTTGCACGGTTCACGAGGTGACGGCGGAGCTTGATGGCGGCCCGATCCTTGGCCAGGCGCGCGTTCCTGTGTTGGCGGGCGACACGCCCGATAGCCTTGCCGCCCGCGTGCTGGAGCAGGAGCATCGGCTTTATCCGCTGGTCCTCAGGCGCTTTGCCGAGGGCACGCGCGCGCGGATCGATCTCTGACATCTGGGGCGCGGTGCGCCCAAAGGCGCAGGTTGTAGGGTGGGTGCAACCCACCATCACGGTTCATGGATGTGCGCGGGGTGGTGGGTTTCACCCACCCTACGGTTTCGCCCGCATGGCGTGATGGGGCGCGTTGCGGGGTGTGCCTGAAGACGCACCCTAGAACGGCCACCGCACCGTAGGGTGCGCCTTCAGGCGCACCAGCACGAATATCCGATGGGAGGGTAGGGTGCGCCTTCAGGCGCACCTTTGCCGATCACAACAGCGACTTGACCTTCGCCGCCACGGCCTCTGCCGTGATCCCGAAATGGCTGTAGAGATCACCCGCCGGGGCCGAGGCGCCGAAGCCGTGCATGCCCACGAACCCCGATTTCTCGCGCTTGCCCCGCTCGCCGTAGAGCCAGCGGTCCCAGCCGAACCGGATCGCGGCCTCGACCGCCACGCGCACTGGCCCCGCGGGCAGGACGCGCTTGCGATAGGCCTCGTCGGTTTCCTCGAAAATCTCCCAGCAGGGCATCGACACGACCCGCGTCCCGATCCCTTCGGCCTGCAAGAGATCGCGCGCGGCCATGGCGATGGCGACCTCCGACCCGGTGGCGAGCAGGATGGCCTGCCGCTTGCCCTCCGCCTCGGCGAGAACATAGGCGCCCTGGGCGACCATGTTCTTCGGGGTATGCGTCTTGCGCACAGTGGGCAGCGCCTGGCGGCTCAGGGCCAGAACCGACGGCGTCGTCTTCTGCATCAGGGCCACTTCCCAGGCCTCGGCGGTCTCGACCGCGTCGGCGGGGCGCATCACCAAGAGGTTCGGGGTCGCGCGCAGCATGGCCAGATGTTCGACCGGCTGGTGCGTCGGGCCATCCTCGCCCAAGCCGATGCTGTCATGGGTCATCACATAGGTGACGGGCAGCCCCATCAGAGAGGACAACCGCATCGAGGGGCGGGCGTAATCGGTAAAGACCATGAAGGTCCCGCCATAGGGCCGCACACCGCCATGCAGCGCCATGCCGTTCATGGCCGCCGCCATCCCATGTTCGCGGATGCCGTAATGAACATGCCGCCCCTTGCGATCCTCGGGGCCAAAAACGCCCAGTCCCGCCGTATCGGTATTGTTCGATCCGGTCAGATCCGCAGACCCGCCCAGGTGCTCGCCCATGATCGGGTTGATGACCTCGAGCGCCATCTGGCTCGCCTGCCGCGTCGCCACTTTGGGGGCGGCTTCGGAATGCTGCTTTTTCAGCGCCTTGATCGTGGCCGACAGCTTCTTGGGCAGCTCGCGGGCAAAGGCGCGGGTGAATTCGGCCTGCTTTGCATCGGACAGGAGGGCGAAACGCGTTTCCCATTCCTCGCGTGCGCTCCGGCCCTTGGCCCCCACGCCTTCCCACCAGCTCTTGAGCTCTGCCGGAATTTCAAAGGGACCATGCGGCCAGCCATAGGCTTCCTTGGCGGCTTGCAGCTGCTTGGCATCGGTCAATGCGCCATGGCCCTTCGCGGTGTCCTGCGCGGCGTGACCGAGCGCGATATGGGTCTTGCAGGCGATCATCGCGGGGCGGGGGCTGGCCTTGGCCGCCGTCAGGGCCGCGTCGATGGCGACAGGATCATGGCCGTCGCATTCGAACACATCCCAGCCCGAGGCGGCAAAGCGCGCCTTCTGGTCGGTGCGGTCGGCGATCGACACCTTGCCGTCGATGGTGATGCCGTTGTCATCCCACATCACGATCAGGCGCGACAATTCCTGACGGCCTGCGAGCGCGATGGCCTCCTGGCTGATGCCTTCCATCAGGCAGCCATCGCCCGCGATGCAATAGGTGTAGTGGTCGATGACCTTCTTGCCCCATTTGGCGCGCAGGAATTCCTCGGCCATGGCGAAACCGACGGCATTGGCGATGCCCTGGCCCAGCGGGCCGGTCGTGGTCTCGATCCCCATGGCGTGCCCGTATTCGGGATGGCCTGCGGTGATCGCGCCCAGCTGGCGGAAATTCTTGACCTGTTCCAGCGTCATGTCGGGCGAGCCGGTCAGGTAGAGCAGGGAATAGAGCAGCATCGACCCATGGCCTGCCGACAGGATGAAGCGGTCGCGGTTCGGCCAATCGGGCTTGCTCGCGTCAAAGCTCATGTGGTTGGCGAACAGGATCGTGGCCACATCGGCCATGCCCATCGGCATGCCGGAATGGCCCGAATTCGCAGCGGCCACGGCATCGAGCGTTAGCGTCCGGATGCAGGCGGCGCGGCGCCAATGGTCGGGGTTGGTCGTGGCAAGCGCGGTGAGATCCATGGCGCGTCGATCCTTCGTCAGGCAGCATCGGAGGGTGGCGCGCTGATCCCGATGGGCGCGCGCTCAAGCCCGTCTCTTAGCAGAGCAAGGGGGCGGCGCAACCGAAACGGGCGCGAATTCGCCTCTATTCCGCGTGCCTCGGGGCGGGAATGGGCCGCAGGTCTTGCAAATCGGGGCAAATTGCGATTCGCTGTTGCGCAATGTGGCGCCTGTTCCGTCCAAGGGGCTAGGCACAAGACCGGGGGCTGAGCAGCCATGGGCGATAACGCCGAATTCGAGAAATTGTCGATGCTCGAGGCGCGGCTGGCCGCAGCGCTCGACCGTATCGCCGGGGGAATCGGCCAGATGCGGGCCGCGCCGCCGATCGAGGATCCGGGCATCACCTCGTCCGCCTTCGAGGATGCGGTGATCCGTGCCGAAGCCGCCGAAGCCCGCGCCGCCGAGCTTGAGGCGCGCCTTGCCGCCTTCGAAGCGGCGGCAGCGCCCCGGGAAGAGAGCGCGGATACGGCCGAGATCGAGCGCCTGACCGCGCAGGTCGCCGAGCTCGAGGGCCGTGTCACCCGCCTGCGCGCCGAACGGGCCGAGGCCATCGCCGAACGCGACGAGGCGCGCGACATCGCCGAGGAATTGCAGGCCGCAGGCGGCATGGGGCCGGATGACCGGAACATGGCGCTTCGGGCCGAGGTGCAGGAATTGCGCACGATCAACGAACGCCTGACCAAGAACCTCAACCGCCTTCGCGGTGAAAACGCCAGTGATCCCAATGTGTTGAACAAGGCGCTGGTTGTGGAGCTTGACGCGCTCAAGGCGGCGCGGGCCTCCGAGGCGGCGGAACTGGAACGCATCCTGGCCGATATGGATCGCGCCGGGGCAGGGGAGGGCGGACATGCCTGAGGTTCAGATCGAGATCGGCGGCCGCCAATTCGCCGTCGCCTGCCAGGAAGGCGAAGAGCCCTATCTGCATGCCGCAGCCAAGATGCTCGACACCGAGGCGGCGGTGATCCTTGGCCAGATCGGCCGGATGCCGGCGGAACGGATGCTGCTCATGGCGGGGTTGATGCTGGCGGACAAGACGGCGGCGCTTGAGGACGAGATCAAGGGCCTTCAGGCCAAGATCGCGGCGCAGGAAAAGACGCTTGCCGCCGCCGAGGAACGTCTGGCCGACCGGGCGCGGCGGATCGGGGAATTGCAGGATGCCGGTCCGCGCACGGAATTGCCGGACCGGTTCACCGACGGGCTGGCCGAACTGGCCGCCCGCGCCGAAGCCATCGCGGAAGAGCTGGAAACGCGCAGAAACTAAACACGAAACTGCAGTTTCGGGCGCCGGAAAAGTGCAGTTTTCCGGCACGTTTCGATTGTGGTCGGATCAGCCCAGCAGGACCGGCAACAGCCGCGCGGCCTCGTCGCGGGGATGGGCAAGCTTGCTCTTGTCCTCGCCGGGATAAAAGCGCGCGCGCACGGCCGTCGGCATCGGGGCGGGGCGCAACATGTGGACGGACAAGGGAAATTTTGCCGTCTCTGCCTGCCACGACCCGATCAGCGCGCGCTGGGCGGCCTTGGACAGTCCATAGGCGCCGGCGTATTTGTCGTCCCAATCATCGTCGAAAAACACCGCCTGCGGCTTGGGCGCGGGCGCGATCAGCGGCTCGACGAAGGCCACCAGCCGCGACAGGGCGCGGATGTTGGTGGCGATCACCTTGTCCAGATCCTTGGCCGTGATGTGGGGCGCGGGTGTCAGCGCGCTGACATGGATCGCGCTGTGGACCCAGATGTCGGCGCGGCCCCAACGATCATGGATCGAACGGCACAGATGCGCCATTGCGGCTTCGTCGGTGACGTCCATCGGGGCCAATGTGGCTTGGCCGCCCTTGGCCTTGATACGGTCGTCGAGATCCTCGAGACCGCCCACGGTCCGCGCGACCGCGACCACATGCGCGCCGTGTTCGGCCAACCATTCGGCACTGGCCGCACCGATGCCGCGTGAAGCGCCGGTGACCAGCGCGATCTGTCCATCGAAAGGCTTTTCCATGGGGCGCCAGTTGCGCTTTTCGGCGGCGAAATACAAGAGGCTGCGCAGGACTGCGGCGGTGGGGCGCGCTTGACTTGACGCTGCAGCGCGGAGATACCCTTTGGCGACAGAGATTTCGACCCTTGCACGGAGGCGACCATGGGCCGCGACACACTTCTTTCCGCAACGATCGGGGATCAGGGCACGCTGAAGAAAGTGGCGCTGGTGCTGGTCGGCGCGCTGTTCATCGCGGCGGCGGCCAAGGTCACGGTGCCGATGTGGCCTGTGCCTATCTCGTTGCAAACGCTGGCGATTCTGCTTGTCGGTTTCACCCTGGGCAGCCGCCTCGGTGCGGCGACGGTGATCGTTTATGTCGCGCAGGGCGTGATGGGACTGCCGGTCTTCACGCCCACGACGATGCCGGGGATCGCGGCGCTGATGGGGCCGACGGGCGGCTTTCTGATCGGGTTCATCGGCATGGCCTATCTTGCTGGTTTTGCAGCGGAAAAAGGCATCGCAAAGGGCGTTTTCGGCACGGCTGCGGCGGCGCTCGTCATCTCGGCGCTTCTGTATGTGCCGGGCATTCTGTGGCCGATGGCGCTGGCCGGCGGCATGGGGCTCGAGGCCGGGTGGATCGCGCGCGATGCGGGCTTCTACTGGACTGCTTTCATTGCACCTTTCTTGCTCGGCGATGCGCTCAAGGCGGTGATCGCGGCGCTGGTCGTGACCGGCGGCTGGAGCGTGCTGGCAAAGCGCCGCGCCTGATCCGCGCAGCCAAAACATGGTTAAGGGCCGCCTTTCGGGGCGGCCTTTTTCTTGCCAAACCGTAAAGATTTCGAGGCGTTCCTTGCCGAAAGGTTACGCCTTGAGGTGCTGGACAAGCTCCGCTTCACCAAGATCGAGGAAGAGGGCGAGGATGTCCTCGGGCGCCATCCCGCCATCGTGCTGCGCGGCGTGGAGCGGGTGCTTTTCGTCGGTGATCCAGTAGACGGGTATCCCGCCGCCCGCGACGGGCACGATCAGCCCCTTGGTCAGGACCGGACCGCTGCTGGCCGGTATCCGGCAGTAGAGCCAGCCCGACAGATCGCCCAGCCGTTCGGCATCGCCGCGCCCCTGCGCGGAACGGAAGCGGGCGAAATCGCCGGTCGAGAGATTGGCCCAGACGGAGAGAAAGACGTGATCCTCGGTTCCGCGCACGGGGATGGGCAGATGCGCGCGCACCAGAAGATCGCGGCCGCGCCGGGCATAGCGTTCGGTGACGATATCGCCCGCCCCGTCGAAGTCCGCATCGGGGAGGGCGGCGGGGGGATTGGGCCAGCCGAAGGGGCGCAGGCGCACCGCATGGGGGGCGTCCACAACCTCGTTGCAGCAGGCGCAGCGGTAGCCGGGTGCGGTGAGCCTCCGGGCCAGTTCGGCCTCGGGGATCTGCCGGGCCGGTTTGATGCGCCGGAAGAGTTTCAGCATCACTCGGCCGGTTCGGTCGCATCCGCCAGCTTGAAGCCGCGCGCCAGCTGGTCGGTCGGGCGCACCGGGTAATCGCCCGAGAAACAGGCGTCGCAATAGGCGGGGTTCTTGGGATCGCGGCCACCGGCCACGCCCACGGCGCGGTAGAGACCGTCGAGCGAGATGAAGCGGAGCGAAGCCACGCCCAGGTGATGGCGCATCTCGTCCTCGGACATGGTGGCGGCCAGCAGTTTCTCGCGCTCGGGCGTGTCGACGCCGTAGAAACAGGGCCATGCGGTCGGCGGGCTTGCGATGCGGAAATGCACCTCGGCGGCGCCCGCATCGAGGATCATCTCCTTGATCTTGCGCGAGGTGGTGCCGCGCACGACGCTGTCATCGACCAAGATCACCCGCTTGCCGCGAATGAGCGCGCGGTTGACGTTGAGTTTCAGGCGCACGCCCATGTTGCGGATCTGTTCGGTCGGTTCGATGAAGGTCCGGCCCATATACTGGTTGCGGATGATCCCCATCGCATAGGGAATGCCCGATTCCAGCGAATAGCCGATGGCGGCAGGCGTGCCCGAATCCGGCACGGGGCAGACCAGATCGGCCTCGACCGGCGCTTCCTTGGCGAGTTCGCGGCCGATGGCTTCGCGGGTTTCATAGACGGAGCGCCCGCCGATGATGCTGTCGGGGCGCGAGAAATAGACATGTTCGAAGATGCAAAAGCGCGAGCGGCGCACTTCGAAGGGTTTGAAGCTTTCGATCTTGTCGCCCGAGATGACGACCATTTCGCCCGGTTCGATCTCGCGCAGGAATTCCGCGCCGATGATGTCGAGCGCGCAGGTTTCGGACGACAGCGCATAGCCATCGCCGATCCGGCCCAGAACCAGAGGGCGCACGCCCAAGGGATCGCGCACGCCGATCAGTTTCGTCCGGGTCATGGCGACGACGGAAAACGCGCCTTCGACGCGGCGCAGCGCATCCTTCATCCGTTCGGGGATGGTGCGCTGCAGCGAGCGCGCCATCAGGTGGATGATGCATTCGCTGTCCGACGAGGATTGGAAGATCGAGCCGCGTTCGATCAGTTCGCGGCGCAATTCATCGGCATTCACGATATTGCCGTTATGCGCGATGGCGGCCCCGCCCATGGCGAATTCGCCGAAGAAGGGCTGCACGTCGCGGATCTGGGTCGCGCCCTTGGAGCCTGCCGTGGAATAGCGGACATGGCCGATGCCGATTTCACCGGGCAGCGTTTCCATGACGCTGGCGGAGGTGAAATTGTCCCGCACGAGGCCGAAGCGGCGGGCCGAGGAAAAGCCATGCTCGGGGTGATGGGTGACGATACCCCCCGCCTCTTGCCCGCGATGTTGCAGGGCATGCAGGCCGAGCGCGATGAAATTGGCGGCATCGGCGACGCCGATCACGCCGAAAATCCCGCATTCCTCGCGCAGTTTGTCGTCGTCGATGGGATCGAACGGGTGACGGGGGAGGGCATCCATCGTGGGCGAATCTCCGGGGGGCGTCTACAGGGGTGACATAGGGCGTCGGGACGGTGGTGTCATCAAACGATCACATCCGAAAGGGTCATGGCGGCGCTTTGCTGATCGCTGGACGGGCGCGCGCGGGCCGCATAGCCTGTTTTGCGGGTGCAAAAGTGGCGTGAGGGGGCATTCGATGCGGGCGATCATCTTTCTGGCGGGGGCGGCGATGGCGGCAAGCTGGGCGCTTGTCTGGATCGAGCCGCCCTTTGCGGGGGCCGATATTTCGCCCATGGCGCTGGTGCAGCGCGGCAGTTTGAGCCTGTCGGCGGACGCGGCCTGGCAGGTCTGGGTTTTCCTGGGCGGCTTCGTGGCGGCGGCGCTGGCCGCGCTGAGCGCGCTCAGGGGGCGGGGATCGGCCCTGTTGGCGTTGGCGGCGGGGCTGTCGCCGGTCGTGCTTGTGGGGGAGGCGGTGATCCGGGCCGATGGGTTGCGCCGCGATCTGGGTTTGCCCGTGCCCTTTGATTTCGGCGATCTGGCACGGAGTTGGGACCTGATGCAGGATTTCATCCGCGCAGGCTTTTGGGCTTATGCGGTGGGTGCGGGCCTGTTGCTGATCGCGGGGCTGTCGGGGTTGGTATCGCGGCGCTGAGTTATTGCTCGGGGGCGGTGCAGGTCGCGGTGAGCTGCTCGTAGCGCGACAAGATCCAGCCCGGCGCATCGGAGGGGATTTCCGCCTCGACCCGGGTCTGCAGATGCGAGAACACCTGGGAGGAGCGGCTGTCGGAGACCATCGCCACGGGTTCGGAGCCCACGACGCGGTCATAGGCGATGAAGGCCACGACCACGAGCAGCACGCCGCGCGCCACGCCGAACAGGAACCCCAGACCCGCATCCAGCCCGCCGATCATCGAGCGTTGCACGGCGGAGGAAAACATCGGCGCAAAGAGCGACACCACGACAAGCGCCACCGCGAAGACGCCCGCGAAGCTGGCCATCACGCCCAATTCGCAGCTTTCCCCGATGAAATCGCCCAGATAGGGCACTTCGCGGATCAAAGGCAGGGCATTGGGGGCGAAGATGAAGGCCACGACCGCCGCAAGGATCCAGCCCCCGATGGACAGGATCTCGCGCACGAGGCCGCGGGCATAGGCGAGGATCGCCGAAACCACGATCACGCCGGCCACGATGCCGTCAACCAGTGTGAAACCGTCCATCTACGCGCCTTACCCATTCCTGCCCCGGTGGCAAACCGTGGCTTTACCCTGCCCCGAAGATCTCGCCCACGAAACCGGGAAGATCGGTCATTGCCTGCATCCGCACGCCGCTGTCGGCGCCAAGCTTGCACCCTGCGGGCGCTATGGCCGAGGAAAAACCAAGTTTCGCCGCCTCTTTCAACCTGTTTTCCGCCTGAGACACCGGGCGCAGCGCGCCGGAGAGCGAAACCTCGCCAAAGACCACGCAATCATGGGGCACGGCGGCATCTTCGCGGGCGGACAATAGGGCGGCGGCGACGGCGAGGTCGGCGGCGGGCTCGGAGATGCGCATGCCGCCGGCGATGTTGAGATAGACATCGAGGCCTGCAAAGGAGATGCCCGCGCGCGCCTCGAGCACGGCGAGGATCATCGACAGGCGGCCCCCGTCCCAGCCCACCACCGCGCGGCGGGGTTGGCTGAGCGAGGAGGGGGCGACAAGGGCCTGGATTTCCACGAGCACGGGGCGGGTGCCCTCGATCCCGGCGAAGACGACGGAGCCGGGGGCGGGGGTTTCGCGGTCCGACAGGAAGAGGGCGGAGGGGTTCGTGACCTCGGCCAAGCCCATGCCGGTCATCTCGAAGACGCCGATTTCATCGGCCGGGCCGAAGCGGTTCTTGACCGAGCGCAGGATGCGGAACTGGTGGCCGCGTTCGCCTTCGAAATAGAGGACGGTGTCGACCATGTGTTCGACGACGCGGGGTCCTGCGATCTGGCCTTCCTTGGTGACGTGGCCAACGAGCATGACGGCGACCCCGCGGCGCTTGGCGAAGCTGGTCAGCTCATGTGCGGAGGCGCGGACCTGGGAGACGGAGCCGGGTGCCGCCTCGACCGTGTCGAGCCACATGGTCTGGATCGAATCGATGATGGCGAGGTCGGGGGTTTCGGCCTCGAGCGTCGTGAGGATGTCGCGGAGGTTGGTTTCGGCGGCGAGCATCACGGCGCTGTCGGCAAGGCCGAGGCGCTGGGCGCGCATGCGGACCTGGGCTGTGGCTTCCTCGCCCGAGACGTAGATGACCTTGGCGCCTGCGCGGGCGAAGCTGGCGGCGGCCTGAAGGAGCAGGGTGGATTTGCCGATGCCGGGATCGCCGCCGACGAGCGTGGCCGAGGCGGGCACGAGGCCGCCGCCCAAGACCCGGTCCAGTTCGGCCATGCCGGAGGTGCGGCGGGGCGGGGGCGTTTCTTGCGTGCGCAGATCGGTCAGGCCGATGCGCTTGCCCTTCATCGCGCCGAGCGAGGTCTTGCCGGGGCCGGCGGAAAGCGGTGCCTCTTCGGTGATCGTGTTCCAGTCGCCGCAGGCGTCGCAGCGGCCGGACCATTTCTTGTGAACGGCGCCGCAGGCGGAACAGATGAATTGGGTGACGGGTTTGGCCATGGCAGAGGTGTAGCCGAGGGGCCGGGGCTGCGCCAGTGGCGCGCTCAGATCAGGCCCGTCTGCCAGAGCAGGGCGAGGCCCAAGCCAAGCGTGAGGGCCGCGCGAAAGGCGATGCTGCGCGGATCGCCCTGGCGCACATCACCAAGACCCCGGTGCAGGCCGAAGGCCAGCCCGCCGCCGATCAGGATCGCGGCAAGGGGGATATGGCCGGGCAGGGCTAGGGCCGTGCCCGCGATGAGCAGGACGAGGCCACCGGCGACGGGCGGTCCCGCGCGGCGGGCGAGGTTGAGCGCCATGCCGCGTTTGCGGGCGGGCAGGCGTTCCCCGATCAGGCGTTGCGCCCAGGTCAGCGCGGCAAGGCCCGCGTAGAGGCACAGAAACAGGGCGAGGATGGGGGCGAGCGTGGTCATGGGGAAGGGCTAGCCCAGCGCGCCCCGTTTCGCCAGATGCGCCGTGCCGAGCGCGACACCGAGGGAGGCCAGCACGCAGGCGGTGAAGAGCCAGAGGCCCCAGGCGGTTTCGACGCGGCCGACCGCCATGCCCTTGGCCAGCGTGATGTAGAGGGCGATGAGAAAGACATCGGCCATGGCGAGTTTGCCCAAGATCTGGAGGGCAGGCAGAAGCGACAGGGGCGCGCGGCCGAGGTGGAGGAGGGCGAGGGCCCCTGTCTTGGCCATGGGGGCCACGAGCGCGAAAAGGGCGATGAGGGCTGCAAGGATCCTCTCGCCCCCGGTCCAGAGGGTGACAAGGCCCGAGAGGATCGAGATCTCGGACAGCCCGAAGAGCGGCAGGAGACCCGCGCGCATCAGGGGGGCGGCCCATGCGACGGGGAAAAGCACCAGAAGGGCGAGGTTGAGGGCGATGAGAAAGCGCAGCATGGCGCAGATATGGGGGGTGTGGGGCAGGCCCCGCAAGCGGTCAGCGGATCGCTTCGATGGGGCCCGTGGCCGAACCGGTCACGAATTGGCGAAGATAGGGGTCATCGGCGGTGTCGATCTCGGCCACCGGGCCGTGCCAGCGGATCTTGCCGTCATGGAGCATCGCGACCTTGTCGGCGATGGCGCGGACGGAGGTCATGTCATGGGTGATGGTCACGGCGGTGGCACCCATTTCGGTCACGATTTCGCGGATCAGGTCGTTGATCACGCCCGACATGATCGGGTCGAGGCCGGTTGTCGGTTCGTCGAAGAAGATGATCTGGGGATCGGCGGCGATGGCGCGGGCGAGGCCCACGCGTTTTTGCATGCCGCCCGACAGTTCGGAGGGGTAGAGATCGGCCACATCGGGGCTGAGGCCCACGCGGCGGAGTTTTTCCACCGCGATCTCGCGGGCCTGCGCCTTGGGGCGTTTTTGCGCCCCGCGTTGCAGGCGAAAGGCGACGTTCTGCCAGACCGGCATCGAATCAAAGAGCGCGCCGCCCTGAAAGAGCATCCCGAAGCGGGCGAGAAAGGCGTCGCGGTCGCCCGTCGTCACATCCTGCCCGTCGACGGTGATTTTGCCGCTGTCGGGGAGGACAAGGCCGAGGATGCATTTGAGGCAGACCGATTTGCCGGTGCCGGACCCCCCGATGATCACGCAGCTTTCGCCGCGGGCCACGTCGAGCGTCAGGCCGCGCAGGACGCGTTTGGGGCCGAAAGCCTTGTGGACATCGGACAGCAGGATCATGCGGTGAAGAACAATTCGGTCAGGAGGTAATTGGCGGCAAGGATCAGGATCGAGGCGGAAACGACGGCATTGGTGGTGGCCCGCCCCACGCCTTGTGCGCCGCGGCCCGAATTCATCCCGTGATAGCAGCCCATGAGCGCCACGAGAAAGCCGAAGACCGCGCCCTTGATCAGGCCGGAGGTCACGTCCCAGAGCTCGAGAAAATCGACGGTGTTGCGCAGGTAGGCGGCCTCGTTGAAGCCAAGGCGGGTGGTCGAGACGAGATAGCCGCCGAAAATCCCGATCGCATCGCCCACGGCGACCAGAACCGGCAGGCTGAGGGTTGCGGCAAGGATGCGGGGGACGGTCAGGTATTTGAGCGGGTTGGTCGAGAGCGTGACAAGCGCGTCGATCTGTTCGGTGACCTTCATCGTGCCGATCTCGGCGGCGATGGCGGCGGCCACGCGGCCCGCGACCATCAGGCCGCCCAGGACCGGGCCCAGTTCGCGCACGATGCCGATGGCCACGATCTGGGGCACGACGGCCTGCGCATCGAAGCGCGAGCCGCCGGCATAGATCTGGAGCGCGAGCGCGCCGCCGGTGAAGAGCGCGGTGAGCCCCACCACGGGCAGCGAGAGCCAGCCGATATGGAGAAGCTGGTGAAGGAATTCGCGCGGGTAGAAGGGCGGGCGCAGGATATGGCTGACGGCGAGGGCCGCGTAGATCGTGACCCGCCCCATGGCCGAGAGCATCGCCAGCGTCGAGCGCCCGATGGCGGCGAGCGGGGAGAGGAGCACCATCATTGCCCGATGTGCCGACGCTGGTAGCGCCGTCCGAGCGAGGTGAGGATTTCGTAGCCGATGGTGCCCGCAACCTCGGCCAGTTGGTCGACGGATTGCCGTGGGCAGAGGATGTCGAGGTGATCGGGGATTTCGGGCAGGTCGGTCACATCGACGGTCAGAAGATCCATGGAGACGCGACCGGCAAGGCGGCAGGCGTGATCGCCCGCGAAAAGGGGTGCCGCATTGCTCATGTAACGGATGAGCCCGTCGGCGTAACCCGCTGACAGGGTTGCAAGTTTTGTCGGGCGCTCGGCGGTGAAGGTTGCGGAATAGCCCACCGTTTCGCCCAAGGCCACATCGCGCACCTGCACCACCGGAAGCGAGAGCCGGACCACGGGGCGCGCGCTTGCAAAGGGCAGGCCGCCGTAGATCCCGATGCCGGGGCGGGTCAGGTCGAAATGGTAATCGGGACCCAGCAAGATGCCGCCCGAGGCCGACAGGCTGCGCGGCGCTGTCACACTTGCACTCATCGCCTTGAACTGCGCCAGTTGGGCCGCGTTCTGCGGATGACCCGGATCATCGGCGCAGGCCAGATGCGACATGACAAGCGTCAGGGGGCCGGATTCGAGGCCCGCGCGGGTGGCGGCCCAGTCGGGCGCCTCCATCCCCAGACGGTTCATGCCGGTGTCGAGCTGCACGCCATAGGGCGCATCGGGCAGGGCCGCGCGGTGGCGGGCGGCCTGTTCGGGGCTGTTGAGCATCGGCACCAGCGCATGGTCGCGGATGAGCGCGGTGTCGCTGGCCATATGGCCGGAAAAGACGTTGATCACGGGGCCGGGGCCAAGGGAGGTGCGCAAGGTCGCGCCCTCTTCTGCCGTGGCGACGAAGAAATTGCGCGCGCCCTCGCGCGCGAGGCGGGTTGCGACCTCGGCCGCGCCGCAGCCATAGCCGTTGGCCTTGACCACGGCGCCTGCCTCTCCTTGCGAAAGGCGGGCGAGGTCGCGCCAGTTTGCCGCGAGCGCGTCGAGGTCGATGGTGAGGATACCGGTTCCCATGCTGCTGTGTCGCGTCCGGGGGCGTCGCGGTCAAGCCCCTGCCGGGCGGTTGCCTATGGGCAGGGAACGCGCCTAATGCTGGGGCTGGCGAAGATGGGGGCGGTTTTGATGCGGGATGGGCAAGAGGCGGGATTGCGGCGGCGGGTGGAGGTGTTCCTTTTGGCCGTGCAATTCCTGACGCGGCTGCCCGTGCCGCGAGATCTGCCCTGGTCGGAGGCGCGGCAGGCCGAAGCGATGGCCTATCTGCCGCTGGTGGGGCTCTGCGTGGGCGGGATCGGGGCTTTGGTGCTCTGGGGGGCTGCGCTGGTTTTCCCGATGCCCGTGGCGGTGCTGATGTCGCTGGCTGCGACGTTGTTGGTGACGGGGGCCTTTCACGAGGACGGCTTGGCGGATGCGGCGGATGGGCTGGGGGGCGGCGTGACGCGGGAGCGCGCGCTGGAGATCATGCGCGACAGCCGGATCGGGAGTTACGGGGCGGTGAGCCTTGGCATCGTGCTGGCGCTGAAGGTGGCGGGGCTGGTGGCCTTGCCACTGTGGATGGCGGTGGCGGTTCTGGCGCTGGGCCATGGGATCAGCCGCTATGGGGCGGTTCTGGTCATGTTCCGGGCCGATTACGCACGGGTGGAGGGGGCGAAATTCGCAGCCCCCCGGATATCGGCGGGGGGCATGGGCTGGCGCTGGCCACGGCTGTGGCGATGGCTGTGGCGCTGGTGGCGTTGGTGGGGCCTGCGGGGCTTGTGGGGCTCGGGGCGGCGGCGGTGCTGGGGTGGGGTGTCACGCGGATCTACCTGCGCAAGCTGGGCGGGTTCACGGGCGATTGCCTCGGCGCGACGCAGCAGGTGGTGGAATTGGGCCTGATCCTCGGGGTGCTGGCGTGGGTCTGATCTTGGTGCGGCATACGACGCCGGATGTGGCCAAGGGCATCTGCTACGGGCGGACCGACCTGGCGCTGGCGGCCAGTTTCGAGGTGGAGGCGCAAGCGGTGGCGGCGCGGTTGTCGGGGATGGTGCGGGACCTGCCGATCCTGTCCTCGCCCCTGACCCGCTGCCGGAGGCTTGCCGCGCATCTGGGGCCGCATGAGGTGCATGCCGCCTTCACCGAAATGGATTTCGGGCGCTGGGAAGGGGTGAGCTGGGATGCGATCCCGCGGGCCGAGCTGGACGCCTGGGCCGGGGATTTCATGGGTGCCCGGCCCCATGGCGGGGAAAGCGTGGCGCAGTTGCGCGACCGGGTGGCGGCGGGGCTGGAAAGCCTGCCGCAAGATTGCGTGATCGTCACCCATGCGGGGGTGATCAAGGCGGTGGCGTCCATCCTGAACCATCCCGAAGGCTGGGAGATCCGGCCCGCATTCGGCGAGGTGTTGGTGTTTCAATAGCCGGGATCGGCGCCCTGCTGCCACGGCTTGACGAGATTGCCGAAGCGGGTGAAGCGCCCCTCGAAGCTGAGTTCGACGGTGCCGACGGGGCCGTGACGCTGCTTGCCGATGATGACCTCGGCCTTGCCATGGAGCTGTTCCATGTCCTGCTGCCACTTGGTCATGGCCTCGAGGTTCTCTTCGCCCGGTTTCTCGCGTTCCTTGTAGTATTCGCCCCGGTAGACGAACATCACGACGTCGGCGTCCTGTTCGATCGAGCCGGATTCGCGCAGGTCGGAGAGCTGCGGGCGCTTGTCCTCGCGGGATTCGACCTGGCGCGAGAGCTGCGAGAGGGCGATCACGGGGATGTTGAGTTCCTTGGCGATGGCCTTGAGGCCTTGGGTGATCTCGGAAATCTCGTTCACGCGGTTCTCGGACCGGCCCGAGCCGCGCAGAAGCTGGAGATAGTCGACGATCAGCAGATCGAGCCCGTTGGGCGCGCGCTTGAGCCTGCGGGCACGCGCCGCGACCTGGCCGATGGGCAGGGCGGGCGTGTCGTCGATATAGAGCGGGCAGCGTTCCAGGTCGCGGGCGGCATGCAGGTAGCGTTCAAACTCGGCCTCGGTCAGATCGCCCTTGCGGATCAGTTCGGAGGGGATTTCGGCCGCCTCGGACAGGATACGCTGGGCGAGCTGGGCGGCCGACATCTCGAGGCTGAAAAAGCCCACGACGCCGCCGTCGACCGTGCCCTCGGTCCCGTCTTCCTTGAGGCCGCGTTTCCACGCCTTGGCGACGTTGAAGGCGATGTTGGTCGCAAGCGAGGTCTTGCCCATGGAGGGACGCCCCGCGAGGATCAGGAGGTCGGAGCGGTGCAGGCCGCCCAGCATCCGGTCCATGTCGGTCAGGCCGGTGGAAATGCCCGCCAGCTTGCCGCCCCGGTTATAGGCGGCATTGGCCATGTTCACGGCGTCATAGAGCGCCGAGAGGAAAGAGACGAAGCCCCGGTTCGTGCTGCCCGAGGAGGCGAGCGTGAAGAGCTCGGTTTCGGCGGCGACGATCTGGTCGTCGGGGGCCACATCCTCGCGCATGGAGCGGGCGCGGTCGGTGACGCGCTGGCCCAGCGCGATCAATTCGCGGCGGACGGCGAGGTCGTGGATGAGCTGGGCGTAATCGCGCGCGGCAGAGGTGGCGATGGCCGACAGCTGCAGCCGCAGGAGATATTCGGCCCCGCCCAGATCCTTGAGCCCCGGGATCTCGGAGACGAAATTCTTGAGCGTGGTGGCGTCGGTCGCGAGCCCCTTGACGATGCGGGCCTGCGCCATCGCGAAGATCTCGCGGTGGACGGGATCGTGGAAATGGTCGGGCTTCACCAGATCCTCGACCCGGTCGAGCACGTCGTTGGAGGACAGGATCGCGCCCAGAAGCTGCTGTTCGGCCTCGACATTGTGGGGAAGGGCGGGCGTTTCGGAGGCGGGCAGGTTGGAGGAGGTCGGAACCGGTACGTGCTCGTTCATGCCTGTGCCCCTTGCCCTGTCATTCCTGTCCGTCGTCGTGCCGGTCGTGTCTTGCCGGTGTCGCCGGGGCCTGAGTGCCGGCCAGCGCCATCGGTAGGAGCCGGTATAGCCCTGCCTGCCGGTCGCCCGTCAATCGCCCAAAGCTGTGAGTAACTTGTGAGCGGTTTTGGCCGCAAGATATGGGCGGGATGGCGCATCCCACCCCTGCATCTTGCGGGAGTTTAACAGGGATGTGACGGATTCGCCACGTTCCAAGACCCTGTAACGGGACGGGGCGGGAAGCTGCGGCTCAGGAAAGACCGCGCGCGGCGCGCCATGCCTCGGGATCGGCGAGGAATCGTTCCACCTCGGCCAATGTGCTTTCCGTGAAATCGCCGCCGCGCCGCGCCTCGGCGATCACATCGGCCCAGGTGGCGAGGTAATGGAGCGTCAGCCCGTGCTCGGCCAGTCGTTCCTCGGTCCCCGCCATCACGCCGTAGAAAAAGACCACGGCAGTATGGCCGCAGCTCGCACCCGCCGCGCGGATCGCATCGACGAATTTCAGTTTCGAGCCGCCATCGGTGGTCAGATCCTCGACCAGAAGCACGCGGTCGCCCTCGCGCATCTCGCCCTCGATCTGGGCGGTGCGGCCATAGCCCTTGGGCTTCTTGCGGACATAGGACATGGGCAGGCCCATGCGTTCGGCCACGAAAGCGGCAAAGGGGATGCCCGCCGTCTCGCCGCCCGCGATATTGTCGAAGGCCTCGAGCCCTGCGGCCTCCATCACCTTGCAGCAGAGGAAATCCATGCAGGTGGCGCGCACGCGGGGATAGGAGATGATCTTGCGGCAATCGATATAGGTGGGGGCCTGTTTGCCGCTGGCATGGGTGTAGAGCTGGTCGGTGTTGAAATGCACCGCCTTGATGTCGAGGAGCATCCGGGCGGTGAGGCGGGCCATCGTGGCGCTGTCGGGATAGGCGGTGGGGATCATGGGCGGCCGTCCGGGATTTGCATATTTATGGAAAGATGAAGGGGCGGGCGAAGGGGCTCAGGCGATGACGTGCCAATGGAGCGGATGGCCCGGATCGAAGAGGGTGACGGGGCCCGCGCCGGTGACGATCTTGGCGGGATAGGCTGCGGGCGTGTCGCGCTTTTCGAGCGTGATCAGGGTGTCGTTCGGGGCCAGGCCGTAGCGGGCGGGGCCGAAGAGGGAGGTGAAGCCCTCGAGCTTATCGAGCGCGCCTTCCTCCTCGAAGACATGGGCGAGGCAGGACAGCGTGTTGGTGGCCGAGAAGACGCCCGCGCAGCCGCAGGCCGATTCCTTGGTGGGATCGGTATGGGGGGCGCTGTCGGTGCCGAGAAAGAAGCGCGGATTGCCGGAGGTGGCGGCGCGGCGCAGCGCCTGTTGATGGGTGGAGCGCTTGGCCACGGGCAGGCAGTAGTAATGGGGCCGGATGCCGCCCACGAGCATGTGGTTGCGGTTGATCATCAGGTGGTGGGTGGTGATCGTGCCCGCGATATCGCCGGAGGCCCCGGCCACGTAATCGATGCCGTGGCTGGTGGTGATATGTTCGAGCGTCACCTTGAGCTCGGGGATGCGGCGGCGGAGGGGCTCGAGAACCGTGTCGAGAAAGACCTGTTCGCGGTCGAAGATGTCGACCTCGGGTGTCGTGACCTCGCCGTGGATGCAAAGGGGCAGGCCGATCTCGGCCATTTTTTCGAGCACCGCGGTCACCTTGGTCAGGTCGCGCACGCCGGATTGGGAATTGGTGGTGGCGCCGGCGGGATAGAGTTTCACCGCATGGATGAGGCCCGCGGCATGGGCGGCGGCGACATCGGCGGGATCGGTCGCCTCGGTCAGGTAGAGGGTCATGAGGGGGGTGAAATCCATCCCCGCAGGCAGCGCCGCCAGGATCCGGTCGCGGTAGGCGCGCGCGTCATCGCCCGTGACCACGGGGGGCACGAGATTGGGCATGACGATGGCGCGGGCGAAATGGCGCGCGGTTTCGGGCAGGACGCCGGCCAGCATCGCGCCATCGCGCAGGTGCAGGTGCCAGTCGTCGGGGCGGCGGAGTGTGAGGCGATCGGTCATGGGTCAATCCGGTACAAGGTTCGGGCGCGACCTGCAAAGGGCAATTCGGCGGGGGCGGCGCGGCCGACGCGGGCTGGGGTCGGGTGAGTTGCACAAGTTTTGGGCAAATGCCTGTTGGGGGTGCGATTTGGGCTGGGCCCTCCCTTGCCACCGGGCGCGGGCCTTGCCTAGCCTGCGGGCGACATGTTCGACGAAATGCCCCAGTCCGCGCAGATGCAGCGCGTCAAGGGCCGCGCCGGGGCCGTGATGGGCGCGGGCGGGCGGCTGGAGCGGCTGTGGCAGCAGGGATCGGCCAAGGCGATGCTGCCCCGCATGCACGGGCGCGCGCCGGAGGTGGTCTTTCTGAACACGGCGGGCGGGCTGACGGGGGGCGACAGGCTCGACTATCGGCTGGAGATCGGCGCGGGCGCGCAGGTCGTGGGCACGACGCAGACGGCCGAGCGCGCCTATCGCAGCGCGGGGGGTGCTGCGCGGGTCGAGACGCGGCTGGTCGTCGGGCCGGGCGCGCGGCTGCATTGGTTGCCGCAGGAGGTGATCCTGTTCGAGGGCGCGGCGCTCGACCGGCTCTTGGTGGCCGAGATGGCGGGGGATGCGGAGCTGGTGACGCTCGAGACGCTGGTTCTGGGACGGGCGGCGATGGGCGAGCGGCTGCGCGATCTGCAGCTGAGGGATCGGCGCGAGGTGATCCGCGACGGGCGGTGCGCGATGGTCGAGGCGATAAGGCTGGGGCCCGAGGATATGGACCGCGCGGGGCATGCGGGGCTCAATGGGGCGGTGGCGGTGGCCACCTTGAGCCTTTTTGCGAGGGATGCGGAGGACCGGCTGGCGCGGCTGCGCGCCGTCCTTCCGGTGGAGGGCCCGGTCAGGGCGGCGGCGAGCGCCTGGGACGGGCGGGTCGTGGCGCGGTTCATGGCCGCCGAGGCATGGCCGCTGCGGCAGGCGGTGGCGCGCGCGGTGGCGCGGCTGACCGATGGCCCGCTGCCGCGGGTCTGGCAGATCTGAAGGATGAGGATGAGGACGAGATGAACCTGACCCCGAGGGAAAAGGACAAGCTGTTGATCAGCCTTGCGGCCATGGTGGCGCGGGGGCGGCTGGCGCGGGGGGTGAAGCTCAACCACCCCGAGGCGATCGCGCTGATCACGGATTTCGTGGTCGAGGGCGCACGCGACGGGCGCACGGTCGCCGATCTGATGGAGGCGGGCGCGCATGTGGTCACGCGCGAGCAATGCATGGAGGGCATCCCCGAGATGATCCATGACGTGCAGGTCGAGGCGACATTTCCGGATGGCACGAAGCTTGTGACCGTCCATCATCCGATCCGGTGAGGGGAGAGCGGCGATGATACCCGGTGAGATCATTCCGGCCGAGGGCGATATCGAGCTGAACGCAGGGCGCGAGGCCGTGGTGCTGAGGGTCGCCAATACGGGCGACCGCCCGGTGCAGGTCGGCAGCCATTACCATTTCGCGGAAACCAATGCCGCGCTTGCCTTTGACAGGGAGGCCGCGCGCGGCATGCGGCTTGACATCGCGGCGGGCACTGCGGTGAGGTTCGAGCCGGGCCAGACGCGCGAGGTCCAGCTTGTGCCCTATGGCGGGGACCGCGCGGTCTGGGGCTTCAACAAGGCGGTGATGGGCGCGCTCTGACCAAGATACATGGCGCGCCCGGGGTTCTTGACGGCACAGGGACACAGCACAGGGACACAAGGGAGGAACCGGACCATGTGCGATATCTGCGTGATGAACAAGGTGAAGGAGCGGATGCTGTCGCGCCGCGACTTCTTCAAGGGCTCGGCGGCCATGGCGGCGGGGGCGGCTGCCGTCGGGGTTGCGGGCGCGCCGACCGCGTTGAGGGCGCAGGCGGCGGGCAGTTCCGTGGTGGACATGACCCATACGCTGTCGGCCGATTTCCCGACCTATTTCGGCCAGCCGCAATTCGCCGCCGAACAGGTGTTCAATTTCGCCGACAACGGGTTCAACCTGTTCAACCTGACGATCAACGAACATACCGGCACCCATATCGACGCGCCGCTGCATTTCTCGGCGGATGGCACCTCGGTCGACGAGATCGCGCTGGGCGATCTGGTCGTGCCGCTGTGCGTGGTCGATATCGCGGCACGCGCGGCGCAGGATGCCGATACGCAGGTGACGCCCGATGATCTGCGGGCCTGGATCGCCGCCCATGGCGAGATCCCCGAGGGGGCTTGCGTCGCGATGCATTCGGGCTGGGCGGGCAAGGTCGGCACGGAGGCGTTCCGCAATTTCGATGGCGTGGCGCAGCATTACCCCGGGTTCCATGTCGAGGCGGTGCAGATGCTGATGGAGGAGACGGGCGCGCGGTCGATCGCGGTCGACACGCTGTCGCTCGATCACGGGATATCGGCGGATTTCGCGGCGCATTACGCCTGGTTGCCGAGTGGCCGGTTCGGGATCGAATGCCTTGCGGGGCTGGACCAGGTGCCGGCAAGCGGGGCCACGTTGATCGTGGGCGCGCCCAAGCATCGCGGCGGCACGGGCGGGCCTGCGCGCATCTTTGCGTTGGTCTGATGGGGACGGTTCCGCTTTTGGCCGATGAGGACCTGTCGCCCGAGGCGGCGGCGGTCTTTGCCGAGATCCGGGCCCTGAGGGGCACGGATTACGTCAACAATTTCTGGCGCGCCATGGCGCATGACCCCGAGGGGCTGCGCGCGCTGTGGGATCGGCTCAAGGTCGTGATGGCGCCCGGCGCGATCGATCCGCTGGTCAAGGAGATGATCTATGTCGCGGTTTCGACCGCCAATGGCTGCGGCTATTGCATCCACAGCCATACGGCGGCGGCCAAGGCCAAGGGGATGACCCAAGCCCAGCATGCCGAGTTGTTGGCCGTGATCGGGATGGCGATGCAGACCAATGGCCTCGTGCAGGGGCTGGGCGTGGAGCTGGACGCGGTCTTCAAGGCGTGAGAGATGCCCCCGCCGCAGGGTCGGGCAGCGTCATCTTGTAGCCTGTGCCATAGAGCGTTTCGATGGCGTCGAAGCTCGGGTCGGCATCGCGCAGCTTGCGGCGCAGGCGTTTGACATGGCTGTCCACGGTGCGGTCGAGGACATAGATGTCATTGCCGTAGAGCCGGTCCATCAGCACGTCGCGGGTGCGCACATGGCCGGGCCGTTCGGCCAGCGCATGGAGCAGGCGGAATTCGGTGCCGGTCAGCTGCAGCGCCGTGCCGCGCCAGGACGCGGTCATCTTGTCGAGGTCGATCTCGAGCGGGGGCAGGGACAGCCGGTTGGCGCCCGCGCGCGTCTGCCCCGCGCCGATGCGGGCACGGCGCGACAGGGCGCGGATGCGTTCGGCCAGAAGCTGCGGCGACCAGGGGCGGCGCAGGACGGCATCGGCGCCCATGCGCAGGCCGACGATTTCCTCGACCTCGTCCTCGCTGTCGGTGAGCAGGACCACGGGCAGGTCGCTGTGTTCGCGCAGGCGGCGCAGGATGGCATAGCCGTCGCCCTCCGGGCTGCGCATGTCGAGCAGCGCCACATCGCCGGTTTCGGGCAGGATGCCGCGCGATCCGCCGCCCGGACGCCCCGTCGCCGTGACCGCGAAGCCGCGTCGGCGCAGGTCCCGGTCGAGCGCCTGCAGGGCGCGCGGATCGGTATGGACGATGGCCACATGGACCCGGCTGTCATCCGGTTCGGCGCGCGGCCCCGTATCCGGGGCAGGATGGTTGAGCGGTTCGAGTTTCATCTTTGCAACCCCCACGGTTTGCATGGGGTAACGGCAGGACGCGCGCAGGTTTAGCGCGGGGCGCAAAAAACGCGGGATGGGGGTGGCGGGTCGCGGTTTTCAATACGCCCGTTTCTTGGGCAGGGGTGCCTTGGTTTTGGGCGGAACGTGGCGGTGGGGGGCTCTGCGGTGCGCTCTGGCTTCATCCTGTCGGAGGCTGGCCGATAGGGTGGAGCGCGACACGGCCAGCCGAGGACCGCCCATGCCCACCCGTATCCCCCGCGCCACCTATGCCGACATGTATGGTCCCACCACCGGCGACCGGGTGCGGTTGGCCGATACCGACCTGATCATCGAGGTGGAGCGCGATCTGACCGCGCTGAATGTCGGGCGGGCGATGAGCGGTGGCACCGGACCCAATGCCGCCATCTATGGCGAAGAGGTGAAATTCGGCGGCGGCAAGGTGATCCGCGACGGGATGGGCCAGTCCCAGCGCACGCGGGCCGAGGGCGCGGTCGACACGGTGATCACCAATGCGCTGATCGTGGACCATACCGGCATCTACAAGGCCGATGTGGGCCTGCGGGACGGGCGCATCCATGCCATCGGCAAGGCGGGCAACCCCGACACGCAAGCAGGCGTCGACATCGTCATCGGGCCGGGGACCGAGGCCATCGCGGGCGAGGGGCGCATCCTGACCGCCGGGGGCTTTGACAGCCATATCCATTTCATCTGCCCCCAGCAGATCGAGGATGCGTTGCATTCGGGGCTAACGACGATGTTGGGCGGCGGCACCGGTCCTGCGCATGGGACGCTGGCCACAACCTGCACGCCCGGGCCCTGGCACCTGGGGCGGATGATGCAGGCGGCCGATGCCTTTCCCATGAACCTCGCCTTTGCGGGCAAGGGCAATGCGTCGCGCCCCGAGGCTTTGGTCGAGATGATCGAGGCTGGCGCCTGCGCCATGAAGCTGCACGAGGATTGGGGCACGACGCCCGCCGCCATCGATTGCTGCCTGTCGGTGGCCGAGGACATGGATGTGCAGGTGATGATCCACACCGACACGCTCAACGAAAGCGGTTTCGTGGAAAACACGCTGGCCGCCATCGGGGACCGCTGCATCCATGCCTTTCACACCGAGGGGGCAGGCGGCGGACATGCGCCCGACATCATGAAGGTGGTGGGGTTCCAGAACATCCTGCCCTCATCCACCAATCCCACGATGCCCTACACCGTCAACACGCTCGAAGAGCATCTGGACATGCTGATGGTCTGTCACCACCTCGACAAATCCATCCCCGAGGATGTGGCCTTTGCCGAGAGCCGCATCCGCAAGGAGACGATCGCGGCCGAGGATATCCTGCACGACATGGGGGCCTTTTCGGTCATGGCGTCGGACAGCCAGGCCATGGGGCGCGTGGGCGAGGTGATCATCCGCACCTGGCAGACGGCGGACAAGATGAAGAAGCAGCGCGGGCGGCTGGCCGAGGAGACGGGAGAGAACGACAATTTCCGCGTGAAGCGCTATATCGCGAAATACACGATCAACCCGGCCATCGTGCATGGCATCTCGCGTCATATCGGGTCGGTCGAGGTGGGCAAGCGCGCCGATCTGGTGCTGTGGAACCCGGCCTTTTTCGGGGTGAAGCCCGAGATGGTGCTGGTGGGCGGCACGATTGCCGTGGCGCAGATGGGCGATCCCAATGCCTCCATCCCGACGCCGCAGCCCGTCTATTCGCGGCCCATGTGGGGCGCCTATGGGCGGTCGGTCGAACGCTCGGCCGTGACCTTTGTCAGTGGCGCGGCGCAGGCGGCGGGGATCGGCGCAAGGCTGGGGCTGGCCAAGGACACGCTTGCCGTCGAGGGCATCCGGTCCGTGCGCAAGCGAGACCTGATCCACAACAGCGCCACCCCCCATGTCGAGGTGCATCCCGAAACCTACGAGGTGCGCGCGGATGGCGAATTGCTGACCTGCGCGCCCGCAACGGAATTGCCTATGGCACAGCGCTATTTCATGTATTGAAATCAGCGCAGTGCAGGTGCGGAGGATGACATGCTGCGGGTAACGAGTTTGGTCCTGGGTCTGGTGCTGGCGGGAAGCCTTGGCGCGGCGGCGCAGGGGATTTGCCCAAGTGGCGACACGCGCGACGGGGTTTGGCTGGGCTTTCCCGACCGCACCGTCCAGACGCGGGTTCTGTCGGACGGGACCATGGAGGAGATCGAATTTTCCGACGAGAGGGCGGCGGTCTATGTCTTTCGCACCCTGCCTGTCGGTCTGATCACGGAGCGCTGGGGGATGCGGAACGGCTTTCTCGCGCCCGACGAAAGCGAGAGCGTGAGCTATGTCGGCACCCCCGCCACGATCCCCCTGCCTGTGCCGGGGGCGCGCTATGACGGGGTGGAGACGGCCCGCATTCTCGACGGGAGCGAGTTTCGCCACAGTGTCAGCCTCGTAGTGGGCATGCCCCGGCCCGTGGCGATCGGGGCTTGCGCCTATACCGGGCTGCCCATCGACGTGACGCGGGTGCCCCTGGACGGGGGGCCGCGCAAACATGACAGCATGATGCATCTGATGGAGCTGGGGATGACCATCTACCTTGGCTATTCGGAAGGGGATGAGCCGGTGCTGGACGAGATGCCGCTCTGGATCTCCTCCGAGCCGCGATTGCCGGGGGCCGGGGCGGCGCCCGCCATGATGCCGCCGCCCCCGCCGCCGGGTGCGGCCGCGCCGACGAAATGACAGTGGGAGAGACTGGGGTGACGGCAGACATGACCGCAGGGCGCGTGCATCGCGCGGGGCAGTGGCAGGGCGCGGCGAGCGACCGGCTGGTGCTCGATTACGAGGCGCGCTTCTTGCGGCGCAAGCGGTTGCGGCTTGTGTCGGGCGGCAGCGTCATGGTCGATCTGCCCGAAACCCTGTCGCTGGAAGCGGGCGATGCGCTGGAAACGGGCGATGGCCGCCTGATCGAGATCGAGGCCGCGCCCGAGCCGTTGTTGCGGATCACGGGCGATCTGACGCGGCTGGCCTGGCATATCGGGAACCGCCACACGCCCTGCCAGATCGCGGGCGATCACCTGCTGATCCGGCAAGATCACGTTCTGGCCGACATGCTGGCGCGGCTGGGCGCGACGGTCGAGCGCGTCACCGGGGCCTTTGTCCCCGAGGGCGGGGCCTATGGGCATGGGCGGACGCAGGGGCATGATCACGGGCATTCACAGGGTCACGGGCATTCGCATGGGCATGGTCATGACCATGTCCATGATCATTGACCGATGAAGGACGCGGATCTTCTGAAGCTGGTGCAATGGCTGTCGCCGGCTTTCCCGGTTTCCTCCTATGCCTATTCGCACGGGCTGGAGACCGAGATCGCGGAGGGGCGGGTGCGCAGGGCGGGCGATCTGGCCGATTGGGTCGCGGCGGTTCTGTCGGCGGGGGCGGGGCGGTCGGATGCGATCGTGATGCTGGCAGCCCTTCGCGGGGAGGCGGAGGCGGAGGCGCTGGCCGATCTGGCCCGCGCGCTCGCCGGATCGCGGGAGCGGCTCGAGGAGACCGAGGCGCAGGGGCGCGCGCTGGCCGAGACGCTGGCCGCCCTTGGCGCGGGCGACGGGGTGGCGCGGCCCTATCCGGTGGCGCTGGGCCTTGCGGCGCGGGGGCTCGACCTGCCCGAAGGGGTGGTGGCGCGGCTCTACCTGCAGGCTTTCGCGGGCGCGCTGGTGTCGGCGGCGGTGCGTTTCGTGCCGTTGGGGCAGGCGGAGGGCCAAAAGGTTCTGGCGCTCATGCATCCGGTGATCGAGAGGGTGGCCGCCGAGGCGGTCGCGGCGGGGCTCGAGGGGATCGGCACGGCTGTCTTCGGGGCGGATCTGGCGGCGATGGCGCATGAAGGGCTGGAGGTGCGGATCTTTCGGACCTGAGAGATTCGTGTCGTGATCGGGCGTTCTGCCCGCGGTTTTTGAAGTAAGGGGGCTCTGCCCGCGGTTTTTGAAGTAAGGGGGCTCTGCCCCCGTCGCCTTTGGCGACTCCCCCGGAGTTTTTGGGCCAAGATGAAGGGGGGGCGCGGGCGCGTTAACCTTGATGGAAGATGAAGGAGGCGAGAGGATGGGCAGTGCGAACGGGCCGCTCAGGGTCGGGATCGGCGGGCCGGTGGGGGCGGGCAAGACCACGCTGACCGAGCGGCTGTGCCGCGCCATGGCGGGGACGCACTCGGTCGCGGTCATCACCAATGACATCTATACCGCCGAGGATGCCGAGTTTTTGCTGCGCGCCCAGGTCCTGCCTGCCGAGAGGATCATGGGGGTGGAGACGGGCGGTTGTCCGCATACCGCGATCCGGGAAGATGCCTCGATCAATCTTGCGGCGGTGGCGAAGATGCGGGAGCGGCTGCCCGATCTCGACGTGATCTTCATCGAATCCGGGGGCGACAACCTGGCCGCGACATTCTCGCCGGAACTGGCCGATCTGACGCTTTACGTGATCGACACGGCGGCGGGGCAGGACATTCCGCGCAAGAAGGGGCCGGGGGTGACGCGCTCGGACCTGCTTGTGGTCAACAAGATCGACCTCGCGCCCCATGTGGGCGTCGATCCGGTGCAGCTGGAGGCCGATGCGCGCGTGGCGCGGGGGGAGCGGCCCTTTGTCATGGCCTCGCTCCGGCAGGGGCGCGGGGTGGCGGAGGTCGTGGCCTTTCTCAAGGAGGCGGGCGGGTTATGAGGCCAGCCGCGCGGCGAGATCGGTGAAGCGGCGCTCGCCGGTGATGGCGGCGGCGTGATCGGCGACAAGGCGCGCGCGGGCGGGATGGCCCTGGGTCTCGGCGCGATGGGCGAGGCGCCAGAGATAGGCCGGATCGGCGCGGCGGGTGGCGCGGGTCATCTGCACGAGGCGGGTGCGGGTGAGGCGGTTGTTCACGAGCGCGCGCAAGATCAGCATCAAGAGCCCGCCCGAGGCGATCAGATCATGCGGGGCGGGGCCCGAGAAGCGCAGCGGCACGAGGGTGACGGAGGCGGCGCGGAATTGCCCGGCATGGGCGGCGGAGGCATCCTCGGTCGGGTCATAGAGGATGACGGCCTGCCGTGCGGTGTCCACGAGACTGGGCGCATCGCCGTAGCGGCTGAAATCGCGGGCCCGGTCGGGGCGGAAGCGGTGGTCGAAGCCCGCCAGTTCGGGATCGAGCGTGGCGGCGGGGGCGGAGGCCAGCACCAGCGCGCCGGGCGCGACCGAGGCATAGGCGCAGGCCGCGTGACCGGGGGCGGGGCCGAAGCCGAGGAAGATGACCTGTGCGAAACTGTCGAAGAATCCGCAAGCGGCGAGATGTTCGAAGAAGGCCATGAGATCGGGCGCGCGGAACCAGGTGTCGCGGGTGGAGAGGATCGACAGGAGCGACCATTCGCGCTTGCGCACGGCCTCGAACCCCGGCGGCAGGCCGTCGGGTTCCTCGGCGAAGACGCGGGCGGCGGCGTCGAAGCTGACGACGAGCGTATCGCCTTCCTGCACGAAAAGCGCGAGATGATCGGCCCCGATCCGGTGGAAGGCGCCGTGATCCTCGCCGATGTCGGCAAGGCGGCGCGCCCAGGCCGGACGGGTGAGGCCGGAGGCGCCGATATCGGGGGCGAGCGGGGCGGCGAGGGACATGGGAGATCTCTTGCTGTCGACGTGGGTCGGCGGGAGGTATCGTGGCAAATTGTGTCAGAGTAAGGAAAAAGGCGGGGCGTTTCGCGGGGCATTGTGGCCGTTCCGGAAACGGACTGATGCCGGTTTCGCGGTGCGGGTCTTGACCGCCGGCGCCCCGGCGGGGTTCATGAGGCAGGCGGGAGAGGCGGCGCGCGGATGCCGGAAGCCGGGAGGCGGTGCGAGATGAAATCGATCGATGAAGTGCAGGCCGACCTGGCCGCCCAGGGCTATGTCTGCGGAAGGGCGTTGGCCACCGTGGTCTTTTTGTCCTTGCGGCTGGGGCGGCCGCTATTCCTTGAAGGGGAGGCGGGAACCGGCAAGACCGAGATCGCCAAGGCCATCGCGGCGGCGCTGGGGCGTCGGTTGATCCGGCTGCAATGCTACGAGGGGCTGGATGCGGCAAGTGCCGTGTACGAATGGAATTTCGCCGCGCAGATGGTGGCGATCCGCTCGGCCGAGGCGGCGGGCGGGGCGGAGGCGGGCGCGCTGCGGCGGGAGTTGTTTTCCGACGATTACCTGATCGAGCGGCCCCTGTTGCATGCGATGCGGCCCGATGCGGCCGGGGCGCCGGTGCTGTTGATCGACGAGATCGACCGGACCGACGAGCCCTTCGAGGCCTTCTTGCTGGAGGCGCTGAGCGATTTCCAGGTGACGATCCCGGAACTGGGCACGATCCGGGCGCCCGAGCCGCCCATCGTCATCCTGACCTCGAACCGCACGCGGGAGGTGCATGATGCGCTCAAGCGGCGGTGCCTGTATCATTGGGTGGAGTATCCCGACCTGGCGCGGGAACTGGCGATCCTGAAGGCGCGGGTGCCCGAAGCCTCCGAAAGCCTGAGCCGGGCGGTCGTGGCTTTCGTGCAGGCGCTCAGGACCGAGGATCTGTTCAAGCGGCCCGGCGTGGCCGAGACCATCGACTGGGCCAAGTGCCTGCTGGCGCTGGATGTGCTGGAACTGTCGCCCGAGGTCATCGCCGACACGCTGGGGGCGATCCTGAAATACCAGGACGATATCCAGCGGCTGCAGGGATCGGAGGCCAAGCGCATCCTCGACCGCCTGGCGGCAGAGGCCCCGGCCTGATCGGGGTCGCGCAAAAAGGGCCCGTTATCGGGCCTTTGGCAGGGTTTTCTTTGACAGCGCCGGTCCAAGGGGCGTTAACTTTCGCGCAGGGGCAACCTGATGACGGGAGACAGGAAGATGAAAATCCATTTGCGTATCGTGTCCGTGCTTTTCGCGGCCTTGGTTCTGGTGGGGGCGCAGGGCGGCGCGGCATCCGCGCAGGGCTGTCCGAGCTGGAACAACCCGACCGTGTTCGGATCGACCACGCTGAACGCCGGTTTCCTGCCCGATCCTTACGTGCGCAACCTGACGGCCGGGGGGCGGGTGAGCCTGGCGGCCTGCAGCAACGGGCAATATTCGGGATGGGTCGTGACCCGGCCCGATTTCCGGCTGTTCTACAACGGCTCGTCGCCCACGGGGCGCTTGACCTTTGCGCTCGAGGCGCGGTCGAACGTCGACCCGGTCCTGCTGGTGAATGCGCCCGACGGGAGCTGGCATTTCAACGATGACTACCAGGGGTTCAATTCGGCGGTGGTCTTTTTCAACCCGATGGCCGGGCAATACGACATCTGGACGGGGAGCTATCACCAATCCTCGAACAATCCGGCGCAGCTGATCATCACGGAATACAATTACTGAGCCGAAAGGCTGCCCTGTCCGGCGCACTTGACCGGGCGGGCGCGCGCGATGTTCATGGGGGGCATGGTAGAGCATGCCCCCCTTACGCTGCCCGACGATCCGCAGCTGGTGACCAACATCACCCATTTCGCCCGCGCGCTGAGGGCCGCGGGCCTGCCTGCGGGGCCGGGGCGGGTGGCCGATGCGATCCTGGCTGTCGAGGCGGCGGGGTTCACCGACCGGGCCGATTTCCACCACACGCTGATGGCCTGTTTCGTGTCGCGGCCCGAGCATCGGGCGCTCTTCGACCAGTTGTTCCGGCTCTATTGGCGCGATCCGCGCTATCTTGAGCACATGATGTCGATGCTGACGCCGCAGGTGCGTGGCGTGGCCGAGGAGCGGGAGCTGCGCGCCGCCGAAAAGCGGGCGGCGGAGGCGCTCTTGCACGGGGTGGCGCGCGACGTGCCCGACATGCCCGAGACGGAGGAGGAGGGCACCGAGATCGAGGTTGATGCCAGCCTCACGATGAGCCGGGAGGAGCGGCTCAAAACGCTCGATTTCGAACAGATGTCGCTGGCCGAAATGGCCGAGGCCAAGCGGGTGATCGCGAAGATGAGCCTTGCCGTGCCGCCCCTGAAAAGCCGCCGGACGGAGGCAGCCGTGCGCGGCGCGCGCCCCGATTGGCGGCGCACGATGCGCGCGGGGCTGGCGCAGGGGGGCGAGATCACCGCCTTTGCCCGGCGCGCGCGGCGCATCCGCTGGCCCGCGCTGGTGACCTTGTGCGATATCTCGGGGTCGATGTCGTCCTATTCCCGCGCGGTGCTGCATTTCCTGCATGCGGTGGCCAATGAGAAGGGCGCGGGCTGGGCGCGGGTCCATGCCTTTACCTTTGGCACGCGGCTGACGAATATCTCGCGCCATTTGGCGCAAAGGGACGTGGATGCGGCTTTGAAGGCCGCAGGGGCCGAGGCGCAGGATTGGGAGGGGGGGACGCGGATCGCGTCTTGTCTCGAGGCGTTCAACCGCGACTGGTCGCGCCGGGTGCTAGGGCAGGGCGCGGTCGTGCTGATCATCACCGACGGGTTGGACCGGGACGAACCCGAACGGCTGGCGCGCGCGATGGAGCGGCTGCACCTGTCGGCGCGGCGCGTGATCTGGGTGAACCCGCTTTTGCGCTGGGAAGGCTTCGCGCCCAAGGCCGCGGGCATCCGGGCGATGCTGCCCCATGTCGACAGTTTCCGCGCGGGCCACAATATCGCGGCGCTCGAAGGTCTGGCCGAGGCACTGTCGCGGCCCGGTGATGCGGGGGAGAAGGCGCGGTTGATGCGGATGCTGGCCGAGGGGTGAGGCGGGCGAGGGTGGAGGGGGCTCTGCCCCCGTCGCCAGAGGCGACGATTCTTGAGTGAGGGGGCTCTGCCCCCGTCGCCAGAGGCGACGATTCTTGAGTGAGGGGGCTCTGCCCCCGTCGCCAGAGGCGACGATTCTTGAGTGAGGGGGCTCTGCCCCCGTCGCCAGAGGCGACGATTCTTGAGTGAGGGGGCTCTGCCCCCGTCGCCTTTGGCGACTCCCCCGGAGTTTTTTGGCCAAGATGAAGGGGCTTTCGGCTGGCTTGGGCGCGGTCTAGGCTGGCGGGCGAGGAGGAGCGGGGCATGGCGGGACATCTCGAGAGGATGCCGGAACTGGCGCTGGAGTGGCACCGGGCGGGCAAGGGCGCGGTGATCGCGACGGTGGTGGAGACCTGGGGGTCGGCACCGCGCGCGGTCGGATCGCAGATGGTGGTCTCGGGCGCGGGCGAGATGGAAGGCTCGGTCTCGGGCGGCTGCGTCGAGGGCGCGGTCGTGGTCGAGGCGATGGAGCTGGTTGGATCGGGCGCCGCGAAGCTTTTGGATTTCGGGGTGAGCGACGACGAGGCCTTTGCCGTGGGGCTGGCCTGTGGCGGGCGCATCCGGGTTTTGGTGGAGCCGGTGGGCGGGGCATTGCCGGTCGCGGTTCTGGAAGAGCTGGTGACAGCGCGCGCGGCGCGGCGGTCTGTCGCCTATGTCGCCGACCTGGACGGGGGCGCGCGGCGGCTGGCGCCCTCGGCGGAATTTGCTGAAAGGTTCCGGATGGACCGGTCCGGCGTGGAGGAGGATGGGCGGACCTTCGTGCATGTCCACAATCCGCCCTTGCGGATGCTGGTCGTGGGGGCCGTCCATATCGCGCAGGCGCTGGTGCCGATGGCGCGGATCGCGGGGCATGACGTGACGGTGATCGATCCACGCCCGGCTTTCGGGGCGGCGGCGCGGTTTCCCGACACGGATATTGTAGAAGAATGGCCCGATGAGGCGCTGGAGGCGCTTGGCCTCGATGCGCGGACGGCGGTGGTGACGCTCACGCATGACCCCAAGCTCGACGATCCGGCGATCCGGGCGGCCTTGGGCGCTGAGGTCTATTACCTGGGCTGCCTGGGCTCGACGCGCACCCATGCCAAGAGGGTGGCGCGGCTGGCCGAGGCGGGGTTTTCGCAAGAGCAGATCGCGCGCATCCATGCGCCCGTGGGTCTTGATATCGGGGCGCGGGGGCCGGGGGAGATCGCGGTTTCGGTTTTGGCCGAGGTGACGCAGAGGCTGCGCCGGGGATGAGGTTCGGGCCGGTATCGCTGGAGGAGGCGGAGGGCGCGGTCCTGGCCCATGCCATCGCCCTGCCGGGGGGCAAGCTGAAGAAGGGGCGCGTCTTGTCGGGGCCGGATGTGGCGGCGCTGGCGGCGGCGGGTTTGGGGCAGGTGATCGTCGCGCGGCTGGACGCGGGCGATGTGGACGAGGATCGGGCGGCGGCCCGGCTGGCGGCGGCGCTTGTCCCCGACCCGGAGGCTGCGGGATTGCGGATCGAGGCCCCCTTTACCGGTCGGGTGAATATCCGCGCGACGGGGCCGGGGGTGATCGCGCTCGATGCGGGGGCGATTGCGCGGCTGAATGCCGTCGATCCGATGATCACGCTTGCGACCGTGCCGGAATGGCAGCGCGTGACGGCGGGCACGATGGTCGGCACGGTCAAGATCATCGCCTATGGCGTGGCGGAGGCGGCGCTGGAGGCGGCCTGTGCCGCCGGCAGGGGCGCGATCGCGCGGCGGGGGCCTGTTTGCGGCGCGGCCGATCTGATCGTGACCGAGACGGCACCGGGTCTGGCCGGGGCGGAGGACAAGGGCATCCGCGCGGTCTGGGACAGGGTGGCGCGGCTGGGTCTTTCGGAAGGCGCGCTCAGGATCGTGGCCCACGAGGCGGGCGCCGTGGCAGAGGCCATCGCCGCATCGCGGGCGGGGATGGTTCTGGTTCTGACGGGATCGGCGACATCGGATATCGCCGACGTGGTGCCGAGCGGGATCGTTGCGGCGGGCGGCGAGGTGATCCGCTTCGGGATGCCGGTCGATCCCGGCAACCTGTTGGTTCTGGGTCGGATCGGCGCGCGGCCCGTGATCGGGCTTCCGGGATGTGCGCGCTCGCCCGCCTTGAACGGGGCCGATTGGGTGCTGGAACGGGTCGCCTGCGGCGTTGCGGTGACGGGGGCGGATATCGCGGCGATGGGGGTGGGCGGATTGCTCAAGGAAATCCCGACCCGTCCGCAGCCGCGCGACCGCAAGATCACGCCGCCGTGACCCTGCCGCCCGGCGGATCGGGCAAAAATACCGTTTGCGTTTCGTCCGTTTGGTGATTGGATACCCCCGATAACCCAGGGAGGACGAGAATGACCCAGGTAACGATGACGGTGAACGGCAAGACCGTGACCCGCGACGTCGAAGGCCGGACGCTGCTGGCCGAATTCCTGAGAGAAGGGCTGCGCCTGACGGGCACGCATGTGGGCTGCGACACCAGCCAGTGCGGGGCCTGCGTGGTGCATGTGAACGGCAATGCGATCAAGAGCTGCACGGCGCTGGCCGCCGATCTGGATGGCGCGAGCGTCACCACGATCGAGGGGATGGCCAACCCCGATGGCTCGCTGTCGGTGATCCAGCAGGCGTTCCAGGATCACCACGGGCTTCAGTGCGGTTTCTGCACGCCGGGCATGGTGATGTCGGCGGCAGCGCTTCTGAAGGAGAACCCCAAGCCGACCGAGGCCGAGGTGCGCGCCTATCTGGAAGGCAATATCTGCCGCTGCACGGGCTATCACAACATCGTCAAGGCGATCCTGGCCGCGAGCGGGCAGGATGTGGGGGCGATCGCCGCCGAATGACCCCGGACCGGTGCGCGGAGGAGGCGGGCCGGGTCTGCATATTTGGGGAAAGATGAAGGGGCGATGACGCGCCCCGACCCCGAGGCCCCCTATGGTGGCGGGCCGGGGAGGCATCAAAGGGAGGACGACCATGCCGAAGGATCATGGGATCGGCGCCAGCTCGAAGCGGCGCGAGGATATCCGGTTTCTGACCGGACGGGGACGCTATACGGATGACATCAACCTGCATGGGCAGGCCTATGTGCATTTCCTGCGCTCGGACGTGGCGCATGGGCGGTTGCACAAGGTCGATACCAGTGCCGCCGAGGGCATGCCGGGCGTGATCCGCATCTTCACCGGCAAGGATTTCGAAGGCGTGGGTGGGCTGCCCTGCGGCTGGCAGGTGACCGACCGGCACGGCAATCCGATGCAGGAACCCGCCCATCCGGTGCTGGCGCAGGGCAAGGTGCGCCATGTGGGCGACCCGATCGCGGCCGTGGTGGCCGAGACGGCGGCCGAGGCGCGCAACGCGGCAGAGGCCATCGTGCTCGACATCGAGGAATTGCCCGCCGTCATCGACATGAAGAAGGCGGTTCAGCCCGATGCGCCCAAGGTGCATGACGATCTGACGAGCAACCTGTGCTACGATTGGGGCTTCGTCGAGGAAAACAAGGCCGCCGTGGACGAGGCCTTTGCCCGCGCCGCGCATGTCACGACGCTGGAACTGGTGAACAACCGCCTGTCGCCCAATGCGATGGAGCCGCGCGTCGCGGTGGGCGATTACAACACCGGCACGGACGAATCGACGCTCTACACCACGAGCCAGAACCCGCATGTGATCCGGCTGTTGATGGGGGCCTTTGTCCTCGGCATCCCGGAACACAAGCTGCGCGTGGTCGCGCCCGATGTGGGGGGCGGGTTCGGATCGAAGATCTTCCATTATGCAGAAGAGGCGTTCTGCACCTTTGCCGCCAAGGCGATCCGCCGCCCGGTGAAATGGACGGCGAGCCGGTCGGAGGCCTTCATCACGGATGCGCATGGGCGTGACCATGTGACCAAGATCGAACTGGCGCTGGACGCTGAGAACAATTTCACCGCGATCCGCACCGAGACCTATGCCAATATGGGGGCATACCTGTCGACCTTTGCGCCCTCGGTGCCGACATGGCTGCACGGGACGCTGATGGCGGGCAATTACCGCACGCCGCTGATCTATGTGAACGTCAAGGCGGTCTTTACCAATACCGTGCCGGTCGATGCCTATCGCGGCGCGGGGCGGCCCGAGGCGACCTTCCAGCTGGAGCGGCTGGTCGACAAGGCGGCGCGCGAATTGGGCGTCGACCCGGTCGACCTGCGGCGGCAGAATTTCATCACGCAATTCCCCTATGCCACCCCGGTGGCGGTGGAATACGACACCGGCGATTACAACGCGACGATGGACAAGCTGCTCGATATGATCGACCGCGACGGGTTCGAGGCGCGGGCGGCCAAGTCGAAGGCGAATGGCAAGCTGCGCGGGCTTGGCATCAATTGCTACATCGAGGCCTGCGGCATCGCGCCTTCGGCACTGGTGGGACAGTTGGGCGCGCGCGCAGGGCTTTACGAGTCCGCCACCGTGCGGGTCAATGCCACGGGCGGCATTGTCGTGATGACGGGCAGCCACAGCCATGGGCAGGGGCACGAGACGTCCTTTGCGCAGGTCGTGGCCGACATGATCGGCGTGCCCGAGGCGCAGGTCGAGATCGTGCATGGTGACACGGCCAATACGCCGATGGGCATGGGCACCTATGGCTCGCGCTCCATCGCGGTCGGCGGCTCGGCCATGGTGCGGGCGACCGAGAAGATCATCAAGAAGGCCAAGAAGATCGCGGCCCATCTGATGGAGGCGTCCGAAGGGGATATCGAGCTGAAGGACGGCCAGTTCACCGTCGCGGGCACCGACAAGTCGGTGGCCTGGGGCGATGTCACGCTGGCCGCTTACGTGCCGCACAATTATCCCCTGACCGAGCTGGAGCCGGGGCTGGAGGAGACGGCCTTTTACGATCCCAACAACTTCACCTATCCCGCCGGCGCCTATGCCTGCGAGGTGGAGGTGGACCCCGAGACCGGCAAGGTCACGATCTGCTCGTTTGCCGCGGCCGATGATTTCGGCAATGTCATCAACCCGATGATCGTGTCGGGGCAGGTGCATGGCGGGCTTGCGCAGGGGATCGGCCAGGCGTTGCTGGAGAATGTGAGCTACGACGAGAACGGCCAGCTGCTGTCGGCGAGCTACATGGATTACGCCATGCCGCGCGCCGATGACGTGCCCTTCTACCAGGTGGATCATTCCTGCGTCACGCCCTGCACCCACAACCCGCTTGGGGTGAAGGGCTGCGGCGAGGCGGGGGCCATCGGCTCGCCGCCTGCGGTGGTGAATGCGGTGATCGATGCGCTGCACCGGGGCGGCATGACACATGTGGCCCATATCGACATGCCGCTGACGCCCGCGCGCGTCTGGTCGGCGATGCAGGGGTAAGATCGGAGGGAGCGGGGGCTCTGCCCCCGCACCCCCGGCATATTTCCAGAAAGATGAAGGGGCAGGGCCCTTCGGGAGGAAGAGATGTACAATTTCGAATTCGCCAAGCCCAAGACCATCGACGAGGCCGTGGCGGCGCTTGCCGGTGAGGAGGCGCAGGCGTTGGGCGGTGGCCAGACGCTCTTGCCGACGATGAAGCAGCGGCTGGCGGCACCTGCGACGCTCGTGAGCCTGAATTCCATCCCCGAGATGATCGGGGTCTGCGTGAATGACGCGGGCGAGGTCTGCATCGGGGGGGCGACGCCCCATGCGGTCGTGGCGCGCGAGGCGGCGGCGCATTACCCGGCGCTGGCGGCCCTTGCGGGCCATATCGGCGATCCGGCGGTGCGCAATCGCGGCACGATCGGCGGAAGCCTTGCCAACAACGATCCCTCGGCCTGCTATCCGGCGGCGGCGCTGGGATCGGGGGCGGTGATCAAGACCAACACCCGCGATATCGCGGCGGATGACTATTTCCTTGGCATGTTCGAGACCGCGCTCGAGCCGGGCGAGATCATCACAGAGGTGCGGTTTCCCGTGCCGCAAAGGGCGAATTACCAGAAATTCGTCCAGCCTGCCTCGCGCTTTGCGCTGGTGGGGGTGTTTGTCGCGAAATACGCAGGCGGTGTGCGCGTGGCGGTGACGGGGGCCTCGTCGGATGGCGTGTTCCGCTGGGCCGAGGCGGAGGCCGCGCTGAGTGCGGATTTCTCGAAAGCGGCGGTGGAGGCACTGTCGCCGCCCGAGGGCACGATGATTTCCGATCTTCACGGCACCGATGCCTATCGCGCGCATCTGGTCAAGGTGATGACGGGCCGGGCCGTGGCGGCCGCCTGAGACCGTTGGAAACTGCAAGAAACGCCGGGCTTGCCCGGCGTTTTTTCATGTCCGATGCCCTGGTCGGGGCGCGTGTCAGGTGTAGCTGCGCACGAGCCGGGCGGCGCGCGCCATCTTGCGCATCGCCGAAGGGCTGACGCCCAGCGTGTTGCGGATGGCGCGCGAAAAGCCCGCCAAGGTTTCAAAACCGCTTTCGCGTGCGATTTCGGATACGGGCATGGCGGTGTGGCGCAGCAGGTCCGCCCCGTGGCGCAGGCGGATCGCGAGGTAATGATCGGACGGCGTGACGCCGAGCGCCCGCACGCAGCGCCCGCGCAGCGCCTTGCGGCTCAGTCCCATCTCGTCGGCGATCTCGGAGAGCGACAGGGGCGTGGCGAGATGGGCGCGCATCCGCGCCTCCATCTCGGCGATGACGGGATCGCCGGGTTTGTCGCCCGGTTCCGTCTCGGCAGGGGCTGTGGCGAGGATCCGTCCGCTGCTCAGGCTGCGCGCCACCTCATCGGCGAGGGCGGGGCTGGTCACCTCGGCGATCCAGGCACAGAGCGCATCGGCCACGGCAAGCCCGCCCGCGACGGTGAGGCGCTTGTCATCCATCAGGAAGGGCCGATCCACCGCATCCACGGCCGGAAAGGCGTCATCGCTGTCTGCAGGTCTGTGCAGCACCGCCCGCCGACCGTGGAGATGCCCGATCTTTCCAAGGATCGTGGTCCCGCCCGCGACCCCGCCGAGCCGGCCGCCCGCCGCCTCCACCTGCGACAGGAAGCTCTGGAAGCCGTTGGGGATGCGTTTGGGCAAGATGTCGCCGCAGATCACGAGCGCAAGGTCGACCTCTTCGGCACCGTCCCAATCGGTCCGGTCGGGTGCCATGACAGCGCCGTTCGAGGCTTCGGTCCGGGCATGGCCGGGGATGCGGGTGTCGAAGACAAGGAGCGGCTCGCCGGAGAGACGATTGACGGTTTCCAGCGCCTCGCGCGCGAGCGCATAGGCCAACATGGGGAAACCGGGGAACAGGATCAAACTCGCACATACCATGAAGCGGAGGATGCCGCGCGATACCGGTCGGTTCAAGACAAATTCGCCGGGTCGGTGCGCGGGGTGCGGCGGGGCCGCAACAGGATCGCTCTAGCGGGGGCGCGGGATGCCGGGGTTCGTCGTGCGGGTCTCTGTCTCGATCTCGTCGGGATTGTATTCGAGAACCAGTGTCAATCCGCCGTCCGTGGTGTGGCTCAGGCGCACCTGCAGGTCGAGATCGGCCATCGGGCGCAGGGATTGTGCCTCCGGTCCGCCCGAGCCGCCGACAAGGCCTATCGAGACAACGCCCGAAAGCTCCAGCCCATCGGCCTGCGCGAAACCGGCGGGCAGGACCAGAACGGCACAGATCACAAGGCGCGGTGCGAGGAGCATGGGCACAGCCTAGCCCGTGCGCGCGCGCCCACCAAGGTCAAAGAAAAGGCGCGCCATTGGCGCGCCCCGTCCACTTGCCGATGGGTATGGGTCCGGTCCGCCTACTTGGAGGGGCCGATCATCATCACCATCTGGCGCCCTTCGAGCTTGGGCATGCTTTCCACCTTGCCGATCCCTTCGACATCGGCGGCAACCCGTTCCAGGAGCTCGCGCCCGAGGTTCTGGTGCGCCATTTCGCGACCGCGGAACCGCAAGGTGACCTTCACCTTGTCGCCGCCCTGCAGGAACTTGGTCACCGAGCGCATCTTGACCTCGTAGTCATGGGTGTCGGTGTTCGGACGGAACTTGACCTCCTTGACCTCGATGATCTTCTGCTTCTTGCGCGCCTCGGCCTCGCGTTTCTGGGTCTCGTACTTGTACTTGCCGAAATCCATGATCTTGCACACGGGCGGTTCGGCATTGGGCGAGATCTCGACCAGGTCAAGCCCGGCTTCTTCGGCCATGGCGAGGGCGCGCGCAGGCGTCACCACGCCGACGTTTTCGCCATCGGCGCCGATCAGGCGGATTTCGGGGGCGCGGATGCGGTCGTTGATGCGCGGGCCGGTATCGCGTTGCGGCGGCGCATTGTGGGGTCTGCGGGCTATGGGGGCCTCCTGAAAGTAGCCGAGTTACGAGCGCGCACGGTAATCGCTGGCGGCGCGGCTTTCAAGGCGATTTGGGCAAGCTCCCGCCGTTTCCCAGGTTCTGCTGCAATGCGGCATTGCGTCTGCGGCAGGCGCCGCATATCTCGCGCGGACAGTCACACCTATCCCTATGGGGAAGACATGAACAGAGTACTCATCATCATCGTGATCCTCGCGGCCCTTGGCGGGGGCGGCTATTTCCTGATGCAATCGAACGCGACCCGCGCCGCCGAGGAAGCGGCCGCCGCTGCCGCCGAAGCTGCGGCCGCCGCCGAAGCCCGTGCCGCCGAAGAGGCCGCCGCCGCCGAAGCTGCCGCCGCCGAAGCGCTGGCCGCCGCTGAGGCTGCCGCGGCCGCCGAAGCTGCGGCAGCGGAAGCCGCCGCTGCTGCCGAGGCCGCTGCCGCCGAGGCACTTGAGGCTGCGACCGACGCTGCGGGTGCCGCCGCCGAAACCGCGGCTGATGCCGTGGACGGAGCCACCAACGCCGCAGAGGCTGCCGCCGATGATGCCGCCGCCGCCGTTGAAGCGGCTGTCGAGGCCGTGGAGACGACCGCCGACAGCGCCGCTGCCGATGCCACCGTCGCCGCCGAAGCGGCGGGCGATGCGGCGCTGGCCGAGATCTTCACCGCCGAAGGCTTCGATTACGACCGGGCCATCGCGGCGCTCGAGGCCTCCGATCTGGCACCTGCCACCCGCGCGACGCTTGCCGCCGCCCTGCAATCCGCGCGCGACAATCCCGCGCTGCTCGAGGCCGCCCTCACACAAGCGCGCGAGGCCTTGGGCATCGCGCAATAAGCGCCTGACACGCCAAACAAAAAGCCCCCCGCGATCGTATCACGGGGGGCTTTTTCCTTCCGGGCGGCAATCCGGGGCGGCGATGGCTCAGTCGAGAAACGCCTTTTCCACCACGTATTCCGCAGGCTTCGAATTCGCCCCTTCCGTCAGGCCATAGCCTTCGAGCATCTCCTTGATCTCGAGGTTGAAGGCCAGATTGCCGCAGACCATCGCGCGATCCGTCTCGGGCGAGAGCGGCGCGACACCCAGATCCGCGAAGACCTCGCCCGAGCGCATGAGGTCGGTGATCCGGCCCATCTTGGGGCTCTCTTCGCGGGTGGTCGTGGGGTAGTAGCGCAGCTTGTCGGCAAAGCCCTCGCCGATCAATTCGGCCAGAAGCTCATCCTCCCGGATCGCCTCGATCAGGCGGGCGCCATAGGTCAGCTCGCCCACCTCCCGGCAGGTATGGGTCAGGATGACCTCGTCGTAATCGGCATAGGTCTGCGGCTCGCGCAAAAGGCTGGCAAAGGGCGCGATGCCCGTGCCGGTGGCAAAGAACCACAGCCTTTTGCCCGGCAAGAGCGCATCATGGACCAGCGTGCCCACGGGCTTGGGCCGCAAGATGATCTCGTCACCCGGCTGGACATGCTGCAGCCGGGAGGTCAGGGGGCCGTTCGGAACCTTGATCGAATAGAATTCCAGTTCCTCGTCCCAGGAGGGCGAGGCGATGGAATAGGCCCGCAAGAGCGGCTTTTGCTTGCCCGTCTCGGGATCGGGATCGCCCATCAGGCCGATCATGACGAATTCGCCCGAGCGAAAGCGCAGGCTTGCAGGCCGCGTGCAGCGGAAGCGGAACAGCCGGTCGGTGTAATGCTCCACCTCGGTCACGACCTGCGCATCGGGCAGGGTGGGGGTCGCCTTGGCGATCTGGGGTGCGTCGATGTCTTTCACAGGACTCTGCTCGCTTCTATCCACGTCGGCGCCTTTCTAGTGTCAGGTGCCTGTCTAATCCTTGATCTGGGTCAGGGAAAGCCTGCGCTTATCCCCGGAGCCGCGCCTGATGGTCGCCCGCGCGCCAATCGGCGCGGGCAAGCCATTGCGCTTCGGGTTGCCGGGCGGCGATCTTTTGGTCCACCTCGACCTCGTCAAATCCCGCACGCCGCGCCATGGCATATTGATCGGCAAGGATCGGGCCCGCGGCGCGCAGCCGTCCGGCATAGCCCATGGCACGCAGGCGTCGCGCCACGGTAAAGCCGCGCCCGTCGTTGAAGGCCGAAAACCGCACGCGGATCAACGCGATCTCTCCCAACCGGCCCGTGAGCGTCCCCAGATCCTCGCCCGGCGCGATCTCGATGGCGCGCACACGGGCATCGTCCGCGTCGGTGAGCGGCACCACCGTGCCGGTCCAGTCATCCGCGCCAAATCCCTCGTCCCGCATCAGGATGGTCATGGCTCTCTTTCCCTTCATCTTTCCAGAAATATGCACGGCGCGCCGCCGACATCTGTCACGACGCGGCCTTGAGCGGCCCGCGCACCATGCGCCCGTCCACGAAATGGATGCCGCATTCCTCCTTGTCGCTGCCGCGCCAGCGGCCCGCGCGGGGGTCTTCGCCGGGTTTCACCGGCGTCGTGCAGGGGGCGCAGCCGATCGACGGATAGCCGCGCGCCACCAGCGGATGGCGCGGCAGGCGGTTGTTGACCATGTAATCGGCCACGTCCTCTGGCGCCCAATGGGCCAGCGGATTGATCTTGATCCGACCCGTCCCCGTCTCCTCCTCGAAAAAGGCAAGCGCTGCGCGGGTGCCCGATTGGAACCTTTTGCGGCCGGTGATCCAGGCATCGAAAGGGGCAAGGGCGCGCTCCAGCGGCTCGGTCTTGCGCAGGGCGCAGCAGGCGTCGGGATCACGCCGGTGCAGATCGCCCTCGGGATCGCTCGCGGCGAGGCGCACGGGCGTTGCGCGGATGATGCGCAGATCGGAAAGGCCCAGCCTCTCGGCCACCTCGCGTTGATAGGCCAGCGTTTCGGGAAACAGCATCTGGGTATCGACGAAAAGGACAGGGGTCGCCGGGTTCACCACCGCCACCATGTGCAACAGCACGACCGATTCCGCCCCGAAGGAGGAGACGAGCGCCACCGACCCCGTATCGCCGTCGCGCAGCGCATGTTCGATGACCGAGGTGGCCGAACGATGCCTGTAGCGCAGGTTCAGCCCCGCGATCCTGTCCGAAAGCTCCCCCTCAGGCTGCATCGGCCCGCGCCTCTTCTTTGTCGTAGAGCGCGGCCTTGAAGGGCTCCATCCCCAGCCTGCGCCAGGCGTCGAGAAAGGTCTCATGCCGCCCCTCGCGCAGGGCGAGATAGGCGCGCAGGATGCGTTCGATCGCCGGGATGATCTGGTCATAGGCGAAACCGGGGCCGGTGCGTTCGCCGATCACGGCATCCGGGCCACCATCGCCGCCCAGCGTGATCTGGTAGCTTTCCACGCCCGCGCGGTCCAATCCCAGGATGCCGATATGGCCGACATGGTGATGGCCGCAGGCATTGATGCAGCCCGAGATCTTGATCTTGAGCGGCCCGATCTCGTGCTCCAGCCGCAGCTCCTCGAAGCGCAGCGCGATGCCTTGGGCCACGGGGATCGAGCGCGCGGTCGCAAGCGCGCAGTAATCCATGCCGGGACAGGCGATGATGTCCGAGACGAGGCCCACATTGGCGGTGGCGAGCCCTGCTGCCAAAAGCGCGTCATGCACGGCTTTCAGGTGCCGCTTGGGCAGATGGGGCAGGATCACGTTCTGTTCGTGGCTGATGCGCAATTCGTCATGTGCATAGCGCTCCGCCAGATCGGCGAGGACGCGCATCTGCGCGGAGGAGCAATCCCCCGGCGTCGCCCCATGCGCCTTGAGGCTGACGGTGAGGATCGCATAGCCCGGTGCGCGGTGCGCGGTGACATTCGTGTCGGTGAAGGCCCGAAAGACCGGGTCGGCGGCGCGCCATGTCTCGTAATCGCCCTCGGCCTCCGGCTCGAAGACGGGGGGGGCGAATTGCGCCGTGATGGCGGCGAGCATCTCCTGGTCCACGCCGGAAAAGAGCGGCTTTCGCGCCGCGAATTCGGCCTCGACCTGGGCGCGGATCTCTTCGATCCCGGTTTCGTGGACCGTGATCTTGATGCGCGCCTTGTACTTGTTGTCACGCCGCCCGAGCAGGTTGTAGACGGCCACGACCGCCTCCAGATAGGGCAGAAGGTCGGCAAGCGGCACGAAATCGGCCAGGACCTTGCCGATCATCGGCGTCCGCCCAAGGCCGCCGCCGACAAGAACCGTCGCGCCCGGCACGCCCGCCCGTTCCACAAGCCGCAGGCCGATGTCATGGGCCGCCGTCACCGCGCGGTCGTCGGGATGGCCGGTCACGGCCACCTTGAACTTGCGCGGCAGGAACTGGAATTCGGGATGATCGGTCGACCATTGCCGGATCAGTTCGGCCACGGGCCTCGGGTCTGCCACCTCGCCTGCGGCAGCGCCCGCGAAATGGTCGGCGGTCACGTTGCGGATCGTGTTGCCGCTGGTCTGGATCGCATGCATCCCCACATCGGCCAGCGCATCGAGCATGTCGGGCACATCGGCAAGCTTGGGCCAGTTGAACTGGATGTTCTGGCGCGTCGTGAAATGGCCATAGCCCTTGTCCCAACGGTCCGCGATCATCGCCAGTTGGCGCATCTGCGCGCTGTCGAGCGTGCCATAGGGGATGGCGACACGCAGCATGTAGGCGTGCAGCTGCAGATAGAGCCCGTTCATGAGGCGCAGCGGCTTGAATTCATCCTCGGTCAGGCTGCCGTCGATGCGGCGCGCGACCTGTCCGCGGAATTGGGCCACGCGGGAGCGCACGAAGCTTTCGTCGAATTCGGAATAGCGATACATCACCGTCCCTCCTGCTTGCCATGGGGGTAGTTGGAGGGGCCGCGCGTGCGGAAGGCTTCGCGGAAATGGGTCGGTTCGGGGCCCTTGGGGCCGCGCTTGGCCTCCGCCAGGTAGGGGCCCACGACCTCGTGGGCGCGGGCATGGGCATCGAGCAGGTGCAGCTCGGCGCTGGCCTCGTCCTCGATCAGCGCGGCGTCCTCCATCCGGCGGGTCCAGTGGCCATCGGCAGCGAGCCAGACCACGTCGCCCTCCAGAAGCGCATTGGCGGTCAAGACCTTGGGGGTGTAGGGGCGGGGGGGCATCAGGCGAATTCCTCTTTCCGGTCGGCAAGGGAGGTGGGATGGGGCAGGGGCAGGGCGGCCTCGGCCGTCCGGGGACAGAGCCCGTAGAGCAGGATCACGGGACCGGTCAGCACCTCGGCCTCCAGCGTCGCGGCAAGCTGGCCCAGCGTCGTGGCGATGGAGCGCATGTCCGGGCGGGAGGCATTTTCGACCGCCGTCACCGGTGTTGCCGGGTCCGCGCCATGCATCATCAGCCGGCCCTGGATGAAGCGGGCACCGCGCGCGCCCATGTAGATGGCCGCCACCGTGCCGGGCCGGGCCAGCCCGCGCCAATCCTGTTCGGCAAAACCTTTCATGTCATGGCCGGTGACGATCCGGAGCGACGCATTGCGGCCGCGTTTCGTCAGGGCCTGACCGATCCCGGCGGCGGCGGCACTGGCCGCCGTGATGCCGGGGACGATGGACCAGGCTATCCCTGCCGCCTCGAGCGCCTCGATCTCTTCGTCGAGACGGCTGAAGATCGCGGGGTCGCCCCCCTTGAGCCGCACGACATGCGCGCCGCGCTTGCCATGGTCGACCATCAGGGCGCAGATCTGGGCCTGGGTCATGCTGGGACCGAAGCCTTCCTTGCCGGCATCGATCAGGATCGCCTCGCGCCGCGCCAGTTCGAGGATGCCGGGCGATACCAGCCGGTCGTGGATCACCACATCGGCCCGGTCGAGCAGGCGGCGCGCCTTGAGCGTCAGAAGCTCGGGATCGCCCGGACCCGCGCCCACCAGATCGACGCGTCCCTCGGTCGGGGCATCGGCCAGATGTTTGGCGAGCAGCTCGGAGAGGGCGGCATCCAGCCCCGCCGCGCCTTGCGTCTCGACCACTTTCGGGGCGGCGTTGAAATAGTAATCGGCCCAGAAGTCGCGCCGTTTGCGGCCCATCGGCAGCGCCTCGGCGGCCTTGCGGAAGGCCTTGCCGACGCGGGCGGCCAGACCCAGCGACACGGGCAGGCGTTCCTCCAGATCGGCCTTGATGGCGCGCGCGAGAACCGGGGCCGCGCCCTCGGTTCCGATGGCGATCGTCACGGGGTCACGGTCGACGATGGCGGGGGTGATGAAGGCGCTGTCCTCGAGATTGTCGACGATGTTGACCAGCGCGCCATCGGCGCGGGCCAGCCGCGCGACGCGGGCATCCTCGGCCGCATCGTCATTGGCGGCATAGACCAGCGCCGCGCAAAGCGCGTCACCGGGGCCAAAGGCGCGCGCAATCAGCGTGATCTTGCCCTGATCGGCCAGCTTCACCAAGTCGGGCGCGGGGGCCCCCGACAAGACGGTGATCCGCGCCGTGGTCTTGAGCAGGATGCGCAGTTTCGCCAGCGCCGTTTCGCCCCCGCCCGACACGACGATGCGGCGGCCCTCTACGGCGAGAAAGATCGGGAAATGGTCCATCTGGCGCATCCATCCTGTTCCGAAGGCATGCGGCAGAGATAGAACAATTTCCCAATAATTGGCAGATATGCCTTGCTAAAAGGAACATTCGTTTGCATGAATTCGCCCCAGCAGAAACTTCGTTCCAATTGCCCGGAGCCCCTCACGATGTCTGACCAGATCGATGCGCTCGACCGGAAAATCCTTGCGGCCCTTCAGGAAGACGCCTCGCGCTCGCTCGACGAGATCGCGCGCGTCGTGGGCTCGTCCAAGACGCCGGTCTGGTCCCGGATTCGCAAGATGAAGGAGGCGGGGATCATCGGGCAGCAAACCGTATTGCTCGATGCCGAGAAGCTGGGGTTCGAGGCCTGTTTCTTTGTCCTCATCCGCACCTCCGAGCATGAGGCCGATTGGCAGAAGAAATTCCTCGCCGCGCTCAAGGCCCGCCCCGAGGTGCAGGAGGCGCACAGGCTTGCGGGCGAGATCGATTATATCCTCAAGGTGCGCGTGCCCAATGCGCGGGCCTATGACGCGTTCTACCAGGCGCTGATTTCCGAGGTGAAGATCTACAATGTCACCGCCCTTCTGAGCATGGAGGAGATCAAGGCAAGCCCGCTTCTGCCCCTTGGGCCCGCCGCCTGAGGGCTTGCGCGCTTGCACCTTGCGGGGGGATGGGGTTTGGTCCGATGTCCCCGATGCTTGATGGTTTTGCCGCCATGGATCCGATCTGCCAGACCCGCCTGCCGCATCTGCCGTGGCTCGACCCGGCGACCGCGCGCCTGCCGGGTGTGCAACCCTTGCCGCCGGGCGAGGGCTGGCTGATGCGCGACGAGGCTTTTGGCGACCAGATGGCGCTGCGCGACCGGCTGGTGGCAGAAAACCGTGACGCGGTGATCGCGGCCCTGCCGGGGTCGGAGGGGGCGGTTGCCGCACTTTACGAGGCGGTTCTGGCGGTTTTGGCCGATGATCCGGGCTATGCCTTGGGACGCGACATATGCCGCCGCCCGGACGGGGTGGATGTGGCCCTTGACCCGTCAGACAAGCTCGGGACGCTGGCCCGCCTGGTGCAGGAGGATCTGTGCCTGATGGAACCCCGGGGCGGCGAACATGTGCTGAGTGCTGCGATCTTGTGTTTCCCCGCCAGCTGGACGCTCGCCGAAAAGATCGGCCGCCCGTTGACCGGCATCCATGATCCGGTGGCGGTCTATGACGCGCGCATGGCCGCGCGGGTGCAGCGACTGTTCGATGCGGTGCGGGTGGGGCAGCCGCTCTGGCGGCAAAATGCGCTTGTCTATGCCCAAGCCGATCTGCACCAGCCGCGACGCGAGGCGGCCCCCCGCCGGGAAATCCGGGCCGAAGGGCGCTATCTCAGGTCGGAAAAACAATGCCTTGTGCGGCTGTCCTCGTGCGATGCCGTGCTGTTTTCGATCCATACCTTCGTGGTGCCGCTCGGCTCCTTGCCGCCGGGCGCGCTGGACCACCTGCCGCATCGGGAGCCCGTCACATGAGCCGCGTTTCGGAACAATACGAGGCCTTTCCCTATCCTGAACGCGATGCGGCGGAGGAGGCAAAGCGCCTGATCACCGGCTCGCCCAGCCATCCGCTGGAGATCGATCACTACCTGTTTTCCGGCGCGCGGGATTGGTCGCAGCCGTTGCGCGCGCTGGTGGCTGGTGGCGGCACGGGGGATGCGCTGATCCAGCTCGCGCAGGTGCTGACAAGCGCGGGCCGACCCTACGAGATCACCTATGTCGATCTGTCCACCGCATCGCGCAGGGTGGCCGAGGCGCGGGCGGCGGCGCGGGGGCTGACCGGCATCACCTTCGTGACCGGGTCGCTTCTGGATGCGCCGGGGATGGGGCGGTTCGACTATATCGATTGCTGCGGCGTGCTGCATCACCTGCCCGATCCGCAGGCGGGGTTCGACGCGCTGGCAGGCGCGCTGGCACCGGGCGGTGGTATCGGCCTCATGGTCTATGCGCCCTTTGGCCGGTCCGGCGTTTACCCGTTGCAAGAGGCCTTTGGCGCCGTGCTGGAGGGCAGCCCGCGCGACCGGCTGCGCCGCGCCAAGGCGATCTTTGACCGCATCCCCGAAGGGCATCCGTTCAAGCGTAATGCGCAGCTGTCCGATCATCGCGCCAGCGAGGCGGGGTTCTATGACCTGCTTCTGCACAGTCAGGACAGGCCCTTCCGTATCGGGGAATTGCTGTCCGTGCTCGACCGCGCGGGTTTGGCCATGACCGGCACGCCGCAGGCCCATCTCTATGATCCGGTGCCGATCCTCGGGGACAAGGGCCTGCTTGCGGGGCTGGACGCGGGCCAACGCATGGATCTGGCCGAGGCGCTGCGGGGCACGATCCGGACCCATGTGCTCTACGCCGCCCCGCGCGCCGAGGCCGAGGGGCGCGTGGCGCAGGCCGGGCCGCAGGCCGTGCCGCATCTCAAGGGCGTGGCAGGTCCGGCACTTGCCCAGCATGTGATGAAGCACGGGGTGATCCCGATGACGCATGAGGGCGAAAAGTTCGAAATCCCCGTTCCCGGCATGGCGGCGCGGGCCTTGTCGCAGATCGACGGGCGGCGCAATCTGGATGAAATCGCCCGCGCGATCCGCACCGATTGGCTGGCTTTTGCCCCGATCTGGGCAGGCGTGTCCCGCGCGATGGCAGGGCATGGGCTGCTTTACTACTCGCAGCTCCTGCGCGGATAGGGCTGTCCGTCAGCTCTTGAAATGCTTGGACAATTTCAGTCCCTGTCCCTGGTAGTTCGAGGATATGCCGCTGCCGTAGAGCCGCGCGGGCAGGGTGGCCATGCGTTCATAGACAAGCCGTCCCACCACCTGCCCGTGTTCGAGCACGAAAGGTGCTTCGTGGCAGCGCACCTCGAGCACACCGCGCGCGGGCACGCCATGGCCGAAACCGGGATCGAAAAAGCCCGCGTAATGCACCCGGAATTCACCGACCATGGCCAGGTAGGGCGACATCTCGGCGGCGCAATCGGGCGGGATCGTCACCGCCTCCCGGCTGACGAGGATATAGAAGGCGCCGGGATCGAGGATGATGCGCCCATTCTCGCTGCGCACTTCCTCCCAGAAATCGGGAATGGCATGGCCGCCGATCGCGGTCAGGTCGATGACACCCGCATGCGGCTTGGCCCGGTAGCCCACGATCCCCGCAGATGTCGGCGTCAGGTCGACCGAAAAGCCGAGCCCTTCGTCGATGACGGGCTTGCCGTCGACAAGCGGGCTTTCCGCGTGGCGGCTGGCCAGTTCGGCATCGCTCAACACCGCCTGACCGCGCCGGAACCGGATCTGGTTCAACCGCAACCCCGGCGTGACCTTGACCGAAAAGGACCGCGGGCAGATCTCGGCGTAAAGCGGGCCGGTGTAGCCCGCGGGGATGCGGTCGAATTCGGTGCCGCCATCGGCGATCACGCGGGTCAGGCAATCGACCCTGCCGGTCGAGCTTTTGGCGTTGCACACGGCGGTGACATCGGCGGGAAGCGCCAGACCCTCTTGCAGGGGCACGACATAGACGCAGCCCTTTTCCAGAACCGCGCCATGGGTCAGGTCCATCCGGTGCATCTCGAATTCGGCGATGCGGTCGGCCACGGGGCGACCCTGTCCGGCGAGAAACGAGGCCCTGACCCGGTAGGCGACCGATCCCAGCCGCAGGTCGAGGCTGGCAGGCTGCACCTGGTCGGCATCGGGGTTGGCGCACCGGATCTGGCCCGCCGCGATCATCGCCTCTAGCGCGTGGTCGGGCAGCACGCCCTGCATCTGGTCCGTCATCCGGGCTTCCCCCTGTTTCCCCCAAGAAAAAACCGCCCGCGCCGGGGGCGCAAGGCGGTTTTCACGGGGTCCCGCGTGATGCGGGAAGATTTTGGTCGGGCTAGCAGGACTTGAACCTGCGACCTTCCGTCCCCCAGACGGACGCGCTACCAGGCTGCGCTATAGCCCGACGTTTCGCCCTTCTACGCATTTTGCCGGGGGGCGCAAGGGGGCAGGGTGCAGGTTCAATCCCGCGGATCCGCGCGCATCCGCGCGCAGAGCGCTGCGAGCGCGGGGCGCAGGCCCGCCGCGTCACGCGCAGAGGCGGCGCTCAACCTGTGCAGAAGATCGGACATCGGGGCGGGGTCCGCGTCGACCGGTTCGACATCGCTGTCCCGCGCATCCGGGATCGCGCCAGCCGGTTCGGGGTCCGGGGCAGGGGCAACCGTGGGAAACGATTCGCTGTCGTCGCGCGTGGGGGCGTCGCTTGCGGGCTGGTCGCCCTCGAACAGATCGTCGTCCGGTTCCTCGTTGTCGATGTCGAAATCGAACAGGCTTGCCTGTTGCCGGGGGGATTCCGTTGCCGCGGCGGGTGCGGGGGCGGCACAAGGGACAGCTTGGGGGCAGGCGGCGACACAGGATCGCGCCGGGGCGGGATCGCGGCGATGTCCTCGGCGTCTGCGCCGTCGTCCGCGCTGGCGTCAGGCGCCATCGCATCCTGCGCGTCCGTGAGGTCGGCGGTGTCGTCCTTGTCGTCCTCTTGGATGTCTTCGGGCAGATCGTCCGCCACCTCGGCCTCCGTCTCGGGCCAGTTGTCGCTCTCGGCTTCCGGCGCATCGACGCCGTCGACGATATCCTCGTCCTCCAGATCGACGGGCGGGGACAGGGCCATGATGGCGGCCACGCCCTCTTCGCGGATCATTTTCTGGACGCCGCGGATCGTCATGCCGCGATCATGGAGCAACACCTTGATGCCCCCCACAAGCTCCATGTCGGCAGGACGGTAATAGCGCCGACCACCCGCCCGTTTGACCGGCTTGATCTGCGGAAATTTCGATTCCCAGAAGCGCAGCACATGGGCTGCCACATCCAGCCAATCCGCGACCTCGCGGATCGTGCGAAAGGCTTGCGACGATTTGGACATGGCCGGTTTACCCGCCTCTGCTCGGTCGTTCTGCCATCTTGGCCGCGCGCCGTGGCCTTGGGCCGGCGCGAGATGCTCAGTCGCGGTTGCCCGCCGCGACCCTGTCCTTCATCAGGTGCGAGGGGCGGAAGGTCAGCACCCGGCGGGGGCTGATCGGCACTTCCTCGCCCGTCTTGGGATTGCGGCCCACCCGCGCCGTCTTGGCGCGCACCGAAAAGGTTCCGAAGGACGAGATTTTCACCTGTTCGCCCGCGACCAGCGCATCGGACATCAGGTCCAGCACACGCTCGACCAGTTGCGAGCTCTCGTTGCGCGACAGGCCCACTTCGCGGAATACCGCTTCGGACAGGTCCATCCGGGTCAGCGTCTTGCCAGCCATCGATTTTCGTCCCCCATGTTTTGGCGCAGCATGGGCGAAGGAATTTCTCAAGTCAATCGAGTGGGTTGGGCCGTGGCGTTTATCCGCCGCAAAACCTACCAGCGGATTACCACCGCGCCCCAGGCAAGGCCGCCGCCGATGGCTTCGCAGACCAGGAGATCGCCGCGCTTGATCTGGCCGCGCGCCACCCCCACCGACAGCGCCAGCGGGATCGAGGCGGCAGATGTGTTGCCATGGTCCTGCACCGTCACCACCACCTGGTCCATGCCCATGCCCATCTTTTGCGCGGTGCGGGTGATGATGCGCAAATTCGCCTGATGCGGCACGATCCAATCAACCTCATCGGCGCCGACGCCTGCCTTCTCGAGCGCGGTGGTGGCTGTTTCGGCAAGCTTTTCAACGGCATGACGGAACACCTCGCGGCCTTCCATGCGCAGCACACCCGTGGTCTGCGAGGAGGAGACGCCACCGTCGACATAAAGGATGTCGCGGTGCCGCCCGTCCGAATTCAGATCGGTCGCAAGGATACCGCGATCATCGGCATTGCCCGCGCCCTCCTGCGCCTCGAGGATCAGGGCACCCGCCCCATCTCCGAACAGGACACAGGTGCCGCGATCCGTCCAATCCATGATCCGGCTGAAGGTTTCGGCCCCGATCACCAGAACCCGCCGCGCCTGGCCCGACACGATCAGCGCATCCGCATTGGCCAGCGCAAAGACGAATCCGGCGCAGACCGCCTGCACGTCGAAGGCGAATCCCCGCTCCATCCCCAGACCTGCCTGCACCATCGTGGCGCAGGACGGAAAGGTCAGATCGGGGGTCGATGTGGCGACGATCACAGCGTCGATGTCATCGGGCGCAAGGCCTGCCATGTCGAGAGCGGCGCGGGCGGCTGCCACGGCCATTTGGCTCGTGGTTTCGCCCTCGGCCGCGAAATGCCGCCGCTCGATGCCCGACCGGGAGCGAATCCATTCATCCGTCGTATCGAGCGTCTTTTCGAATTCCGCATTCTCCACGACGCGCGCGGGAAGGTAATGGCCGATGCCGACCGGAACGGCGCGAGTTTTCGTCATGCCTGTCCGGCCTCCGCTTGCATTGCTGCCGCTGCGGCCTGTTCGGCCTCGGCCAGTCGCGCCGTGAGACGCTCGTTGAACCCCGCCGCCGCCAGCCGTGCCGCAAGCTTGATCGCCGCCGCCACGCCGGTTTCATCGGCCGATCCGTGCGATTTCACCACCGTGCCGTTCAGCCCGAGGAAAACACCGCCATTGACCCGGCGCGGGTCGATCCGTTTCGACAACCGCCGAAGCGAGGTATAGGCCAGTAGGGCGGCAACCCGGCTGAGCGGCGAAAACCGGAAGGCTTCGCCCAAAAGCTCGCGGATCAGCCGGGCGGTGCCTTCGCCCGTCTTGAGCGCGACATTGCCCGTGAAGCCGTCGGTCACGATCACATCCACCTTGTCCGAGGGCAGATCGCCGCCTTCGACAAAGCCCACGAAATCGAAATCGGCGGCTGTGCTGACACGCTCGATCAGGTCGGCGGCCAGTTTCAGCTCGGCGCGGCCCTTGTGTTCCTCGGTGCCCACGTTCAGCAGGCCGACGCGCGGGCGCCGGAGGTCAAGCCCGTTGCGCGCATAGCTTGCACCCATCAGCGCGTATTGCAGCAGATCGCCCGCATCGGCCCGGATATCCGCGCCCACATCCAGCATCACGTTGAAACCGCTGGGATTGCGCGAGGGCCACAGGCAGGCGATGGCGGGGCGGTTCACGCCTTCGATCTTGCGCAGGCGGATCATGCTCAGGGCCATCAGCGCGCCGGTGTTGCCGCAGCTCACGGCAGCCCCGGCCTCGCCGTTGCGGATCGCCTCGATGCAGGACCACATGGACGTGTCCTTGCCGTGGCGCATCACTTGAGAGGGTTTGTCGTGCATGGTGACCACGCCCTCGGCGTGCCGGATCTCGCACCGTTCGGCCAGGCCGCGACGGCGGTCGATCAGCCGCTCGAGTTCGGGACGATCCCCATGAACGATAAAGCGCAGCGCCTCGTTCTTGGCGACTGCGCGGGCCATTCCGGCCACGACGGCCCCGGGGCCGTGATCACCGCCCATCGCATCGATGGACAGGATGGTGCCCGGGATCGTGCTGGCGGTCAGTGCCGTTCCCTGGGTCATCCCGCGGGTCGCCTCACGCCTCGGGCCGATGTCGGATCAGGCCGCGTCTTCGTCGAGGTCGATCTCGTCGGCCTTCGCAATGACTTCGCGGTCATTGTAGGTGCCGCAAGACGGGCAGACGTGGTGCGGGCGCTTCAGCTCGCCGCAGGAGGGGCATTCGTTCGGATTGCCGCCAACGAGGGAATCGTGGGAACGACGCATGCCACGACGCGAACGCGTCACTCGGTTCTGGGGGACAGCCATGTCACAACCTCGGTGTTCGGGGGCGATCCCGGTTCGGCCGCCCTATGCAATCAGAATCTTGTTTCGTCCGGTTCCCGGTGCCTAACGTGACGCGAAGGTTTTGGCCAGCGCGTATCGGCACGTCGGGGCAGGGGCGAATGAGGCCGGGAACATACTCGGATTCCCGGGCCATGCAACCCCTGAATCCCGCGCACCGAACGCGGGCCTGTCCCGGGTTCCTCCGCCCGCAGGGGGTCAGTCTTCGCTTGCGCCCTTGAGCTTGTCGCGCAGCGCTGCCAGACCGGCCAGCGGCTTGGCCTGTTCATCGGTCAGGGGCTCTGTGCCGGGCGGCGCGAATACGGCGCTGTCGAGCGCTGCGCCCTCGGCCCTTGGGTAGAGCGGCAAGGCCAGCGCCAGCGCTTCGGCCAGGATCGCCCACAGGTCGAGCGTGGCTGGCAAAGGCTCGGCGGCGTCGTCCTCGGGCATCTCGACCTCGTCGCCTTCGGGCTCGTCCATGTCGGCCAGGTAGCGGCGCAAGACGGGTTCGTCGATGCGGGTGGTCACGGGTTCGGCGGTGATCACGCAAGGCTGGACCACGGTCGCGCCCAGCATCGCCTCCAGCCGCCAATCGCGCGCGCCGTCGGGCACCAGCCGTCCCGCCAGCCGCAGCTTGCGCACCGAGGTGATGCCAAGCTCCTCCGCCAGCCGGGCGCGCGCCTGCGCCTCCGGCGTGATCTCGAAACTCCGCTCGTTGCCGCGTGGCAGCCGTGCAAGGGGCAGGATATGGGCTTCGTCAGCCATGGTACGCCTCCGCTCTGCTCGGAATAACGGCGCAAACTTGCCCTGTGCGCCGGGGTGGGTTAAGCGGATAGAAAGCTTCGGACGACTTCGCAAGGGTAAGGCGGGCGTTCGGGGCCAATAACGGGTCCAGCAACGGGGCAGTTGAGCGATCATGCAGATGTCGATGCGCGGTTTGCGGACAGGTTTCGTGGCGCTGGCCTTGGCGCTGAGCCTCGCGGCCTGTTCCGCCACGTTCAACAACCACGGCTATTTCCCCCCGCCCGAAGACCTTGCCGAAGTGAATATCGGCGACAGCCGCGAGGCGGTGATCGAGGCCATCGGTCGCCCCGGATCGGCCGGTGTCATGCGGGACGAGGCGTGGTTCTACACCGCCTACCGGGTGCGCAACTATGCCTATCGCGCCCCGGAAATCACCGAGCGCCAGATCCTCGCCGTGTCCTTCGACGGGCAGGGCCGCGTCAGCAATATCGAGGAATTCGGGCTCGAGGACGGGCAGATCGTCGATCTGTCGCGCCGCGTCACCACCAGCTCGGTGCGCGAGATTTCCTTCCTTGCGCAGATCCTGTCGAATTTCGGCCGTATCAACATCGGTGAAGGTCTCGCCGATTGAGGTTGGGGTCGCGCGGAATGTCGCGCGTCCTGCATCCCCTTGTCGCGCGGCCGTCATCGGAGCAATCTATGCTCGTGCCGGAGATCGGCGCGGTCGGACCTCGTGCCGGGGATCGGCGCAGTCGGACCGGCATGGCAGGAGCGGACCGAGGGATGTTGAGCTTTGCACGGGGCAGATATCGGGCCCGGACGGCCGTGACCCCGCAAGATATCGAGGCGGCCCAACGCCTGCGGGCCCTGGCCTTTCGCGGGCCCGATGCAGCCCGGCCCGATGCCGATGATTTCGACACGGCCTGCACCCATGTCCTTGTCGAAGAGACGCGCAGCGGCGATCTGGTCTGCTGTTTCCGACTGCTGCACCTGGGCTCGGGGGCCGAGATCGGGCGCAGCTATTCGGCGCAATTCTACGAATTGTCGGCGCTTGCCGATTTCGACGGGCCAATGGTCGAGATGGGGCGGTTCTGCATCCATCCCGAGTGGCGCGATCCCGATATCCTGCGCGTGGCCTGGGGGGCGATGACGGAATATGTCGACCGCCAAGGCGTTGAAATGCTTTTTGGATGTTCGTCTTTCCACGGCACCGAGGCGCGCGACTATTACGATGCTTTCGCGCTTTTGCGTGACCGCCACATCGCGCCCAAGCGCTGGCTGCCGCGCGTCAAAGCCCCGGCCGTGTTCCGTTTCGCCAGCCGGTTGCGGCGCAAACCAGATCTGAAACGCGCGCAGGCCAAGATGCCGCCCTTGCTCAGAACCTATCTGTTGATGGGGGGATGGGTCAGCGATCATGCGGTGATCGACCGCGATCTGGGGACGCTGCATGTGTTCACGGGGCTGGAAATCCGCGCGGTGCCGCCTGCGCGGGCGCGGCTGTTGCGGGCTGTGGCGGGCTAGGGACCCGAGGTTTTCGGGGCCGCAAAAGGCCAAGGCCGGGGGCGGTGATCCATGTTCCGCCAAGGGGGCAAAGGCGTGCGCCGCTGCCCAGTTTGAAATGGGCAAGGCCGGGGTTTCGTGTTTGATCACAATGGCCTAGGTCGATGTCCGTCACGCCCGATCCGTGCAGCTCCGCCATCGCTTGCCACATCAGAACCGGATGGGCCGATGTCTTGCGACCGGTCGCGTCGGACCAACCGATGAGGTAGGTTGCGCTGTTTTCGTGATTGGCAAAGAGCATCGCGGCGCAGATCTTGCCGTCCTTGCGCGCGGTGAACAGGCGGAGCGCCGTGGGGTCGGCACCGGCCATGGCGGCGATCAGGGCAGGGGGCAGGTTGCGATAGGCGCGGGCTTTTTGCTGGGCGGTTTCGTGGTGGAAAAGCCAATGATTGCAATCGGCTGGCATGGGATTTGTCCGCAATTCCAACCCTTGCCGCTGGCCGTGGCGCAGGCGGTTGCGCCATTTTCCCTGCATGCGGGACAGCCAGTCGCTGGGGGTGCCTGCAAGCGACAGATGGGCGTGGGCGCGGGGGGCGGAGATGCGGAAAAATCCCTGTTTCGCAAGAACTTGGCCCTGTTCGGCACTGTCCGCGTTGACGATCAGGATACGCGCGCCGAGGGTCTTGCGCAGCCCGGCGTCGATCCGGCCCTTTGGGCGGGACACCAGCGCCACCTGGCCCAAGAGCGGCAGGCGGCGCATCAGGACAAGGATCGGGCCATCGGGGCCATGAATGACGCGGATGGGCACGCCGAGCCGCGCCAAGGCTGCGGCATAGAGGGGCGATTGCTGGAGGGGCAAGGCATCGGACATGGGCGCAAGATTGCCCTGCCGATGCCTAACCAAAGCTTAACGGGACCGAGGCGATCCTTGCGGAAGGGTTAAATCCGCGACCCGAATCCTGCCGAAAGGTTAATCCTGCAAGACCACGAGCGCGTGACGTTTCTTGCCGGCCGACAGCTTGATCGGCTGCGCCAGATCGGCGGTCGTCAGCATCAGCCCGGCATCGGTCAGGCCTTCGTCGTTCATCCGCGCGCCGCCCTCGGCGATCAGGCGCTTGGCCTCCTTGCCGGAGGCGGCGAGACCGGAGCGGGTGATGAGCTGGGCGATCGAAATCCCCTCGCCGATCTCGGCTGCGGTGAGCGTCAGGGTGGGCAGGTCGTCGCCCATGCCGCCCTTCTCGAAGACTTCGCGCGCTGTCGCCTCGGCGGCTTGCGCGGCCTCGGCCCCGTGCAGAAGGGTTGTGACCGCATTGGCGAGGATGATCTTGCCCTCGTTGATCTCGGCCCCCTGCAGCGCGCCAAGGCGGTCGCATTCGGCGACGGGAAGCTCGGTGTAGAGTTTCAGGAAGCGGCCCACATCGGCATCGGTCGTGTTGCGCCAGAATTGCCAGAATTCGTAAGGAGAGAGCATGTCGCCATCGAGCCAGATCGCGCCGCCCTGGCTTTTGCCCATCTTGCGGCCATCCGAGGTGGTCAGAAGCGGCGTGGTGAGGCCGAAGATCTGGGCATCGAGAACCCTGCGGGTCAGGTCGATGCCGTTGACGATATTACCCCATTGATCCGAGCCGCCCATCTGCAGGACGCAGCCCTCGCGGCGATACAGCTCGAGGAAATCATAGGCTTGCAGGATCATGTAGTTGAATTCGAGAAAGCTCAGGGATTGCTCGCGGTCGAGCCGCGATTTCACGGATTCAAACGACAGCATCCGGTTGACCGAGAAATGCCGCCCGATATCGCGCAGGAAATCGAGATAGTTGAGCCCGTCGAGCCATTCGGCGTTGTTCAACATAACCGCGCCGGTCACGCTGGCGTCATAGCCGAGGTAGCGGTCGAAGACGCGCTGCATGCCCGCGATATTGGCGTCGATCTGGTCAGGCGTCAGCAGCGGGCGTTCATCGGCCCGAAAGCTCGGATCGCCCACCTTGGTCGTGCCCCCGCCCATGAGCGTGATCGGGCGATTGCCCGTTTTCTGCCACCAGCGCAGGAGCATGATGTTCAGAAGATGGCCCACGTGGAGCGATTTCGCCGTCGCATCATAGCCGATATAGCAGGTGACCGGACCCTTCAGCAGCGTCTCGTCAAGGCCTTGCAGGTCGGTGCAATCGGCCAGGAATCCGCGCGCGATGATCTCGCGCAGGAAGTCGGATTTGGGCTGGTAGGTCATGGGGCTCCGGTCCATGTTCGAGGGATGTGTTCGGGCTATAGCGGGCGGTTGCGTGAAGGGAAAGAGTGTGAGGCCGGGGATGAGACATGCGTTTCGCGCCGGGCCGCAATGGATCGCGGGCGCGATGTCGGGCACGTCGATGGATGGCGTGGACCTGGCCCTGATCGAGACCGACGGGGTTTCGATCACGGGGTTCGGCGAGACGCGCTACAGGCCCTATTCCGAGGAGGAGCGCGCGGTGATCCGTGCGGGCCTTGGGCTTTGGCCCGGGGATGCGGGTGTGGCGGAGGCCGCCCGCGTGGTCGAGGCGGCGCATCTGGAGGCTTTCGCGGGGCTCGAGGGCGCGCGCGCCTTTGGCTTTCACGGCCAGACGCTGGCCCATGACCCCGAGGGCGGGCGCACGCACCAGGCGGGCGATGGCGCGCGGATCGCCGAGGCGCTGGGGCTGACGACGGTCTGGGATTTCCGGTCGAACGACATGGGGCTGGGCGGGCAGGGCGCGCCGCTGGCCCCGTTCTATCATTGGGCGCTGGCGCGCTACATCGGGGCGGAGGGGCCGGTTGCCTTCCTCAACCTTGGTGGGGTGGGCAATATCACGCTGGTCGATCCCGGCGTGGCGGGGCCGGAGCTGCCCGGCGCCTGCCTGGCCTTCGATACGGGGCCTGCCAATGCACCCATCGACGATCTTATGCGGGCGCGGCGGGGCGAGGCTTTTGACCGGGACGGGGTGTTGACGCGGGCGGGCCGGGTGGATGCGGAAACCGTCGCGGTCTTTCTCGACGATGTCTATTTCCGCAAGATGCCGCCCAAATCGCTCGACCGCGACGCCTTTCCCAAGCTGCGGGATTGGGTGGCGGGGATGGCGGATGCGGATGCGGTGGCGACGCTTGGCGCTTGCTGTGCCGGGGCCGTGGCGCAGGCGATGGAGCATCTGCCGCGCCACCCCGAGCGGGTACTGGTGACGGGCGGGGGGCGGCGCAATCCGGGGCTGATGGAGATGCTGGCTATCGCCCTTGGCCGGCCCGTCGTGCCGGTGGAGGATGTGGGGCTGGATGGCGATTTCCTCGAGGCGCAGGCCTTTGCCTATCTGGCGATGCGTGTGCTTCTCGGTCTGCCGACCTCGGCGCCGGGCACGACGGGGGTGGCGGCGCCCGTGGGCGGCGGCCGCGTGACCCGGGTCAAGGGGCGGTGAGCGCGGCCTGCAGTCCTGGGGGCTTTGCCCGACGTTTTTAGATCGGGGGCTTTGCCCGACGTCTTTAGATCGGGGGCTTTGCCCCCGAGCCCCCAGCATATTTGGGGAAAGATGAAGGGATCAGGCGCGGGCGCTGCGGGCCGTGCGGATCATCGAGCCGGTGTAGAGGATGAGGGCCGCCCAGATCAGCGGGAAGGCCACGGCGCGGGCCGGGCCGAAGGGTTCGGCGAAGACGAAGACCGCGATCAGGAAGATCATCGTCGGCGCGATGTATTGCAAGATGCCGATGGTGGAGAGCCGCAAGCCCTTGGCCCCATTGGCATAGAGCATGAGCGGGATGGCGGTGACCGCCCCCGTGCCCAGAAGGAGCGCCGTATCGCGCCAGCTGGTGGCCAGGAAATGGCCCTCTGGCCCCAGCCACAGAAGATAGGCGAGTGCCGGGGGGGATAGCAGCAGAACCTCGAGCAGGAAGCCCTGGTTGGGGCCGATGGGGAGCGTCTTGCGCAGGAAGCCGTAGAGGCCGAAGGTCGTCATCAGGACGAGCGCCACCCAGGGCACGACGCCCGCCGAGAGGGTCAGGATCGTGACGGCCACCGCGGCAAGGCCCACGGCCAGCCATTGCACGCCTGCCAGCCGTTCGCGCAGCAGCACCGCGCCGAGCGCCACGGAAAAGAGCGGGTTGATGTAATAGCCCAAGGCCGCATCGAGCGCGCGGTCATTGGCGATGGCCCAGACATAGACGCCCCAGTTGATCGAGATGAGGGCCGCGGTGACGGCGGCCATGGCGACCATGCGCGGTGTCTTGAGCGCGCGGATCAGGTCGCCTGTGCGCCCCAGAAGGAGCAGGACGAGGCCCGCGATGGGGATGGACCACAAGATGCGATGGGCGATGATCTCGACCGGCGGGATATGGGCGAGGGCCTTCATGTAGAGCGGCAGGAAGCCCCACATGAGATAGGCCGAGGTGGCATAGAGAAAGCCCGAGGGGCTGTCGCCGGTCTGGGTCGTGGCTGCGGTCATGGCGGCGGCGTAGCGCAAGGCGCGCGGGGGTGCGAGCGCGAATTCGCGATGCGGGCGTTCACGGATCGTGATGGGGGTCTGGTGCGTCTGTTCCGGATGCGCAAAACCGGTTCCCGTTCTTGCGCGACAGGCTTTACCGGCGCGGGATATCGAAGCCCGGCGGGGCCAGCGTGAAGCCGGAAAAGGAGAAACCCGGCGAGACGGTGCAGGAGACGAGGGTGAAATCACCCGTCGTGCGCGCGGCCTGCCAATGGTGTTCGGGCACGATGATCTGGGGCGCGCCCGTGGCCAAGTCGGGGGTGAGGAGGTGGTCGGTGGCGGGGCCTTGGTCGCTGTCCGACAGGGACAGGATGAGGGGGGCGCCCGCGTGGTAGAGCCAGATCTCGGTCGCGTCGACCCTGTGCCAATGGCTCGATTGTCCGGATCTGAGGAGGAAATAGATGCAGGTGCCGCTGGGGCGGCCGGCGTTTTCCGCCACCCATGTCTGGCGGTAAAACCCGCCCTCGGGATGGGGGGCGAGGTTCAGATGGGCGATGATCTGGTCGGCATTCATGGGGCAAGCTGCCTTGCGAGGTCGAGGAAATCCGGGGCGATCACGTCCCAGTCGGCATCGGGGACAAGATCGGTTGTCTGCCGTTCCCCATGTTCGGTCGGGCGGGGGACGAAGGCGGTCTGGAGCCCCGCGGCGCGGGCAGCGTGCAGGTCGTCATTGTGGGCCGCGACCATCATCACCGCCTCGGGCGGCAGGCGCAGCGCGGCGCAGGAGGCGCGGTAGACACCCGGCTTGGGCTTGTAATCCTGCGCGATGTCCGCGCCGAGGATGCAATCCCAGGGCAGGGCGGCGTGTTTCGCGAGGCGGGTCATCAGCGCGATGGAGCCGTTGGAACAGGGCGCGATGATGTGGCGGGTCTTGAGCGCCAGGAGACCCGGCACCACGTCGGGCCAGGGATCGAGCTTTTCCCAGGCATGGGAGAGGCTGTCGGGCGCGGTCACGCCAAGATCGCCCGCCACCTTGTGCAGGTTCTCGCGGTGGAGATCGTCGAGCGGCACATAGCCCCGCCCGCCGTCCCGGATGCGGGCCATGGCGGGGTCGTATTCGGCGCGCCAGAGGGTGGCGAAGGCGGTGGCATCGACCCGGGGCAGGACGGCCCCCACCTCGCGCGCGACGGAGCTGCGCCAGTCGACGCAGGTTCCGAAGACGTCGAAGATGAGGGCCTGGGGGGTCATCCCCGCAGGATGCTCCGCCCGGCGTAGATGGCCGTGTCGCCCAGGGCTTCCTCGATCCGGATCAGCTGGTTGTATTTCGCCAGCCGGTCGGAGCGGGCGAGCGAGCCGGTCTTGATCTGGCCGCAATTGGTGGCGACGGCGAGATCGGCGATGGTCGCATCCTCGGTCTCGCCCGAGCGGTGGGACATGACGCAGGTCATGCGGTTGCGATGGGCGAGGCTGACGGCGGCCAAGGTTTCCGACAGCGTGCCGATCTGGTTGACCTTGACCAGGAGAGCGTTGCCGCAGCCCTTGGCGATGCCTTCGGCCAGGCGCTCGGGGTTGGTGACGAAAAGATCGTCGCCCACCAGCTGCACCCGGTCGCCCAGGGCCTCGGTCAGGGCGCGCCAGCCCTCCCAGTCATCCTCGGAACAGCCATCCTCGATCGAGAGGATCGGGTAATCGTCGACAAGCGCCGCGAGAAAGGCGACGTTTTCCTCGGGCGTCAGGCTTTTTCCTTCCCCGGCAAGGACATAGCGGCCGTCCTTGAAATATTCGGTGGCCGCGCAATCGAGCGCGAGCATCATGTCATCGCCGGGTTTGTAGCCCGCTTTCTCGATGGATTTCAGAATGAAATCAAGCGCGTCGCGGGTGGAGCTGAGGTTGGGGGCAAAGCCGCCCTCATCCCCGATCCCGGTCGAGAGGCCGGCTGCCGAAAGCTCTTTCTTCAGGGTGTGAAAGACCTCGGCCCCCATGCGCACGGCATCGGCGATGCTCTCGGCCGCCACCGGCATGATCATGAATTCCTGGATGTCGATCGGGTTGTCGGCATGTTCGCCGCCGTTGATGATGTTCATCATCGGCACGGGCAGGATGCGGGCTGCCGTGCCGCCGACATAGCGGTAGAGCGGCTGCGCGCTGTAATCGGCGGCGGCCTTGGCCACGGCGAGGCTGACGCCCAGGATCGCATTCGCGCCGAGCCGCGACTTGTTGTCGGTGCCGTCCAGCTCGCACATGGCGGCGTCGATGGCTTCCTGTTCGGTCGCGTCGAAGCCCACCAGCGCCTCGGCGATCTCGCCGTTCACGGCGGCGACGGCCTGCAGCACGCCCTTGCCCATGTAGCGGCTCTTGTCGCCGTCGCGCTTTTCCACCGCCTCGTAGGCGCCGGTCGAGGCGCCCGAGGGCACGGCGGCGCGGCCTTCGGTGCCGTCTTCCAGCGTCACGTCCACTTCGACGGTGGGATTGCCCCGGCTGTCGAGGATCTCGCGGGCGTGGATGTCGATGATGATGCTCATGGGGCTCCCCCTGATTTCGTGTTGCGCGCTCTATAGCAAGGGGTCGGCCCCAAGCGAAGCATGTGGTTGCGGTAACGTGTGCGACAGGTCAGCCGCGCGCCCGGCGCTCGCGCCAGAGCGTGAAAAGCCCCGTGGCCACGACGATGGCGACACCCAGAATGGTCAGCGCATCGAGGCTTTCGTCGAAGACGATCATGGCGATGGCAAAGGCAAAGACGAGGCGCGTGTAGCGCATGGGTGTGACGACCGCGATCTCGCCCACGCGCATGGCGGCGGTGATGGCGAAATAGGCCACCATGCCCAGAAGCACGCCTCCCGGAATGATCAGCGCCATGACGGGGGTGGGCGTGGTCCAGCCGCCCGAAAAGGGCATGACGGCAAGCCCCGCCACCGAGACGGCGGCGAAACTGTAGCTGGCCAGAAGCGGCGTCGGCACGTCGCGCGGCACGGGGCGCGTGGCCAGATCCCTCAATGACAGGCCGATGGCGGCCGCGACCGCCAGCCAGATGTTGGGATCGAATCCCGCCGCCCCCGGCTGCACGATCAAGAGCACCCCGAAGAGCCCCACCACGATGGCAAGCCAGCGCTTCCAGCCGACCTTTTCCCCCAGAAACAGTGCCGCCCCGAGCGTCACCAGCAGCGGATTGGCCTGGATCACCGCCGACAGCGTCGAGAGCGGGATGAGCGAGAGCGCGAAGACGAAGCTGACGGTGGCCAGAACCTCCGCCCCGTTGCGGACCATCACGGGCCGCATCAAGAGGACCGGGCTGACCCAGCGGTGCCCCTGCATGCCGGCCCAAAGCCCGAACAGAACCGCGCCTCCCAGCCCGAAGAGGAACAGGACCTGACCGACCGGCAGGGCGCGGGTGGCAAAGACCAGGACCATGTCGGTGAGCGCAAAGGCGAGCATGGCCAGCGTCATCCAGCCCATGCCCTTGAGATTGTCCATGACCGCACCCCCCGCGCGCTTGCCGGACCGGCTTATCCTGCGCGGGCGGGAGAGGGAAGCGGGCCTCCCCCTTCATCTTTCCCCAAATATGCAAATCCGACGGTGCCCGCCCGTTACAGGTGCTTGCCCATCTCGACGGCGGTATCGGCCATGCGGCACGAAAAGCCCCATTCGTTGTCATACCAGCTGAGCACGCGGCACAGGTTGCCCGTCATCACCTTGGTCTGGTCGGTGGCGAAGATCGAGGAATGGGAATCGTGGTTGAAATCGCTGCTGACAAGCGGCGCGTCGGTCACGCCGAGGATGCCCTTGAGCGGGCCATCGGCGGCGGCTGCATGAATGGCTTGGTTGATTTCCTCGGGCGTCGTGTCGCGGGCGGCCTCGAAGGTCAGGTCGACGACCGAGACATTGGGGGTGGGCACCCGGATCGCCACGCCGTCGAGTTTCCCGTTCAGTTCGGGCAGGACAAGCCCCACGGCCTTGGCAGCCCCGGTCGAGGTCGGGATCATCGAGAGGGCTGCGGCGCGCGCGCGGTAGAGGTCCTTGTGCATGGTATCGAGCGTCGGCTGGTCGCCCGTGTAGCTGTGGATCGTGGTCATGAAGCCGCGGGTGATGCCGATGGCCTTGTGCAGGACATGGGCGACGGGGGCGAGGCAATTGGTGGTGCAAGATGCGTTCGAGACGATCAGGTCACCCGCCGTCAGCGTCTTGTGGTTCACGCCATAGACGATGGTCTTGTCCGCGCCCTTGGAGGGGGCCGAGACCAGAACGCGGGAGGCGCCGTTTTCGAGATGGACCTGCGCCTTGTCCTTGTCGGTGAAGATGCCGGTGCATTCGAGCACGATGTCGACATGGGACCAGGGCAGGTCGGCGGGGTTGCGGATCGCCGTCACCTCGATCGGGCCACGGCCCACGTCGATGGTCGTCTCGGTCGTGGTGACGGTGGCAGGAAATCGGCCATGGACGCTATCGAAGCGCAGGAGATGGGCGTTGGTCTCGACCGGGCCGAGGTCGTTGATCGCGACCACCTCGATATCCGTGCGTCCCGTTTCGACGATGGCGCGCAGCACGTTGCGGCCGATGCGTCCGAATCCGTTGATGGCGACTTTGACGGCCATGTCTCTCTCCCGATGATCGCGTATCGCGCCTGTGCGGGTGGCGCTGTTAGCGGTAACATCGCCTGTGTAGCCTGAGTGGCGCGCAAAGAAAAGGGGGGAGCTAGAGTCTCCCCGCCTCGGTGATGCGGTGCAGGAAGCGGCGGGTGCGGTCGTGGGCGGGGTTGGAAAAGAGCCGCTCGGGGGCGTCGATCTCGAGGATGTCGCCATCGGCCAGAAACGCCACGCGGTCGGCGCAGTCGCGGGCGAAGGCCATTTCATGGGTGACGATCATCATCGTCATCCCCTCGTCCTTGAGGCTGCGGATGATGGCCAGAACCTCGCCCACCAGTTCGGGGTCGAGGGCTGCCGTGATCTCGTCGAGCAGGAGGACATCGGGCCGGGTCATGAGCGCGCGGGCGATGGCCACGCGCTGTTGCTGCCCGCCCGAGAGCTGTTCGGGATAGGCGCGGGCAAAGCCGTCCATCCCGAAGCGGGCGAGGATGGCATGGCCGCGATCCTCGGCCTCGGCGCGGGCCACAGAATGCACGCGGCGGGGGGCGAGCGTGATGTTGTCGAGCACGTTCATGTGCGGAAAGAGGTTGTAGGATTGAAAGACGATGGAGGCGCGTTTTTGCAGGCCCGTCTTGCCGAAGGACGGGTCGTCGTTGGGGATGCCATCGAGCCGGATCGTGCCGTAATCGTGGTCCACCAGCCGGTTGACGCAGCGCAGGAGCGTGGATTTGCCCGACCCCGAGGCCCCGATCAGGCAGATGGTTTCATGCCGGTTCACGGTCAGCGACACGCGGTCGAGCACGAGTTTCTGGCCGAAATACTTGGTGACTTCGTCGATCTCGATCATCGGTGTCATCGCTCAGCCCGCCATCTGCAAGCGGCGCATCCGGTCGCGCCGCGTGAGGTAATCGGCCAGCCGGGCCATCGGGATGGTTGCCAGAAGGAACAGACCGGCCGCCACGATCAGCGAGGAATAGTTGAAGGTCGTGGCGGTGTAGATCTGCGCCTCGCGCACCGCGTCGCGCACGCCGATGACCGACAGAAGCGCCACGTCCTTTTGCAGGGCGACGACGATGTTCATCAGCGCGGGGACCACGTTGCGGAGCGCCTGGGGCAGGATCGCGTAGCGCAGCGTCTGCCATTCGGTCAGGCCCAGCGATCTGGCGGCGGCGCGCTGGCCCTCGTGGACCGCGTCGATGCCCGAGCGGTAGATCTCGGCCACGTAGGCGGCATAGCTCAGCACCATGGCGACCCCGCCCCAGAACAGGCCCGAATTGGGCAGGCCGGGCAGGTTCAGCGCCGGGATGCCGAAGCCGAAAAGGAGGACGAGCAGAAGGACCGGGACGCCGCGAAAAAGGTCGATGTAGATCACGACCATCAGGCGGAAGGGCGCGAACCACGGCGCGCGCAAGCTGCGCAGGATGGCAAGCGCCAGCGCCCAGGCGAGGATGGCCGCAAGGACGGTCAGCCAGACCTGTATGTTCACCCAGAAGCCTTGCAGCACGCGGGGGAAGGCCGCGATCATGGCGTCGAGGTTGAAGAATTGCAGGCGGATGCGCGGCCATTGCTCGGCCGAGGTGATGGCCCAGCCGAGTGCGCCGAAGACGATCAGGATGGAGATGGCGCTGATGGCGGATGGCAGCGCCGCGGCGCGCCAGTCAAAGCCGCGTCTGGGCGGCGGCGGGGGCGGGCCCCGCCGCGCGCGATGGTCTGGGGTGTCGTCGCTCATTCGGCGATGACGGGCAGGTCCGGGTCGGCGACAAGCCAGGTTGCCACCAGGTCATCGACCGTGCCGCGTTCGATCAGGGCAGAGAGCGCCTCGTCCACCCAGGTCACGAGCGGATTGCCGAATTCGAACAGCAGGCCATGGCCGTTGTCATTCTCGTCGGGCGGCAGAAGCGCCACGATGGAGGCATCGGGGACCTGCACGGCGGTCACGAAGAGGGCGGTGGGAAGGGCTGCGAGCGTCGCGTCGATCTGGCCTGCCTGAAGCGCCTGAAACACGTCGACCTGTTCGTTGTAGATCGCGGCATCGGTGATGCCCAGGACGTTCACGAGGTAATCATTGTCGGTCGTGCCGATCACGGCGCCCCAGCGCAGGCCGCGCAGATCCTCGAAACTGGTTGCGGTCTCAGCCGCCGTGCCGGGCAGCGCGATCACGGCCTTTTGCGGCTGGTAATAGACCTGGCTGAAGGAGACGATCTGGGAGCGCGCCTCGGTCACGGAGATCTGCTGGATGGCGAAATCATAGGCTTTCGCGCCCGGTGCGATGGATTGTTCGAAGGTTTCGCCCAGCCAGACCACCTGGTCGCGGTCAAAGCCCATTTCCTCGGCCAAAGCATAGACGAGCGCATTCTCGAAGCCTTCGCCGCTGGCGGGGTCGTTGTTCATCATCCACGGCGGATAGACCGGGTCGCCGGTGGCGACGGTCAATTGGCCGGGGGTATGCAGGCGGGGATCCTGGGGCGTGTTTTCCTGCGCGCTTGCCGCAAGCGGCAGGGTCGCCGCCGCGATGAGGCCTGCGCAAAGCGTCAGCGCCGCGCGCCGCAAAAGGTCGATCCGATCCTGAGCCATCTTTCATCCTTCGCTGTTGGCCGCGCGGCCTGTTGCCGGCCGGTCGGGCGTGTCACCGTCAGCGGAGTGTTAGCCAGCGTCGCGGCACAGGGCAACGGGGGCCGGGGGCGGGCCGAGGGCCAAAGCGGTCATCTGCCCGGTTTTCGGGCAGGCCCGCGCAAGACTACCGCCAGAAGGCGAGCCAGTTCAAAAGCCCCGCAAAGCGCCGGGCGAGCGACAGCGACAGGTCCCAGTCGAAGATCGTGGCATCCACCATCAGGAATGCCGCGATGCACAGGACCAGAAAGATCGATGTTGCCGTGTTCATGGCCTACCCCTTGCGTCGGGGAGACCCTGCCACGGACAGGCGGCGGGGCAAAGGGGGCAAAGGCGGTCAGCCGCCCGCCGGAAGCGCCTGGGGCAGGGGGGCGGGATCGGGGCTGTCCATCAGATCCTCGATCAGCAGGCTCAGCAATTCGCCCCGGTTCGTCACCCCGGCCTTGCGGTAGATGGCGTTGAGATGGCTTTTCACCGTCCCTTCGGCCGAGCCGCGCAGGCGGGCAATCTCGGCGATGGGCAGACCCTTGACCGTGAACCATGCCACGTCGTGTTCCGATGCGGTCAGGCCCCATTTGCGGAAATGCGCCTCGATCACGTCATGAAGGGCGCTGGCGGCCATCGACACCTGCCGTTCCAGATGCGCCTTGCGCGCCAGAAGCCGCAGGAGCACCCGGATTTCAAAGGCGATGCCCGCGATCAGGCCCAGAACCGCCGCCGCCTCGACCCCGAAATGCCAGTCGAGCGGCCAGAGCCGGGTCAATTCGCCCCCGTCGAGCACCACGTCGAAGAGAAACACCCCCGCACAGGCCGCCTGTGCGAGGATGAGCGCGGCCAGGGCCGCGGGGTTTTCGGACAAGCCACGCATCATTTCACGATCGTAGCATCGTCGGGCACCGACTTGACCCCCGAGATCATGGCTTGCGGCAAATTCACGCCGGTGCGGAAGGATTCCCAGATCACGGCGGCGATGTGGACGAGGACGGAAATCTCGGCCCAGCCCACGAGAACCTCGTGCGCTTCCTCGACCCATTCGACGCCCCAGAAGGCATTGGTGGTCATCATGTAGCCCGTCGCGCCGATCAGGAGGATGGTGAGGAGCAGGTTCAGGATCATCAAGGCCCCCAGCGGCGTGTGACCAAGGTAGACGCGGTGGCGACCGGTGGCGATGTCCTGCACCTGTTGCAGGGCGGCGCGGGGGCTGGGCAGGAAATCGGCGAAACGGGCGTGGCGCGGGCCGATCAGGCCCCAGATCAGCCGGGCGGCGATCAGGCCCACGACGGCATAGCCCACCCATTCGTGGAGCGTGCTTTCGTCATCGGTGAAGAGCGCATTGGCGGCGAAGCCCGCGACAAGCGCCCAGTGAAAGAGGCGGATGAACGGGTCCCAGACGGGGTGGCGGGTCATGGCTATCGTCCTTGGGGGTGTGGGTGATGGCGGGGGCGGCAGCTTGGGCCTGTCGCCCCCGCAAGCGGCGACGGGGAGGGATCAGTCGTCGCGCTGGGTCCGGACGATCTGCATGTCGGCGTTGATGTAGATCTCGTAGCGTTCGCCGTCTTTGAGCGCATAGGCTTCGAACATTCCGTCCTCGGTCTCGATCTGGCGGACTTCGTAGCCTTGCGCCTCAAGGAGGGTGCGGATGGCGGCCTGGGTGTCCTGGGGCACCTGCGCGTCGGGCGAGGCCATGGCGGTACCGGACAGGGCAAGTGTTGCGGCGAGGGTGGCGGCAAGAATGCGGGTCATTGTCGTATCTCCGATCATGGGGCGCGGCGGGATGCGGCGCCGTGACGAGAGGAGAGATGACCGCCGCCGCCCCGGCGCACCATTGGACCGGGGTTGGGTTTTGGGGATGCGAACCGGGGATGGAGGCATCTGCAACTGCGGTTCAGGGGGGATTTGCGCCAATTCCGCATAGAGAAAGGCCGTGCGCTGCCTCCCCGCAGCGCACGGCCTTCGCCCTTGTCGGATCGGCGCTGGCTATCAGTGCAAGAGACGCCCCATCGCGGCGGAGACATCGGCCATGCGGGCGGAGAAGCCCCATTCGTTGTCATACCATGCCAGCACCCGGACGGTGCGGCCGCCGACGACCTTGGTCTGGTCGGGGGCGAAGATGGAGGAATGGGTGGTGTGGTTGAAGTCGATCGAAACCTTGGGTTCCGGGTCATAGGCGAGGACCGAGCGCATGTGCCCTTCGGCGGCTTCGCGGATCACCTCGTTCACATCGGCGACGGTCACGTCGCGTTTCGCCTCGAAGGTCAAGTCGACGCAGGAGACATTGGGCGTGGGCACGCGCAGCGCCGTGCCGTCAAGACGGCCTTCGAGTTCGGGCAGAACCTCCTTGAGGGCCTTGGCCGCGCCGGTGGAGGTGGGGATCATCGCCATCGCGGCGGCGCGCGCGCGGTAGAGATCCTTGTGGCGGCGGTCGAGCGTGGGCTGGTCGCCGGTGTAGCTGTGGATCGTGGTCATGATCCCGCGTTCGATCCCGATGGCGTCGTTCAGGACCTTGGCCAGCGGTGCGAGGCAATTGGTGGTGCAGGAGCCGTTCGAGACCACATGGTGTTCGGCCAGCAATTCGCGGTGGTTCACGCCATAGACGATGGTCTTGTCCACGTTCTTGGCGGGGGCGGAGACGAGCACGCGCTTGGCCCCGCGCGTCAGGTGCACGGCGGCGGCGTCGCGGTTGTTGAATTGGCCGGTGCATTCGAGAACGACATCGCAGCCTTCCCAATCCAGTTCGGCGGGGTCGTAGGTGGAAAACACCTTCATCGGGCCGCGGCCAAGGTCCATCGTGTCGCCGTTCACGCGCACTTCGCCGGGGAAGCGGCCATGGACGCTGTCGTATTTCAGGAGATGGGCGTTGGTTTCGATCGGGCCGGTCGCGTTGATCTTGACCACCTGGACATCGTTGCGCGCGGCTTCGGTGATATGGGCCAGCGTGCAGCGCCCGATGCGGCCGAAACCGTTGATGCCGAGGGTGATGGTCATGGCGGTCTCCGTGATCTGTCGCGTCAGGTCTTGGGTGCGGCATACCGGAGCATACCCGCGGGGCCAAGGAAAAATGCGTTCCGTTTCGGTGTGCTAGCGTAACCGTTAGCGGAAACATCGCGGGTTTGCGCTAACAGGGGGCGCGGGGGTGGCGGGGCGCGCGGGGGGATTGGCCGCAGCGCGGAGGCGTCACGCGGCTTTGCGCCTCGTTCCCCTGCTTTACTTTGCTTTAATCATTTCGGGGCATGCTGGCGGCCGTGGGGCGGCGAGATCACCCTCGCGTCCTGCCAGCGGAGACACCCCCGGTCGCGGCGACCGTGGCCGGGGGGCGTTGCGCAGGCTCTTTTCAATCGGCCAAGCCTCGCCTATCACCGGCAGAGTTTTTCCCATGGCCGAGAAAAGATCCGACGCTTGATCCAGACGCTCACCACCACCGACGCGCTTGCCGCCTTTTGCGCCCGGGCCATGCAGGCCCCCTATGTCACGGTCGATACGGAATTCCTGCGCGAGCGGACCTATTTCGCGCAGCTCTGTCTTGTGCAGCTGGCGCTGCCGGGCACGGATGATGCCGATGCGGTGCTGGTCGACCCCTTGGCCGAGGGGCTGTCGCTGGAGCCCTTGTGGGAGCTGATGCGCGCGCCGGGCGTGGTCAAGGTGTTCCACGCCGCGCGGCAGGATCTGGAGATTTTCCACGTCGATGGCGGCGTGGTGCCCCGGCCCCTGTTTGACACGCAAGTGGCCGCCATGGTCTGCGGCTTTGGCGATCAGGTCGGCTACGAGACGCTGGTGCGCAAGATCGCGCGCGCGCCGCTCGACAAATCCTCGCGCTTTACCGATTGGTCGCGCCGGCCCTTGAGCGATGCGCAAAAGACCTATGCGCTGGCCGATGTCACCCATCTGCGCCAGATCTACGAGCATCTGGCCAAGCAATTGGAGCGCACGGGCCGCACCGCCTGGCTGGAGGAGGAGCTGGCTGCGCTGACGGATGCGTCAAGCTACGTGGTCGATCCGTCGGAGGCGTGGAAGCGGCTCAAGATCCGCACCAATTCGGGCAAGACGCTGGCCATCGCCCAAGAGCTGGCGGCGTTTCGCGAACGCTATGCGCAGGACAAGAACGTGCCGAGGAGCCGTGTCATCAAGGATGATGCGCTGCTGGAGCTGGCCTCGACCAAGCCGCGCAGCCTCAACGATCTGGGCAAGTCGCGGCTTTTGCTGCGCGATGCGCGCAAGGGCGATATCGCCGACGGGCTGATCGCCGCCGTGCAGCGCGGGTTGGACATGCCCGCCGACAAGCACCCCAAGGCGCTCGAGGGGCGGGATCGGTCGAACCTGAATTCGGCGCTGGCCGACCTGTTGCGGGTTCTCTTGAAGGCCAAGGCCGAGGAAGCGGGGGTGGCGGCCAAGCTCATCGCCTCGTCCTCGGATCTCGACGATATCGCCTGTGGCGACCATCAGGGGCTTTGGGCCACGGGATGGCGGCGCGAGGTGTTCGGCGAGGATGCGCTGCGGCTGCTGCGCGGTGAGGTGGCGCTGTCAGCCGAAGGCGAGCGGGTCAGGATCGTTCCGGTCTGAGACGCTGGGTCGCCGGGTCAGCGGCGGTTGACCGAGCGGCGGTTTTCCGCGCCGATCACGGTGATGGTGCGGATGCCGGCCAGGTCGAAATTGCTCAGCGATGCGGCCACGATCACTTCGCGCGACTGCGCCGTTCCTTCGCGCGTGGGGGTCAGGGGCGGGAAAACGCGGAATTCGTAGGTGATGCTGCTGCCCTCGCGCGCAACCTCGACCAGTTCGGCCTCCCAGTAGCCTTGCACGGGGGGGCGGCCGATGGCGCGGACGATGGCGCCCTGCGCCGTGGCATCGACGGCGAGATCGACGACTTCGGGTACGAGGCGGCGCGCATCGGTGGGTTCGGCCACGGTTTCTGTCACGGCGATGCGTTCCTCGCGGTCGCCGCCGAACCAGTTGAACGGATTGAGACGGGTGCCGCAGGCTGCAAGGCTCAGGATCAGGGCCAGGGCGAGGGTTGCGCGCAGCATCTTGTGTCTCCGTCGGGTCGTGTCCGTGTCTTGGGTAGCGCATGGGCGGCGCGAAGGAAAGCGCCTCTGGACGGGGCGATGCCATGGGCCTAGGTCAGGGGCGGAACCGCCACAGACTGCCCGGAGAGATGCCCATGGCCAGCCCCGCCTTCGAGGAGATCGCCGAAACCTTCGAGTTTCTGGACGATTGGGAAGACCGCTATCGTCATGTGATCGAATTGGGCAAGGCGATGGACCCGCTGGAGGAGGCGGTGAAAGTGCCCGCCACCAAGGTGGAGGGCTGCGCGAGCCAGGTCTGGATCCTGCCCCAGATCGAGGGCGAGGGCGCAGGCGCGGTGTTCCGGTTCAGGGGCGACAGCGATGCGATGATCGTGCGCGGGCTGATCGCGGTTCTGCATGCGCTGTATGATGGGTTGAGCGCGGGCGAGGTGCTGAAGGTGGATGCGGGCGGCGAATTGGCGCGGCTGGGGTTGAACGATCACCTGTCCTCGCAACGCTCCAACGGGCTGCGCGCGATGGTCGAGCGGATCAGGCTTCTGGCGGCGGAGAAGGTTTCGGGCTGAGGGGGCGAAAACCTGCGTTTTCCGGTTGGTCAGAGGTTGCGGAGGGCGGTTTCCAGATCGCCGTAGCCGGTGAAGCGCCGCTCGAAGTCAAGCTTGAGGAATGCCGCGCAAGCCTTTGCTTTTTCGGTCAATTCCGGGTCGTCCGTCTGGGCCTGGTAGACCAGTTTCGTGTAATTGCCGAAATACATGTCGCGCAATTGCGGGTGGCGGTCGAGGCCCAAGGGCTTGGTGACGAAAGCGTCGAATTGGCGGACGAGGAAATCGGTCAGGTAGAAGGCCGTGATCTCGTCTCGGGCGGCAAAGGCGGTATTGCCCTCGAAAAAGCTGTAGCAATGCGGCCCTTGCAGCATGGAGACGCCCAAGCGCTCGCAGGTGGCCTGCAAAAGCCCGCCGGTGCCGCAATCGGCGTAAAGGACGAACACTTCCGCATAATCGGCGCGGCGCGCGGTGACGGCATCCTCCACCGCCTGGGGGATTTTCTGGGGGTGGTTGTGCAAGATCGCGGGCAGGCAATGCAGGTCGAGATGGTCCCAGGAATTGGCGGATTTGAGGTCGAGCACCTCGCGCGCGAGCGCCCCGCAGCCGATCAGGAGGATGCGGCCCCGCCCCTCGGGGGGCAGGCCCGTGTCGGTGAGGATTTGGTCGTCGATCCCTGTCATGGCGCGATCATGGCGCGGGCGGGGGCGCGCGCCTAGCCCTGCGTGCGGCATGGCGGGGGCCAAGAACGGCAAGGGCAAGGCCCGTCAGGACAAGAAGGCCGGCCAGGGTTTCGCCCAAGGTGATCCTTTCGCCCAGAACGAGGGCCGCCGTCGCCATGCCCACGAGCGGGATCAAGAGCGCGAAAGGGGTCACAAGCGCTGCAGGGTGGCGGGACATGAGCGTGCCCCAGATCGAATAGCCCACCACGGTCGAGGCGATGGCCACATAGGCCACGGCCCCCCATCCCGCCGGGCTGAGGGCGGCGATCGTGGCAAGGGGGGCGGGCCCCTCGGTCAGAAGCGACAGGCAGAGCATCGGCAGGGGCGGCACAAGGCTGCCCCAGACGAACAGCGGCAGCATCCTGACACCGGGCAGGCGGCGCAGGACAAGGTTGCCGATGGCCCAGCTGAGCGCGCCGCACAGGATCAGGCCCAGCCCCAGAAGCGTGATGTTGCCCCCCGCCACCATGCCGATCCCGCCCAGCCCCAGCACCGCCAGCGCGATGCCCGCGCCCTGCACCAGCGTGATGCGTTCGCCATAGACCGCCCAGGCCAGAAGGATGGTCAGGGGAACCTGGCTCTGGATGATGAGAGAGGCGAGGCCCGCGCTGGCATCGGCGGCCATGGCCCCGAAGAGAAAGGCGAATTGCCCCATGTTGATCAGCGCGCCCACGGCAAGGATCGCGCCCCAGCCGGCGGGGCGGGGAAAGATCGCGATGAGCGGGATCAGGAGCGCGAATCGCAGCCCGACGAAGAGAAAGGGCGGAAGTTCGGCCAAGGCTATCTTCATCGCCGAGAAATTGGACCCCCAGGCGAGGATCACGACAGCCACGAGAAGAAGGTCACGGGGAGGCATCAGGCGGCTTTCATGGCGCGGCGAGGGGTCTGGCGCGGACCAGAGACAATGCCGGGCCAAAGCGCAAGGGGCAGGATCAGAGCGGGCATGAGACGAGGCCCGCGCCGGTGCCGGTGCGGGTCCATCGCAGGCTGTCCCAAAAGGCCGGAACGCCCGCATCCTCGGGCAGGGCCATGGCCGCGATCTCGTGGCAGCCGAGGCGGCGGGCATGGTCGGAGGCGGTCATCACAAGCCGCGTGCCGATGCCCAGCCGCCGCCATGGCGGGGCCACGGCAAGCCGGGTGATCCAGAAGCTGTCGGGCCGGTCGGGGCTGTGGTGGATCACGCCCGAACAGATGCCGATCATCAGGTCGCGGTCGACGGCCACCGCGATATGGAGGTGATCGGCGGCAAGGAACCGTTCCAGGAGATGCGCATCGACGGGCGCGTCGAACACCTGCTCGTGGACCTGCGCGAACAGGCCCGCGTCGATGCGGCGTGCGATGAAGACGGAAACGGCCATGCGCCAGCCTTAAAGCATGTTGCGCGAAAGCGGGAACAGGTTTTGTGCCGGGCGCCCATGCGAAATCAGACGCTTAGGGGAGGGCGCGTGACGGCGGATGGTGCCGTCAGGCCGGGGCGCGCATATCTTCCCCGGCCGGGGGCAAAGGCACCGGGCCGGGGAAGCCTGCGACGTCAGGCTTGCGCCGCCATCTGGTTGTGCTTGCGCAGCACGAATTCCTTGGCGGTTTCCACGGCCACGGCCGCATCGCGGCAATAGGCGTCGGCCCCGATGGCGCGGCCGAATTCCTCGTTCAGGGGGGCGCCGCCGACCAGCACGATGTAATCGTCGCGGATGCCCTTTTCCTTGAGGGTGTCGATCACGACCTTCATGTAGGGCATGGTCGTGGTCAGGAGCGCGGACATGCCGAGGATGTCGGGCTGTTCGCTTTCCAGCGCGCCGAGATAGCTTTCGACGGCATTGTTGATGCCGAGGTCGACCACCTCGAAGCCCGCGCCTTCCATCATCATGGCCACAAGGTTCTTGCCGATGTCGTGGATATCGCCCTTGACCGTGCCGATGACCATCTTGCCGATGCGCGGCGCGCCGGTTTCGACCAGCAGCGGCTTGAGGATCGCCATGCCGCCCTTCATCGCATTGGCGGCCATCAGAACCTCGGGGACGAAGAGGATGCCGTCGCGGAAATCGTTGCCCACGATGGTCATGCCGCCGACGAGCGCCTTGGTCAGGATGTCATAGGGCGTCCAGCCGCGTTCGAGCAGGATGTTGACCGCTTCTTCGATCTCTTCCTTGAGGCCGTCGTAGAGGTCGTCGAACATCTGGCCGACAAGTTCTTCGTCGTCGAGTTCGGAAAGGATGATCTCGTCACTGTCGTCCGACATCTTGGCGTCTCCTGTCACCTGATGCGCGCGTGGTGCGCTGCTCGTAGCGGATGCGCGGGTCGCGCGCGGGTCTTGATTTCGTCCTAGTGGAATTCCGGCGGGCAGAATGCCGAAATGCGACATGGGCCAAGCGCGGCGCGACCCTGCGGGGTCAAGTACGGGTGCGGCGGCGTCCGCTGCGCTCGCGTGCGGCGGGGCCGTTGTCATCGGTGCCGTCCGAACCGGAGGAAAATCCGCCCAGTTCCGCAGTGATCTGGTCGAGGGTGGGGGCGGTGCCGCGCGGCGTTTCCTCGAGCGCGCGGCGCATCGCGCGCAGGTGGTCGGGCGTGGTGCCGCAGCAGCCGCCGATGATCGTCGCCCCCGCATCGCGCGCCATCACCGCGTAGCGCGCCATCAGCTCGGGCGTGCCGTCGTAATGGATGTGGCCGTCATGGTATTTGGGGATGCCTGCATTGCCCTTGGCGATCACGGGACGCTCGGACCCCGCGGCGCGGAAGCCCAGAACCGTGCGCAACAGGTCCGACGAGCCGACGCCGCAATTGGCCCCGTAGGCCAGCGGCGTGTGGGCCAGTTTTTCCACCAGCTCGGCCATGCCGGCGGAGGTCAGGCCCATCATCGTGCGGCCGGCCGTGTCGAAGCTCATCGTGCCGCACCAATCCATGCCCGCGAGCCCGCAGGCTTCGGCTGCGGCGGCATATTCCTCGGGCGCGCTGATGGTTTCGACCCAGAGCACATCGGCCCCGCCGTCGCGCAGGCCCTTGGCCTGTTCGAGGAACATCTCGACCGCGCGCTCATGGGTGAGGGGGCCCATCGGGGCCATGATCTCGCCCGTGGGGCCCATGGAGCCTGCGACGATCACGGGGCGGCCCGCCTTGTCGGCGACCTCGCGGCCGAGTTCGGCGGCGCGCTTGTTCAGCTCGTAGCAGCGATCCTCGGCATTGTGGAGCTTGAGGCGCGAGCGGGTGCCGCCAAAGGAATTGGTCAGGAAAATGTCCGAGCCCGCGTCGACCGCGCCCTGGTAGAGCGCGCGGATGCGGTCGGGGTGTTCGTCGTTCCACAGTTCCGGCGCATCGCCCGATTGCAGGCCCATGTTGAACAGCGTGGTTCCGGTCGCGCCATCGGCCAAAAGCCAGTCGCGGGTTTCCAGAAGCCGGGCAAGGGGGGATGTCATCGTGGTCTCCGTCGGATCATGCGCGCGAGGGTCATGTGACGGCTTGGCGCGTTATGAGCAAGGCGCAAAATCTGCAAGAAGGTTATGAGCGGCACTCATGTGCGAATGGAAAAGGCCCCGCCTTTGGGGGCGGGGCCTGTCCTGTCGGTCGCGCGTGTCGCGGGATGCGGCCTCAGACCTCGGTCATCAGCTGGGCCTTGGCCACGGCCAGAAGCTCGTCGTATTTCGCGCGCACCTCACCCTCGGGGATGCGGTCGCCCAGATCGCCCAGGACCTTGCGCATCACGTCCTCGTGGCCGGCTTCCTCGAAATCGGCCTTGACCACGGATTTGGCGTATTCCGCCGCTTCTTCGGCGGATTGGCCGAGGATCTCGGCCACCCAGAGGCCCATCAGCTTGTTGCGCCGCGCCTCGGCGCGGAACTGCATTTCCTGATCATGGGCGAATTTGGTCTCGAACGCGGCTTCGCGGTCGTCGAAAGTGGTCATGCGGAGCTCTCCGTCTGGTCATTGGCCTTTGGGCGTGATCTTACGACCCTGCGTCGGGGGGGTGCAAGCGCCGATGCCCGGCTTGCTTGCGACACAGCGCGCTTTGCCCTATAGGCGCGATCAGGAAGCGGGCGCGGGTGTTCGCACACCACCCCCAGACATGTCCGGAGACAGCATGGCACGTCGCAAGAAGGTCTATGAAGGCAAGGCCAAGATCCTCTATGAAGGCCCCGAACCCGGCACGCTGGTTCAGTATTTCAAGGATGACGCCACCGCCTTCAACGCGGAGAAGCGCGCCACCGTCGAAGGCAAGGGCGTGTTGAACAACCGCCTGTCGGAATTCTTCATGTCGGGGCTGAACGCGATCGGGGTGCCGACGCATTTCATCCGCCGCCTGAACATGCGCGAGCAGCTGATCCGCGCAGTCGAGATCATCCCGCTGGAAGTGGTCGTGCGCAATGTCGCGGCGGGCTCCATCTCCAAGCGGCTCGGGATCGAGGAAGGCACGGCGCTGCCGCGTCCCATCGTCGAATTCTATTTCAAGAATGACGAGCTGGGCGACCCGATGGTGTCGGAGGAGCATATCATCGCCTTTGGCTGGGCCACCCAGCAGGATCTCGATGACATGGTGAGCCTTGCGCTGAGGGTGAACGATTTCCTGTCGGGGTTGATGCTGGGGGTCGGCATCAAGCTCGTCGATTTCAAGATCGAGATCGGGCGGATCTGGGATGGCGATTACATGCGCCTGATCGTCGCCGACGAGATCAGCCCGGATTCGTGCAGGCTTTGGGACATCGAGACGGGCCAGAAGCTCGACAAGGACGTGTTCCGCCGTGATCTGGGCAATCTTGCCGATGCCTATACCGAGGTGGCCCGGCGTCTTGGCGTCATGCCGCAGCGCGAGACGGGCGTGACGAAGCCGACGCTGATCAACTGACGATGCGCCCGCGGCAGGCCGCGGCATGCATATTTTTGGAAAGATGAAGGGAAGCGGGCGATGAAGGCCACCGTGACCGTGATGTTGAAACAGGGCGTGCTGGACCCGCAGGGCGAGGCGGTGAAATCAGCGCTGGGGGCGCTGGGCTTCCAGGGCGTCGAGGGCGTGCGGCAGGGCAAGGTGATCGAGCTGGACCTGGCACCGGGCGCGACCGAGGCCGATGTGACGGCGATGTGCGAAAAGCTGCTCGCCAATACGGTCATCGAGAGCTACCGCGTGGAGATGCAGGGGTGAAGGCCGCCGTCATCGTCTTTCCCGGCTCGAATTGCGACCGCGACCTGGCGGTGGCGTTTCGCGCGGCGGGGTTCGAGACCACGATGGTCTGGCACAAGGATGGCGCGCTGCCCGAGGGGGTCGACGTGGTCGGCGTGCCGGGCGGGTTTTCCTATGGCGATTACCTGCGCTGCGGGGCCATTGCCGCGCAATCGCCGGTGATGCAGGCGGTCAGCGCCCATGCCGCGCGCGGCGGTCATGTGCTGGGGATCTGCAACGGGTTCCAGGTCCTGTGCGAGACGCGGCTTCTGCCCGGTGCGCTGATGCGCAATGCGGGGCTGAAATTCGTCTGCAAGATGCAGCGCCTGAGCGTGGGCACGGCCGACAGCGCCTTTACCGCCGGATATGCGGCGGGGCAGGAGGTGGTCTATCCGATCGCCCATCACGACGGCAATTACGTCGCGGATGCGCAGACGCTGGCGGCCCTCGAGGCGGAAGACCGGATCGCGTTTCGCTATATCGGCAATCCCAACGGCGCGATGGGCGATATCGCGGGCATCCTGAGCCCCAACCGGCGTGTTCTGGGCCTGATGCCGCATCCCGAGCGGGTCATTGACGCGGGCCAGGGCGGCACGGATGGCGCGGTGATGTTCCGCACGCTGGCCGAGGCGCTGGTCGCGGCCTGAGCGGGCATTGCCCTTGAGCGCGGGGGCGGGCCCCTCTACCTTGGCGGCCATGAGCCTCGTGGACAGCCAGACCAGAGCCGACCGCAGCCTGCGCCGCAGGACCTGGGCCTTGCGCGGGCTTTTGGTCGTGTTCCTTGCGGGGGCCATCGCGGCGATCTGGGTCTCGAACACCTGGCTCACGCAGCGCTTCACCGAGACGACGCGCAACCGCGCCGAGATCCGGCTTGCGATCTATTCGGGCACGATCCAATCCGAATTGCAGCGCCATTCGGTGGTGCCGCTCCTGTTGGCGCGCGATCCGGTCCTGATGCGGGCGCTGGAGACGACCAGTTACCAGGACACGAGCGCGCGGCTGATTTCCTACGTGGATGAACTGGGTGCGGCCTCGCTCGTGCTTTTGGACCGCGACGGGCGGATCGTGGCGGCGACCGACCGCGAAAGGCTGGGGCAAAGGCGCACCTCGGACCCGTTCTTTGTCGAGGCGAGCCGGTCGGCCGATACGGTGTTCACCTCGAATGAACCCGAAACGGGCCGGTTCGATTTCACCTTTTCGCGCGCAGTGCGCACGCCCGACAACCGGCTTTTGGGGGTCATCCTGGTCGAGGTGGACCTGGCCCGGATCGTGGAGCGCTGGCGCGGCACGGCGGAGGCGGTGTTTCTGACCAACAGCCAGGGCGAGATCATCTTGTCCACCGAACCGCGCTGGCGGGGGCGCACGGAGGTCGAGGCGCTGGCGCTGCAGCCGCCGCAAAGTGCCATCCAGCGCGCGCTGCAGGCGACGGGCGATTTCGCCTTTGGCGAGGCGGAGCGGCGGTTTTTCGGCAGCGAGACGATCCGGCTGGAAAGCCGCATCCCGTTTCGCGGCTGGCGCATCGTGAGCTACACGGCCTTTGCCTCGGTGCGCGAGCGGGTCAACGCGGTCCTCGCGCTCGAGATCATGGGATTCGCCCTGATCCTTGCGGGCGGTTTCTACCTGATCAGCCGCCGCGCGCGGTTGCGGTCGGACAGGCTGGCGCGGGAATCGGCAGAGCTTCGCCGGCTGAACGGGCGCCTGCAGCGGGAAATCGCCGAGCGCCAGAGGGTCGAGAGGACGCTGGAGGAGGCCGAACAGAGCCTTGCGCAGAGCCAGAAACTGGCCGCCCTGGGCGAGATGTCGGCGGCCGTCAGCCACGAATTGAACCAGCCGCTCGCCGCGATGAAGACCTACCTGGCCGGCGCGCGGCTGCTGCTTCAACGCAAGCGGATCGAGGAGGCGGCGTCGAGTTTCCAGCGGATCGACGATCTGATCGACCGGATGGGCGCGATCACGCGGCAGCTGAAATCCTATGCCAGAAAGGGTGGCGACGCGCTGGAACCCGTCGATCTGCGGGATGCGCTGAAGGGCGCGCTCACCATGATGGAGCCGCAGTTGCGCACCACCAAGGTCGAGATCACGCGCAACCTGCCGCGCCAGCCGGTGATGGTGATGGCCGACCGGCTGCGGGTGGAACAGGTGATCATCAACCTGCTGCGCAACGCGCTCGATGCGATGCGGGATGTCGATCGGCGGGAACTGGACCTCCTGATCTCGGAGGGAGAGGAGGCGGTTCTGACGGTGCGGGACAACGGCAACGGGATTGACGATCTCGACGCCTTGTTCGAGCCATTCTACACCACGAAGAAACCCGGAGAGGGGGTGGGCCTTGGGCTGGCCATCTCGTCGGGGATCGTGGCCGATCTGGGCGGCAGGCTGACCGCGCGCAACGGGGAAACCGGCGGCGCGGTCTTCGAGATCCGCCTGCCCCGGATCGAGGGCGGCAGCGCCCGCGCGGCGCAGTAGGACCGGCCCGCAGCCATGCGGCCGGGCGAAGGAAAGGACGACGGGCGATGAAGATTGCGATCGTGGATGACGAGCAGGACATGCGGCAGTCGATCAGCCAGTGGTTGGCGCTCTCGGGGTTCGAGACCGAGACCTATGCCAGTGCCGAGGAGGCGCTGAAGGCCATCGGCCCCGATTGGCCGGGCGTGGTCGTGACCGACGTGAAGATGCCCGGCATGGACGGGATGGCCTTTCTCAAGCGGTTGATGGGGGTCGACAGCGGCCTGCCCGTGATCTTGATCACCGGACATGGCGATGTGCCCATGGCGGTCGAGGCGATGCGGATCGGGGCCTATGATTTCCTCGAAAAGCCGTTCAACCCCGACCGGATGAACGACCTGGCCAAGCGCGCGAGCCAGCAGCGCCGCCTGACGCTCGACAACCGGGCGCTGCGCCGCGAATTGAGCGACGGCACGGTCTTGATGCGCAAGCTGATCGGCACGAGCGGCGTGATGGAGCGTCTGCGCGAGGATATCCTCGACCTGGGGCAGGCCGATGGGCATGTGCTGATCGTGGGGGAAACCGGTACCGGCAAGACGCTGGTGGCCCATGCGCTGCATGCGGTGGGCCCGCGCGCGGGCAAGAGCTTCGTCACCACCTCTTGCGCGGCCCATGACGAGGCGACGCTGGCGGCGATGCTGTTCGGCCCGGTGGGCGAGGATCAGGACAAGCCCCTGATGGAACAGGCGCGCGGCGGCACCTTGGTGCTCGAGGATATCGAGAGCCTGCCGCAAGCGCTGCAGGCGCGGCTTTTGACGGCGATCAACGACCAGGGCACGCCCGCCGAGACGCGGATCGTCGCGATCTGCAACGCGCCCGAGCCCGAGATGTGCGAGGCGAGCCTGCGGCCCGACCTGTTCTACCGGCTGGCCGCGATGCGGATCGACCTGCCGCCCTTGCGCCAGCGGGGCGAGGATATCCTGACGCTCTTCACCCGCTTTGGCGAGCAATTCGCCGAGGAATACGGCACCGATGCGCCGCAGGTGACGGCCCAGGAAGCGGCCCAGCTGTTGCAGGCGCCCTGGCCGGGCAATGTGCGCCAGCTCATCAACATCGCCGAACGCGCGATCTTGCAGCAGCGGCGGGGGTCGGGGTCCATCGCCTCGCTCCTGATGGCCGACAATGCGGAAATCGCGCCGCAGCAGATCGGCGAGGGCAAGCCGCTCAAGGAATATGTCGAAGCCTTCGAGCGGATGCTGATCGACAACACGATGCGGCGCCATCGCGGGTCGATTTCCAACGTCATGGACGAATTGTGCCTGCCGCGCCGGACGCTGAACGAGAAGATGGCGAAATACGGGCTCAGCCGGTCCGATTACCTCTAAACCCGTGGTCTGGCGGGGCTTTTCGGTCCGGGCGCGGGGCGGGCGATCCGTGCCCCGGCCACGGGTCTTGCACGAATTGCCATTGCGTTTTGTCTCGTGCGCCCCTTAATGTGACGAAGCTGGCCTTTCGCCAGCCCAAACCGGTTTCTCTGCATCCCCCATCCGCGCCGGACACCGTGCGCGACAGGGAGCGCAGGTCACTCGGGCCGCAGGTGGCACAAAAACACCCCCGGCCCATCCCGAACCGCCCCTGCAACGGGGCAGAATTGGCCGAACCGGAACCGTCCGGCGCGGTCGGAGTCAGACGCGATGCACCGCTCGGGCGCAGACATGGTGAGACGGAACGGGGCCGACAGCCCCGCCGCAGCCGCGCCCCCGATGCTCGCCTTCATCATCTATCGTGACCGTTCTCCAACGCTCGGGTGGCTTGCGCCGCCGGGGCCGGGACGCGGGCTGTCACGGGCAAGGACACAATGGCAAAGACGATGCTCATCGATGCCACGCACCCGGAGGAAACCCGGGTCGTCGTGGCGGACGGACACAAGGTCGAGGAATTCGATTTCGAGTCGCTGAACAAGCGGCAACTGGCAGGAAACATCTATCTGGCAAAGGTCACGCGGGTCGAACCCTCGCTTCAGGCCGCCTTTGTCGATTACGGCGGAAACCGGCACGGGTTCCTCGCGTTTTCCGAAATTCACCCCGATTACTACCAGATCCCGGTCGCGGACCGCGAAGCGCTGCTCCGCGAGGAACGCGAATACGCCGAAGCCATGGCCGAAGAGGCCGAGGAAGACGCCAAGCCCAAGCGCGGCCGCAGGCCCCGCCGCCGCAAAGCGTCGGACACGGCTGCTGAGGCCGCGGGCAATGATGCCGTGACGACGGGCACCGCCTCGGGCGGGCCATCGGGCATGGATGTCGTCGATCTGGGCGATGACGAGGCCGAGGGCGACAGGCTCGAAGGTCTGTCTCCGATGGAGACGGTCGCCGAGACCCCGGTCGAGGAACCCGAAGACGCCGGGGCGGAGGATGCCGCGCAGGATCATGACCATGATCACGATCACGATCATGATCACGAGGGTGAGGGCGAGGCAGCCCCCGCCGCCGAAACGGTCGCCGATGACGACACCGAAGAGGACATCCGCCCGACCCGCAAGCCGCGCCCCCGGAAATACAAGATCCAGGAGGTCATCAAGGTCCGGCAGATCATGCTGGTGCAGGTCGTCAAGGAAGAGCGCGGCAACAAGGGTGCAGCGCTCACCACCTATCTGAGCCTTGCGGGCCGTTATTGCGTGCTCATGCCCAACACGGCGCGGGGCGGTGGCATCAGCCGCAAGATCACCAATGCCGCCGACCGCAAGAAGCTCAAGGAAATCGCGCAGGAAATCGACGTCCCGCAGGGTGCGGGCCTGATCATCCGCACGGCGGGCAGCCAGCGCACCAAGACCGAGATCAAGCGCGATTACGAATACCTGCAGCGCCAGTGGGAACAGATCCGCGATCTGACGCTGCGCTCCATCGCGCCGGCCCCGATCTACGAGGAAGGCGACCTGATCCACCGGTCGATCCGCGATCTTTATACCCGCGAGATCGAGGAGGTCCTGGTGGAAGGCGAGGCGGGCTATCGCCACGCCAAGGACTTCATGAAGATGATCATGCCGTCCCACGCCAAGAACGTGAAGCATTACACCGACCCCACGCCCTTGTTCGCCAAGCACAAGGTCGAGGGGTATCTGGCCGACATGTTCAACCCGACCGTGCAGCTGAAGTCGGGCGGCTATATCGTGATCGGCATCACCGAGGCGCTGGTTGCCATCGACGTGAACTCCGGCCGGGCCACCAAGGAAGGCTCGATCGAGGAGACGGCGCTCAAGACCAACCTCGAGGCCGCCGAGGAAGTGGCGCGCCAGGTCCGTCTGCGCGACCTTGCCGGTCTGATCGTCATCGATTTCATCGACATGGACGAGCGGCGCAACAACCTTGCCGTGGAAAAGCGGCTGAAGGACAAGCTCAAGACCGACCGCGCGCGCATCCAGGTGGGCCGCATCTCGGCCTTTGGTCTTCTGGAAATGTCGCGCCAGCGTCTGCGCCCCGGCATGCTGGAGGCCACGACCCAGCCCTGCAAGCATTGCCATGGCACGGGGCTGATCCGCTCCGATGACAGCCTTGCGCTGTCCATCCTGCGCCAGCTGGAGGAAGAGGGGCCGAAGGGTCGCGCCAAGGAGGTCAAGGTGACAGCGCCCGTCGCCATCGTGAACTACCTGATGAACGAAAAGCGCGAATACCTGGCCGCGATCGAGGCGCGCTACGGCATGGCGATAAGGGTCGAGGCCGACCCCGCCATGGTGCCGCCCGATTACCGGATCGAACGGTTCAAGACCGCGACACGCCGCATCGCGGCGGTCAGCCCCGTCGTGTCCATGGATGCGGCCCTGATGAATGATATCGACGAGGATGTCGTCGAGGTCGAGGATATCGAGGTCGAAGAGGACGAGGCGCAGGCTGTCGCCGCACCCGCCGCCGCGCGTGGCGAGGACGAGGAGCAGCCCAAGAAGAAGCGCCGCCGCCGTCGCGGTGGCCGTGGCCGTCGGAAGAAGACGGACGAGGCCGGGATGGAAGATGGGCGCGCCGAAGGCGATGACGAGGATGGCGAGGAGGACGAGGATCAGGGTGGCGAGGGCGATGCGCCTAAGGCCGAGCCCGAAGCCGTGGCCGAACCTGCGCCAGAGCCCGCGCCGGAGGCAGCTGTCGAAGCCGAGGTCGCGGCAGAGGCTGAACCGGTTGCCGAAGCCGTGACCGAGGAAGCGCCCGCCGAAAAGCCCAAGCGCACCCGCGCGCCTCGGACCCGCAAGACGCCCGCCAAGACGACCGCCAAGACGTCCAAGGCCAAGGCTGAGGCGGTTGAGGCCGCATCCGAGCCGGTTGCGGAGGCTGAGCCTGCTGCAGCCGCGCCTGCGGAAGCCGCGCCCGAGCCCGCTCCTGCGCCGGAACCGGAGCCTGTGGCCGAAGCCGCCCCGGCGGCGGTGGAGCCTGCACCCGCAGCAGCCCCTGACGAGCCGCCGAAGCCCAAGCGGCGCGGCTGGTGGCTGGGCAGCTGAACGCCTTGACAGCAAACAAAAAAGGCACCCCGCGGGGTGCCTTTTTCTTTGGCGTTTCGGTGGGGGTCAGTTCGCGGTTTCGCGCAGCAAGGCCACGATGTCCTGCATCCCGTCGAGCGGCACGTAGCCGCGCACCATCTGGTCGCCGAAGACGAAGCTGGGAGTGCCGCTGATGGCCATGCGCTGCGCCAGATCGTGATTGTATTCAATGGTTTGCATCACGAGCGGATCATCCGTCGCGGCAAGGATCGCCGGACCGTCCAGCCCCAGTTCGGCCGCAAGCCCCAAAAGCGCAGGCTCGGTCATGTCGCCGCGCATCTCCATCATGGCGTTGTGCATGTCCATGTAGGCCTCGTCGCCAAGGGCGATCCGGGTCGCGATGGCAAAGCGCGCGGCGAGCAGGGATTGTTCGCCAAGGATCGGGAATTCCTTGATGATCACGCGGATATTTCCATCCAATTCAACAAGATCGGCCACTTCGGGATGGGCACGGCGGCAATAGCCGCAGCGGTAATCCATGAATTCCACGATCACCACATCCGCATCCGGGTTGCCGAAGCTGACATCGAAGGCGGAGTTGAAGAGCGCGTCCATGTTGGCCGCGACCATCATCCCGTCGCGTTCGACCTCGGCCTGGGATTGGCGCTGTTCGAGGACGGCGATTGCCTCCATGAGAACCTCAGGGTTTTCAAGGAGATAGGCCCGAACCTCGGCCCGGAAGGCGGCGCGTTCGGCATCGCTGAGATTGTCGAGATCGGTCGCGGCGGCGGGCAGGGCAAGGCCCGCGGCAAGGCAGAGAGGCAGGAGGTGTTTGAGCACGGGTTCCGTCTTTCGCAAGAGTGTCGCGGCTTTGGTAGCACAGCGCCATGGCCTCGGACCAGTCGGAGTGGCGCGGCATGGTCTCACAGGGGCGTGAGGCGGATGGGCGTTGACGGGCCGCGCGCGGGCTGTTTGAAGGCCGGGGCAGAGGTCCGGAGGTTTCCCACAATGCGCCTGTCCCACCGTAGCGCCGTTGACCCGTTCATCGTCATGGACGTGATGGAGGCCGCGCGTGCGGCTGAAGAAAAAGGGCGTGAAATCATACATATGGAGGTCGGGCAGCCGGGGACGGGGGCGCCACGCGCGGCGCGCGAACGGCTGGCCGCCGAGATGGAAAAGGGGCCGCTTGGATATACCGTCGCACTGGGTCGGCCCGATCTGCGGGCTGCCATCGCGGCGCTTTACGGGGAATGGTACGATCTGGACCTCGACCCCGGTCGGGTGATCCTGACATCGGGCGCGTCGGGGGCGTTTATCCTTGCGTTTTCAGCGCTTTACGATGCGGGCGACAAGGTGGGGCTGGGGGAGCCCTGCTATCCGTCCTATCGGCAGATCCTGACGGCGATGAGCCTTGAGCCGGTGGGGCTCAGGACCGAATTGTCCACGCGATATCAACCGGTTGCGGAGCAATTGAGCGCCGATCTGGCGGGGTTGATCGTGGCGAGCCCGGCCAATCCCACCGGCACGATGCTGGACAAGGCGGCGCTGCAAAGCCTGTCGGATGCTTCAAGAACGCATGGTATATCGCTGATTTCAGACGAAATTTATCACGGGCTGCAGTATGGCGACCGCGCGGTGAGCGCGCTGGAGGTCACCGACGACGTCTATGTGATCAATTCCTTTTCCAAGTATTTCTCGATGACCGGCTGGCGGCTGGGCTGGATGGTCGTGCCGCAAGACCATGTGCGCAGCATCGAGCGTCTGGCGCAGAACCTGTTCATCTGTCCGAGCCATGCGAGCCAGATCGCGGCCTTGGGGGCCATGTCGCCCGAGGGGCGCGCAGAACTGGATGAATATCGCCTGACATATGCCCGGAATCGCGAGGTTTTGTTGCAAGGTCTGGCCGGGATCGGATTGACCGGCGTGGCCCCTGCGGATGGGGCATTCTACGTCTATGTCGATGTGTCGGGGGTGACGCAGGATGCGCTGTCGCTGTCGCGCGAGATCCTCGAGGAGGCCGGGGTCGCGGTCACGCCGGGGCTTGATTTCGACAAGTCGCGGGGGGCCGGGTTCTTGCGGCTGTCCTATGCGCGGGGCACGGCGGAGATCGAGGAGGGCGTCGCGCGGCTGACCCGGTTCTTTGCGGGGCGTGGTTAACCCTTGGTGAAGGGCGCGCGCCGGATCTTGCCGAAAGGTAAAGATCCGCGCGGCTTTCTTGCCAAGGCGTTACGGCAAGAGGGACGTGGTAACGGGCCCTTTACGCTTGGGCGGGATCACGCGGCCCTTGGGTCTCAACTTTCGTTTTGGTAAGATCGCGTCAACCAACATCAACCGGGATGAACCCCGTGATCCGAGCAGTCCTGATCCCGATCCTCGCGGCGCTGGCCGTCTGTACCTTCGGCCTTGGCGCGGCGGCGCAGGGCATGGGGGCGCTTGCGCGCCTCATCGCCGAGGACAGCCGCCTGAGCGCAGAAGAGGGCGGGGTGAGCCTGCAGCTGTCGCTGAGCCAGCCGGTGCCCTTCCGGGTCTTTACGCTGGCCGATCCGGCGCGGGTGGTGGTGGATTTCCGCGAGGTCGCGTTTGGCGATTGGGCGGAGGGTGTGGTCCTGCCCGAGGGTCTGTCGGGAATCGCGGCGGGACCGGCGCGGCAGGCGGGCTGGTCGCGGCTGGTCGTCGACCTGGCGCGGCCCATGGTGCCGGGGACAGCGGCGATGACGGTCGATCCGGCAAGTGGCCGGGCGGAGGTTGTCGTGCGGCTGGTGCGGGCGGACGAGGCCACGTTCCGGGCGCAGGCGGGCGCGCCGCCCGAGGCGGCAGGCCCCGCGCCGGTGATGTCGGAGACGCGCCGGCCCGCATCGGATGGGCCGATCGTGGTGGTGATCGATCCGGGCCATGGCGGGGTCGATCCGGGGGCCGTGCGCGGCGATCACACGGAGGCCGATCTGGTCCTGACCTTCGCGCGGGAATTGCGCGATGCGCTGCGGCGGACGGGACGGGTGGAGGTGGTGCTGACGCGGGAGGCCGATGTCTTTGTGCCGCTGCCGACACGGGTGACCATTGCGCGGGCGGCGGGGGCGGATCTGTTCTTGTCGATCCATGCCGATGCGCTGGCCGAGGGGCGGGCGCAGGGGGCCACGATCTACACCCTGTCCGAGACAGCATCCGATGCGGCCGCCGAAGCCCTGGCCGAGCAGCATGACCGCGCCGACCTTTTGCAGGGTGTCGATCTGCACGGGGCCGATGACGTGGTGGCGGGGGTTCTGATGGACCTTGCCCGGCTGGAGACCGCGCCGCGCGCGGCAGGCTTCGCCGCGACCCTTGTCGAAAGCTTTGCCGCCGCCGATGTGCGGATGCATGCGCAGCCCTGGGGGGAGGCGGGGTTCACCGTGCTGCGGGCGGCCGATATCCCCTCGGCGCTGTTGGAGATCGGGTTCATGTCGGACAGCCGGGACCTGGCCAATATCCTTGATCCCGCATGGCGGGCGGCGATGCAGGGGGCGCTGGTGACGGCGGTTCTGGATTGGGCCGATGCCGATCAGGCGCGCAGGATGCGGGCGCGGCAGTGATCCCCGGAGGCTGTCGCGTTCCGGCGTCGTCCTGCGCCGCTCGTCTACCTTTTGATGGCGCATGTTCCGGGCGCGCAAAACCGGTTTCCACTTTTGCGCAACATGCTTTGGCGGGCGGAAAGCTGCGCATGTGATTTGCCCGGAGGGGCGCGGACAGCTATAGGCTGGGCAACAGGAACGGGCGGCGGTTCATGATCCGATTCATCTTTGGTTTTTTCGGCGCGATCTTTTCGGCGGTGACGCTGGGCGTGATCGCGGTCGCCATCGCGGTGGGCGGCGTCTTGTTCATGTATTCGCGCGATCTGCCCTCGACCGAGGCCTTGTCGACCTACACGCCCGCCACGATCAGCCGCATCTATTCGCGCGAGGGGTTGATCGTGGACGAATTCGCCGCCGAGCGGCGGTTGTTCGTGCCGGCCGAGGATATTCCCGACCTGGTCGCCCATGCCTTTGTCAGCGCGGAGGACCGCAATTTCTACGAGCATGGCGGCTATGACCCGCGCGCCATCGCGGCGGCCTTTTACGAGGCGGTCCAAAGCCGGGGGCGGGATGTGCGGGGGGCCTCGACCATCACGCAGCAGGTGATGAAGAATTTCCTGCTCGACGGGTCGCGCACCATCGAACGCAAGGTGCGCGAGATCATCCTGGCCGCGAGGATCGAGCAGGCCTTGAGCAAGGAGCGTATCCTTGAGCTGTATCTGAACGAGATTTTCCTCGGGCAGAATTCCTATGGTGTGGCCGCCGCCGCCCAGACCTATTTCAACACCAATCTCGAGGATCTGACGCTGGAACAGGCGGCCTATCTGGCCGCGCTGCCGCAGGCGCCGTCGAATTTCCATCCCGTGCGCGACTATGACCGCGCGATCAGCCGCCGCAATTACGTGCTGCGCGAGATGTTCGAGAATGGCTATATCGGCCGCGCCGAGATGGAGGCGGCCATCGCGCTGCCGCTGGAAACGGTGCAGGGCGGCCATATCGAGCCGTTCCGGGGCGCGATCCCGCCGCGCAATTATTTCACCGACGAGATCCGCCGCCAATTGTCGGCGCAATATGGCGAGGACGAGTTCTTTACCGGTGGCTACACGGTGCGGGCCACGATGGACGAGAGCCTGCAGGATGTGGCCGAACGCGCGCTGCGCCGGGCGCTGGAGCGCTATGACCGCAACCTGGGCGTCTGGCGGGGGCCGAGCGACCGGATCGATCCGGAGGAGCTGACCGGGGAGGAGAGCTGGCGCGCGGCGCTGGCGGATGCGCAGATCGCGCGCGACATCGACGGCTGGTTCCCGGCGGTGGTGCTGGAGCTGGGCGCGAGCTCGGCCCGGATCGGGATCGAGGGGGTCGAGGAGGACGAGGACGGCCATTTCATCCCCGCCGAGGATGTGACCTGGGCAAGGCCCTTGCGCGAGGATGGCAGCCGGGGGCCGCAGGCGCGGGTGGCGGGCGATTTGCTGGCGGTGGGTGACGTGGTCCATGTGCGCGCGATGACGCGCGATGGCGACGGCGCATTCCTGCGCTGGACGCTGAGGCAGGTGCCCGAGGTGCAGGGCGGATTCATGGCGATGGATGTGAACACGGGCCGTGTTCTGGCGATGCAGGGCGGATTTTCGTTCCAGCAATCGAGCTTCAACCGCGCGACCCAGGCGACGCGCCAGCCCGGATCCTCCTTCAAGCCCTTTGTCTTCGCCGCGGCGCTCGACAGTGGCTATTCGCCCAACACGATCGTTCTGGATGCGCCCATCGAGGTGGAAACGGGAGAGGGCATCTGGCGTCCGACGAATGCGTCCAACCAGTTCTACGGACCCGCGCCGCTGAGGACCGGGATCGAGATGAGCCGCAACCTGATGACGGTGCGCCTGGCGCAGGATGTGGGGATGGAGACGGTCGCGCGCTATGCCGAGCGGTTCGGGGTCTATGACGACATGCAGCCGTTCCTCGCCAATTCGCTGGGCAGCCAGGAGACGACGCTTTACCGGATGGTCGCGGCCTATGCGATGTTTGCCAATGGCGGCGAAAGGGTGGAGCCGACATTGGTCGACCGGATCCAGGATCGCTGGGGCAACACGGTCTATCGCCATGACCAGAGGAGCTGTCCCGATTGCGAGCTGGCCTCGCTGACGCCGGGATACGGGCCTGCGATCATGTCGAACCGGGAGCGGGTGATCGACCCGATCACGGCCTACCAGATGACCTCCATGATGCAGGGCGTGGTGGACCGGGGCACGGCATCGAGCACGGTGAACCTGCCGGTGCCTGCGGCGGGCAAGACGGGCACGACGAACGAGGCGCGCGACGTGTGGTTCGTGGGCTTCACCTCGACCATCGCGGCGGGCTGCTACATCGGCTACGACCAGCCGCGCCCCCTGGGATCGGGCGCGTCGGGCGGCGGCATGTGCGGGCCGGTCTTCAACGAATTCATGCAAGAGGCCATCGAGGAATACGGCGGCGGGCCGTTCGCCGTGCCCCAGGGCGGGGCCTTCTACCCCATCGACCGCTTTTCCGGCCAGCGCCTGCCGGACGGGGCGCAGGGCAGCGAGGTGGTCTATGAATTGTTCCGCCAGGGCGAGGAGCCCTATTTCGGCGTCCTGTCGATCATCGATGGCGGCTGGGGCATGGGATCGGACCTGCCGCTTTTCGGGCGCGACGATACCGGCGCGGCGCTGGAGGAGGATGGGCAGACGGTGACGACATCGACCGGTGAGGAGGTGCGGGTGCCGTCGCAAACCAGTTTCGGGACGTTGAGTTCGGGCGGGTTGTATTAGGGCGAAGTCTGCGCGCGGGTGGTGCGCCTGAAGGCGCACCCTGCCCATGGGGCGTGGATGTGGTGGTGCGCCCTTCCTGACGGCGTCGGCAGGCAGCCGGACTTGTGGTGCGGGGCGGGGCTGGTATATCACCCGGCAACGAACCGGAAGGGCCCCCGAGATGCGCGCCGAGACGCAAGCCAATATCGAGAAGATCCGCAAATCCCTGACCCTGTTGGGGCAGCGCCTGGGGCTGGATACGGCGCAGCACCGGCTGGAGGAATTCAACGCCCGGGTCGAGGACCCGAGCCTGTGGAACGATCCCGCCCGCGCGCAGAAGCTGATGCGCGACCGGCAGGCGCTGGTCGACAAGCTGGGCACCTACGAGGCGATCAAGGCGGGGCTTTCGGACAATGTCGAGCTGATCGAGCTGGGCGAGGCGGAGGATGATGCCGAGGTGGTGGCCGAGGCCGAAGCCGCACTCGCCGAGCTGGTCGCCAAGGCCGCGCAGAAGGAGCTGGAGGCGCTTCTGGATGGCGAGGCCGATGGCAACGATGCCTTCCTCGAGATCAACGCAGGCGCGGGCGGCACGGAGGCCTGCGACTGGGCGCAGATGCTGAGCCGGATGTATGTCCGCTGGGCCGAGGCGCATGGCTACGAGGTGGATCAGCAGGACATGAGCCCCGGCACGGAAGCGGGGATCAAGTCGGTCGTGTTCCAGATCACCGGGCCCAATGCCTATGGCTGGCTGAAATCGGAATCGGGCGTGCATCGGCTGGTCCGCATCAGCCCCTTCGGCAAGGGCACGCGCGAGACGAGTTTCGCCTCTGTCTGGGTCTATCCGGTGGTCGATGACAATATCGAGATCGAGGTGAATGCGAGCGATATCCGCATCGACACCTATCGGTCCTCGGGCGCGGGCGGCCAGCATGTGAACACCACCGATTCCGCCGTCCGGATCACCCACCTGCCCACAGGCATCGTGGTGACGAGTTCCGAGAAATCGCAGCACCAGAACCGCGATATCGCGATGAAGGCGCTGAAATCGCGGCTTTACCAGATGGAGCTCGACCGGCGCAACGCGGCCATCAACGAGGCCCATGAGAACAAGGGCGATGCGGGCTGGGGCAACCAGATCCGGTCCTATGTGCTGCAGCCCTACCAGATGGTGAAGGATCTGCGCACGGGCTACGAGACGAGCGATACGGGCGGGGTGCTGGACGGCGATCTGGACGGGTTGATGGCGAGCGTTCTGGCGATGGATGTGTCGGGCAAGAGCCGGGCGGATGCGCGGGCGAGCGAGTGAGCCCGTGGGGCCGGGGGGGCGCTGATCGGGCTGTCGGCATGTCGAGAGGGCGGGAGCCTCCCCTCTCGGCGGCAGAGCCGCCTGTCGGGCAGTGGGCGGGAGTTTTTCGGCCAAGATGAAGGGGGCGGGAGCCACTTTCCTCGGCCGTGAGCGGGCGTGTTTTGGTCAGGTCGAGGGGAGGCTGTGCGATGGCGGGGGAGCTGTGGCATCTGGGGGCGCGGACGCTGTCGGGGCGGATCGCGCGGCGGGAGATCTCGCCCGTCGAGGTGATGCGCGAGGTGCTGGCGCGGATCGATGCGGTGAATGGCGGGGTGAATGCCATCGTGTCCTTGCGCGACCGGGAGGCGCTGATGGGCGAGGCGCGGCTGGCCGAAGCCATGCCGCCCGAGGGCTGGCTGCATGGCGTGCCGGTGGCGATCAAGGACCTGGTGGATGTGCGGGGGCTGCGCTCGACGCGGGGGTCCTCGATCTGGAAGGATCATGTGCCCAAGGCCGATGACGGGTTGGCGCGGCGGCTGAGGGCTGCGGGGGCCATCGTGATCGGCAAGACCAATGTGCCGGCCTTTGGCCTGGGCTCGCAAACGGTGAACCCGGTTTTCGGGGCGACACGCAACGCCTATGACCCGGCGCTGTCGGCGGGGGGATCTTCGGGCGGGGCGGCGGTGGCGCTCGCCATGCGGATGCTGCCGGTGGCCGATGGGTCGGACATGATGGGCAGCCTGCGCAACCCGGCGGCCTGGAACAATGTCTACGGGTTCCGCCCCACGGCGGGGTTGGTGCCGGGCGAGCCGCGCGAGAGCGTGGTGCAGCACCGGCTGTCGACCGACGGACCGATGGCGCGCGATATCGGGGACCTGGAGGCGCTTTTGGCCACGCTGTCGGATGGGGCCTATCGGCCCGGATCGGGCAAGCGGCCAGGTCGCCCGCGCATCGGCTGGCTGGGCGATTGGGGCGGGGCCTATGCGATGGAGCAGGGCATCCTTGCGCAATCGGAGGTGGCGCTGGCGGTGATGGAGGATCTGGGCTGGGCGGTGGAACCTGTCGCGCCGCCCTATCCGGCGGAGGCCTTGTGGGAGGCCTGGATCATTCTGCGGCAATTCGCGGTGGCGATGAATCTCGGGGCCCATTGGCGGGACGAGGGCCAGCAGGCGCTGTTGCCCGCGCAGGCGAAATGGGAAATCACCCATGGCTTTGCGCGCAAGGTGGCGGAGGTGGAATGGGCCGCCGAGACACGGGCGGCCTGGATCGCGGCGGCGCGGGAGATGTTCGGGCGCTTCGACGCGGTGGTGCTGCCCGCGACGCAGGTCTGGCCCTTTGCGGTGGAGGCGCGGTTTCCGGAAGCGATCGGGGATCGGGCGATGGATACCTATCACCGCTGGATGGAGGTGGTGGTGCCCGCAAGCCTTGCCGGTCTGCCCGCGCTGGCGCTGCCTGCGGGATTCGGGGCGGGGGGCCTGCCTGCAGGGGTGCAGATGATCGGGGCTGCGGGCAGCGATGCGATGCTCATGGCGCTGGGGCGGGCCTATCACGAGGCGACCGATTGGCCGGGGTCCCGCCCGCCGCCGGGGGTGGTCTGAGGGGGCGTGCGCTGTCGGGTGTGGGGGATTGCCTGCGCCCCGGCGTGGTCTGAGGGAGGGCTGCCCACTGACGGTGAGCGGTGTTGGCCCATGGCTTGGTGTGGCTTGGTGAGGCTTGACGGGTTCGGGCCGAGGGCGCGGAAGGATGGTCGCGCTCTGGCGTCCGCCGTCTGAGGGCGCGGTTCGAGGCGTCGCGTGTCTGTAGGTGTGGTCTACGCGGTGCCCTCTGCCGTCGAAGCGGGAAGGTCGCGTGCACAGGCGCAGCATGAAGGGCGCGCCCCGAGAGGCGCGGCATGAGCGGTGCGTGCTGGGTTTTGGGCTCTGGGATCGCCTGCCCCGGCTCAAGGGGGGGGTGCGCCCGCCCACGGGCGCGATCTGAGGCTTGCTTGCCCACCGGCGCGGCGTGGTGGTTGCCCTCCGTCGGGGCAGAGCGAGGGGGGTCCCCCAAGGGCGCGGCGTGGGGGGGCGCACCATGGGGGCGGACGGTGATTTTCCTTCGTCAAGGGCAGGGTGATTGGGTCCTGTTGGGGTGCGGAGTTGGGGGCCGCTTGCCCATATGCGTGGGCCGGGGTGGTCGCGTGGTGCCGGAGGGGCGCGGAGGGGTCCGGGCCGAGAGCGCGGGGGATGGTCGCCTGCCTCTGGGTGCGGGGGCGGGTCCGTCATTTATGAGTGTGCTGTGAGGGAGGGCAGGGTTCAGGCGTGAGGGATGCTGGCGGCTTTGGGAGGGGAGAGGCGTTTCCGCCGCCGTGTTCGGGGGGATGGTCGCCTGCCTATGGGTGCGGGGGCGGGTCCGTCATCTACGCGTGCGGCGTGTGGGAGGGCAGGGTTCAGGCGTGAGAGTTGCTGGCGGCTTTGGGCGGAGAGAGGCGTTCTCACCGCCGGGCGCGGGGGGGATGGTCGCCTGCTCATGGGTGCGAAGGGATGGTCGCCCGCTTCCGTGTTCGGGGGGATGGTCGCCTGCCTATGGGGGCTGGGGGCTTTCTCCCGGGGGGGCAGGGTGAGGGGAGCGCCGGGGGCGCGGCTTGGGGTGTTGTCTGCCCATGGGTATGATCTTTGGGTGCAGCCCGGCGACGTGGCGGGAGGGGCGCTCCCGAATGGCGGGGCGGGCGTGGTGCGCGCGCAGGCTGGCGTTTCAGGGGTGTCCACAGTGGTTAGCGGAGGGAGGGGGCCTGCCCCGGGGGCGACGCGAGGGGGGTGCCAAGGCTCTTGGCGGGGAACGGGGGGCTGGGCTAGGCTTTGCGCATCAGCGCGCGGGCTGGGAGGGCCGGGCATGAGCGAGACGGCAGAATTTCCGGTGGCACCCTCCAAGGTGCCCGCGGTGCGGCGGATGGGCTATGGCGACATCGGCGCGGCGTTGGCGGCGGGGGCAAGGGATTTCCGGGCCAAGCCGATGATGGGCCTGTTTTTCTCGCATGTCTATGTCGTGGGCGGCTGGCTTTTGTACCTGTTTCTCGTCGTCACCGAGCAGGTCTGGTGGGCGATCCCGATCACGGTGGGCTTTCCGCTTTTGGGCCCTTTCCTGGCGGTGGGGCTCTACGAAGTGTCGCGGCGGCTGGAGGCGGGGCAGCGGGAGTGGCGGCGCAATGACATTTTCGGCGTGATCTGGCGCCAGAGGCTTCGGCAATTGCCGAGCATGGCCTGGGTGATCATCGTCTATTTCCTGTTCTGGTCGTTTTTCGCGCATATGCTGTTTGCGCTGTTTCTCGGGCCATCGGCCCTGATGAACGTGACCTCGTCCTATGCCTATCTGTTGCAGCGCGAGGGGGTGATGATGCTCCTGGTGGGCACGGGGTTCGGGGCGGTGTTCGCTTTCGTGCTGTTTTGCCTGACGGTCGTGTCCTTGCCGCTGTTGCTGGACAAGGAGCTGGATTTCGTCACGGCGATGCTGACCTCGATCGCGGTGGTGCGGGCGAACCCGGGCGTGATGCTGGCCTGGGGGATGACGATCGCGGGGCTGACCTTCCTTGGCATGGTGCCGGGATTGCTGGGGCTGTTCGTGGTCTTGCCGATCCTCGGCCATGCGACATGGCATATCTATCGCCGGGCGCTGGTGTCGCAGGATTGAGCGGGACATGAAAAAGCCGGGCGCAGGGGCCCGGCTTTGATGATCTTGTGGGACAAAGACCCGGATCGCGTGGGATCAGGAGCTTTTGACCTCGGAGCCCGGCGCGGGGCCGGCGGCCGCGGGGCGCGGCACGGCGGGCGCAGGTGCCGAGGGCGCGCGGGGGGGCATGCCGCCCGAGCTGGAGCCGGTGGCGAGCGGGTCTTCGGCGCGCTGCACCGAGCCTTCGAAATGGGCGCCGGATTCGATGGCGATCGTCTTGTGGATGATGTCGCCCTCGACGCGGGCGGTGGAGGTCAGGCGGACCTTGAGGCCGCGCACCTTGCCCACGACGCGGCCGGTGACGACGATGTCGTCGGCCACGATTTCGCCCTCGATATTGGCGGTTTCGCCGACTGTCAGGAGATGGGCGCGGATGTCGCCCTGAACCGTTCCCTCGACCTGGATGTCACCGGTGGTGCGCAGGTTGCCCGTCACCGTCAGATCGGAGCTGAGCACCGACGGGGAGGGTTTGGATTTGGGGGACGAAGAGGGGGTGGTCGTCATGTCTGCTCCCGCTTTGGGGCTGGATTTCGGGTCTGTCGAGCTTGCGGCGGCACCGGTGTCGGCACCAGAGGACTTCGGCCCGGGTTCATTGATCTTGGATTTAGAAAACATCGCGTCCTGCCGTGATGAAAGTCATCGGGTTCACCGGATTGCCATTGCGCCGCACCTCGTAGTGCAGATGGGTGCCGGTACACCGCCCGGTGCAGCCCATATCACCGATGTGTTCCCCGCGCGAGACCCTTTCGCCCCGCGAGACGTGCAGCCGGGTCATGTGGGCGTAGCGCGTGGTGATGCCGAAGCCGTGGTCGATCTCGACCATCAGGCCGTAACCGCTTTGCCGGCCAGCGAAAACCACCGTTCCATCGCCGCCCGCGACGATGTTGGTGCCGCGCGCGCCGGCGAAATCGATACCGGCGTGAAGCCGCCGACCGCCGTTGAAGGGATCGGTGCGGTAGCCGAAGCCCGAGGTGTTGCGATAGGTGCCGCGCACCGGGATGGAGAAGGGCAGACGCTCGGCCGCGATGCGGTGCAGGTTCATCTGGTCCAGCGCGGAGAGAAGCTCGTTGGCGCGCAGCGAGAGCGCGTCGGGTTCCTCGCCCCGGGTCGAGACGGCGATGGGCATGAGCGGGCCGCCCTGGCCGGAATAGGTGGCGCGCACCTGTCCGATGAGCGTGTCGGTCGAGATGCCCGAGGCGGACAGCATGCGGTCGAGCGGTTCCATCGACATGGCCACCGCATCTTCGAGTTGGCGGAAGACGCGTTCTTGCCGTTCGTTGTCGAGCGCGGCCTGAAAGCGGAGGCGGTCGATTTCGGCGGCGGCCTCGGCCACGAGGGTTTCGGAGCCGTCGCGCTGTTCGGCGGTCGCTTCGAGCGCTGCGGCGAGACGGTCGACGGCGCGGGTCAGTTCGGCCTCGCGGGCGGCGGCGGTCTGGGCGCTGCCGGTATCGGCGGCAAGCTCGGTGCTGAGGGCCGCAACCTCGGCGCGGGCGGCATCGCGTTCGTCGATGGTGCGGCGCAGGGTGGACTGGATCACGTCGACGGCGGTTTCAAGCTCGCGGCGGCGTTCCTCGCTGTCGAGCAGGCGCACCTGCATCGCCGCGACCTGGTTCATCGCGACCGAAAACCGTTCCTGCGCCTGCAGGGCTTCGGTGGTGCGGGTGTCGACCTGATCGGCCAAGGCATTCAGGCGGGTCTGGAACATGACCTGTTCGCGCTGCGCCTGGTCGCGCCCGTTGCCCGCCGAGATCACGTCGATCAGGAAGATCGAGGTGACGATCACGGTCCAGGCCACGAAGGCGGAGGAGCCCAGAAAGATCGCCGCCTGTGTCACGGGCCGGAGCCGGACGAAGCGGGTTCCGTCATCGGATTTGAGAAACAACCGCTGCTCGGGCAGGCGGCGTTCAAGGCTGGCGTTCAACCGACCGATCAATCGTGAAAGCACGTGTCTTGCCCCATGTTCCCCCCTTTTATCTTGAACCGTGCCGGGTTTGCCCCGGTCGGATGCGGTTCCCCACGGGGGATAGCGGGGACCGTCCTTGGTCTCAACACAGTATCGCCAAGGGTGCGGGAAAGCACCGAAAAATGGCCCGGACAGGCGGAAATCCGCCGATTCGCGCAGGCGTCAATCGGCGAGCGGCCAGTAGAAATCGGGGGGAAGGCCCGCTTCGGCGCGTTTTTCCTCGTTGAAGGGCGGCTTGAGCGCGCCGTGGAAATAGCGCCGGACAAGGCCGTGGAATGCTTCCTTGGGGTCGAGTTCGTGGCGGCCGCACAGGAAGTGGAACCACTTGGAGCCATAGGCCACGTGATGGACCTCTTCGGAGTAGATCACCTCGAGCGCTGCGACGGCACCTGCGGCGGTCGGATCGTCCTTGGCGCGGCGGAAGATGTCGATCATGCCGGGCGTCACGTCGAGGCCGCGCGCCTCGAGCACCATGGGCACGACGGCAAGGCGGCCCATCAGGTCATGGGCCGTATCCTCGGCGGCGCGCCACATGTTGGCATGGGCCGCAAGCGCGCCATAGGCGCTGCCCATCGCCTCGAGGCAATCGGCCATCAGGTTGAAATGCTTGGATTCCTCATCCGCCGCCTTGACCCAGTCGTCATAGAAGCCCGCAGGCATGGGCGTGTCGGTGAAGCGGGCGATGATGTCCCAGTGCAGGTCGACGGCGTTGAGTTCGATATGGGCGACGGCGTGCAGAAGCGCCTTGCGCCCCTCGGGCGTGCCGGGGCGGCGGCGGGGCACGTCGCGGGGATCGAGGAGATCGGGTTTCGCGGGCCGGGACGGGCGGAGCGGCGGGGATGCGTGGCCCACGGGCGATGTTTCGCCTGCGGCGCGGGCCGCTTGCCACTGGGCCGCAAAGCGGCGCGAGAGCGCGGTTTTCTCGCGGGCATCGGCGGTGGTCAGGACGGCTTCGGCCATCTGCGCAAGGGGGAGCATGTCGGTCATGGGCGACGACATGCGCGGCCTGCGCCCCGCCGTCAAGCAGGGCGCGCGGCTGGCGTAAGGCTCAGAGCGCCTTGACGGCGGCCAGAACCTCTTGGGCGTGGCCGGGAACCTTGACCTTGGGCCATGCGGCGCGGATCGTGCCGGTGCCGTCCACGAGGAAGGTCGACCGTTCGATCCCCATGTAGGTCTTGCCATACATGGATTTCTCGACCCAGACGCCATAGCGTTCGCAGGTGTCGCTGGTCTCGTCCGAGGCGAGGATCACGCCCAACCCGTGCTTGGCGACGAATTTGTCATGCTTGGCGGCGCTGTCCTTGGAGATGCCGATGACGACGGCGCCTGCGGCTTCGAATTCGGCGGCCAGTTCGGTGAAGGCGATGGCTTCCTTGGTGCAGCCGGGGGTGTCGTCCTTGGGGTAGAAATAGACCACGACGGATTTGGGGCGCAGCGCCGACAGCGTGATCTCGCCGCCGCCATCGCGGGGCAGGGTGAAGTCGGGGGCGGCGGAGCCGATCTGGGTCATGGGAACCTCTGGTCTTGGCGGTAACGTCATTTCGGCGCAGCAACGCCGGGTGGTTTGCAAGCTAGGCGGATTGCGGCGAAGATAAAGGCCGGGCGGAGCGGAAGACACAAACAGGCACGGGCGCGTCATGGGCAGGGCGGATCACGATCAGGCGGAAGCGGGCCAAGGCCCGGCCCGGCGGCGGCGCTGGCCGCGTGCCGTGCTGTGGCTTGCCCTGTGCCTTGTGCTGGCGGGGCCGGTGGCGTTGGGGGGGATCTGGCTGCGGCTGGGGCTGTCACCGCTCCGGCTGCCCGATGCGGTGACGGCCGAGGTCGCGGCGCGGCTGGACGCGGCGATGACGGCCAATGGCGTGACGCTGGAGGCGATCGAGCTGGCGCGCCACGAGCCGGGGCGGCTGGACCTGCGGCTTGTGGGCATAAGGCTGACCGACAGGGACCGCGACGGCGCGCTGCGCGCGGCCTTTCCCGAGGTCACGGCCACCTTGTCGACGGCGGCGCTGGTTCGGGGGCGGCTGCATCCGGTGGGGGTGAGCCTGTCGGATGCGGGGCTGCGGCTGAGCCGGGATGCGGAGGGGCGGATCGATCTGGCGCTGATGGCGGGCGAGGGGGCGGAGGCCATCGCGCTGTCCGAGACGCTGGCGCGGCTGGACCGGATGTTTGCAAGCCCCGTCTTTGCCGATCTGGAAGGGGTCAAGGCGACGGGTCTGACGCTGGACATGGCCGATGCGATGACGGGCCAGATCCTGCGGGTGCGCGAGGCGCGGATGCAGCTTGACCGGACGGAGGCGGGGCTGACCGTGACGCTGGGCGGCGCGCTGGAGGGGAGCCGGGATGCGACGCTCGACATCGCCCTGTCGCGGATCAGCGCATCCGGCCAGACGGATGTCGCCATCGTCTTTGACAATCTGGCGGCACGGGATGTGGCGACGGTGGGGCCGGCGCTGGCCTGGCTTGACCTGATGCGCGCGCCGATCTCGGGGCAGATCGGCGGGGTTCTGGGCGATGACGGGAGCCTTGGCGATCTGCGGGCGCAGCTGGAGATCGGGCCGGGGCAGGTGCGCCCGGCGGATGGGGCGCTGCCGCTGCCCTTTGACCGGATGGCGAGCACGATCCGCTACGAGGCGGCGACCCGGCGGGTCTGGTTCGACAGCCTGTCGCTGGAGGCGCCCGGTCTGAGCCTCGAGGCGGAGGGGCAGGCCGATGCGGCCCCCGACGGGACAAGCTACACAGCGCAGTTCCGCCTGCGCGACATTCGCGCGGCGCTGCCCGAGCTTTACCCGCAGGGATTGGCGCTGGACCGGGCCATGGTCGATCTGCGGCTGGCGCTGGCACCTGCGCTGCGCGTGGAGATCGGGCAGGCGGTGATCGAGGATGGGGATCTGCGCCTGTCGGCGCGGGGCGAGGTTCTGGCGGTCGAGGGCGGTGTGGAGGTGGCACTCGATGCGCATCTGCCGGGGGGCGGTGTGCGCGAGATCCTGCCCTATTGGCCCGAGGCGCTGGCCGGGCGCACGCGGGGCTGGATCGAGGAGCGGCTGTTGGATGGGCAGGTGAGCGGCGTCGATGTCGCGCTGCGCGCGCGGCCCGGTGCCATGCCCGATTACGAGATGAGCCTTGATTTCGAGGGCGTGCGGTTGCTGGCCCTGCCCGAGATGCCACCCATAGAGGGGGGCGCGGGATATCTGCGGCTGAGGGGGGCGGAGTTCGTCTTGCGGCTGGACGAGGGGCAGATGTGGCGCGAGGGCGGTCTGGCGGTGGCGCTGGACGGGTCGCGGATGCACATCGCCGATACGCGCCAGCGCGGGGCGGAGGCGGTGTTCGACCTGTCGCTGGCGGGCGAGTTGCAGGACCTGCTGTCGATCCTGACGCGCCCGCCGGTCCGGCTGTTCCAGAACGGCACGATGACGCCCGAGCGGATCGGGACAGGCGGCGTGGTGGCCGAGGCGCGGATCGAGACGCGGCTGATGCGGCAAGAGGGCTTGGGCGACACGCGCTTTGCGGTCCGTGCGGAGGTGGGCGGTCTGGTCTCGGACGGATTGGTGCCGGGGCGGCGGTTGAGCGCGGAGCGGCTGGCGGTGACGGTCGACCCGGAGGGGATCGTGGTGTCGGGCGCGGCGGAATTCGACGGTGTGCCGCTCAATGGGCGTTGGACGCGCGCGCTCGGGCCGGGGGCGGAGGCCGTGAGCCGGGTCGAGGCGCGCGCGATGCTGTCGCGGGCGCGGCTGGCGGCGCTGGGTCTTGATCTGCCCGAATGGATGCTGCGCGGCGAGGCGGAGGCCGGGATCGACCTGAGCCTGCCCGATGGCGCGGCCCCGGTTCTGCGGGTGACATCCGATCTGGAGGGGATGGGATTGGCGCTGCCGCCCCTTGGCTGGCGGCTGGAGCCGGGCGCGCGGGGTGTGTTGGAGGCGGAGCTGCGGCTGGGGGATGATCCGGCGGTGACGCGGCTGGTGCTGCAGGGGGCGGGGCTGGACCTGTCGGGGCGCGTGGTTCTGGCGGAGGGCGGCGGGTTCGACAGGCTGGAGGCGCAAAGGTTCGCCTTGGGCGATTGGGTCGACGTGACGGGGGCCGTGATCGGACAGGGGGCGGGGCGGCCTGTCGCGATCCGGGTCGACGGGGGGCGGATGGACCTGCGCGGCGCGCCGCAAGGCGGCGGGGCGGCACCGGGGTCTGGCGGCGGGCCGATCACGGCGCGGCTGGACCGGTTGCAGGTGAGCGCGGGGATCGCCCTGACGGGCGTGTCGGCCGATCTGACGAGCGAGGGCGGTTTGTCGGGGCAATTCGCGGGCCAGGTGAACGGGCAGGCCCCCATCACGGGCACGCTGGTGGCGACGGAAACGGGGCCTGCCGTGCGCATCCGGGCCGAGGATGGCGGCGCGGTGCTGCGCGCGGCGGAGGTATTTCGCAGCGCCCATGGCGGGGCGATGGAGCTGGTGTTGCAGGCGACGGGGGCGACGGGCACCTATGACGGGACCCTGTCGATCGCGAGCCCGCGCCTGCGCAATGCGCCGGTGATGGCGGAGCTGTTGAACCTGATCTCGGTCGTGGGGTTGCTCGAGCAATTGAGCGGGGAGGGGATCAACCTCGGCGAGGTCGATGCGCGGTTCCGGCTGACGCCTGCGCAGGTGATCCTGAGCCAGGGCACGGCGGTCGGCCCGTCGCTGGGCCTGTCGATGGACGGGACCTATGACCTGGCGCGGCGCAGCCTGGAGATGCAGGGCGTCGTATCGCCGCTTTACGTGGTCAACGGATTGATCGGGGCCATTTTCGCCCCGAGGCGCGAGGGGCTGTTCGGGTTTTCCTACCGGTTGACGGGGCAGGCGGAAAACCCGCAGGTCTTCGTCAACCCGTTGTCGATTCTGACGCCCGGCGTGTTCCGCGACATCTTTCGCAGCCCGCCGCCCGATTTGAGTGGGAATTGAATGAAGCTTGATGATTTCGATTTCGATCTGCCCGAGCGGCTGATCGCGACCCGGCCTGCGCGGCCGAGGTCTTCGGCCCGGCTGCTGTTGGCGGAAGGCGCGATGACGCAGGACCGGCATGTGTTCGACCTGCCTAATATCCTGCGCCCCGGCGACCGGTTGATCCTGAACGATACCCGCGTGATCCCCGCGCGGCTGACCGGCCACAGGACGCGCCAGAGCGCGCAGGGGGCGGTGACGGCCAGGATCGAGGTCACGCTGATGGAGCCGCAGGCCGATGGCACATGGTCGGCGCTGGCCAAGCCGATGCGCAAGTTGGCCTTGGGCGAGACCATCGTCTTTTCCGACGCGCTGTCGGCGGAGGTTGCGGCGCTGGAGGGGGGATTGCGGTTGCGGTTCAACCTGATGGGCGAGGATTTCGACGCGGCGCTGAACGCATCGGGTGCGATGCCGCTGCCGCCCTATATCGCGGGCAAGCGCGCGCCCGACGAGCGCGACCGGGAGGATTACCAGACGATCTGGGCCAAGCGCGCGGGCGCGGTGGCGGCCCCCACGGCATCGCTGCATTTCGACGAGGCGCTGATCGCGGCGCTGGGGGCGGCGGGGGTCCAGTTCACCTTTGTCACGCTGCATGTGGGGGCGGGGACATTCCTGCCCGTGACGGTCGAGGATGTGACCACCCACAAGATGCATGCCGAATGGGGCGAGGTGCGCGTGCAGGCGGCCGAAGAGATCAACGCGACGAGGGCTGCGGGGGGGCGGATCATTCCGGTGGGCACCACGGCGCTGCGCCTGATCGAGAGCGCGGCGGATGAGGATGGCACGATGCGCGCCTATGAGGGGGAAACCGACATCTTCATTTATCCCGGCTACAGGTTCCGGGTGACGGATGGGTTGATGACCAATTTCCACCTGCCCAAATCGACGCTGATGATGCTGGTTTCCGCCCTGATGGGGGCGGAGCGCATCCGCGAGATCTATGCCCATGCGGTTGCGGAAAACTACCGGTTCTTTTCCTATGGTGACGCGTCCTTGCTTATTCCGTCGCAGGCGTGACAGACCGGGGGGGGCCCCCGCCTGATCGTGATCGGGCCAGACAAGCGAAAGGCCAGACGACATGATCCACGTTATCCGCAGCTCCTGGCCGCTGCTTTTGGGCATGTTCCTGTTGCAGATCGGCAATGGCGTGCAGGGCTCGATGATGGGGGTGCGCGGCGCGATCGAGGGGTTTTCGACCTTTCAGATCTCGCTCATCGCCTCGGCCTATTTCGTGGGATTCCTGGGCGGATCGCGATTCGCGCCGGTCTTTATCGCCAAGGTGGGGCATGTGCGGGTCTTTGCGGCGCTGGGCTCGCTCATTTCGGCGACGCTGATTTCCTATCCGGTTCTGACCGATCCCTATGCCTGGATGGTGTTGCGCGTGGTCCTGGGGTTCAGCCTGTCGGGGGTCTATGTGACCGCCGAAAGCTGGCTCAACGATGCCTCGACCAACGAGACGCGGGGGCAATCGCTGTCGGCCTATGTTCTGTGCCAGATGGTGGGGCTGGTGGCGGGGCAGGCGATCTTGTCGGCGGGGGATCCGAGCGGGTGGCTGTTGTTCGTCATCCCCTCGATCCTAGTGTCGCTGAGTTTCGCGCCGATCCTGTTGTCGGTGCAGCCCGCCCCAGCCTTTGACACGACGCGGCCCATGAGCCTGCGCCAGCTTTACCGATCATCCCCCTTTGGGGTGGTGGGGATGTGCCTGATGGGCGGGGTCTATGCGGGGCAGTTCGGGATGGCGGCGGTCTATGCCACGGAGGCCGGCCTGAGCCTGCAGCAGCTCGCGGCCTTTGCCTCGACCATCTTCATCGGCGGGATCATCTTGCAATATCCGATCGGCTGGCTGTCGGACCGGATGGACCGGCGGGTGCTGATCGTGGGCTCGGCGGCGCTGGCAGGTGTGGTCTGTCTCGTGGGGTTGTTCTTTGGGCATATCTACCCGGTGCTGATCGCGGTGGGGGTGTTGTCGGGGGGGCTGTCGCAGCCGCTTTACGCGCTGCTCATCGCCTATACGAACGACTACCTAGAGCCGCAGGAGATGCCCGCCGCCTCGGGCGGTTTGTTGTTCGTCAATGGTCTGGGTGCCATTGCCGGGCCGCCGGTCGTGGGTCTGGTGATGGGGCAGATCGGGCCGCAGGGCTTTTGGCTGGTTCTGGCCGCGATCCTGTTTGCGACATCGCTTTACGGTCTGTGGCGGATGACGCAGCGCCCGTCGGCCTATGCCGCCGAGGAAGACAGCTATGACGCCGTGCCCTATGCGAACCTGTTGCCCGGTGCGGCATCGCCTGTTGCGGTGGAGGCCGCGCAGGAGTTGTATGTGGAGGCGGCCGAGACCATGGCCGAGGAACAGCAGCAAGATGCGGACGAGGAGCCCCTGGCCCCGCGCCCGTGACGATTGGGGGCGCGATGCTCAAGACGACACCGAACCGCGCGGGCGAGGTCCTGACCTTCTGGGAGGAGGCGGGGCCGGAGATGTGGTACAAGCAGGACGACGGGTTCGACCGCACCATCCGCGACCGGTTCGGGGCGCTGTGGGACGCTGCCGCCGAAGGGGCCTGTGACGGCTGGGCGGCGGGGCCGAGGGGGGCGCTGGCGCTGCTCATCTTGCTCGATCAATTCCCGCGCAACATGTTCCGGCAAAGCCCGCGCGCCTTTGCCACCGATGGGCGGGCGCTCAGGATGGCGGATATGGCGCTGGGGCAGGGATGGGACCTGCGGATCCTTCCGCCGCTGCGGCAATTCTTCTACCTGCCCTTCATGCATTCCGAGCAATTGACGCATCAGGACCGGAGCGTGCGCCTGTTCAAGGCGCGGATGGAGGAGGGGGGCAACCTGCTGCATGCGCGCGCGCATCGCGAGGTGATCCGCCGCTATGGGCGCTTTCCCTATCGCAACGCCGCGCTGGGCCGGGTGTCGCGCCCGGAGGAGGAGGCGTTTCTGGCGGACGGCGGCTACGGGGCCATCGTGCGGGAGCTGGAGGGCGCCTGAGCTGGGCGGGAAAACCCGGGTTTTCCCGCCCGAAAAACCCGGGTTTTTCGGGCCCTTTGTCGTGCCGAGCCTTGCACGGGATGCAAACCTGCCTGCGACAGGGCGGCGATTGCCCGAAGCGCCGGAATTTGTTTAACGTTGAACAAATGGAATTCCGGGAGGAGATCGACCCGTGGCACAGACATTCGACGTGATCGTGATCGGCGCGGGGCCGGGCGGCTATGTCGCCGCCATCCGCGCCAGCCAGCTGGGCCTGAAAGTGGCCATCGTGGAACGCGAGCACATGGGGGGCATTTGCCTCAACTGGGGCTGTATCCCCACCAAGGCGATGCTGCGGTCCTCGGAAGTGTATCACCTGATGCACCGGGCCAAGGAATTCGGGCTGAAGGCCGACAATATCTCCTATGATCTGGATGCGGTGGTCAAACGCTCGCGCGGGGTGGCCAAGCAGCTCAATTCCGGCGTCGGCCACCTGATGAAGAAGAACAAGGTCACCGTCTTCATGGGGGCCGCGACCCTGCCCGCCAAGGGCAAGGTCGAGGTCAAGACCGACAAGGGCACCGAAGTGCTGGAGGCCAAGAACATCATCCTGGCCACCGGGGCGCGGGCGCGCGAATTGCCGGGGCTGGAGGCCGATGGCAAGCGCGTCTGGACCTACAAGCATGCGCTGGTGCCGCCGCATATGCCCAAGAAACTGCTGGTGATCGGCTCGGGCGCGATCGGGATCGAATTCGCGAGTTTCTACAACACGCTGGGGGCCGATACGACCGTGGTCGAGGTGCTGGACCGCATCTTGCCCGTCGAGGATGCCGAGATTTCCGCCTTTGCCGAGAAATCCTTCAAGAAGCAGGGGATGAAGATCATGGCCAAGGCCATGGTCAAGAAGCTCGACCGCGCGGCCGACAAGGTCACGGCCCATATCGAGGTGGGCGGCAAGGTCGAGACCCATGAGTTCGACACGGTGATTTCCGCCGTGGGGATCGTGGCCAATACCGAAGGTCTGGGGCTGGAGGCGCTGGGCGCCAAGATCGACCGCAGTTTCGTGGTGACGGATGAGTATTGCCGGTCGGGTGTCGAGGGGCTTTACGTCATTGGCGATGCGACCAACGGGCCGTGGTTGGCGCACAAGGCGAGCCATGAGGGCGTGATGGTGGCCGAGCTGATCGCGGGCGGCCATCCGCATCCGGTGAAGCCCGAGCAGATCGCGGGCTGCACCTATTGCCATCCGCAGGTGGCGAGCGTGGGCCTGACGGAGGCCAAGGCCAAGGAACGGGGATACGAGGTCAAGGTTGGCCGCTTCCCCTTCATCGGGAACGGCAAGGCGATTGCGCTGGGCGAGCCCGAGGGGATGATCAAGACGGTCTTCGACGCCAAGACGGGCGAATTGCTGGGTGCGCATATGGTGGGCGCGGAAGTGACCGAGCTGATCCAGGGTTACGTGGTGGGTCAGAAGCTGGAGACGACCGAGGCCGATCTGATGGAAACGGTATTCCCGCATCCGACGCTGTCGGAGATGATGCACGAGAGCGTGCTCGACGCCTATGGGCGGGCGATCCACATCTGAGGATCTGCGCCACGCATGGAAAAAGGGCGGTCCGGGTCGGGCCGCCCTTCTGCGTTTGGGGGGCTCAGGCAGCGTGGGGTGGCCCCAGGCGGATGCGGAGGGCCGTGGGGATTTGGCGCGCGCAGGTGATGCGGGGCAGGGGGAGTTCGGCCATGCCGCGATCCGCGCCGTAGAGCGCGAGGTATTCGGCGTGATTGTCGAAGGCGGCGCGGCCTGCATAGGAGATGAAGGTTTCGGTCGGCGCGCCATGGGCGAGGATCACGTCGTGGGCTTCGGTCTCGACATGGTAATTGGTCACGCTGGCGGGCAGGACGGAAAGGGCGAGGCGGGTGATTGTCGTGCCGTTCACGAGGGCGCCCGCGTTGATGACGAGGCCATCGAGGATCATGCCGTGATCGGCGGTCACGGTGAGGTCGCGGTGGGGCAGGCCCTGCCCCAGCGCGCCTGCCCGGATCAGGACAGGCCGCGCGCGGTCACCGGCGAAGAGTTTGGAGAGCGTCTGCCGCCCGATCCAGCGCACGGGGACGCTGCGGCCATCGGCGGTGAGGATGGGATCACCGATGGAAAGCCGCTCGACCGCCACCTCGCCCGCAGGCGTGGCGATGCCGGTGCCGGGGGCGAAGCAGAAGGCATAGGTGCCCGTGGTGGTGAAGCCGATATTCGCGCCGTCGGTCAGGGGGCTGTTGGAGACAAGATAGTATCTGCGCGACAACCTGAAGACGGGGTCGCCCGCAGCGGAAAAGCCTTCGAGCGTGACGGGGAAATTGAAGGCGGAATAATATAGCCGCTCACCGACACTGGCCGTCCCGTCGGTGTCGAATTCCTCGAGGTAACTGCCCCCGGTGGGGCCGTTGAAGGCTCCGACGGTGAACCCGGTTTCCGGACTGCCTGTCAGTTCCGCTAGGTAGGCATAGGTCTCGCGGGCCGGGGTCATGTGAGACTCACTCGTTAACCAATTACACGAGGGTTGGATATCCGAAGGGCGGATTGTGTAAAGGTAGGGAAAAGCGCCTTTTTCGGGCGGTTCGTCACGGTGTCGTGAGCGCCCCCGCTGCGCTGGGTGCGGTGCCGCTTGACCCCGGAGCCATCCCCGGCCAAGCAGGCGCATGGACAGGCCCATCCCCCATCTTGAGCATCGCACGCCCTGGGCGCTGGTGGCCGCACTTTACGGCGCGGGGCTGATCGCGGCGGGGCAATTCGCCAAGGTCTCGCTGACGCTGGGGCCACTGGCCGTCGCCTATCCCGGTTGGCCGGTGGCATTCGCGGTGTCGGCGGTGGCGGTGATCGGCATCCTGTTCGGGGTTCTGGCGGGGGGTGTCACGGCCAGCCTTGGGCCGCGCCGTGCGATCCTGATCGCGCTGGCGCTGTCGGCGCTAGCGGGGCTGGGGCAGGCGTTTTTGCCGCCCTTTCCGGTGCTGATGGGCCTGCGCATCGTCGAGGGGGCGGGGCACCTGGTGCTGGTGGTGGCGATCCCGACGCTGATGGCCGCGATTTCCGCGCCGCGCGACCGGGGGCTGGTGATGGGGCTCTGGGCCACGTTTTTCGGCGTGGGTTTCGCGCTGGCAGCCCTTGTCGTGGGCGAGGCGGCGGGGGCGGTTTTCGGCTGGCATGCGGGGCTGGCGGCGCTGATCGGTCTGGTTCTGTGGCGGATGCTGCCCCGGGGCATCGCGGCGGAACGGCGGGCGCTGCCGCGTCTGGCCGATCATGTCGCGATCTACCGTGCCCCGCGTCTGTTCGCGCCGGCGCTGGGCCATGGGATCTACGCCTTCGCCTTTCTCGCGCTGGTCACCTATCTGCCCGAGGCCTTGGGGGCGGCATGGCTGTCGCCGGTTCTGCCCGTGGTGGGGATCGCGGGATCGCTGGTGGCGGGGGCCTTGGCGCGCGCGATCGCGCCCGGTGCGCTGGTCGTGGGGGGATTTGTCGCCATGGCGGGGATTTTCGCGCTGGCGATGATCCTGCCGGGCCTTGCCGCGCCGCTGTCGGTTCTGGCGATGCTGGTCTCTGGCGTGGTGGCGGGGGGCGGTTTTGCCGCCGTGCCATGGCTCAATGCCGGGGATGGCGACCGGGCGCTGGCCAATGGGGCGCTGGCGCAGCTGGGCAATATCGGCACCTTTGCGGGCACGCCTGTTCTGGCCGCGCTGGGGGTGGGGGCAAGCCTGCCCCTGGCCATCGCGGTGGGCATTTTCGGGGCATTGGCCACGGGTCTGGCCTATCGCGCGGCCGCGCGGGGGAATGTTCGCTGAACGTTCCGATTTTTGGGTTGGAGACTCGGGGCGGCGGGACTATCTGTTGCGGGTCCGTTAACAGGGGTCGGTCATGCCGGAGCAGAAGCATATCGAGGTGCGCGGGGCGCGCGAGCATAACCTCAAGAATATCGACCTCGATATTCCGCGCGACCAGTTGGTGGTGATCACGGGCCTGTCGGGGTCGGGCAAGTCGAGCCTCGCCTTCGACACGATCTATGCAGAGGGGCAGCGGCGCTATGTCGAGAGCCTGTCGGCCTATGCGCGGCAATTCCTCGACATGATGGGCAAGCCCGATGTGGATCACATCTCGGGCCTCTCCCCCGCGATTTCCATCGAGCAGAAGACGACGAGCAAGAACCCCCGGTCGACCGTCGGCACGGTGACGGAGATCTACGATTACCTGCGCCTTTTGTTCGCCCGTGCGGGCACGCCTTATAGCCCCGCGACCGGCCAGCCCATCGAGGCGATGCAGGTGCAGGACATGGTCGACCGCGTGATGGCGATGGAGGAGGGGACGCGCGCCTATCTGCTGGCCCCCATCGTGCGCGACCGCAAGGGCGAGTACCGCAAGGAATTCATGGAGCTGCGCAAGCAGGGGTTCCAGCGGGTGAAGGTCGACGGCGCCTTTTACGAGCTGGAGGAGCCGCCCACGCTCGACAAGAAATTCCGCCATGACATCGACGTGGTGGTGGACCGGATCGTGGTGCGCGAGGGGATCGAGACGCGGCTGGCCGACAGTTTCCGCACCGCGCTGGACCTGGCGGACGGGATCGCGGTTCTGGAGGTGGTTTCGGGCGGCTCATCGGCGGCTTCCGCCGCCTCTTCGCGCGAGGAGGGCTCGGCCGAGGCCGAGGAGCCGGTGCGGATCACGTTTTCGGAGAATTTCGCCTGTCCCGTCTCGGGCTTCACCATTCCCGAGATCGAGCCGCGCCTGTTTTCCTTCAACGCGCCGTTCGGGGCCTGCCCGACCTGTGACGGGTTGGGGATGGAGTTGTTTTTCGACGAGCGGCTGATGGTGCCCGATGCGGCGCTCAGCCTCGAGGCCGGGGCCATCGCGCCCTGGCGCAAGGGCAAGTCGCCCTATTTCACCCAGACGATCGAGGCCATCGCGCGCCATTACGGGTTCAAGGCGAAGACGCCCTGGAAGGATCTGCCCCCCGAGGTGCAGGAGGTGTTCCTGCGCGGCTCGGGCGAGGAGGAAATCCAGTTCCGCTATGACGAGGGGGGGCGTGTCTACCAGGTGAAGCGGAGTTTCGAGGGGGTGATCCCCAACATGGAACGCCGCTACCGCGAGACGGACAGCGCCTGGATCCGCGAGGAATTCGAGCAATACCAGAACAACCGCCCCTGCGGCGCCTGCGGCGGCTACCGGCTGCGGGAGGAGGCGCTGGCGGTCAAGATCGGGCCTGCGACGGGTCCGGCCAATGCGCGGTTGCATGTGGGGCAGGTCGTCCAGATGTCGATCAAGGAGGCGTTGGCCTGGGTCGAGAGCGTGCCGGGCAGCCTGAGCGCGCAGAAAAACGAGATCGCGCGCGCGATCCTGAAGGAGATCCGCGAAAGGCTGGGGTTTTTGAACAACGTGGGTCTCGATTACCTGACACTGGCGCGCAATGCAGGCACGCTGTCGGGGGGCGAGAGCCAGCGCATCCGGCTGGCGAGCCAGATCGGATCGGGTCTGACCGGGGTGCTGTACGTGCTGGACGAGCCGTCGATCGGCTTGCACCAGCGTGACAATGACCGGCTGTTGGGGACGCTCAAGAACCTGCGCGACCAGGGCAATACGGTGATCGTCGTCGAACATGACGAGGAGGCGATCCGCGAGGCGGATTACGTCTTCGACATCGGGCCGGGGGCGGGCGTGCATGGGGGGCGGATCGTGGCGCGGGGGACACCGGCCGAGATCACGGCGGACCCTGCCTCGCTCACCGGGCAATACCTGTCGGGCGCGCGCGAGATCGCGGTGCCCGCCACGCGGCGCAAGGGCAGCGGCAAGAAGATCACGGTGGTCAAGGCCACGGGCAACAACCTGCGCGAGGTGACAGCGGAGTTTCCGCTTGGCAAGTTCGTCTGCGTGACGGGCGTGTCGGGCGGGGGGAAATCGACCCTGACCATCGAGACCCTGTTCAAGACGGCCTCGATGAAGCTGAACGGGGCGCGCCAGACGCCCGCGCCCTGCGAGACGATCAAGGGGCTGGAGCATCTGGACAAGGTGATCGACATCGACCAGCGCCCCATCGGGCGCACACCGCGGTCGAACCCCGCGACCTATACCGGGGCCTTCACGCCGATCCGGGACTGGTTCGCGGGCCTGCCCGAGGCCAAGGCGCGCGGCTACAAGCCGGGGCGGTTTTCCTTCAACGTGAAGGGCGGGCGTTGCGAGGCCTGCCAGGGCGATGGCGTCATCAAGATCGAGATGCATTTCCTGCCCGATGTCTATGTCACCTGCGAGACCTGCAAGGGCAAGCGCTACAACCGCGAGACGCTGGAGGTGCAGTTCAAGGGCAAGAGCATCGCCGATGTGCTCGACATGACGGTCGAGGATGCGCAGGAGTTCTTCAAGGCGGTGCCCTCTATCCGGGAAAAGATGGATGCGCTGGTGCGGGTGGGCCTTGGCTATATCAAGGTTGGCCAGCAGGCCACGACCCTTTCGGGGGGCGAGGCGCAGCGGGTGAAGCTGTCGAAGGAATTGGCGAAACGGTCGACGGGCCGGACGCTGTACATTCTCGACGAGCCCACGACGGGGTTGCATTTCGAGGATGTGAAGAAGCTCCTGGATGTGCTGCACGAGCTGGTCGAGCAGGGCAATTCCATGGTGGTGATCGAGCATAATCTCGACGTGATCAAGACCGCCGATTGGATCATCGACATCGGCCCGGAAGGCGGGGATGGGGGCGGCGAGATCGTGGCCACCGGCACGCCCGAGGAGGTGGCCGAGGTGGAGCGGTCCCATACCGGGCGCTACCTGGGGCCGATGTTGAAGCCGCGCAAGCATGCCGCCGAGTAGCGGGGCCGCTTAACTGGGCCGAGGAGCTGGGCCGAGGAGCTGGGCCGAGGCGCGGGGCGGCCGGGCCGGAGCCTCCGGCGGGCATATTTGGGGAAAGATGAAGGGGCGGTGGCGCGACGGGCCTTTGCCGCCCCCGGTCAGAATTCGCGGGCGAGGCCGTGGCCGAGGATGAGTTGGCGCAGGCCGATCCAGCCGCCGAGCCAGACGCTGGCCGCGACCACGGGCGCGTGGAAGGAGAGCAGCGAGAGCGCCGAGAGGCCCTGGCCGATCGAGCAGCCGGCGGCCAGAACCGCACCGAAGCCCATCAGGATCGCGCCGCCCATCTGGCGCTTGAGTTCGCGCGGATCCTCGCAGGCTTCCCAGCGGAACCCGTCGCGGATGAGCGAGCCGAGGAAGGCGCCGATCAGGACCCCGAAGACCGAGCCGATGGCGAAATCGGGTTCGAGCCCGGAGGAGGACATCGTGTAGCGGATCGTGTCGCCCACAGGCGCGGTGAAGCTGTGGGAATGGACGAGCCAATGTTCGAAGCCGGTATTGGCGACATGGGCCGTGCCCAGAAACCCGCTGCTGATGGCCATGCCCGCGACGAGGCCCCAGAACAATTCCTTGTGCCGGGCGTGGCGCAGGAGCGAGAGAGCTGCCGCGATCAGCACGACGAGGCCGAGCGTCAGGCCGATGGTCCAGCCGGGCAGGCCGGTCGTGGCGCCGAGGTAATGGGCCCAGCCCTGCGCGGCATCGGGGTGCTGGTCGATGGGAAAGAGCCGTTCGCGCAGCGCGGCCAGCGGGCCCGAGAGCATGGCATAGGCCGCGACCCCCATGACGAGGGCGATGACCATGGCGCGCAGATCGCCGCCGCCGAGCCGGGCCAGCATGCCGAAGCCGCAATTGCCCGCCTGCGCCATGCCATAGCCGAACATCAGGCCGCCGAGGGCAGCGCCGGCGAGCGTGAAGCCGTTGTAGAGATAGATCGCCTGGTGCAGGCGGATCAGGCCCGCGCCTTCGGCGGCGAAATTGACGGCCATCGCGGTGCCGAGCGCCACGACCCACATCCAGAGCCGGGTGCGGTCCTGGCCGAAATGGGCATCTTCGATCATGCCGAGCGTGCAGAAACGGCCAAGCCGCGCGGCGAGGCCGAGGAATACGCCGCCGATCAGGCCGATCAGGGTGATCGACCAGGCTTCGCCGAGGAGATCGAGCATGTTCCCTCCCTTCGACCCGACCAAGCGCCGGTCAGAGACGCGGGGTCAGGTGCAGAACAACTCGTAGACGCGTTCGATGATCAGGCGCGCCCGTTCGTCTGTCAAACGGTAATAGATCTGCTTGCCGTCACGGCGCGCGGTCACCAAGCCTTCGAGGCGGAGGCGCGAGAGCTGCTGGGAGACGGCGGCCTGGCGGGAGGCGAGCATCGTTTCGATCTCGGCCACGGATTTCTCGCCATTGGCCAGCGCGCAGAGGATCATCAGCCGACCCTCGTGGCTGATCGCCTTGAGGAAATCGGAAGCGGTCTGCGCATTGGTGCGGATACGGGTCCAGGTGGCGTCATCCATCGGCTCGTCGATGCGCGGCAAGATGGAGGACACCTGGGCGACCAGGTTGTTTTCGTCGATCTTCGACCTGTCGTGGTGCAGGCTCATGATACACTCCCGTGGGAGACACAAAGCATGCCGCGGCGCGGCGGGGCAAGGGGTCTGTGGCGGTCGGGGGTCATCCGTCGGCGTTCCGTGTCATCCATGCCGCATCGGCGCGGTCGAGCATCCGGCCGAGCAGGCCCCAGAAGAAATCTTCGCCCGGGTAGCCTTCGAGGCGGGAAATTTCGGTTCCATGGCGCATCAGGACGAAGGTCGGGGTGTAGACGGGGCGCGTGTCGAAGGTGAGGTCATCCGGCAGCGGCTGGCCGAGGTCGACGCGGCGCAGCGGCGCGAATTGCCCCTCGGGGGTCAGCGGGTATTCGGGGGCCACGTCACGGTTCCAGCGGGCGCAATAGACGCAGCCATGCTGTTCGATCAGCACGAGTTGCCAGTCCTGCGCGGCGGATGCGCGGGGCAGGGCGACCAGAAGCAGCACGGCGGCCAGCAGGGCAACCATGGCGCGTGTGATCCGTTGAAGATGCAACGTTGACGAAACTCTCATGGCCTCTCTAATATGAATTTCTGAATGTGAAGTCCACGCAAGCTTTATGCAGGGTTCCCGATGTTCGACATTTCTCTGACCGGGGCCTTTCTGGCGGGGCTTTTGTCGTTCCTGTCGCCCTGCATCCTGCCGATGGTCCCGTTTTACCTGAGCTACCTGGGGGGCATGAGTGCGGCGGAAGTGGCGCAAGGCGGGGCCATCACGCGGGCCACGCGGATCAGGGCGGTGACGGGGGCCGTGATGTTCGCGGCGGGTGTCCTGACGGTCTTTGTGGGGCTTGGGGCCTCTGCCTCGCTCTTCGGGCAGGTGTTGCGCGACTGGTTCGACGTGTTGCGCTATGTCGCGGCGGCCATGATCATCACGATGGGTCTGCATTTCCTGGGGGTGATCCGGATCGGGTTCCTGAACCGCAGCCTGCGGGCGGAGCCGGGGGATACCGCGAACCTCGGGCTTGGCGGGGCCTACATGATCGGCCTGGCCTTTGCCTTTGGCTGGACGCCCTGCGTGGGGCCGGTGCTGGCGGCGATCCTGTTCATGGCGGGCACGACGGATACGGCGGGGCAGGGGATGATGCTGCTGTTCGGCTACGGGATCGGGATGACGCTGCCCTTTGTTCTGGCGGCGGGATTCGTGGGGCCCTTCATGCGGCTGATGCGGCGGTTCCGGCGGCACCTGGGGACGGTCGAAAAGGTCATGGGGGGCGCGCTGGTGGTTTTCGGCATCCTGATCGCGACCAATGCGCTGCTCTATGTCGGGCAGTGGATGATCGAGACATTCGAGGTGTTCCAGACCATCGGGTAGGGCACATCGCAGTGTGGCAGCAGGGCGGAGGAGGCCCGGGAGACATGTTCGCAAGATTGACCGGAGTGGTGTTGGGGGCGGCGCTTGCCCTGGGCGGTGCGGCGCGGGCCGAGGTGGGGGATGACGGGCTGCATATCGCGCCCTGGATCGAGGAGACATTCCTCGACCTGCGCGAGGATCTGGCCGAGGCCACTGCCAATGGCCAGCGCCTGATGATCATGATCGAGCAGCGCGGCTGCATCTATTGCTCGCGCATGCACGAGGAGGTCTGGGTCGAGCCCGATATCCTGCGGATGCTGGAAGAGGATTTCTACGTCCTGCGCATCAACATGCATGGGTCGACCGAGGTCACCGATTTCGACGGCGAGACGATGGAGGAGCGCGAGATCGCGCGGCGCTGGCGCAACCTGTTCACGCCGACGATCCTGTTCTTTCCCGAAGACGTGCCCGAGGGCGTGACGGGAATCGAGGCGGCGGCGGTGGTGATGCCGGGCGCATTCGGCCGTTGGACGACGTTCAACATGTTGAACTGGGTGCTTGAGGAAGGCTATGAGGGCGAGGAAGATTTCCAACGATATCATGCCCGTATGTTCGCCGAGCAGGCGGCCGCAGGGGCGACGGAATGAGCTTGGCCGAGGATCACATGCAAAAATATGAAAGTGTTCTTGCAATCAAAGGGCGAGCAATACTACGGTATACCGGAGGCCGGTGACTCGGTCCCAAGGGAGGAACTACAGTGAAGCGCCAGATGCTTTTGGTGGCCGGCATTGCCTTGGCTGCGACGAGTGTTCAAGCCGATGTCATCGCCCCCGACGACGTGGTTATGAGCGAATATGGGGAAGTTTTCGAAAGCCTGACCGGGGCTCCGGGCGATGCAGCGCGCGGGGCGGAGATTTTCGCCAGCCGTTCGGGCGGCAATTGTCTTGCCTGCCACGCGGTCTCGGCTCTTTCGGATCAGCCGTGGCACGGAGAGGTCGGGCCGGTGCTGGACGGGGTGGCCACGCGTTGGGAAGAGCCCGCGCTGCGCGGTCTGCTGGTCAATGCCGACGTGACCTTCCCGGATTCGATCATGCCCGCCTTCTACAAGGTGTCGGGCTTCACCCGGCCCGGTGATGCCTTTACCACGCGCCCCGCGCCCGCCGATCTTCAGCCCATCCTCGAGGCGCAGCAGATCGAGGACATCATCGCGTTCCTGATGACGCTGACCGACTATTGAGCCGGTCGGCCCCGTAACCCCGAGACCAAGGAGACTGATCTCATGACCCAGACACGCAGGCAATTCGTCGGCTCCGGGCTGGCGGTCATTGCCGCCTTTGCCGGCCTGCCGCATCTCGCCAATGCCGCCACGCTCGACGAGGCGATCCAGGCTTTCACCTCCGGTGCCGACATGGGCGCCGATGGCATCACGCTGATCGCCCCCGAAATCGCCGAAAACGGCAACACCGTTCCGATCGAGGTGACCGCGCCCGGTGCGGCGGCCATCATGATCCTGGCCGCGGGCAACCCGCAGGCCGATGTCTGCACCTTCAATTTCGGTCCGGCGGCAGGGTCGCAGCTGGCCTCCACCCGGATCCGCCTTGCGGGCGAGCAGGAAGTGGTGGCCATCGCGCGGATGCCCGACGGCAGCTTCAAGCAGGCGCGCCAGAATGTGCGCGTGACCATCGGCGGCTGCGGCGGCTGAGCGAAGCGACAGGACAAGGAAAGAGATCATGGCAGAGAATGTCACACCCCGCGTCCGCGTTCCGCGCGATGCCACGGCCGGCGAAAGCGTGTCGGTCCGTACCCTGATCAGCCACCCGATGGAATCGGGTCAGCGCCGCGGCAGCGACGGCAACGTCATCCCGCGGCAGATCATCAACCGCTTCACCTGCGAGTTCAACGGCGAGATGGTGGTCGAGGTCGAGATCCATCCCGGCGTGTCGACGAACCCCTATTTCCAGTTCGACGCGGTCGTGAACGAAACCGGCACGTTCCAGTTCACCTGGTACGATGACGATGGCTCGGTCTACACGGAAACGGCGGATATCACCGTCGCCTGACCGGACCTGCCAGACCAAGCCGTCGCAAGGGAGGAAGTAACGGCCATGACAAGAAAAACGCTTCTTGGCGGAACATCGGCGGCGATCATCGCCGTCCTTGCCGCCGGGGTCGGCCTAGCCGACATCCGCACCGGGGGGGAGCTCGTCATCAATGGCGAGATCCCGATCGTGACGGAAACCGCAGCGCCCGAGCATCTCGCAGGGGCGCTCAACACGATCTATTCGGGCTGGGTGTTCCGCACCGACGAGACGCGGGCCATGCAGGCGGATGATTTCGACAACCCCGGCATGCTCTATGTCGAGCAGGGGATCGAGGCGTTCAACACCGCCATGGGCACCGAGGGCAACAGCTGCGCCTCGTGCCACGAGAACCCCGAAAGCCTTGCTGGGGTCCGGGCGACCTATCCCCAGTGGGACGAGGCGCATGGCGAAGTGCAGACCGTCGAGATGCAGGTCATCGAATGCCAGACCGAGCGCATGGGCGTGGCGGAACCCTATGGCTATGACAGCCAGCAGATGCGCAACATGGTTGCGTTGATCGCATCGGTTGGTCGTGGGCAGACGGTGAACGTGGCCATGGACGGCCCCGCCGCCGAGGCCTGGGAATTGGGTCGCGAGATCTATTACACCCAGTACGGCCAGATGGAGCTGAGCTGCGCGCAGTGCCACGAGAACAACTACGGCAACCTGATCCGGGCAGACCATCTGAGCCAGGGGCAGGTGAACGGGTTCCCGACCTATCGTCTGAAGAACGCCAACATCGTGTCGATCCACAACCGTTTCCGCGGCTGTATCCGTGACACGCGCGGCGAGCCCTATGCGATCGGCAGCCCCGAATTCGTGGCGCTCGAGCTTTACGTCGCTTCGCGCGGCAACGGCCTGACGGTCGAAGGTCCCGCCGTCCGCAACTGACATCAAGATCAGCGCCCCGGAGCGATCCGGGGCGGTGTTCGTTCTAATACATTCAAAAACTTGAATAACATCTGGGGTTGAACCATGATCTCGCGTCGCCATTTCGTTCAGGCCGCCCTGGCCACATCGGCCCTGTACGGCGCCTCGGGCTTCGGCAATTGGGCGCGGCTGTCCGCGCAGCAGGCGCTGACGCAAGACCAGCTGATCGGCGAAGGCGGTCCGGGCAACGTGACGCTGATCCACATCACCGACATGCACGCGCAGACCCAGCCGATCTTTTTCCGCGAGCCGGAATTCAACATCGGCGTGGGCATCCATGCGGGCCAGCCGCCGCATCTGGTGGGGGCGGAATTCCGGGCGCGGTTCGGCGTCGAGCAGGGCAGCGCGCTGGATTACGCGCTGACCTACAGCGATTTCGAGGCGATGGCGCGCAGCTATGGCCGGATGGGCGGGCTGGACCGCATCTCGACCGTGGTCAAGGCGATCCGCGCCCAAGCCCCCCATGCGCTGCTGCTGGATGGCGGCGACACCTGGCAGGGATCGCTGCCCAGCCTGCGCACGCGCGGCATGGACATGGTCACGCTGATGAATGCGCTCGGTGTCGAGGCGATGACCTCGCACTGGGAATTCACGCTGGGATCGGACCGGGTCAACGAGCTGATCGAGAACCATGCGAACCCCGCCTTTCTCGGGGCCAATATCTTTGACGCGGAATGGGACGAGCCGGTCTACGACGATTACAAGATCTTCGAGCGCAACGGCACGGCGATAGGCGTGATCGGCCAGGCCTTTCCCTACATGCCCATCGCCAATCCCGGCTGGATGTTCCCCGAGCTGAGTTTCGGCCTGCGCCGCGACCGGATCGCGGAAGTGGTCGAGGAGGTGCGGGCTGCGGGCGCAGAGGTTGTGGTTCTGTTGTCGCACAACGGGTTCGACGTGGATCGCCAGTTCGCCCGCGACATTCCGGGGATCGACGTGATCCTGACCGGACATACCCATGACGCGCTGCCCGAGCCGATCCAGGTCGGCAACACCTTCCTGATCGCGAGCGGAAGCCACGGCAAGTTCGTGAGCCGTGTCGATCTGGATGTGCAGGATGGCGCGATGCGCGGCATCAGCCACCGGTTGATCCCGATCTTTTCGGACGTGATCGCGCCCGACCCCGAGATGACGGCGCTGGTCGAGGAAACCCGCGCCCCCTATGCCGCCGAAATGTCCGAGGTCATCGGCACATCGGGGTCGCTCTTGTTCCGGCGCGGGAATTTCAACGGCACATGGGATGACGTGATCTGCGACGCGCTGATCAGCCAGCGGGATGCGCAGATCGCGCTCTCGCCCGGGTTCCGCTGGGGCGCGGCCGTGCTGCCCGGACAGGAGATCACGCGCGAGGACATCTACAACGTCACCGCCATGACCTATCCCAACGCCTACCGGACCGAGATGACGGGCGAGATGCTGCACACGATCCTCGAGGATGTGGCCGCCAACATCTTCAACCCGGATGCCTATTACCAGCAGGGCGGCGACATGGTCCGCGTGGGCGGCATGGGCTACCGGATCGACCCGGCCCAGCCACAGGGCAGCCGCATCACCGAGATGACGCTCCTGTCCACGGGTGAGCTTGTGCAGCCCGACCAATCCTATGTCGTGGCAGGCTGGGCCAGCGTGAACGAGGGCACCGAGGGTCCGCCGATCTGGGACGTGGTGGAAAACCACATCCGTGCGCAGGGCACCGTGACGCTCGAACCCAACAACTCCGTCGATGTCGTGGGCGGCTGACGCCCCTGCCTGACCAGAGAGGTATCGAAAAATGACCGACAGTCCGAAATTCACCCAATCGCGCCGGCAGTTCCTGGCAGGGGCCGCCGTGGCCACCGGGGCCGCCGCCACGGGCAAGTTCGCCCATGCGCAGGCTGCAGGCCCCGATCCGGCGATCACCCAGATGCAGCCCTGGCAGCAATATCTGGGTGCGGGGGTCGATGCCGCGCCCTATGGCGTGCCCTCGCCCCACGAGGCGCATGTGGTGCGCCGCAACGTGGAATGGCTGACCGCCGATACCGTCAGCTCGGTCAATTTCACGCCGCTCCACGAGCTGGAGGGGATCATCACCCCCAACGGCTTGTGTTTCGAGCGCCACCATTCGGGCGTGGCCGAGATCGATCCCGGCCAGCACCGGCTGATGATCAACGGTCTGGTCGACAATCCGCTGGTCTTCACCATGGAAGACCTGATGCGCTTTCCGCGCGAGAACCGGACCTATTTCCTCGAATGCGCGGCCAATACCGGCATGGAATGGCGCGGTTCGCAGCTGAACGGCGTGCAGTTCACCCATGGCATGATCCACAACGTGGTCTATACCGGCGTGCCCCTGCGGCTGATCCTCGAGGAAGCGGGTGTGCGCACCAATGGCAGCTGGATCCTGCCCGAGGGCGCGGATGCCAGCGGCATGACCCGCTCGATCCCGATGGAAAAGGCGCTCGATGATTGCATGGTCGCCACGCATATGAACGGCGAAAGACTGCGCCCCGAACAGGGCTATCCGCTGCGGCTGGTCGTGCCCGGTTGGGAAGGCAACATGTGGGTCAAATGGCTGCGCCGGATCGAGGTCGGTGACGCGCCCTGGCACCACCGCGAGGAAACGTCGAAATACACCGATCTTCTGGCTGATGGTCAGGCGCGCCGCTTCACCTGGGAGATGGACGCGAAATCGGTCATCACCAATCCCAGCCCGCAGGCGCCGATCCTGCATGGGCCGGGGCCGACCGTTCTGACCGGTGTCGCCTGGTCGGGTCGGGGCACGATCCCGCGGGTGGACGTGACGCTCGATGGTGGCATCAACTGGCACCGCGCGCGCATGTCGGGCCCGTCTTTCGACAAGTCGATGCACCGGTTCTACTTCGAATTCGACTGGGATGGGCGGCCGCTTCTGTTGCAGAGCCGGGCGCATGATTCCACCGGCTACGTCCAACCCACCAAGGATCAGCTGCGCGAAGTGCGCGGCCTGAATTCGATCTACCACAACAATGGCATCCAGACCTGGGCCATCAACGAACGCGGTGAGGCGGAAAATGTCGAAGTCGGTTGAAATGATGAAAACGCTCACGCTGTCCACGGCGCTTGTCGTCACCGCCAGCTTCGCCTTTGCGCAGGAAAACCCGGCCCCGAGCCGCGAGGGCGGTTTCGGCCTCGGGCGCACCGCCTTGCCCGAGGAAATCGCGGCATGGGATATCGACATCCGCCCCGACGGACAGGGCCTGCCGGTCGGATCGGGCGATGTCTACACGGGCGAAGAGCTCTACATCGATTATTGCTCGGCCTGTCACGGCGATTTCGGCGAGGCGGTGGGCCGATGGCCGGTTCTGGCGGGGGGCTTCGGCACGCTGGACGATGAAGATCCGCACAAGACGATCGGGTCCTATTGGCCCTATCTGTCGACCGTCTGGGATTACGTGCACCGCGCCATGCCCTATGGCGCCGCGCAATCGCTGGAAGATGACGAGGTCTATGCAATCGTCGCTTACCTGATGTATCTCAACAACATGGTGGACGACGATTTCGAACTGTCGAACGAGAACTTCCTCGAGATGGCGATGCCCAACGAGGATGCGTTTTTCATGGATGACCGGGCGGCGACGGAACTGACCGTTTTCGCCGGTGAGCCCTGCATGGAAAATTGCGCCGAAAGCATCGAGATCACGGCGCGGGCGACCGTTCTGAACGTGACGCCCGAGAGCGAGGAAGAGGCCACGGCGACGCCCGAGGCGACGCCAGCCGCCGCCGCGGCGGAGGTGGTCGAAACCGCAGCGGCCGAGCCCGAGGCACCGGCCGGTCCCGACCCGGAACTGGTCGCGGCGGGCGAGGGGCTGTGGCGTCAATGCGCCTCGTGCCACCAGATCGGCGAGGGGGCCACGAACCGCACCGGGCCGATGCTGAACAACACCTATGGCGCGCCAGTGGGCAGCCACGAGGGGTTCCGCTATTCGCCCGCCTTTGCCGAGGCCAATGCCGCCGGCATGGTCTGGGATGACGAGACGCTGACGGCCTATCTGCTCGATCCGCGCGGGTTCATTCCCGGCAATCGCATGGCGTTCCGCGGATTGCGGTCCGAGGAAGATGCCGCCGCAATGATCGCTTATATCCGGGCCGAGGGGGGTGACGCCGAATGACACCGGTGCGCGCGGGTCTTGCCGCGTTTGCCTTTGCGACACTGGCCGCGTCGACCTCCCCGGCGCTCGGTCAGGGTGACCCGGCACGGGGCGAGCCGCTGTATCGTCCCTGCCGGGCCTGCCACATGATCGGGGAAGGGGCCGTCCATCGTGTCGGCCCCCAACTCAACGGCCTGGTCGGACGCGCCATCGGGGCCGCGCCGGGCTATGAATTCTCGGATGATCTGGCCCAGGCCGGGGCCGAAGGGGCCGTCTGGAACGCCGAGACGCTGGACCGGTTCCTTGCCGGCCCGCGCGATTATTTTCCGGGCACGCGCATGGTCTTTCGCGGCATCCGCTCGGAACAGGACCGGGCCGACCTGATCGCCTACATGCTGGCAGAGGGAGGCCCCGCAGAGGAGGGCGCGCCCTTGGCCGATGTGGCCGTCGATCCCGAGGTCGCGGCCATCCTCGCCATCGCGGGCGACGTTCCCTACGGCGAATACCTGTCATCGGAATGCACCGCCTGCCATCAAGCCGACGGAGGATCGGATATCCCGTCGATCCGGGGGCTGGCACCGTCGGTCTTCATTGCCGGACTTGTTGCTTATCGCAACGGAACGCGCGAACATCAGGTCATGAACATGGTGTCCCGGCGCCTCGGAGACGAGGAAATCGCCGCGCTGGCCGCCTATTTCGCAAGCGCCGAGTGATCGGAACGGCATAGGGCAATCCAAAGGGGGGCTTTCAGACCGGCCCCCCGCGCAAGTCCCGGAAAACGGGGTTAAAAGGGAGGAAGACATGAGTATCAACAGACGCGTTTTTCTTGGAACGACCGCAGCCATTGCGGGCAGCCTGGCCGCGCCGATGATCGTCCGGGCGCAATCGGCGCCGCGCGTGGTCGTGGTGGGCGGCGGATCGGGCGGCGCCACGGCTGCGCGCTACATCGCGCGCGATGGCGCGGGGGCCGTTGACGTGACCCTGATCGAGCCGCAGCGGATCTATCACACCTGCTATTTCGGCAACCTCTATCTTGGCGGGTTCTTCGACTACGACGATCTGGGGCATTCCTACAGCACGCTGGCCTCGACCCATGGGATCAACGTGGTCCATGACTGGGCCGTGGGCGTTGACCGCGATGCCAAGACCGTCGCGCTGGCCAGCGGGGCGCGGGTGCCCTACGACCATCTTGTCCTGTCGCCCGGCATCGATTTCGTCGAGGACAGCGTGCCCGGCTGGTCGGTTACGGCCCAGGGCCGGATGCCCCATGCCTACAAGGGCGGCACGCAGGTCCAGCTTTTGCGCGAACAGATCGCGGCGATGCCCGAGGGCGGCACCTTCGCCATGGTCGCGCCCCCCAACCCCTATCGTTGCCCGCCCGGCCCCTACGAGCGTGTCTCGATGGTGGCCCATTACCTGCGCGAGAACAATCCGACGGCCAAGATCCTGATCGTGGACCCCAAGGAGAGCTTCTCCAAGCAGGGGTTGTTCGAGGATGCGTGGAACCGTCATTATTCGGGCATGATCACCCGGATCGGCCCCGACATGGGCGGCAGCACCTTCGAGGTGGATCCGGCGGCCATGACCGTCACCATCGACGGCGTGGTCGAGAACGTGGATGTCTGCAACGTCATCCCCGGCCAGCGCGCGGGCCAGATCGCCTTTGCCGCGGGCATCACGGATGGCAATTGGGCCCCCGTTTCGGCCTATGACATGACGAGCCGGATCGATCCCTCGATCACCGTTCTGGGGGATGCCGCAGCCCAGGGCGCGATGCCGAAGTCGGGCTTCTCGGCCAACAGCCAGGCCAAGGTCGCGGCCAATGCGATCCTTGCCGCGCTGACCGGGTCGCGGGCCTTCCCGGCGCGGTATTCGAACACCTGCTGGTCGCTGCTCGACACCGATGACGGCGTGAAGGTCGGCGCGACCTACGAGGCCAGCGACGAGGGCATCGTGAGCGTGGACAGCTTCGTGAGCCAGGTCGGCGAAACGGCGGATGTGCGGGCCGCGACCTATCGCGAAAGCCTCGACTGGTACCGGGCGATCACGACCGACATGTTCTCCTGAGACCCATGCCCCCGTGGGCGGCCCTGAGCCGCCTGCGGGGGATATCCCAACCCGGAGGTGTTCCCGATGCTGCGTTCCCTGTTCCTGGCCTTTGGATTGGCACTGGCCCCGCTTGCGGCAACGGCGCAGGAAGCGATTGTTTTCGAATATCCGGGCAGTTTCGAAGACGCGAGTTTCGGCATCGAGAATGCGATCATCAACCGGGGGCTCGTGATCGATTACACGAGCCATGTGGGCGAGATGCTCAACCGCACCGCCGGGGATGTGGGCGCCACCGAAGAGCTGTTCGACAACGCCCAGATCTTTCTCTTTTGTTCGGCGGCGGTGTCGCGCCGGGTGATGGAGGCCGATCCGATGAACATCGTGCATTGCCCCTATGGCATCTTCATCGCGGAAATGGACGGCGCGGTGACGATCGGCCATCGCGATTACCCCGACGGCCCCATGCAGGAGGTCGAGGCGCTTCTGGATGCCATCATCCTCGAGGCCATGGCCGACTGATCCGCCAGCCGCGCCTTGCGGCTTGATGCAGGTCAACGCATGCGCGGCTGCGACCACGCTAGAGCTGTGCCAGTTCAAGGACGCGGGCCATGTTTGAAACGCTTTTGATGACCTTTGGCGATCCCTTGGTGCTGGCCTTGGCCGGGGCGCTGACGGGTCTTGTATTTGGCTGGGCCGCCCAGCGGTCGCGGTTTTGCCTGCGCGCGGCAACCGTCGAAGTGGCGGAAGGCACGTTCGGGCCGAAGCTTGCCATCTGGCTGATCGTCTTTTTCACCGCGCTGATGCTGACGCAGGGGGGCATTGCGCTGGGTCTCTTCGAAGTCTCCTCCACCCGGCAATTGGCGGCCGAAGGCTCGGTCTCGGGTGCGGTGATCGGCGGCGTGATGTTCGGTGTGGGGATGGTGCTGGCACGCGGCTGCGCGTCGCGGTTGCTGGTCCTGTCGGCCACGGGGAACCTGCGCGCGCTGGTGACGGGCCTGGTGGTGACCTTGGTGGCGCAGGCCTCCTTCACCGGGGTGCTTGCACCCGCGCGGGAGGCGTTGACGGCGCTGTGGACGGTGCCGGGCGGGGCAGGGCGGAACCTGCTGGACGGGCTGGGTCTGGGGTCGGGGGCGGCCATGGTGCTGGCGGGTCTGGCGCTGACAGGCGCGCTGGTGCTGGGGCTGCGGCGTGGGCTTGGCGCGGGTGTCGTCATCGGCGCGGGCTTCGTGGGGCTGGCCGTGACCATGGGCTGGGCGCTGACCGCCTTGATCGCAGCCAACAGTTTCGAGATCGTGGCCGTGTCTTCCGTGACCTTTACGGGGCCTGCCACCGACACGTTGATGGCGCTGGTGACGGAACGCTCTGTCGCCCTGTCCTTTGGCATCGGGCTGGTACCGGGCGTCTTCGTGGGGGCGGGCGCGGCGGCACTGGCCTTCGGTGAATTCCGGCTGGAACGCTTCGGGGCCGATACGCCGATGGAGCGCTACCTGGTCGGGGCTGTCCTTATGGGGTTCGGCGCGATGCTGGCCGGGGGTTGCGCGGTGGGCGCGGGTGTCTCGGGCGGGGCGGTCATGTCGACCACCGCCCTGCTGGCCGTCTTTGCCATGTGGATCGGGGCCATGACGACGGTCCGCGTCATGGCCGCCTTTGCGCGCGGGCGCGCTCAGACCGTGTAGTTGAGGCCCAGCCGCCCGCCATCGACATAGATCGTCTCACCCGTCACGTAGCTGGCTTTCTGCGAGCAGAGAAAGGCCACCACGTCCCCTATTTCGCGCGCGGTGCCGACCCGACCGATGGGGGTGCGCGACAGGACGCGGGCCAGCGCCTCGGGCGAGGCATTCACGCCGGTCATCATCTCGGTATCGATGGAGCCGGGGCCGACCGCGTTGACGCGGATGCCATGGGGCGCCAGCGCCAGCGCCGAGGCCTTGGTCAATTGCTGCACCCCGCCCTTGGAGGCGCAATAGGCCGGGATCGCAGGGATCGCCACCACCGCGTTGATCGAGGACATGTTGACGATGGCCCCCTTGATGCCCGCCTTGATCATGCCGCCCGCCGCGCGCTGGGTCGCGGCAAAGACGCTGCGCAGGTTCAGACCGATGACCGCGTCGAAATCCGCGAGGCTGTAGCTCAGGAAATCGCCCGGTTTGGCGATGCCCGCATTGTTGACCAGGGCTGCGACCGGGCCTTCCTCGGCCTCGATCGTGTCGAAGAGCGCGATGAGCGCGTCGGCATCGGCCACGTCGCAGACAAAGCCGCGCCCGCCGATGCCCTTGGCCGCGTCATGGACGCTGTCCTTCACATCGGCCAGCATCACGCGAAAGCCGTCGGCGGCCAGCGCTTCGGCGCAGGCAAGCCCGATGCCCTGCGCCCCGCCCGTTACAAGCGCAATCGGTTGGTCGGCCATGTCGGATACTCCCAGTCGTTTGGTCCGGCGCGACCCTGCGGCGCGCGGCGCATGGTGTCAATTCGATCCGGGCGCGTCGTCGAAGAGGGCGGCGTGACGCGACTTGAGATCGGCAAGCGTGGTGAGGACGACGCGCAGATGGGCACGCATCGCGGCAAGGGCGGCCTGCGTGTCGCGGGCGAGGATGGACGAGAGGATGTCTTGGTGTTGGTCCAGCAGGCGCGCGATATGGTCCCCGTCCGAGAGCGAGAGGATGCGCAGCCGGTCCAGCGCCGATTTCTCGCGCACCAGGAGCGTCTCGGCCCTTTCATAGCCCGTGGCCTGTGCCAGCGCGACATGGAAGCCATCATCGAGGCTTTGAAACCTGTCCATGTCGCGCGCCGCGGCCGCGCGGGCCTGTGCATCGATGTTTTCGGTCAGCATCGCCTGCATCCGGGGCGAAAGGCCGATCTCGCAAAGCCGCGCCACATGGGCGAGTTCCAGCGCCTCGCGCAGGAATTGCGCCTGTCTCACCGCGCCCTCGGAAATGGCCGCGACATAGCTGCCGCGCGAGGGCCAGGTGACGATCAATCCGTCCTCCCGCAGCCGGGTGAAGGCGTCGCGCACGGGTGTGCGGCTCGCGCCGAAGCGTTGGCCCACCTCGGTCTCGGACAAAAGGCAACCGGGCGGCAGGATGCCTTGCAGGATTGCCGTCTTGAGCCCTCCGTGGATCTGGTCGGCCACGGGGCGCGCGGGATCCACCGGCTGCACGCTCAGGCGGGCGAGGGGATCGGGCGTGGCAGTGTCGGGCATGGCGGCCTCGAGTGGGTGTATCAATCCGTATACCGGTATACCGGTCCCTTGACAACGCCGCGATCCGGGCCTCAGGGTGGCCCCGCAGATCGGGGGGAGAGATGGCCAGAACCGCGCCGGACAGGGTGCTGAATGCCGTGCTGATCGGGGCGGGCATGGTGGCCGCGACCCATGCCGCCGCCTTGCGCGATGCTCCGGGTCTGCGCCTGCACGGCATCTGGTCGCGCAATCCCCAACGCGCGGAGCCATTGGCGGCACAGCATGACGCGGCGGTCTATCACGATCTGGCCGAGGTTGCCGCCGATCCCACCCTGGATTTCGCCATCGTGCTCACGCCGCCCGACGGTCGGGTCGGGCTGATCGATCCGCTTGTGGCGGCGGGCAAGCCCATCTTGATGGAAAAACCCGTGGCCCGTTCGGGGACGGAGGCGCGGCAGGTGGTGGATCAATGCGCCGCTGCCGGGGTCATGCTGGGCATCGTGTTCCAGCACCGGATGCGCGCGGCATCGCGCGCGGCGGCGCGTCTGGTGGCGGGGGGCGATCTGGGCGCGCTGGGTCTGGTCGAGATCGCGGTGCCGTGGTGGCGCGATCAATCCTATTACGACGAGCCGGGGCGGGGCACCTATGCACGCGACGGTGGCGGCGTGTTGATCAGCCAGGCGATCCATACGCTCGATCTGGCGCTGTCGCTGGCGGGGCCGGTGACAGCGGTGCAGGCGATGACGGCCACGACCCGGTTCCACCGGATGGAGGCCGAGGATTTCGCCACTGCGGGCCTGCGCTTTGCCAATGGGGCCGTGGGAAGCCTTGTCGCCTCCACCGCGAGTTTTCCGGGTGGGGCAGAGCGGATCACGCTGCATTTCGACCATGCGAGCCTGCATCTGGAGGCCGGCGTTCTGACCGTTCGGCACCGCGACGGGCGCATCGAAACCCATGGAGAGCCTGCCACGACAGGCGGCGGGGCCGATCCCATGGCCTTTACCCATGCCTGGCATCAGGCCGTGATCGAGGATTTCGCCGATGCCATCCGCCATGGCCGCGATCCGATGGTGACGGGACGCGCGGCCTTGCCCGTTCATGACCTGATCGATGCCATCACCCAATCGGCCCGGACGGGCCAGACCACCGAGGTTGCCCTATGAAATTCGCCGCCATCGGCATCGATCACCGCCACATCTTCGGGATGGCCGCGAACCTCATGGCCGAGGGGGCGGAATTCGTCGGCTGGTGGACCGATGGCGATCCCGAGCCGCTTGACGGATTCATCAAGCGCTTTCCCGACGTGCCCCGCGTGGCCGAGGCCCAGGTGCTGCTCGATGACCCCGAGATCGCCTTGATCTGCATTTCCTGCATCCCGCGCGATCGGGCGGCTTGGGCCGTGCGCGCGATGGAGGCGGGCAAGGATGTGATGACCGACAAGCCCGGCTGCACGACGCATGCGCAATTGGCCGAGCTGCGGGCAGTTCAGGCGCGGACCGGCCGCATCTGGTCGGTGGATTTCTCGGAACGGTTCGAGGTGCCCAGCGTGACGAAAGCCGCCGAACTGGTGGCCGAGGGGGCCATCGGGCGGGTGATCCAGACCGTGGGGCTTGGGCCGCATCGCCTCAATCGGGCGACCCGGCCTGCATGGTTTTTCGACCGCGACGCCTATGGCGGCATCCTGACCGATATCGCCAGCCACCAGATCGACCAGTTCCTGTTCTTCACGGGCTCGACCGGGGCCGAGATCACGCTGGCCACCGCCGCGAACCTTGCCCATCCGGGCGATCCCGGCCTTCAGGATTTCGGAGAGATCGCGCTGCGCTCCGACCGCGGCCATGGCTATATCCGGGTCGATTGGTTCACGCCCGATGCCCTGCCCACATGGGGCGACGGGCGGCTGACCATCCTTGGCACCGAGGGCTATATCGAGCTGCGCAAATATGTCGATGTGGGGCAGGACGGCACCGATCACCTGATCCTCGTCAATGGCACGCGCTGCGAAAGGATCGATGCGAGCGGCGCGGGGATGCCCTATTTCGCGCGGCTCATCGCCGATATCCGCGACCGGACCGAAACCGCCATGCCGCAGGCCCATGCCTTTACCGTGATGGAGTTGGCGCTGACCGCGCAGGCCATGGCCGAGGGCAAACCGGGGTCGCGCGCATGATCGGGGTGGCCATCATCGGGGCAGGCATCGGGCGCGAGCATCTGGCGGGCTATCGCGCCCTGGCCGCGCGGTTCGCCGTGCGCCGTCTTGTCGATCTCGACATCGGGCGCGCGGTCGAGATTGCGGGGGGCGATAGCGACATCAGGATCGGCGCGGATATTGCCGAGGCCTTGGCCGATCCCGCCATCGATCTGGTCGACATCTGCCTGCCGCCGCATCTGCATGTGCCCATTGCGCTTCAGGCCCTGCAGGCGGGCAAGCATGTTATCCTCGAAAAACCCATCGCGCCCTCGCTGGCCGACTGCGACCTGCTGGCGGCGGCGGAGGCTGCCTCGGGCCGGCGCCTGTTCCCGGTGTTCCAGTATCGTTACGGGCCGGGGACGGCGGCGCTTGATGCGCTGATCGCGGAGGGCTTGGTGGGCAAGCCGCAGGTTGCCGCGCTCGAAACCCACTGGAACCGGGGGGCCAGCTATTACGCCGTGCCGTGGCGGGGCACATGGGCGGGGGAACGCGGCGGCGCGGTTCTGGGCCATGCGATCCACAACCACGATCTGTTGTGTCGCTATTTCGGCGCGCCCGCAGGCGTCAGTGCCCAGGTGGCCACCCGCATCAATCCCATCGAGACGGAGGATTGCGCGGCCATCCTCATCCGGTTCGAGACGGGCGCGCTGGCCACATCCTCGGTCACGTTGGGGGCGGCGGGCGACAAGACGCGGCTGCGCCTTGTCTTTGAGCATCTGACCGCGACCTCGGGCGATCTGCCCTATGCGCCCGCCGATGGCGCATGGAGTTTCACCGCCCGCGACCCGGCGGACCAGCCAAGCGTCGATGCCGTTCTGGCAGGATTGCCCAAGCCGAGATCGGGTTTTGCAGGCTATCTCGAGGCGATTGCCGATGCGCTCGACGGCGCGCCGGGGCGCGAGGTGACCCTGACCTGCGGTCGGCGGTCCATCGAGCTTGTGACGGCGGTTTACGCAGCGGCGCGCGACGCGAGGGAGGTTGCGCTTCCCCTGCCGCCTGACGCAGAGTTCTATCACGGCTGGCTTCCCGGAGAGATGCCCGAAACGGGCGCGGCGGGGCTGGCGGAGAACGACCCAAGATGACCAACAGGATCATTCACATCAGGGAGGATAAAGAATGACCCAACTGAAACTGCTTGGCACCACGGCACTGGTGCTGGGGCTGGCGGCCCCTGCCATGGCGCAGGAAATCCGGTTCATGTGCTATTCCGACGGCAATGAATGCGAGGTCTATGACGATGTCCTGACCCGGTTCGAGGCCGCGAACCCCGGCGTGGACGTGATCGTCGACGTGGTGCCCTACCAGGCGATCCTCGAAAACCTGCCCGTGCAGTTGGCCGCAGGCACCGGCCCCGACATCGCCAAGGTCACCGATCTGGGCGGTCTGAACCAGTATTACCTCGACCTCACGCCCCATATCGACACGGGCTATTGGGACGCGAGCTTTGGCGGGACGCTGGATTGGTACCGCGTGGGTGACCGTCAGGGCTACTACGGGTTGCACAGCCAGCTGACCATCACGGGCGCTTTCGCCAATGCCACGCTCTTTGAGCAGGCCGGGATCGAGATGCCGGGCGATGGCGCGACCTGGGAAGATTGGGCGGCCGCATCCCGCGCCGTGGCCGAGGCGACCGGCACCCCCTTCCCGATGGCGATCGACCGTTCGGGCCACCGCGTGGCGGGCCCCGCGATCAGCTATGGCGCGCAGTATTTCGATGCTGAGGGCAATGGCAGCTTCGCAGGCTTCGAACCCTTTGCCGCGGCTTTCGTCGGCTGGAACGAGGATGGCACCTTCGCCCGCGACGTCTGGGCCAGCCAGGGTGGCGCGACCTACCAGGACGCGGCGCAGGAATTCATCAACGGCCAGCTCGTGTTCTACTATTCGGGCAGCTGGCAGGTTGGCCGGATGGACAGCCAGGTCGGTGATCTCTTCGATTGGCAGGTCGTGGGCAGCCCCTGCGGTCCGGCAGGCGCGTGTTCGGGCATGCCGGGCGGTGCGGGCATCGTGGGCTTCGAGCAGTCCCAGAACCCCGAGATCGTGGCAGCCGTGATCGACTTCCTCGCGCAGGAAGACGTCTATGCCGAAGTCGCGGCGCGCACCCGCAACCTGCCCGCGCATCTGGGCGTGGCAGCGGCGGGCGTCGAGTTCGAGGGCGCATCGCCCGCGGCACAAGCGGCGCTCAACGCCTTTGCGGGCGATCTGGCCAATGTCTCGCCCATCGCCTTTGCCTACCAGGGCTATGCCGGGAACCGGGCCATGTTTGGGATCACGGTCGAGCGTCTGAGCCAGGCCATCGTGGGCGAGCTGAGCGTCGAGGATGCGGTGGCGCGCATGGGCGAGGATCTGGCTGCCGCCATGGCCGAGAGCCGCTGACCCATGGCCGAGACAACGGGGCAGGGCGCAAACGCGCCCGCCCCGACCCATGGACGAGATAGCGGTGCCTCCCGCGATGGGCTGGCGCTACGGCTGATTTCACCCGTGATGCGGCTGGTGGAAATCCCCATGCTGTTCTTGCAGCGGCTGTTGGGGATCAACCGGCTGGCTTGGGTGTTTCTCTTGCCCAATCTTGTCCTCTTCGGACTTTTCGCCTTTCTCCCCGTCATCTTGAACATCGCCTATGCGGCGACGGGCGGGGACAACGTGCTTTTGGCCGACCGCCCCTATGTGGGCGCGCGCAATTTCGTGACGCTTGGCGATTGTGCGAGCTACCTTGACCCCAATTCCTGCCGCGAGGACAAGTTCTGGCGCGCGGTCTGGAACACCGCGTGGTTCGTGACGCTGCAGGTCGGCATCATGGTGGGCTTTTCGCTTCTGACCGCCATTGTCCTGAACCGCGAGATCCGCGCGCGGGGCTTTTTCCGGGCGGTGTTCTTTTTCCCCGTTCTTCTGTCGCCCGTGGTCGTGGCGCTGATCTGGAAATGGATCTTGCAGCGCGAGGGGGTGTTGAACGCCTTTCTCGATTGGACGGGGGTGGGCGGCTACAACTGGTTGGTCGATGCGGATTGGGCGTTCGGCTGGTCGGTGTTTCTGTCGGTCTGGGCGCATATGGGGTTTTATACGCTGATCCTGCTGGCCGGATTGCAGGCGATCCCGCGCGATGTCTACGAGGCGGCGACGATGGACCGCGCTTCGCCTTGGCGGGTGTTCCGGCGCATCACGCTGCCGCTGTTGTCGCCCACGATGCTGGTCGTGCTGGTGCTGGCGCTGATCAAGGGCGTGCAGACCTTCGACGAGGTCTATGCCTTTACCGGGGGCGGGCCGGGGACGGCCACGACCTTCATCATCCAGTATATCTACGAGGAAGGGTTCGCCGGGGCGCCGCGCCTGTTCGGTTTGGCGGCCGCGGCCTCGCTTCTGGTGGCAGGGGTTCTGGTGGTGCTGACGCTGGTGCAGCTCTGGCTCAACCGGAGGTCGGCGGATGGGTGATGTGACGATCTGCAGAAGCGGGCGTTTTGCTGCAGCAAAACGGGTGGGAAAACTGCAGTTTTCCCGCCCGGAAAACGCGCGTTTTCCGGCGCGGGGGCAAAGACCATGAGCCGGACCCTCGCCTTTCTCACCGCCACGCGGGGCGGCGCGCGGTTGCACTGGACCGATTGGGCGAGCTACGGCTACCTTTTCCTTGGCGTCTTCCTGATGTTCTTCCCGGTCGTGTGGCTCGTCCTGTCGAGCTTCAAGACCGAGGCCGACCTGCAACGCTACCCGCCCACCTTTCTGCCCTATCAGCAGCAGACCATCACGCTGGAGGGTCACACCGACCCCCTGCCGCTCTTCGAGATCACCGGGGGCGAGCATGAGGGCAAGATCCTTGCCCAGCTGCGCCGCGTGGGCCTGCGCGCGCAGATGGTGGACCCTGCCGATCCCGAGACGCGGCTGACCATCGACATCGCCGACCGGGTGCCGGTCGAACGCTTCACGCTCGCGACCGAGAATTACCGCGACCTGTTCGGGCGGTTCAATTTCCTGCTCTATTTCTGGAATTCGACCTTCATCACGGTCACGGCCACGCTGATCATGCTTTTGACCAATTCGATGGCGGCCTTTGCGCTGTCGAAGTACCAGTTCCGGGGGCGGACATTGGTGCTGCTTCTGGTCATCGGCACGCTGATGATCCCGCAGACCGTGGTTCTGGTGCCCTTGTTCCTGATCGTGACGGAACTGGGCATGTTCAATTCGCTGTGGGGCGTGATCATTCCGGGGGCTGCGACCCCCACGGGGGTCTTCTTGCTCCGCCAATACATGCTGACCATTCCCGACGAGATCCTGGATGCTGCGCGGATGGACAAGGCATCGGAATGGAAGATCTATTGGCGCATCATCTTGCCGCTTTCGGCGCCCGCCATCGCGGTTCTGGCGATCCTTGCCATCATGTGGCGCTGGAACGATTTTCTCTGGCCGCTGATCGTGCTGACCCAGTCGGAGAATTTCACCCTGCAGCTCGCGCTCAATTCGTTCCAGGGCGAGTTGCAGACGCAATGGTCCTCGCTTCTGGCGATGACGGTGCTGACGCTTCTGCCCATCGCCATGGTCTTCATGTTCTTGCAGAAATACATCGCCACGGGCATCGCCTCGACGGGTGGCAAATGACAGCCGCGCATCGGCACGCGACGGGAGGGAAGTAGATCATGGCGGCCATCGAACTGAGGGACGTGCGCAAGGTCTATGGCGCAGCCGAGGTGATCAAGGGCATCGACCTGTCCATCGCGCATGGCGAATTTTGCGTTTTTGTCGGGCCGTCGGGCTGCGGGAAATCCACGTTGTTGCGCATGATCTCGGGGCTCGAGGAGATCTCGGGCGGGGATATCGCCATCGGGGGCGAGGTGGTCAACGACATCCCCGCCGCCGACCGGGGGCTCGCGATGGTGTTTCAATCCTACGCGCTTTACCCGCATATGACCGTGCGCCAGAACCTGTCCTTTGGCCTCGAGAACATCAACACGCCCAAGGCCGAGATCGCCGCCAAGGTGGGCGAGGTGGCCCGCATGCTGCAGATCGAGCAGCTTCTCGACCGCCGCCCCAAGGATCTGTCGGGCGGGCAGCGCCAACGGGTGGCCATCGGGCGGGCCGTCGTGCGCGAACCGCGGGTGTTCCTGTTCGACGAGCCGCTGTCGAACCTTGACGCGGAATTGCGCGTCGACATGCGGGGCGAGATCGCGGCGCTGCACCGCCGTCTGGGCAACACGATGATCTATGTCACCCATGACCAGGTCGAGGCGATGACCATGGCCGACAAGATCGCGGTCCTGCGGCTTGGAAAGCTGGAACAATTCGGACGGCCGCTGGACCTGTACAACCGGCCCGCGAACCTGTTCGTGGCGGGTTTCATCGGCAGCCCCAAGATGAATTTCCTGACCGGCCAGGTCGACCCCGGCGACCGGACGCTGTTGCATCTGGATACCGGCGAGATGCTGCGCCTGCCCGATGCGGGCTTTGCGCAGGTCGCGGGGGAAAGGGTGACGCTGGGCATCCGCCCCAACCATTTGCGCGTGGCCGAGGATGGGCCGGTCACGGTTCATGTGCGCTCGGTCGAGCAACTGGGCGGCGAAAGCTATGTCTATGGCGCGACCGCGACCGGCGCGCCTGTCACCGTCCATAGCCCGGGCCAGACCCGGATCGCCATGGGCGAGACCATCCGCGTCGGCGGAGAGGCGGGGGATATCCATCTTTTCGACAGCGAAAGCGGCCTGAGCCTGCGCGAGGATTGAGGGCGCGGGTTCAAGTCTTTCTTGCGACTAAGTCGCAACTTCCTTGACTTTCTGCGAATGCGTCGCAATATCCCAACGTGACGGCACGGACCGCGCCCGGTCGCGCGGACAGGTTACAGGGATACCCGATGTTGACCCGACGTGTTCTTTTCGCGCTTGCAGCTGCCGCGGCCCTCGCCACGCCGGCAGCGGCACAAGATCGCCTGAACGTCATCGCCACCACCGGCATGATCGCCGATGCCGCCCGGTCTGTGGGCGGTGATCTTGTCTCCGTCACCGCGCTGATGGGGCCGGGCGTCGATCCCCATTCCTATCGTCAGACGCGCAGCGACATCGTGGCCACCGCGCAGGCCGATCTGGTTCTTTGGAATGGACTCTACCTCGAGGCGCAGCTGGAGGAGTTTCTCTTGGAACTGGGCGAAACCCGGCCCGTCGTCGCCGTGGCCGAGGCGATCCCCGACACCCAGCTGATCGGGTCGGAGGAGTACGAGGGCCGGTTCGACCCCCATGTCTGGATGAACCCCAATCTCTGGTCGCGCGTGGTCATGGCGACCCGCGATGCGATGATCGAAACCGCGCCCGAACAGGCCGACGTCTTCACCGCCAATGCGGCGGCGCATCTGGCCGAGCTGTCCGAGCTCGCCGTTTATTCGCAATCCGTTCTGGCCTCCATCCCCGCCGACAGCCGGGTTCTGGTGACGGCCCATGACGCGTTCAACTATTTTGGCGCGGCTTATGGGTTCGAGGTCGTGGGCATCCAGGGCATTTCCACGGAAAGCGAGGCAGGCTTGCAGCGCATCAGCGAATTGGTCGACATGCTGGTTGCCCGCGACATCCGCGCGGTTTTCGTGGAAAGCTCTGTCTCTGACCGCAACATCCGCGCGCTCATCGAAGGGGCGGCCGCGCAGGGCCACGAGGTGGTGATCGGTGGCGAGCTCTATTCCGACGCGATGGGCGCGCCCGGCACTTACGAGGGCACCTATCTTGGGATGATCGACCACAATGTCACGACGATTGCGCGCGCCCTTGGCGGTCAGGCCCCCGAACGGGGCCGGATCGACGAACTGGCGATGAATTGAGGGGAGACATGGGCGAAACGCTGACACTCGCGGCAACGGATGGGCAGGCGACGGGCCGGGGGGGCGATCCCTCCAGCCCGCTTGCCCTGCGCGGCCTGACGGTCAGCTATGGCGAAAAGCCTGCGCTTTTCTCGGTCGATGCGACCTTTCCGGCGGGGGCGATGTCGGCCATCATCGGCCCGAACGGCGCGGGGAAATCCACGCTGCTCAAGGCTTCTCTCGGCCTGATTGCGCGTGTCTCGGGGCAGGTCACGGTCTTTGGCCAGCCGATGGAGGCCGCGCGCGACCGCATCGCCTATGTGCCGCAGCGCGCCAGTGTCGATTGGGATTTTCCCACCACGGTTCTCGATGTCGTGCTGATGGGCCGATACCGCAAGCTGGGCCTGTTCGGTCGCGTGAGCCGCGCCGAGCGGGCGCTTGCGACAGGGGCGCTTGCCCGCGTGGGGATGGAGGGGTTCGCCGACCGCCAGATCGGGCAATTGTCGGGCGGCCAGCAGCAACGCGTGTTCCTGGCCCGCGCCCTTGCGCAGGAGGCTGATCTTTACCTGCTCGACGAGCCCTTTGCAGGCGTGGATGCCGCGACCGAGCGCGCCATCATCGACGTGCTGAAAGACCTCAAGGCGCAGGGGAAATCCGTCATCGCGGTGCATCACGACCTGTCGACGGTGACGGCCTATTTCGACCATGTGTTTCTTGTGAATGTCCGCGCCATGGCCGAGGGGCCGGTCGCCACGACCTTTACCCCCGCAGCGCTGGCCGAAACCTATGGCGGGCGGCTGGCCGCGACGCAGCTTGCCGATCTTGCCCTGACCACGGGCTGAGGCATGGCGGCTTTCCTTGACGCGCTGACGCTGCAGGCGGGCTACAACGCGGCCCTTGTCGCCATCGGGGCGGCGCTTTTGGGGTTTGCCGCGGGGACTGCGGGAACCTTTTTGTTCCTGCGCAAGCGCGCGCTCGTGTCCGATGCGGTGGCCCATGCGACATTGCCCGGTGTCGGCATCGCCTTTCTGGTCATGGTGGCACTGGGCGGCGAGGGGCGGAGCCTTCTTGGTCTCCTCGTCGGCTCGGCCATCAGTGCCTGGGTCGGATTGCTGCTGGTCGACTGGATCGCACGCCGCACGCGTCTGGCCGAGGATGCCGCCATCGGGGCGGTTCTGTCGGTCTTTTTCGGCTTTGGCGTCGTGCTGTTGACCGTGATCCAGACGCTGGATCGCGGGCGGCAGGCAGGGCTTGAGGATTTTCTTCTGGGCTCGACCGCGGGCATGCTGATGCAGGATGCGCAGATCATCGCCATCGGCGGCGCGCTGGTGGTGGCGCTGATCTGGATGTTGCGCCGCCCCATGACGCTTGTCAGTTTCGATGCGGGGTATGCGGCAACCATGGGTGTCGATACGCGGCGGATCGATCTGGCCATGATGGCGCTGGTCATGGCCGTGACCGTGATCGGGCTGAAGCTGGTGGGGCTGATCCTGATCGTGGCGCTTTTGATCATTCCAGCGGTCACCGCGCGGTTCTGGACCAATCGGGTAGAGCTCGTGCTGTGGACGGCGGGGGCCATCGGGGGCCTGTCGGGCTTTGTCGGTGCCGCGCTGTCGGCCTCGGCACCCGACCTGCCGACCGGGCCGATCATCGTGCTGATCGCGGCGGGTTTTTTCGCGCTCTCCCTGATCCTTGCGCCCGCGCGGGGTGTTCTGGCGGCGGGCTTGGCCCATCGCCGGTTCCAGGCGCGGGTGCATCGTCGGCAGGGGCTCTTGGCGCTGGTCAGGGGCGAGCCGATCCATGATCCCCTGACCCTGCGCATCCTGCGGGCCGAAGGGGTGATCCGCGCCGATGGGGTCGCCACCGACAAGGGCAGGGCGCTTGCGGCCAAGATCGCGCGGGATGAACGCCGCTGGGACGTGGCGCGGCGTGTCCACCAGGATACGAGCCTGACCGGGCGCTACGACGGTCTGACGCCCATCGAAGAGGTGTTCACCGCCGACCAGATCGCCGATTTCGACGCGCGGCTGGGGCCGCCGCAGCCGGTGGCGGGCTAGGTCATGGGGGCTGAATTCGTTCAGTTTTCCCTCGCGCCGATCCTGATCGGGGTTCTGGCCTCTGTCGCCTGCGCGCTGCCGGGGAATTTCCTGATCCTGCGGCGGCAGGCGCTGATCGGGGATGCGATTTCGCATGTGGTTTTGCCCGGGATCGTGGTGGCCTTTCTGGTCACGGGCACGGTTGCGGCCTTTCCCATGCTCATGGGGGCGGGGATGGCCGCGCTGGTCGCGGTCGTGCTGATCGAGGCGATCCGCCGTCTGGGCGGGATCGAGCCGGGGGCGGCGATGGGTGTTGTTTTCACATCGCTTTTTGCCGGTGGCGTGCTGCTGTTGGAGCAATCGGACACAAGCGGCGTGCATCTCGATGTCGAACATGCGCTGATGGGCAATCTGGAAACGCTGATCTGGCTCAGGGCCGAGGGATGGGGGAGCCTTTTCGATCCCGTGGCCTTGGCGGGCCTGCCGCCGGAATTGCCGCGCATGGCCGTGGTTGCGGCGTTGATCGGCTGTCTGACCTGGGTTTTCTGGCGTCCCCTGAAGCTGTCGACCTTTGACGAAGGCTTTGCGCGCGCCATCGGCTTGCCGGTCTCGGCCATCTCCCTGGGGCTGGTCGTGACGGCGGCGGTGGCGGCGGTCGCGGCCTTTGATGCGGTCGGATCGATCATCGTGATCGCGATGTTCATCTGCCCGCCCGCCGCCGCGCGGTTGATGACCGACAGCCTGTCGGCGCAGGTCTGGTGGTCGCTTGGCTTTGCGATCCTGTCGGCGATTTTGGGTTATGTTCTCGCGGGTTACGGGCCGATCTGGTTGGGTTTCGCCAATTCCGTGAGTGCGGCGGGCATGATCGCCACGGTCTCGGGCGTGATCCTTGGACTGGCCTGTCTGGTCGGGCCGCGCCGCGCGCGCGTGGGCGTGTCGGCCGGGGCGTGACGGGTTGCGCGCGGCCAAGGCTCGGGGCAGGGTGAACCATCGCATTTGCAACGGAACCCTGCCATGACCGACGCCTATGATCCCGCCTCTGACGGCGCGCAGATGTCCTATGCGCGGGAGATGAGCTACGGCGATTACCTTGCGCTCGAAGGCTTGCTGGAGGGGCAAAAGCCGCTGTCCGATGCGCATGACGAGATGCTGTTCATCATCCAGCACCAGACGAGCGAATTGTGGATGCGGCTTGCGATCCATGAATTGACGGCGGCGCGCGCGGGTCTTGCGGGTGGTGAAATAAGGCCTGTTTTCAAGATGTTGACGCGGGTGGCGCGGATATTCGAGCAGTTGAACGGGGCCTGGGACGTGCTCAGGACAATGACACCGTCCGAATACACGGCCTTTCGCGACGATCTGGGAAAATCCTCGGGATTCCAGTCACATCAGTATCGGCGCATCGAATTCATGCTGGGCAATCGCAACATGGCGATGCTGAAGGTGCATGAACACAGGCCCGCGCTTCATGCCGCGCTGGTGGCGGAAGTGGCGGAAAAATCCCTTTATCATGTGGCACTTGACCGGCTTGGCGCGGCGATGGAGCAGGATTTTTCGGAGCATTACCGGATGGAGGCCCCGCATCAGGCCCAGGACGCGATCCGGGACGCCTGGGCGCGGGTCTACGAGGCGCCGCAAGAGCAGTGGGAACTCTACGAGCTGGCCGAGAAACTCGTTGATCTGGAAGACTATTTTCGGCGTTGGCGGTTCAATCACGTGACCACGGTGGAGCGGATCATCGGCTTCAAACGGGGCACGGGCGGGACATCGGGGGTGCAATATCTGCGGCGGATGCTGGAGGTGGAGCTGTTTCCCGAGCTTTGGCAGGTCAGGGGGCAGCTATGACGATCTTGCGCAAACATCTGTTCGATATCCCCGAGGGGATGATCTATCTGGACGGCAACTCCTTGGGGCCATTGCCGAAATCGGTTCCGGCGCGGCTGGCGCGGGCGGTGACGGAGGAATGGGGCGCGCATCTGATCAAGGGGTGGAACCTTGACGGGTGGATGGCGCAGCCGGCCCGGGTTGGCGATGCGGTCGGGCGGCTGATCGGGGCGCCTGAGGGCAGCGTGGTGATGGGCGACACGCTGTCGATCAAGGTTTACCAGGCGTTATCGGCGGCGCTCCAAATCTCACCGAAACGTAAACAGATCCTGTCAGATCTTGGGAATTTCCCAACGGACCTCTACATCGCAAAGGGTTTGTTAACCCATCTGGATCAAGGCCACGAGTTGCGGCTGGTCGAGCCCGAAGATGTCGCCGATGCGATCACCGAAGAGGTCGCGGTGGTGATGCTGACGCAGGTCGATTACCGCACCGGCCGGATGCATGACATGGCGGCGATCACGGCGCGCGCGCATGCGGTTGGCGCGGTGGTGATCTGGGACCTGGCCCATAGCGCGGGCGCGGTGCCGGTCGATCTGGCGGGATGCGGCGCGGAATTCGCGGTGGGCTGCAGCTACAAGTATCTCAACGGCGGTCCCGGCGCGCCGGCCTTCATCTATGTCCGGCCCGATCTGGCCGATAGGGTCCGGCCCGCGCTGGCGGGATGGTTGGGGCATGAAGCGCCCTTTGCCTTCGATCTGGATTATCGGCCCGGCCCCGGGGTGGCGCGGATGCGGGTGGGCACGCCGCCTGTCTTGCAGATGACCGCGCTGGAAGCGGCGCTGGAGGTCTGGGAGGGCGTGGAGATGGCGGCGCTCCGCGCGGCCTCGGTCGCCTTGTGCGAGACCTTTATCGCGGAGGTGGAGGCGCGCTGCCCGGAGCTGGTGCTGGCGAGCCCGCGCGATGCCGCGATGCGGGGCAGCCAGGTGTCGTTCCGGTTCGAGCAGGGCTATGCCGCGATGCAGGCGTTGATTGCGCGGGATGTGATCGGGGATTTCCGCGCGCCCGATATCATGCGGTTCGGCTTTACCCCGCTTTACGTCTCGGAAGACGAGGTGATCCGCGCGGCCTCTATCCTCGAGGAGGTCATCCGGGACAGGTTGTGGGACCGTCCCGAATACCGCGCGCGGCAGGCTGTGACGTGAGGCTCAGGAGGCGCGGCGGAGCGCCTCCCGCCCCGGTTGGGTGACGATGCCCTGATCGAACAGCTCAGCGATCTCGTGGTCGGGCAGGCGCGCGACATCGGCAAGCACGGCTTCCGTGTGTTGGCCCAGAAGCGGCGCGGGGGTGACGGTTTCGCGCTCGTGACCGGAAAAGCCGAAGGGCGTGCCGGGGACGAGGAAGCGGCCAAGGCCCGGTTGGTCGATCTGCGAAAAGATCGGGTTGTCGGGCGACAGGTCGGGGTCTTCCTCGATCGCTTGGGAAAAGCTGCGGAATTCGGACCATGTGACGCCTGCGCGGTCGAAGCTTTCGGCGAAATCGGCGACACTGCGGGCGGCGAACCACGGGGAAAGGATCGCGGTGATCGCGTGGCGGGCGTGCCAGCGCGCGCCCTCGTCCCGGAAATCGGCGCCGAGGGCCGTGGCGAGCGCTGCCATGGGTTCGGACAGCCCGGTGACCTTGAGGAGGTTCTGCCATTGCCGCGCGGTCAGGCCGATGACCATGACGCGCCTGCCGTCGGCGCATTGGAAATCCTGACCATAGGCCCCGTAAAGGCTGTTGCCCGCGCGCCCCCGGGTTTGGCCTGTCAGCGCGTGTTCGGCGATGATGCCCAGATGGCCGAGCATGGCCGCGGCCACGTCTTTCAGCGTCAGATCGACGGCCTGGCCCGTGCCGTGGCGGAGCCTGTGGCGTTCAGCGGCGAGAAGTCCCGAGACGACGAGCCCGCCCGCGATGGCATCCCATGCGGGCAGCGCATGGGCCACCGGGTCGGTCGATCCCTCAGGGCCGGTGGCCATGGGAAAGCCCACGGCGGGATTGACGGTGTAATCGACGGCGGGCCGCCCGTGGCGGTCGCCGCGCAGCGTGACCGAGACCAGATCGGCGCGGCGAGCGGCAAGGGTCGCGTGATCGGTCCAGCCGGGCGTTGCGAGATTGGTGATGAAAAGCCCCGCGTCGTCGCCCGGGGCGCAGATGATTTCCTGCGCGATTTCGCGCCCGCGCGGCGTTTTCACGTCGATGGCGATGGAGCGTTTGCCCTTGTTCATGCCCGCCCAGAACAGGCTTTGGCCGTTCGGCGCGATGGGCCAGCGGGTCGCATCCATGCCGCCCGTAGGCAGGTCGAAGCGGATCACCTCGGCCCCCATCTGCGCCAAAGTCATGCCCGCCAGCGGCACGGCTACGAAGGCGGAGGATTCGACGACGCGCATACCGTTGAGAACGCCCATCAATCCCACTCCGCCTGTGCGGTCATGCCAAGATAGCCCTCGGGCGTGGCGGTGCCGAGTTCCATGGTCTTGCCATTGGGGGCAAGCTTGCCCTGCAGGCGCAGGTCGTGGTTGTGGAACATCGGATGGACCCCCCGGAAGCTGAAGCGCCTGGGCGGCACGCCGGTGTGGCGCTTGGCCGTTTCCATCAGCATGATCGCCTGCATCGGCCCATGGGTGACGAGGGCGGGGTATTTTTCGACCTGTTGTGCATAGGGCAGGTCGTAATGGATGCGATGGGCGTTGAAGGTGGCCGCCGAAAAGCGGAAGAGCCGCGCCTCGGTGATGGCCACGGTTTCGTCGAAATCGGGATTTTCCAGTTCGGGGAGGCGTTTGGGGGGCGTGAAGACCTCGGGGATATGGAGGTAGACGATATCTTGCCGTTCCTCGACGAAACTGCCGGTTTCGCCTTCGACCTGGTGGTCGACGGTGACGAAGACCATGTCGCCCGTGGCCCCCGATTTGGGCGTGACGGAGCGGATGGTGGATTTGCGGCGGAGCCGTTCCCCGATGCGCAGGGAGCCGTGAAAGGTCAGCGCGCCCGCCGCCCACATGCGGCGGCGAAAGGCCAGGGGCGGCAGGAAATCCCCCAGTTCGGGGTGGCCGTCCTGACCCAGTTGGGCGAGCGGCACGAATTCGGGGAAGGCCGCCCAATGCCAGAGCCGGGGCAGAAGCCCGCCCCGCCGCGTGTCGCGCGGCAGGGACAGGGGATGGGAGACCGCCGCCGACATCATGCCCGCCAGTTCCGGCGTCAGGCAGCCCCAGCGTTCCTCGGTCCGGCCGATCCAATCCTCGGCGTCGCGCAGGGTCGCCATGGCGAAGGATTCCACGCGGCTCATGCCGCCACCTTGTGGCCGAGCATCCGGGCCACGGTGTCGCCCATGGAGGAGGGGTTGGGCGCGACCATGATCCCCGCATCTTGCAAGATTTCGACCTTTTCCTGCGCGCTTTCGCCAAAGGCCGAGATGATCGCGCCCGCATGGCCCATCTTGCGGCCCTTGGGGGCGGAGAGGCCCGCGACATAGGCCGCGACCGGTTTTGTCATGTGGTCGCGGACGAATTGTGCGGCCTCCGCCTCCTGCGGGCCGCCGATTTCGCCGATCATGATCACGGCATCTGTGTCCTCGTCATTCTCGAACAGCTCGAGGATGTCGCGGAAGGAGGAGCCGTTGATCGGATCGCCCCCGATGCCGATGGAAGACGAGACGCCGATGCCGAGGGCCGACATCTGGGAGGCGGCCTCGTAGCCGAGCGTACCCGAGCGGCCCACGATGCCGACGCGGCCCTGTTTGTAGATATGGGGCGGCATGATGCCCATGAAGCCGATGCCGGGGCTGATCATCCCTGCGCAATTGGGGCCGATGAGGCGCATCTTGCGCTCGCGCGGGTAGCGTTTGAGGAAGCGTTTGACCTTCATCATGTCCTGGGCGGGCAGGCCATCGGTGACGCAGACGGCGGTTTTGATGCCCGCATCGGCGGCCTCCATCATCGCGTCGGCGGCGAAGGCGGGGGGCACGAAGAGGAGGGAGGCATCGGCGCCCGTCGCCTCCACCGCCTCGCGGACGGTGTTGAACAGCGGGCGGCCGAGAAGCGTTTCGCCGCCCTTGCCCGGCGTGACGCCGCCCACGACATTCGTGCCATAGGCGATCATCTCCTCGGCATGGAATTGGCCGATGCGGCCGGACATGCCCTGGATGATGACGCGGGTATCCCTGGTGATCAGAATGGCCATGGTCTGGGGTCCTTATTCGGCGGCAAGGGGGGTGGGACGGGCGCGGACGGCCAGTCTGGCGGCCTCGGCCAGCGTGTCGGCGGAGAGGAGGGGCAGGCCGGATTGGCGGATGATCTCGCGCCCTTCCTCGACGTTCGTGCCCGAGAGGCGGACGATGACGGGAAGGGTCAGGCCGACCTCCTGGTAGGCTTGCACGACGCCCTTGGCGATCCAGTCGCAGCGGTTGATGCCCGCGAAGATGTTGACGAGGATCACGCCGACATTGGGATCGGTCAGGACGGTGCGAAAGGCGGTGACGACCCGTTCGGGCGAGGCGCCGCCGCCGATGTCGAGGAAATTGGCGGGCGCGCCGCCCGCGAGCTTGATCATGTCCATCGTGGCCATGGCGAGGCCTGCGCCGTTGATGATGCAGCCTATGTCGCCGTCGAGGCCGACATAGGCCAGACCGTTGTCATGGGCGCTTGCCTCGCGCGGGTCTTCCTGCCCCGGATCGCGCAGCGCTGCGACCGTGGGGCGGCGGTAGAGGGCGTTGGTGTCGAAGGACATTTTCGCGTCTAGCGCGACCAGATCGCCCGCGCCCGTGATGGCGAGCGGGTTGATTTCGACCATCATCGCGTCGAGATCGCGATAGGCGCGGTAGCAGGCGCGCAAGGTGGTGACGAATTGGCCGATCTGCTTGCCCGAAAGGCCGAGGCGGAAGGCCAGTTCGCGGGCCTGGTAATCGACAAGGCCTGCGGCGGGGTCGATGACCATGCGCACGAGGCTGTCGGGATCGGATTCCGCCAGATCCTCGATCTCCATCCCGCCGTGGCCGGAGGCGACGATCATGATGCGCTCGGATTTCCGGTCGAGGACGAAGCCGAGGTAGATTTCCTGCGCGATGTCGGTGGCTTCCTCGATCCAGAGGCGTTCGACGATCTTGCCTGTCGCGCCTGTCTGTTTCGTCACGAGGGTCTTGCCAAGGAGGGAGGCGGCGAAGCTGCGCACCTCACCCTCGGTCTGGCAGAGCCGCACGCCGCCTGCGGCCCCGCGCCCGCCGGAATGGATCTGCGCCTTGACCACGCAGGGGCCGCCGAGTTGACGGCTGGCATGGGCGGCCTGTTCGGGGCTGAAGGCGAGATGGCCGCGCGGCACGGGGACGCCGAAATCGGACAGGATGGATTTGGCCTGATGTTCGTGGATGTCCATGGGCGAGGTCCTTTCTGGGCGGGTGGTTGGCGGGGGTGGGCCGGGGTGGTGGGCGGGGGTGGTGGGCAGATTGCCCACCCTACGGGGCAGCGGGGGATGGGTGGTTTGGGGGACGGGGCCGGGTCATTCGGCGGCGAGGGGGGCGCGGGCGGCGATGGCTTCGGCCATGTCGATCACGTTTTTCGCCATCTTCTCGGAGGCGGCGTCGATCATCTTGCCGTCGAGGCTGGCGGCGCCCTTGCCCTGCGCCTCGGCGGCCTTGAGTTCCGCGATGATGCGGCGGGCCTTGGTCACCTCGGCCTCGGGGGGGCTGAACACCTCGTTGGCCATGGCGACCTGGCTGGGGTGGATGGCCCATTTGCCCTCGCAGCCAAGGGCGGCGGCGCGGCGGGCACCGGCGACATAGCCGTCGGGGTCGGAGAAATCGCCGAAAGGTCCGTCGATGGCGCGCAAGCCATAGGCGCGGCAGGCGATGACCATGCGCGTGATCGAAGCATGCCATTGATCGCCGGGGTAATCGGGGTTGAGCCCGCCGATATTGGTGGTGCGCGCGCGCATGGAGGCCGCGTAATCGGCGACGCCGAAATGGAGCGCCTCGAGCCGCCCGCCGAATTGGGCGATGGCCTCCACATTGGCCATGCCGAGCGCTGTTTCGATCAGCGCCTCGATCCCCACGCGGGTTTCAACGCCAGTGCCCTGTTCGATCTGGTTGACCAGTGCCTCGACCATGTAGAGATCGGCGGGCACGCCGACCTTGGGCACGAGGAGCGTGTGGACCCGGTCGCCCGCCTGTTCCATCACGTCGACCACGTCGCGATACATGTAATGGGTGTCGAGCCCGTTGATGCGGACCGAGACGGTCTTGCCCAAGCCGGCCCAGTCGATGTCGTTGAGCGCCTCGATCGCATTCTTGCGGGCCTGCGTCTTTTCGGGGGGTGCCACGGCATCTTCGAGGTCGAGAAAGACGTAATCGGCGGCGGAGGTCGCGGCCTTGTCGATCATCGTGGGGTTGGAGGCGGGAACGGCCAGTTCCGAACGCTGCAGGCGCTGGCGGCGGAGGGGGTGGAGCGTGTGGGACATGTGCGGGGTCCTTGGAGCGGGGTTATTCGGCGGCGAGGCGGGCGAGGCCCGCGCGCGGATCGGTCAGGACGATATCGGCATGGGCCCCGGCCAGATCGGGGGCAGGTGCTTTGCTTGCATCGACAAGGAGGAGCGCGTCGTGGAAGGCGGTGTCGAGGGCTGCGCGCACCACATGGGGGTCCACATGGTCCGCCACCACAAGCACGGCCTTGAGCATTCCGAAACGATCCGCGCCGATGCGGCGGGCGATGGTCTTGGGGGTCGGGGTTTCGAGCAGTTCGACCCTGAGACCGGCCTGATGGGCGATCTGGCCCCAGGCCCGCGCGGCCCCGTCGCTGCCCAGCACCACAACCCTGTCACGGGGGGTGAGGGCCGTGGCGAGGATGGCTTGCCAGGCGGTTCCTGTGGCGCAGGGGAAAATGCGGATTTCGGCACAGTGACCTGTTGGCTGGGTGGTCACATACGGGCCAAGGTGGCGCTGGCGGCTGGGCATCCGGACTTCCTCCATGCGGGATGTGGGAAGACCATGCCTTCGGCCCGGCCGGTTTCAAAAAGCTTCCGGGTCCTGCTGTGAATGCGAGAATTTACATGTTATGATTTCCGTGAACTTGTAAAATCCACGGTATACAACGGCATGAAAACCTTCATCGGTCCGAGGCTGCGGCGGTTGCGCGTCGATCATGGCCAGACGCAGGCCCAGATGGGCAAGGCGCTGGGGATTTCGACATCCTATGTCAACCTGTTGGAAAAGAACGAAAGGTCGGTTTCGGTTCCGGTCCTGTTGAAGCTGTTCGAGACCTATGGCGTCGATTGGCGCGATCTGGCCGATGACGAGGATACCGCGCATCTGGCCGATCTGCGCGCGGCGCTGGCCGATCCCTTGTTCGACGGGGAGCGGCCCGATCTGGCGCAGATGCGCGCGGCGCTGAGCCATGCGCCGGATCTGGCGGCCTGTTTTCTGCGGTTGCATCGGTCGTGGTTGGCCACGACCGACCAGTTGATGAGCGTGGTGGAGGCGGGCGACGGGGCGCGGGCCTTGCTGCAAGCCTCGCCCGAGGAGGCGGTTCACGACTTCTTTCGCAAGAACAGGAATCACTTTCCGGCGCTGGAACAGGCGGCAGAGGCGTTTTGGGACGGAGCGGCGCCTGCGACGGATGATGTCTATGCGAGCCTCAAGCAGCGGCTGATGGCGCGGTTGGGCTTGCGGGTGCAATTGGTGCCGGTGGCCGAGATGCCGCGCACCTTGCGGGAATATGACGAGGGGCGGCGGCTCATTCTTCTATCAGAAGCCCTGGACCATCCCAACCGGGTGTTCCAGCTGGTGCATGTGGCGGGATTGATCGAAGAGCGCGATATTTTCGACGCGCTCCTGTCGGAGGCGGGTCTGGCCGATGCGCATGACCGGGCGCGCTGCCGGGTGGAATTGGCGAATTATTTCGCCGCCGCCGTGTTGATGCCCTATGGCCCGTTTTTGGCCGAGGCGCTGGCGTCGCGCTACGATTTCGACCATCTGGCCACACGCTTCGGGGTCAGTTTCGAACAGGCCTGCCACCGGGCCACGACCCTGCAACGGCGGGGCGCGCAGGGGGTTCCGTTCTTTTTCCTGCGCATCGACAAGGCGGGGAATGTCACGAAGCGGTTCAATTCGACCGATTTCCACCTGGCCGAACATGGCGGGGCCTGTCCGCGGCTGGAGGTGCATATGTCGTTTCGTACGCCGGGGCGGATCGTGCCGCAATTGGTGGAGATGCCCGACCAGAGCCGGTTCATGGTGTTCTCGCGCACGGTCGACCGGCCGAGTTTCGCACGCCATACGCAAGATGTGCGGCTGGCCGTCGCCATGGGGTGTGCGGTCGATCATGCGGCGGCCATCGGCTATGCCGATACGCTGACCGCCGCCGGCGCGCCCGTGACCGAGATCGGGATCAATTGCCGGATCTGCCCGCGCAGCCAATGCGATCAGCGCGCCCATCATGCTTTGGTCATGGCCGAGCCACTGGACGAGCGGCGGCGGGGGGCCACGCGCTATTCGGCCTGAGAGGGTCATCGCATTTGCAACGAATATTGACAGGGGCCGCGCCCGCATGAGACAAGCGGGCTGGGCAGGGGGCCGACCCTTGCCCCCCGCGGGCCGGGATTGTTTCGCTGCGTGAAGGGCACGTACACGCAGGCCAGACAAGGGAGGACCGCATGGGACCTTTTCCCCATGATGCCCCGAAAGCGACCATAAACGCCCTGAACATCGCAGGCACGGACGGGTTCGAATTCGTCGAATTCGCCCATCCCGAGCCGGAGGAGCTGGAAGAGCTCTTCACCGCGATGGGATATGTCGAGGTGGCGCGGCACAGGTCGCGCGACATCTCGCTCTACCGGCAGGGCGACATCACCTATCTGCTGAACCGCGACCCGGACGGCCATGCGGCGGCCTTTGTCGCCGAACACGGGCCTTGCGCGCCCGCGATGGCCTGGCGGGTGGTGGATGCAGACCACGCGCTGAAATGTGCGCTGGACTATGGGGCGGAGGAATATTCCGGCCCCGGCAAATCGCTGGATGTGCCCGCCGTGGTGGGCATCGGCGGATCGCTTTTGTATTTCGTCGACACCTACGGGGAGGCGGGCAGCCCCTATGCAGCGGAGTATGACTGGTTGGGAGAGCCGGACCCGAGGCCCGAGGGGGCGGGGTTCTATTACCTCGACCACCTGACGCATAACGTGCAGCGCGGGAACATGAGCACCTGGTATGATTTCTACGCCAAGGCGTTCAATTTCCGCGAGATCCGGTATTTCGACATCAAGGGGCAGCAGACGGGCCTCTATTCCCGCGCGCTGACAAGCCCCTGTGGCAAGATCCGCATCCCGATCAACGAAAGCGCCGATGATACGAGCCAGATCGAGGAATATCTGAGGGAATACAAGGGCGAGGGGATCCAGCATATCGCGGTGGCCACGCGCGACATCTATGCCAGCGTCGACAAGATCGCGGCCAATGGGATCGAATTCATGCCGCCCCCGCCCAAATCCTATTACGCGATGAGCCACAAGCGCGTGCAGGGCCACGAGGAACCCATCGCGCGGATGATGCAGCACGGTATCCTGATCGATGGCGAGGGGGTCGTGGACGGGGGGATGACGCGGATCTTGCTCCAGATCTTCTCCAAGACCGTGATCGGGCCGATCTTTTTCGAATTCATCCAGCGCAAGGGCGATGACGGCTTTGGCGAGGGGAATTTCAAGGCGCTGTTCGAGTCGATCGAGCGCGACCAAATCGAGCGCGGTGTGCTGAAGGCGGCGGGCGAGTGACGTTGAACAAGACGCATGATCCGGCGCGACGGTCCTGGGTCGAGAGCGCCAATGCGGCGGGCTGCGCCTTTCCGATCCAGAACCTGCCCTGGGGCGTGTTTTCGCAAGGCGGGGGCGCGGCCCGGGTGGGGGTGGCCATCGGGGAGATGATCCTTGACGTGAGTGCGCTGGAGGAGGGCGGGCTGGTCGTGCCCGCGCCGGGGCGGTGTGTGTTCGGGGCGGGTGTGTTGAACCCGTTCATGGCGCTGGGGCCTGCGGCCTGGTCGAAGGTGCGGGGCGCGTTGGTGGGGCTGCTGGATGCCGAGGGGGGGCGGCGGGACCTGCCGCTTGTCGCGCAGGCGGATGTGGTGATGCATCTGCCGATTTTCGTGCGCAGCTACACGGATTTCTACGCCTCGCGCGAGCATGCGACCAATGTGGGGACGATGTTTCGCGGGCCCGAGAATGCCTTGCCGCCGAATTGGCTGCACATGCCCATCGGCTACAACGGGCGGGCGTCGACGGTCGTGGTGTCGGGCACACCTGTGCGCCGGCCCTTGGGGCAGCTGAAGGGGGCGGGCGAGGTGCTGCCCCGCCTTGGGGCGAGCGAAAGGCTCGATTTCGAGCTGGAACTGGGGGCGGTGATCGGGACGGGGAGCGGGATGGGGCAACCTGTGACTACGGCCGAGGCCTGGGAAATGATTTTCGGCTTTGTCCTGCTCAACGATTGGTCGGCGCGGGATGTGCAGGTCTGGGAATACCAACCGCTCGGGCCGTTTCAATCCAAGGCTTTCGCCACGAGTATCAGCCCATGGGTGGTGACGCGCGAGGCGCTGGAGCCCTTCCGGGTCGCCCCGCCCGCGCGGGAGGTGGATTTGCTGCCCTACCTGGCGGAGGGGGAGGATCGGAACCTCGACCTGCATCTGGAGGTGGCGCTTGCCCCCGAGGGGCAGGCGGCGCGGACCATCGTGCGGACGAATGCGCGGCATCTCTATTATTCCGCCGCGCAGCAGGTCGCCCATCACGCGATATCGGGCTGCGCGATGGAGGTGGGCGATCTGATCGGATCGGGCACGATTTCGGGGCCAATCCCGGAGAGTTGCGGGTCGCTTTTGGAGCTGACCGAGAACGGCAAGAGGGGCGATTTCCTGCAAGACGGGGACGGGGTGGTGTTTCGCGGCTGGTGCGAGGGGGGCTATTCCCTGGGCTTCGGGACGTGCGAGGGGGTGATCCTGCCCGCGCCGGTGGCGCCGTGAACCACGACGCATGGCGCGATTTTCCGGGGGCACCGGGGGCGGGCGCGCGGATCTGCCGGGCGGTGGATGTGCCGGTTTCGGGTGTGGCAAGCCATGATCTGGACGGGTTCCCCGTGCTGCTCGTGGCCAGTGCCGAGGGGGTGCGGGCCTATGTGAATGCCTGTCCGCACCAATACCTGCCGCTGGATTGGCGGTCGGGGAATATCCTGTCTGCGGATGGCGCGACCTTGCGCTGTTCCAACCATGATGCGGGATTCGATGCCTGCACCGGGCAGGGGCTGGACGGGCTGGGGCAGGGTTGCGCGCTGGACCCTGTGCCGGTGCATATCGCGGGCGATTGGCTGGTGATCGGTTAGCGCAAAAGGAACAGCGTGATCGAGGGGAAGGCCACGAGCACGGCCACCCGGATCACGTCGGAGGTGACGAACCACAGAACCGCCCTGTAGGTCGCGGTCATGGGCGTGGATTTGTCCATCGCGTTGATGATGAACAGGTTCATGCCCACGGGCGGCGTGATCAACCCCACCTCGACCACGATCAGGACCAGGATGCCGAACCAGATCGCGGTGAGCGTCTGGTTGAAATCGGCATGCATGGCCTCGGTCACCGGGCGCAGGCCGAGGGCGCGGAATTCGTCGCGGGTGAGCGCCACGCCTTCGGCCAGTTTCGCCTGTGCCTGTGCCAGCAGGTCGGGGGCCATGGCGATGCCGTCGGCGATCCCTTCGGCCAAGCGCGCCGCCTGCATGTCTAGGAGCGAGATCAGGCCGAAATCCATCTGCGCCATGACCGGCCAGAAGATCGGGATGGTCAGGAGGATCATCGACAGGCTGTCCATCAGGCAGCCCATGATCAGGTAGAAGACAAGGATCAGGATCAGCACGGTCAGGGGGGCGAACCCCTGTCCCACGACCCACATCGACAATTCCTGCGGCATCTGGGTGAGCGCGAGGAAGGAATTGTAGAGTTTCGCGCCCAGCACGATGAAGAAGATCATGGCCGAGGATATGGCCGTGGTGATCACGCTTTCCTTGAAGAGCGCCCAGGTCATGTTGCCCTTGAGAAGCGCCAGAAGGCCTGTGCCGGCCGCGCCCACGGCGGCCCCTTCGGTCGGTGTGAACCAGCCCGCGTAGATGCCCCCCACGACAAGGCCGAAGACGAGGATGACCGGCCAGATCTCGGCCAGCGCCTTGAACCTTTCGGAATAGGGGACGCGCTCGCGCAGGCCCGCGCTGTCGGGGTTGAGGCGGACATAGATGGCGATGACGATCATGTAGCCGATGGCCGCCAGAATGCCGGGAACGAAGGCCGCGAGAAACAGGCTTGCGATGTTCTGTTCGGTCAGGATGGCGTAGATCACGAGGATGACGGAGGGCGGGATCAGGATGCCGAGCGTGCCGCCTGCGGCCAGTGTCGCGGTGGAAAAGCCGCCCGAATAGCCGTAGCGGCGCAGTTCGGGGAGCGCCACGCGGCTCATCGTGGCCGCGGTCGCAAGCGAAGATCCGCAGATCGCGCCAAAGCCCGCGCAAGCGCCCACGGATGCCATGGCGACGCCGCCCTTGCGGTGGCCGAGCCAGCCTTCGGCCGCCTTGAAGAGCGCGCTCGACATGCCCGAGAGGGTTGCGAATTGCCCCATCAGGAGGAACATGGGGATGATCGAGAGCGAGTAGCTGGAAAAGGTCGAATAGCTTTCGGCCTTGAGCAGGTTGAGGCCCATGGTCGGGCTGCCCGTGGCAAGCCAGAGCCCGCCGAGGCCCACGGTGAACATGGCCGCCCCGATGGGCGCGCGCAGGAAGATCAGCGCTAGAAGCACCGGGAAGGACCAGAAACCAAGGGCGAGCGCGCTCAATGCCCCGATCCTTCGGCTTCGGAGCCGGGCAGATGGGAGCGGCCCGTCAGCCCCTCGGCCACCCGCGCGGCGGCGCAGTAAAGCCCCACAAGGCCCGCCACGATGGCCGCGACAAGGCTTGCGCCATAGGCCCACCAGATCGGGAATTGCAAAAGGAAACTGGTCTGGCCGTTGTCGAGTTTCTCGAGAAAGCCCGCGTAAAGCCGCCAGCCGATCACGATGACGACAAGCGCGAGGACGATTTCCCAAAATGCGGTGAGAAAGCGGTTCACGCGGGCGGGCATGAGGCCGGTGAAGACATCGACCGTGGCATGGGCCGCCATCAGCTGGCAGATCGGCAAGAACGCGAAGACGGCGAAGGCGATGCCCGCCTCGACCAGTTCGTAATCGCCGCGCACGGGGCCGAAGCCCGTGAGCCATGCGGCAAGGGCGGGGGCCGCAGCCGCGAGCGTCTCCCAATGGCCCAGCTGGTCGAGACCCCGGCCAAGGATGCTGGCGCAGGTGAGCGCGACAAGGGCCGAGAGCACAAGGCCACCCAGAAGCGCCATCAGGCGCGCCGTTCGGGTCACGAGGGTCAGCATGGGGCGCTTGCCTGTGTTCTGGGACTTCGGATCGCCCTGTGGGTAGGGGATGCCCCCCGCCCCTGCAAGGGGCAAGGGCCGGGGGCTTTGGCGATCAATTGCCCGAGTTCTCGGCGATCAGCGCGCGGGCCCGCTCGATCAGGGCCGCGCCGTCGATGCCTGCAGCCCCCACTTCGGCGATCCAGGCCTCGATCGTCGGTTCGGCGGCGGCGCGCCATTCGGCGACCTGTTCGGGTGTCAGCGTGATGATGGTGTTGCCGCGATCCTCGGCCATTTCGCGGCCGGGGGTGTCGTAATCCTGCTGGACGCGGCCCGCCATGGCGGAGAATTCGAGGCCGGAATTGGCGTCGATGATGGCGCGCAGATCCTCGGGCATGGCGGCGTAGCTGTCGGGGTTCATCGCCAGAACGAAGGTCGCGGTATAGAGCGATTCATCGCCGAATTCGGTGTGGTTCTCGACCAGTTCGGCGATGCGCAGCGCGGTCGTGACCTCCCACGGAATCACGGTCGCGTCGATCACGCCCTGGCTCAGCGCCTCGGGGACGGCGGGGACGGGCATGCCGACGGCGGTGGCCCCGAGTGCCGAGAACATCATGTTCGTCGTGCGGGTGGGCGCGCGCAGGGTGACGCCCGCCAGGTCGCCGACGGAGGTGATGGGGGTGGAGGAATGGATCACGCCCGGCCCATGCACCCAGAGGCCCAGCACATGCACATCGGCGAAATCGGCGTCCATCATGGTTTCTTCGGCCAGCTGCCAATAGGCGCGGCTTGCGGCCTCGGCATTGCCGCCGGCCATCATGAAGGGCAGTTCGAAGACCTCGGTCCGGGGGAAGCGGCCCGGCGTGTAGCCCGGCAGCGTCCAGACGATGTCGACGGTGCCGTCGATGACCTGGTCGATCAGCTGCGGCGGGGCGCCACCGAGCTGCATGGAGGGAAAGCGCTGGATCTCGATCCGTCCGCCCGAGGCTTCTTCGATCGCATCGGCCCAGGGGTCGAGGATATTGGCGGGGACGGCGGCCTGCGCGGGCAGGAATTGATGCAGGCGCAGCGTCACCTCCTGCGCGGTGGCGGCAGAGGCAAGGCAGAGCGCAAGCGCGGTCGCGCCAAGCCCGAGGGCTGTTTTGCTGGTGGTCATGGTTCATCCTCCCTTTGGTGGATCGGTGGTCTTTCGCGCCGCCGATTCCCATCAAGAGGTATAGCACGCCGTCCCATGCGCCAAGACTGCGTGCAGCCTGCCCGCGCGTGGCTGGACGGGCCGGGAGCGCTCTGGCAAGGAGGGCGGGCCGGTTCCGGAGATATCGCCCATGCGCCTGCTCGATCCCGATCACCCGTTCTTTCGCCCCGCATGGCGGCGGGCGCTGATCGTGGCCGCGCCCTTTGGCTGGGCCGGGGTGGAATGGAGCCATGACAACCGGCTCTGGGCCTATGTCTTTGCCGCCATCGGGGGCTACCTGGCGTGGCAGTTGTTCCTCGTCTGGCGGCCCAAGGACGGCGACTAGAGCATGTCGCGCAAAAGTGGGAACCGGTTTTGCGCTCCCCGGACATGCGAAATCGAAAGGTTGGAGCGCGGTGCGTGACTGCAAATGAACGCGACGCGATCCAGGTCAGGGTCCGATCTCGACCGGTTGGCCGGTTTCGCGCGAAAGGGTTGCGGCATCGGCCAGCATCTGGGCGCGCAAGCCGTCATGGATGCCCGGTTCGGGGGCGGTGCCGGTGGTCACCGCATCGACAAAGGCGCGCATTTCGGCCAGATACGCCGCCTCGTAGCGTTCGAGGAAGAAATGCTGCGCGGGATCGCGGCGGAAGCCCTGGTCGGTGGCAAGCTCCACCGTGGTTTCGAGCTGGTTTTCGGCGCGCAGCATCCCCAATGCGCCATGCACCTCGATCCGCTGGTCATAGCCATAGGCGGCGCGCCGCGAATTGGAGATCTGGCAGATCCGGCCCGACGCGGTCGTCAGAAGCACGGCGGCGGTATCGACATCGCCCGCCTCGCCGATGGCGGGATCGACAAGCGCGCTGCCCATGGCGTGAAGGCGCACGAATTCCTCGCCCATGAGGAAGCGGGCCATGTCGAAATCATGGATCATCATGTCCCGGAACAGCCCGCCCGAGCGCGCGATATAGGAGACGGGCGGCGGCGCGGGATCGCGGGAGGTGATGAGGACCAGTTCGACCGCGCCGATGGCCCCTGCGCGCAGACGGGCGCGCAGGGCGGCGAAATTCGGGTCGAAGCGGCGGTTGAAGCCGGTCAGGAAGGGCACGCGGGCACGTTCCACCGCGTCGATGCAGCGGCGGATGTTGTCGACGGACATGTCGACGGGTTTCTCGCAGAAGATCGCCTTGCCCTGCGCGGCGGCCCCCATGATCTGGTCGAAATGGCTGTCGGTGGGCGTGCCGATGATGACGGCGTCGATGTCGGGTGCGGCAAGGATCGCGTCCACGCTGCGCACCTCGGCCCCGGTGGCGGCGGCAAGCGCGCTTGCGGCGGCGGGCAGGGCATCGGCGACGGCTGTCAGGGTCGCGCCCTCCAGCGACCTGATGGCGCGGGCATGGACCTGCCCGATGCGTCCGCAGCCCAAGATACCGATCCTCAGCATGTCATGCCTTTCCGCTTGCGTTGAGACCCCGGATGACCGCGCGTGCGGCCTCCATCACCGGGTCATGTGTGTCTTTCAGGATCGCCACCCGGTCAAAGCGCGCCGGGTCGGCGGCGATGGCACCCCGCAGCGCAGCCCCGAAGGCCATGCGCAATTCGGTGCCGATGTTGAATTTGCAGATGCGCGAGGTTTTCGCCAGATGCAGGCGTTGGGCGAGCGGCACGCCCGAGCCGCCGTGGATCACGAGAGGGACGGTCGTCGTCTCCTCGATCGCGCGCAGGCGCGTCTCGTCGAGGCCGCCCTCGTGGTCTTGTTGCAGATGCACGTTGCCGATGCTGATCGCCATGGCATCGACGCCCGTGTCGCGGGCAAAGATCGCGGCCTCGCCCGCGTCGGTGCCGGCGGAGGCATCGCCGCCCGCATAGCCGACAAAGCCGATCTCGCCCTCGCAGGAAATCCCCGCCGCATGGGCCAGTTCCGCCACGCGGGCGGTCTCTGCGATGTTTCGCGCGAGCGGGTGGCGGGAGCCGTCATACATGAGCGAGGTGAAGCCTGCATCGAGCGCCTGCCGGCATTCGTCGAGCGTATAGCCGTGGTCGAGGTGGATCACGACGGGGACATCGACGCTGTCTGCCAGATTGCGGAACATCGCGCCAAGGACGGGCAGGGGCGTATGGGCGCGGCAGCTTGGTCCGGCCTGCAAGATGACGGGGGCGCGTTCGGCCTGAGCCGCCATCGCATAGGCGCGCATGTCTTCCCAGCCGAGGCAGACGAGGCCCGGCACGGCATAGCCGCCCGCCAGCGCGGGGCCCAGCACCTGTGAGAGGGTCGCCAGCGTCATTTGAACTTGGCCACCATGTCCATGATGCCGGGGATCGTGTGCAGCTGGGCTGCGTGGGTCGGTTGGAAATATTGCTTGAGGCTGCGCTGGGACTGGCCGCCGAGGATGGTGAAATAATACATCTCGTAGCCCGGAAGCACGCAGCAGGGGTGATAGCCCTTGTCGATCAGGACGGTGGAGCCGTTGACGATGTGATAGGCATCGCCCGGTTCATTGTCGACGCGCTGCAGCATCTGGAGCCCCGAGCCGTAATCGGGCCGGAAGCGGAAGTTGTAGCATTCGTCGTGGCGCGTCTCGTCCGGAAGCCGGTCGGTATCATGCTTGTGCGAGGGAAAGCCAGACCAGCCGCCCGCGCCGACGGTGAAAAGTTCTGATACAAGAAGTCGCCCGACCCGGTCGTGATGCGCCGCACCCAGGATATGCTTGATCTTGCGGTGGGTTTTCGTGTCGTCCGAGCCGTATTGCACGAGGTCGAGATCGGCGCTGCGCACGGCGAAGGGTTTGAGGGTTTCGGCATATTTCGCGCCCGCGATGAAGACCTCGGTCCTCGTGCGGGCGGTGATGCGGGCGGACGTATCGGTGGGGATGTAGACGCCTTCGGGCTCTCCATCCCAGACATCCGTGCCGCGCTGGCCGATATCGGCATAGGTTTCGCCCGTGGTTTCCACGGTGATCGTGCCTGTGGCGGGCACGATGCAGGTCTCGTAGCCCGGCACGCGGTAGTCGAAGCTTTGGCCCGCATCGAGGTGGAGGATGTTGAAATAGACGTAAGGGACGAGGGGGTGATCCACGTCGACGATGGGCTGGTTGCGGTTGTCATGGGGGGCGATGTGCATCGGCGCTCCTGTCAGGCGGGGAGGGGCGCGGTCTGCGCGCGGAGGAAGTCGTCAAGCTCGGCCCGCGTGGGCATGGCCGGCGCGCAGCCGACGCGGGAGACGACCATGGCAGCGGCGGCGGAACCCTGCAGCACGGCGTCGCGGAGCGGCAGCCCTGCGGCGAGGCCCGAGACGAGCCCGCCCATGAAACTGTCGCCCGCGCCGGTCGGCTTCAGCGCGGCGGTCTGGTAGATGCCGGTGGTGATCTCGCCCGTGGGCGTGATGGTCACGGCCCCTTTCTCGCCCATCTTGTAGACGGCGAGCCGCGCGCCTTGGGCGACCAGATCGCGCGCCTTGGCAAGGCCGCGGTCGTAATCGCCCGCCATGAAGCCGAATTCCACGTCATTGCCCACGATCACGTCGCACAGCGCCCCGGCGCGGGAATAGACATCGGCGGCGACGTCAGCGGAGGGCCAGGAATAGGGGCGGTAGTCGATGTCGAAGATGAGCGGCAGACCGGCGGCGCGGGCAAGCTCGAAGGCGCGGAAGGCGGCGCTGCGCGAGGGTTCGGCGGCCAGCACCGTGCCCGTGGTGATCAGCGCGTCGTAGTGGGTGTAATCCACCGCCTCCACATCTTCCGTGGTCATCTCGAAATCGGCGGCCCCGTTGCGGTAGATGACCGATTGGTGATCCTCGATCCGGGTTTCGACGACGGCCAGCGAATTGCGCGCCTCGCCGCCGACAGGGCGGACATGGGCGCGGCCGATGCCGTAGCGGTCGAGCTCGTTCAGCGCAAAGCGCCCGATGGCATCATCCGAGACGCAGGTGACCAGATCGGCATGGCCGCCCAGTTTCACGATGGCCACCCCGATATTGGCCGATGATCCGCCAAGGCAGGCGAAGAAATGCGTGGCGTCCTCGGTCCTGGTGCCGGGCGGGTCGGGGTAGAAATCCATCCCCGCGCGTCCGATGATGAGAAAGCGGTTGCCCTTGAGCTGCATGGATCAGACCCCCCGGCGCTGGCGGGCGCGGCTGGCCTCGATCTCGGCGTGTTTGTCGCGGACGGACGCCGTGTCGGAGACTTGCGCTGTGCCCACCTCCCACCAGGTGTGGCCCTGGGTTGTCCAACCCTCGTAGGGGTCGACCTGCATGACGATCACCGTCGTCTTGTCAGCGGCTTTGGCGGATTTGAACGCCTCGGCCAGTTCGGCGGGATTGGCGACGGTCACCGCATCGGCCCCCATGGAGCGGGCATGGCTTTCGAAATCCACCAGGAACGGCTCGGGCACGGTGGGGCAATCGGCGATGAGGTTGTTGAAACTGTCCTGGCCGGTGTTGTTCTGAAGCTTGTTGATGACGGCGAAACCGCCATTGTCGAGCACGAGGATGATGAGCTTTTTCTTTGTCAGAACAGAGGAATAGATGTCGGAATTCATGAGGAGATACGAGCCGTCGCCGACGAAGACGATCGTGTCCTTGTCGGGCTCGGCCTCGGCCTGCGCGATGCGCGCGCCCCAGCCGCCCGCGATCTCGTAGCCCATGCACGAAAAGCCGAATTCCACGTCGACCGTGCCGATGTCGAGCGTGCGCCAATTGGCCGTGACCTCGGCGGGAAGGCCGCCAGCGGCGGTCACGATCCGGTCGCGCTTGTCGCAGAGCGCGTTCACCACGCCGATGGCCTGCGCATAGGAATTGGGTCGGTTGCCATGGGCCACGTTGCTGTCGACATAGGCGTCCCATTTGCGGCGTTCGGCCTGTGCATTGGCGGTCCAATCGGCGGGGGCCTGGTAGCCCGTCATGGCCGCGCCAAGGGCTGCGAGCCCCAGTTTCGCATCGCCCACCACCGGCAGCGACAGATGCTTGATCGCATCATGGCGCGCGGCGTTCAGGCCGATGAAGCGCGCATCCGGCGCAAAGGCCGTCCAGGAGCCGGTGGTGAAATCCTGCAGCCGCGTGCCCACGGCAAGGATCACATCGGCCCGTTCCGCGATGGCATTCGCGCTGTCCGACCCGGTGACGCCGATGGGCCCGATGTTGAGCGGATGGGTGGCGAGCAGGTTGGCGCGGCCCGCGATGGTTTCGACGACGGGGATGCCATGCGCCTCGGCCAAGGCGGTCAGTTCGGCGACGGCGCCCGAATATTGCACGCCGCCGCCCGCGATGATCATCGGGCGTTTGGCGCTTTGCAGGAGCGCTGCGGCATCGGCGATTTCGGCGGCATCGGGGGCCTGCCTGCGGATGCGGTGGGTGCGGGGGGCGAAAAACGCGACCGGGTAATCATAGGCCCAGCCCTGCACATCCTGGGGCAGGGCCAAAAAGGCCGGGCCGCAATCGGCGGGGTCGAGCATGGTGGCAAGCGCTGCGGGCAGGGTTTGGATGACCTGCGCGGGATGGGTGATGCGGTCCCAGTAGCGGCTGACCGATCTGAAGGCATCGTTCACGCCCAGCGTCGGATTGCCGAAATGTTCGAGCTGTTGCAGCACCGGATCGGGCAGGCGCGTCAGGAAGGTGTCGCCGCACAGCATCAGGAGCGGCAGGCGATTGGCATGGGCGAGTGCTGCCGCCGTCAAGAGGTTCGCCGTGCCCGGCCCGGCAGAGGCGGTGCAGAACATGAAGCGGCGGCGCAGGTGATATTTGGCGTAAGCGGCGGCGGCAAAGCCCATGCTTTGTTCGTTCTGCCCGCGATAGAGCGGCAGGGCGTCCTGCACGGGATAGAGCGCCTCGCCCAGGCAGGGGACATTGCCATGGCCGAAAATGCCGAAACCGCCGCCGCAGATGCGGGTTTCGACGCCGTCGATCACGATGAACTGGTTGAGCAGGTAGCGCGTGATCGCCTGTGCCGTGGTCAGGCGGATGGTCTGGCCTGCGGTGCTCATGTCTGTCTCTCCCCTCCGGCGCGGCGCTGTCCGGTTTGCCCGTTGCGTGCCGCGCCGACTCAGGATACGAATTTTGCAACCGGTTGCAACACGCGACTGTGGCAGGGAGGGGGACATGCCCGAGATCGGCATCGGCCTGATCGGCGGCGGCTACATGGGCAAGGCCCATGCCGTGGCCATGGCGTCGGTCGGCGCGGTGTTTGGCACGCCCCTGCGGCCCAGGCTGGAGATGATCGCGGGCGCGACACCCGAAAGCTCGGAACGCTATCGCGCGGCCTATGGGTTCGCGCGGGCGGCGCGCGATTGGCGCGAGGTGGTGGCGGATGAACGGGTGGGCGCGGTGGTGATCGCCTCGCCCCAGACCACGCATCGCGCGATCGCGGAGGCGGCGTTTGCGGCCAAGAAAGCGGTCTTTTGCGAAAAACCGCTCGGGGCGTCGCTTGCGGATGCGGAGGCGATGGTGGCGGCGGCCGAGGCCAGCGGGTTGCCCAACATGATCGGCTTCAACTACGTGCGCACGCCCGCGACGCAATTCGTGCGCCAGCTCTTGGCGGAGGGCGCCATCGGCGATGTGACGTGGTTTCGGGGCGAGCATACCGAGGATTTCCTGGCCGATCCCGAGGCGCCGCCGAACTGGCGCTGCTTTGGGCGGGCCAATGGCTGCATGGGCGATCTGTCGCCGCATATGGTCAATTGCGCGCTGGCGCTGATGGGGCCGATCACGGAGCTGTCGGCGCGGGTGGAGCGGGTTCATGCCACGCGCGGCGGTGAGCCGGTCGACAATGACGACCATGGGCAGATGATGGTCCGCTTTGCCGGCGGGGCGATGGGGCATCTTTATTTCAGCCGTGTCGCGACGGGGCGAAAGATGGGATATGCCTATGAAATTCATGGCACAAAGGGTTCCATCCGCTTTGATCAGGAAGATCAGAACGCCGTCCACCTGTTCCGCGCCGAGGGGCCGGAGGCCACGCGCGGGTTCACCCGTATCCTGACCGGACCCGCGCATCCCGATTACGGCGCCTTTTGCCAGGGGCCGGGGCATGGCACCGGATACCAGGACCAGATCATCATCGAGGCGCGCGATTTCCTGCAGGCTATCCACACGGGCCAGGCCGTCTGGCCGAGGTTCCGCGATGGCCTGGCGGTGGCGCGCGTCATCGACACAGCTTTCGCCGCGGCCGAGGATGGCCGCTGGCATTCCGTTCCCGCAGCCTGAAAGGTTCCGACCAGATGACGATCCGCATCGGCAATGCCCCCTGTTCCTGGGGCGTCGAATTCGCCAGTGACCCGCGCAATCCGCCGTGGCGGTCGGTGCTGAAGGATTGCGCCGATGCGGGCTATACGGGCATCGAGCTTGGCCCCGTGGGCTTCATGCCCGAGGATCCGGCGGTTCTGGCCGAGGCGCTGGACGACCATGGGCTGGCGTTGATCGGGGGCGTGGTGTTTCGGGCCTTTCATGATCCGGATCAATGGGATGACGTGCTCGACGGGGCGGTGCGCACCTGCAAGGCGCTGGTGGCGCATGGGGCGCAGCACCTGGTCCTGATCGACAGCATTTCAGCCCGCCGCGCCCCCACGGCGGGGCGCGCGGCGGATGCCGAGCAGATGGATGCCGCCGAATGGGCGGCGTTTCGTGACCGGATCGCCCATGTGGCGCGGATGGGGGCGGAGGAATACGGGTTAACGGTCGGTATTCACGCCCATGCCGCGGGGTTCATGGATTTCGAGCCGGAGCTGGAGAGGCTTCTGGACGAAATTCCTGAAGATATCCTGAAGATCTGTTTCGACACCGGGCATCATTCCTATGCGGGGTTTGACCCCGTGGCCTTCATGCGGAAGCATATCGGGCGGATTTCCTACATGCATTTCAAGGATATCGACCCGGTCGTGAAAGCGGATGCCATCGCGAAAAGCACCGGGTTCTACGAGGCCTGCGGACAGGGGATTTTCTGCAATCTGGGCCAGGGCGACGTGGATTTCCCTGCCGTGCGGCAAATCCTGCTCGACCACGGGTTCGAGGGCTGGTGCACGGTCGAACAGGATTGCGATCCGACGCTGGATGTCTCGCCCATCAAGGATGCGCGGGCGAACCGCGAATACCTGCAAAGCATCGGTTTCTGAAGGATTTAGGCGATGAAGCTCAACTGGGGCATGATCGGCGGCGGCGAAGGATCCCAGATCGGGCCGGCGCATCGCTTGGGTGCATTGGCGGATGGGAATTTTTCCTTTGCCGCCGGGGCTTTGGATGCCGATCCTGAGAAGGGGCGCGCCTATGCGCAGCGGCTTGGGGTGGCGGCGGACCGGGCCTATGGCGATTGGCGCGAGATGCTGGAGGGCGAGCGGAGCCGCGCGGACCGGGTCGATCTGGTGACGGTGGCCACGCCCAATTCCACGCATTTCGAGATCACCAAGGCCTTTCTCGAAGCGGGCTTTCACGTGCTGTGCGAAAAGCCCATGACCATGACGGTCGAAGAGGGCGAGGAGATCGTGCGCGTGGCGCGTGCGAGCGGGAAAATCTGCGCGGTGAATTACTGCTATTCCGCCTATCCGATGGTGCGCGAGATGCGCCAGATGGTGGCCACGGGACAGATCGGACAGGTGCGTCTGGTCGTCACGAATTTCAGCCATGGGCATCACGGAAATGCCCTTGATGCCGACAATCCGCGCGTGCGCTGGCGCTATGATCCGGCCATGGCGGGCGTGTCGGGACAATTCGCCGATTGCGGCATCCATGCGCTGCATATGGCGAGTTTTGTCGTTGGCGATCAGGTAGATAGGGTGTCCGCCGATTTCGCGTCGACGATCCCGTCGCGCGTGCTGGAAGATGATGCGATGGTCAATTTCCGCATGTCGGGCGGCACCGTCGGGCGGCTTTGGACATCCTCCGTCGCCATCGGGCGGCAGCATGGGTTCGACATCCAGGTCTTTGGCGAAACGGGCGGGATGCGGTGGGCGTCGGAGCAGCCCAACCAAGTCTATTACACGCCCGTGGGCGGCCGCACGCAGATCATGGAAAAGGGCGAAAGCGGGCTGTCGGACGAGGCGGCGCGGCTGTCCCGCGTGGCCATTGCCCATCCCGAAGGCTTTCCGCTGGCCGTGGCCAATATCTATGTCGATCTGGCCGCCGCGATCCGGGGCGAGAAGCGCGACGGTCTGCCCATGGCGGAGGATGGGTTGCGGTCGATGGCGGCGGTTCATGCGGCCGTCGCCTCGGCCAAGGACGGGGGGGCTTGGGTCGATGCAAGGCCGCCGATGTTCCGGTCTTGATCCTGTAGGGATGCTGTCGTGATCGCGTCGTTTTCCCGTCGTTACCGAAACCGGCACGCAATGCGCCTGTAACGCGCGGGTTTGTGCGTCACTGCACCGGGCGCAGCGTGCCCCGTTCGATGACGCGGCAGGGGAAGAGCCGCGTTTCGGGGTGGCGGTCGGGCTGTTCGATGGTGGCGATGACAAGATCGATCGAGGCGCCGATGATTTCGGGGATCGGTTGGCGGATCGTGGTCAGGTCGATGTTCTGCCAGCGCGCCATGTCCATGTCGTTGAGACCGATGATCCCGACATCCCCGGGGCATTTGAGGCCCGCCTCGGCAATGGCCGAGAGCGCGCCGATGGAGAGAACATCGTCACCGCAGAAATAGGCCTGCGCGGGGTCTTCCATCAGGAGGCGGGTCATCTCGACCCGGCCCGCGTCGAAGGAATAGGCGCGGGCATAGCTGGTGCTGACGGCAATCTCGGGATGTTCGGCGAGCTTGGCGAAAAAACCGCGCGCGCGGTCCTGCGTCGAGGTGGCGGTTTCCGGCCCGCCCATGAAGGCCACGCGGGTGTAGCCGCGCGCGATCAGCGTCTCGGCGGCCATGCGGCCACAGGCGATGTTGTCGATGCCCACGACATGGACATGGGGTGAGGTCGTGTAGCGGCCGAAGGAATGGACGACGGGCAGGCCCGCATCCCGGAAGGCTTCGGCGAAGCTGGGCGGCAGGGTCGAGGAGGCGACGATCACCCCGTCGACCGAATATTGCCGCAGCATCCGCAGCGAATTGGCGGGATCGGTTTCATGGCTGAGATTGACCAGAAGCGGGCGCAGGCCACGATCCTGCAGCCCGCGCGTGAAGAGGTCGAAGACCTCGAGAAACAGCGGGTTGTGGAAGTTGTTGGAGATGAGCCCGATCAGTTTCGTGCGGCCCGTGGTCAGCGAGGAGGCCAGCGCATTGGGGCTATAGCCCAGATCGCGCGCGGCTTTTTCCACCTTGGCCCGTGTCTTGGCCGAGACCGAGGCGCCTTGGGTGAAGGTGCGCGAGACCGCCGAGCGGGAGACGCCCGCGCGTTCCGCCACATCCTTGAGGGTTGCTGCCATGTGCATCGTCCGTGTGATCGCGCATCCTGTTTATACGGTCGGTGCCGCCCGGCAAGTCTGCGTGAGGGCAAGCATTTTTGCAACCGGTTGCAAAACGTCCGATTCGGGGCTAGGGTTTCTCGAGGGCGCGACGGGAGAGGACCCGCCGAGACCCCGAGACATGTTTGGGAGGACATCATGAAGACGATCCTGAAGACGATGGCGGCCACCGCCGTCGCCGCCGCGACGCTGGCGGGTGCGGCACAGGCCGATGGCGAACGCTATGTGCTGGTCAGCCATGCGCCCGACAGCGACAGCTGGTGGAACACGATCAAGAACGGTCTGGCGCTGGCGGGCGAGCAGATGGGCGTGACGGTGGAATACCGCAACCCGCCCACCGGCGACCTGGCCGATATGGCGCGCATCATCGAACAGGCGGCGGCAAGCGGCCCCGATGGCATCATCACGACGCTGGCCGACCCCAATGTCCTGTCCGGGCCGATCCGGGCCGCCGTGGACAGCGGGATCGATGTCATCATCATCAATTCGGGCACGCCGGAACAGGCGCGCGAGGTCGGCGCGCTGATGTATGTGGGCCAGCCGGAATATGACGCGGGCTATGCCGCCGGTCTGCGCGCGGCGGGCGATGGCGTGGGCAGCTTCCTGTGCGTGAACCACTACATCTCGAGCCCGTCCTCGACCGAGCGCTGCCAGGGCTTTGCCGATGGTCTGGGCGTGGATCTGGGCAACCAGATGATCGACAGCGGTCAGGACCCGGCGGAAATCCAGAACCGCGTGATGGCCTATCTCAATGCCAATCCCGACACCGATGCGGTCCTGACGCTGGGGCCGACCAGTGCCGATCCCACGATCCTGGCGCTGGAGCAGATGGGCCTGGCGGGCGACATCTATTTCGGCACCTTCGACCTGGGCGAGAACATCGTGCAGGGCCTCCGGGATGGTGTGATCCAGTGGGGCATCGATCAGCAGCCCTATCTTCAGGCCTATCTGCCGGTCATCGTGATGACCAACTACCACCGCTTTGGCGTGCTGCCGGGCAACAACATCAACTCGGGCCCCGGTTTCGTGACCGCCGACGGGCTGGAGATGGTGGAACAGTTCGCGGGCGAATACCGCTGAACCTGTGACAGGGGGCGGGGCCGCGCGCGGTGCCCGCCCTTTTCATGACCAGATGGAGGGGTGAGGGATGTCGGATGCCACGAGCCGCATCGACGAACGCGTCAAGGAGACATCGCGGCTGCGCCGGGCGCTGATCCGGCCCGAGCTGGGGGCCATCGTCGGCACCATCGCGGTCTTCGTCTTTTTCATCGTCTTTGCGGGCGACAGCGGGATGTTCAACGCGCAGGGCGTGCTGAACTGGTCGACCGTGTCGGCGCAATTCGTGATCATCGCGGTGGGCGCCTGCATGCTGATGATCGCGGGCGAATTCGACCTGTCGGTGGGCTCGATGATCGGGTTCGCGGGCATGTCCATCGCCATCATGTCGGTGACGCTGGGCTGGCCGGTCTGGATCGCGATCCTGCTGACCTTCGCGCTTTGCGTTGCCATCGGCGCGGTCAACGGCTGGATCGTGGTGCGCACGGGCCTGCCGAGTTTCATCGTGACGCTGGCCTTTCTGTTCATCCTGCGCGGCTTCACCATCTTTTTCCCGCAGCTGATCGAGCGGCAGACGATCATCGGCGGCATCGACCGCGCGGCGGAGGGCGATTGGCTGGCCCCGATCTTCGGCGGCAAGGTGTTCGGCTTCGTCTTTGACTGGCTGGCTTCCGTGGGCGCGATCGACGTGTTCGAGCGCGGCACGCGGGCGGGCGAGCCCATCGTGGACGGCATCCCGATGCTGATCATCTGGGCGCTGGCGCTGGTGGCTGTCGCCCATGTGATCCTGACGCGGACGCAATTCGGCAACTGGGTGTTCGCGGCGGGAGGCGATGCGCAGGCCGCGCGCTACGTGGGCGTGCCGGTGAACCGGGTGAAGATCCTGATGTTCATGTTCACGGCTTTCTGCGCCTGTGTCTTTGCCACCTGCCAGGTGATGGAATTCGGATCGGCGGGGGCGGACCGGGGTCTGCTCAAGGAATTCGAGGCGATCATCGCGGTCGTCATCGGGGGCGCGCTTTTGACGGGCGGCTATGGCTCGGTCATCGGGGCGGCACTTGGGGCGCTGATATTCGGCGTGGTGCAGCAGGGCCTGTTCTTTGCCGGCGTGGAATCGAGCCTGTTCCGGGTGTTTCTGGGGGTGATCCTGCTATTCGCGGTGATCCTGAACACCTACATCCGCCGCATCATCACGGGGGAACGCTGATGTCGTCCTTTGATCACAATCCCATCGTGGAAATGAAGGATATCGAGAAGCATTTCGGCCCGGTCATCGCGTTGAACGGGGTCAGTTTCGATGTGCGGCCCGGGGAATGCCATTGCCTGCTGGGCGACAATGGCGCCGGCAAATCGACCTTCATCAAGACCATGTCGGGGGTGCACAAGCCCACGCGGGGCGAGATCCTGTTCGAAGGCAAGCGGATGGATTTCGCCAGCCCCCGCGATGCGATGGAGGCGGGGATCGCCACGGTCTACCAGGACCTTGCCATGATCCCGCTGATGAGCGTCACGCGGAATTTCTGGATGGGGCGGGAACCGGTGCGCCGGGTCGGGCCGCTCAAGTTCATGGATTTCAAGACCGCCAACGAGGTGACGATGGAGGAGATGCGCAAGATGGGCATCAACCTGCGCTCACCCGATCAGGCGGTGGGCACGCTGTCGGGCGGCGAGCGGCAGACGGTGGCCATTGCGCGCGCGGTCTATTTCGGGGCCAAGGTGCTGATCCTGGACGAGCCGACATCGGCCCTGGGGGTCAGGCAGACGGCCAATGTGCTGGCGACCATCGACAAGGTGCGCAAGACGGGGATCGGCATCGTCTTCATCACCCATAACGTGCGCCATGCGATGGCGGTGGGCGACCGGTTCACGGTGCTGAACCGGGGCAAGACGCTGGGCACGGCGCAAAGGGGCCAGATCACGCCCGGCGAATTGCAGGATCTGATGGCAGGCGGTCAGGACATGGTCGAGCTGGAGGGCTCGCTCGGGGGGACGGTCTGAGATGCGGGATGCGGGCTATTTCGATGCCGAGAGCGGCGATCTGGCGGAACTGGCCGCGCTGACCGGGCGGCGGCTGGAGCGGGCAGAGGTGCCGCTGGCCGCCGAGGTGGCGCGCAATGTGCCGATCTACGACATGGGCGCGCGGCGCGTTGACCTGGAGGATGCGGGGGCGCGGCGCGACCTGATGGCGGAATGGGCCTGGGTTCTGGGGCAGGGGCCGGGGGTTCTGGTCCTGAAACGCGCCTATGCCGATACCGCGCCGATTGACCGGGCGACGGCGGTTTACGAGGCGATCATCGCCAAGGAAAAAGCCGCCGGTGGCGGCGGGGCGGATCATTTCGCCGCCGCCGGGGCCAATGACCGGATCTGGAACAGCTTGCAAAAGCTCTGTGTCGAGGATGCGGAGACCTTTGCCCTCTATTTCGGGAACCCGGTGATCGACGCGGTCTGCGAGGCCTGGCTGGGGCCGTTTCACCAGATGACGGCGCAGGTCAACCTCGTGCGGCCGGGTGGCAAGGCACAGGCCGCGCATCGGGATTTCCACCTGGGGTTCCAGACGGCGGAGGTGGCGGCGCGGTTCCCGGCCCATGTGCATGCGCTGTCGGCGGTGATGACGCTGCAGGGCGCGATTGCGCATTGCGACATGCCGCTGGAGAGCGGGCCGACGATGCTGTTGCCGTTCTCGCAACTGGTTCCGGGCGGCTACATGGCCTATCGGCGGGCGGAAGTGGCGGAATATTTCCGCGCCCATGCCGTGCAGCTGCCGCTGGAAAAGGGCGATGCGCTGTTTTTCAATCCCGCGCTCTACCATGCGGCGGGGGACAATGTCTCGCGCGATATCAACCGGATGGCGAACCTTGTTCAGGTGAGTTCCGCCTTTGGGCGGGCGATGGAGGCGGTGGACCGCATGGCCATGTGCCGCGCGCTGTATCCCGCGCTTACGCGGCTCAAGGCCGAGGGGCGGCTGGATGCGGCGGGGATTGCGGCAGCCATCGGGGCGGCGGCGGAGGGTTATGCCTTTCCCACCAATCTCGACACCGACCCGCCTGTGGGGGGGCTTGCCCCCGAAACGCAGGCGGCGCTGATGGCGCGCGCGCTGGAGGAGGGATGGGCGGCGGAGGCCTTCGAGGACGCCCTTCGGGCCCATGCGGCCAAGCGGAGACCGTGATGGCGGATTTGTTGCGCAGGCCCATGGGGCAATCGGGGCAGGTTCATGCGATCACGCCCGAGGCGGCGGGATGGGAGTATGTCGGGTTCGATCTGTGGCGGCTTGCACCGGGCGAGGTCGCGCAGGGGCGGCTGGAGGGGCGGGAGGCGATCCTCGTGCTGGTCGAGGGGCGCGCCAGCGTGACGGCGGCGGGCGTCGATTTCGGCGAGATGGGGGAGCGGTTGAGCGTCTTCGAGCGCATTCCCCCGCATGCGCTTTACGCCCCACCGGGCAGCGCGTGGCGGGCCGTGGCCACGACCGATTGCGTTCTGGCACTCTGCACCGCGCCCAGCCCCGGCGGGCGGCCCGCGCAAAGGCTAGGCCCCGTGGGCATCGCGTTGGAGGATCGGGGGGAGGGGACCAACCTGCGCCATATCCACAATATCGCGATGGAGGGCCGCGATGTGGCCGACAGGCTGCTGGTGACGGAGGTCTATACGCCGGGCGGGCATTGGTCCTCCTACCCGCCGCATCGCCATGACGTGGATGATTTCCCGAACATCACCTACCTCGAAGAGACCTATTACCATCGGTTGAACCCGGCGCAGGGCTTCGGCATCCAGCGGGTGTTCACCGATGATCTGAGCCTCGATCAGACCATGGCTGTGGCCGATCACGACGTGGTCCTGGTGCCACGGGGGCATCACCCCTGTGCCGCGCCGCATGGGATCGAGATGTATTACCTGAACGTCATGGCGGGACCGCGGCGGAACTGGCGGTTCGCGCTGCATCCCGATTTCGGCTTTCTGGGCTGAGGGGGCGGCTTCTGCCCCTGTTCCTTGGCGGATGGCTGCGATAGCCTGTGCGCCGAGGATATGGGACAGGCATCACGACATTCCGGCGCGGGCATTCCGCGCATCGATTGGCTGGGGCTCGACGGGCTGCTGGTGCGGTTCGGCGATGCCTTGAGCGAGCCTGCGAACCGGGCGGCGCTGGCGCTGCGCCATGCGATCTTGCGCGAGGATTGGCCGGGGGTGGAGGAGGTGACGGGGGCCCTGGTCTCGACCTATCTGCGGTTCGATGCGCTTCACGTCGATGCGGACGCGCTGAGGGCGCGGTTGGAGGATCTGGTCGCAAGCCGGGATTGGAGCGGGGAGCCGCTGCCGGGGGGGCGAAGGATCTGGCGGGTGCCTGCGGTGTTCGGTGGGGACTTGTCGCCGCAACTGGCGGAGGCGGCGGCGCTGGCGGGGGTGAGCCCCGAGCAGGCCGTTTCCGAGATCGCGGGAAAGCGGCTCCGCGTCCAGACAATCGGGTTTGCGCCGGGGCAACCCTACTTGGGGGAATTGCCTGCGCATTGGGACATCCCGCGCCAGACTGAGCTGACGCCGCGTGCCGAGGTTGGGGCGCTGGTGGTGGCGATCCGGCAGTTGACGCTGTTTTCGACGGCCGCGCCCACGGGCTGGCGGCAGGTGGCGCGCACGGCGCTGCGCCCGTTTCAGCCGGACCGTGCGGAGCCTTTCGTATTGCGACCGGGTGACGAGGTGGTGTTCGAGCCGGTGGACCGCGAGGTGTTCGAGCGGTTGCAAGGCGATCCGCAGGGCGGCGCGGTGGCGGAGGTTTTGCCATGAGCCGGGCCTTGGTGGTCAGGCGGGCGGGGCCTGCGATGAGCCTGCAAGACCCCGGGCGACCGGGGCTTTTGGGGCAGGGGTTGTCGCGGGGCGGGGCGGCTGATGCCCGCGCGCTGGCCGAGGGGGCGGCGCTCTTGGGGCAGGGCGGCGATCTGGCTGCCATCGAGATGGCGGGGATGGGCGGTGCGTTCGAGGCGGTGGGCGATCTGCGGATCGCGCTGACCGGCGCGCCGATGCGGGCGAGCCTGGAGGGTGCGCCCCTGGCATGGGGGGCCACGCATCTGGTGCGGGCGGGCCAGGTGCTGGAGATCGGACCGGTTCTTTCCGGGGTCTATGGCTATCTGCATGTGGGCGGCGGGTTTGACGGGCCAGAGGTTCTGGGGGCGCGGGGCGCGCATCTGTCCGCCGGGATCGGGCGGGTTCTGGCCACGGGCGACAGGCTCTCTGCAGGCGTTGATCCTGGGGGCGAGGTGGGGCTGTGCCTGCCGCCCGAGGATCGGTTCGCCGGTGGCGTGCTGCGCGCGGTCCATGGGCCGCAGACGGCGATGTTTTCGCCCGAGGATCTGGAACGGTTCGAGGCGACAAGGTTTGCGCGCGATGCGCGGGGCAACCGGATGGGCCTGCGCCTGGTCCCCGATGGGGCGGGGTTCCAGAGCCGGGCGGGTCTGTCCATCGTGTCGGAAATCGTGGTGCCGGGCGATATCCAGATCACCGGCGACGGGGTGCCGATGGTGTTGCTGACGGAATGCCAGACCACGGGCGGTTACCCGAGGATCGGAACGATCCTGCCTTGCGATCTGGCGCGCGCGGCGCAGGCGCCTGCGGGGGCGGAGATGCGCATCCGCTTTGTCGACCGGGCGGAGGCCTTGGCTGTGGAACGCAAGGCGGCAGAGGCGTTGCGCGCGCTGCCCGGACGGATCACGCGGCTGGTGCGCGATCCCTGGGACATGCGCGATCTGTTATCCTATCAACTTATCAGCGGCGTCACGGCGGGGGAGTGAAGACATGCAGGCTTCGGTCGATCTGAACGCGGATATGGGCGAAAGCTTTGGCCCCTGGCGCATGGGGGATGATGCGGCGCTGCTTGGCATCGTGACCTCGGCCAATATCGCCTGCGGGTTTCATGCGGGTGACCCGGATGTGATGGCGGGCGCGATGGCCGAAGCCGTGGCCAAGGGGGTGGGGATCGGCGCGCATCCGGGCTTTGCCGATCTGCAGGGTTTCGGGCGGCGGCGGATCGACATGGACCGGCGGAGCCTTGGCCATGCGGTGGCCTATCAGCTGGGCGCGGCAAGGGGGATGGCGCAGGCGGCGGGCGGACAGGTGCGGCATCTGAAGCTGCACGGGGCGCTGGCCAACATGGCATCGGAGGATGAGGGGCTGGCGCGGGCCTGTTACGAGGCGGCGCTGGCGGTGGACCCCGAGATCATCGTGATGGTTCTGGCGGGCACGGCGCAGGAGGTGGCGGCGCGGGATCTGGGGGCGCGCATCGCCTGCGAGATCTTTGCCGACCGCGCCTATGAAGACGATGGGCGGCTCGTGGACCGGCGCAAGCCCGGTGCGGTGATCCATGACGGGGCCCTGGCCGCGAACCGTATCCTTAAGATGCTGGAGGACGGCGCCATCATTGTCGAAAGCGGCAAGAGGCTGCCCACGCGGATCGACACGATCTGCCTTCATGGGGACGGGGCGGAGGCGGTCAAGCTTGCCCGCGACCTGCGCGCGGCGCTGGAGGGGGCGGGGGTGCGGCTGGAGGTCTTTGCCGGCGACAGGTAGGCAAAGTCGCAGTACGGGAGGGCTACAGGCCCCCGGGGTCTTTTGTGGGTGACGGGCCCCCGGTTCCGGAGGCCCGTTCCCGTCGGATCAGGCGAGAGCGATGTTGATCGCGCTTTCGCGGCCGTCGCGGCCCTGTTCCATGTCGAAGGTCACCTTTTGCGCATCGGCAAGCCCGGTGAGGCCCGCGCGTTCGACGGCAGAGATGTGGACGAAGACATCACGCCCGCCATTCGCGGGCTCGATGAAGCCGAAACCTTTGGTATTGTTGAACCATTTCACGGTGCCATTGGCCATGTCCGTGGACTCCTGTTCTGTGATGCCCGCAGGATGCGGCAACTCGGCAATATCAGTCTGGATCGATCAACTGAGAGCCGGATGAACGGGAAGCAGCGGTTCGAATAGAATAACGTTAGCCCCTGACACATGGGCGCTTTGTCGGTCCGGCACAAGGGGCGGCGGGCCGCGCGCGCCTGTTTATTTCCGGGCTGTCTTTGGCAGCGGCGCTTGCGGCTTTGCCGGGCGGCGACCGGGCGGCATCCGGCGGGTCAGGGCCGCGTCGCGGATGCGCGTGTCGAAGGCTTTTTTCCACGACTGTGTCAGGGCGTCGATCCGGCCCGCCGTCGCGGCCCGGTTCTTGATCGGTTTCGAGGAGGTCATGGGCGGTCCTTTCAAGGACGGTCCGGGCGGGTCGCCCGGATGACCCCGCAGCCGATGGATCGGATGCGGACAGCACCCCCTAGCACGTTTCCGTCCCGTCCGCATCGCAATTGCGGTGAGGCCCGGTTCAGAAGGCGGTTATCCGCCGGGTCGTTTCAGGATCGAGGAAACAGGCGATGGTCGCCTCGGTTTCCAGGTCCAGTGCGCGGTCGATGTGGCCAGCCGCCTGCGTCAGGACGCGCTTCATGGCGCGGGCGGACAGGGGCGGCAGGGCGGCGAGGCGGGCGGCGGTGGCCTGTGCCTCGGCCATCAGGTCGGCATCGGGCACGACTTTCCACGCGACGCCGCAGGCCTTGAGCTCGGCTGCGCTGTAGCGTTCGCCGAGATAGAGCATCTCGCGCGCCTTGATGGGGCCGACGATGGCGGGCAGGATCGTGGTGACGGCCCCTGTCACGAAGACATTGAGCGAGACCTCGGGGAAAAACGCCCGCGCGCTTTCGGCCCAGATCGGGAAATCGCAGTTGAGCGCCCATTCGAAGCCGCCGCCCACGGCCCAGCCGTTGATCGCGCCCACAACGGGTTTCTCGCCCAGAACGAGGGCGCGGGTGACAGCCTGGATCGCGTCGACATGGTCGCGGGCCTCGGCCTCGGTCTCGGGGTGGACATGTTCGCGCCGGTCATCGCCCGCGCAAAAGGCGCGGCCTTCGCCGGTGAGGATGATGGCACCCGTGTCGGGGCAGGCGTTGGCGTCATCCACGGCGCGGGCCAGATCGTCGATCAGGCGGCGGTTCATCGCGTTGAGCGATCCGGGGCGGTTGAGCGAGACGGTCCGCACGCCGTCGCCGGTGAGGGTGGAGAGGACGGTGGAATAGGTGAAATCTGTCATGGTTTGGCCCTGATGACGCGGGCGGTCTTGCCCTCGGTGACGGGAAAGCTGCCCGGGGGCAGGAGGGTGATTGTTGCCGTGGCGCCCAGTTGCGCCTTGAGGGCGGCGGCGATGCGGGGGGCGAGGGTGCCGTCGTCCTGTGCGCCGCGGGCCAGTTCGGCATGGACGGGCAGGTTGTCATAGGGTGGGGGTGTGTCGAGCATGATCCGGTAATCGCCCGACAATTCGGGAAAGCCGGTCAGGACGGCGGCGACCATCGTGGGGAACATGTTGAGCCCGCGCACGACCACCATGTCGTCGCTGCGCCCCACGACGCGGAAGCGCAAGCCCGTGCAGCCGCAGGCGCAAGCGTCGGTGCCGGTGATCGTCACGATATCGCCTGTGCGAAAGCGCACGAGCGGCTGGCAGTCGCGGGCGAGGTGGGTCAGGACCAGCTCCCCCGTGGCCCCGGCGTCAAGCGGGATGGGCGCGGCCGTGTCGGGGTCGATCAGTTCGACATGGAGCACGTCATGGGCCACGAAATGCAGGTCGGTGTCGTGGTCGCATTGCGAGGCGAAGTTGCAAAACACGTCCGAGACGCCGTAATTGGCGTTGCGCGGCTCCAACCCCCATGTGGCCTTGAGACGGGCGCGGAGGGCGGGATCGTCAAGGCCCGGCTCGCCGCCGAAAAGACCCAGTTTCAGGCCCAGATCGGCGGGGGCAAGCCCGGGGAAGTGTTCGGCGAGCACGCGTTCGAGAACGGCGGGGTAGGAAGGCGTGCAGGAGATCGCGGTGATGCCCACCTCGCGGATCGTGCGCACCAGAAGGGCCGTGGAGCCGACGCCGAAGGGGACGACGGTGGCGCCCGTCCGTTCGAGCGTCATGTGATCGGTCAGGCCCCCCATCCACATCTGGTAATTCAGGCAATGGACGACCGTCATGCCGGGGCCAAGACCGGCGAGGGATTGGGCGCGCGCGCCGACAATCTCGGTGATCTCGCAATCGCGGGCGGAAAGGGCCAGCGTCATCGCCTGCCCGGTGGTGCCGGAGGTGCGGTGCACGCGGGAGACGCGGTCGCGTGGCGTCGCCAGGTAATCGCCGAAGGGCGGATGGGCCGCTTGTGACAGGCGCAGGCCCGCCTTGTCCGACAGGGGCAGGATGGCCAAGTCCTCGAGCCGTTCGGGGGGCACCTGCCCGTCCCAGAGCGCCTGGTAGAAGGGCGAGGTCATCACATGGGCGCGTTGGATTTCCCAAGCCGTCTGGCGGTGGGGGGCGAGATCGGCTTGCGGGATCTTGTGGGCGTCTTGGATCAGGCTCATGGGGCCATGCCTTTTGTCCAGAGGTCGGTGAACAGGTCGAGAAGCGTGTCGGGGTCTTGCGAGAGGGCGATGATCTGGGGGTCCCCCGTCACGTGGAGCGCGGTCAGGTATTGATCGACCATGCCGCCAAGGGCGAGCGCGCGGCGCATCAGGTCAGGCTCGGGCCGAGCGGCGGACCCATGGCGGCGGCGGGCGGCGGCGGCCACCGTCGCGGCCCAGTCGTGGTTGAGCCGCTGGAAGGCGGCCTGGGCTGCGGGCAGGGCATCGCCCCCGGTCAGGAGGCAGCGCATCAGCCCCGCATTCTCGGCAAAGAGGTGCATGTAGGCGGCGGTCGTCGCGCGCACCGGGTCGGGGGCGCCACGGGCGGCGGCGCGCATCAGGTCCTGCAGGTAATCGACGAAAGCCTGCAGCACCGCGCCCGCCAGCGCGTTGCGGTTGGGGAAATGGATGTAGAAGGTGCCATGCGCCACGCCCGTGCGCGCGCAGGTGGCGGCGACCGTCAGCGCCTCGAGCGGCTGGCTGGCCAAAAGCTCGGCCCCCGCGATCATCAGGTCCCGGCGGGTGCGTTCGCCCTTGGGCAAGGCATCGCGGCCCTGCGCGAGCCAGTCGGGGAAGGGGATGCCGGGTGCCTGTGACATGAATATGATATCAGTGTCATGTTTGGGCCAAAGTCAAGCGGGATCGGTGACAGCGCCGGTCAGGGCAGGGCGCGGTCGAGGAGCGCAAGCCAGTTCTCGCGCGCAAGCTTGGCTATCAGGGCATCGTCATAGCCATGGGCCACCATGGCGTTGAACAGGCGCGGCACGCCGGTCACGTCGCCGATGACATCGGGCAGGGTGCAGCCGTCGAAATCGGAGCCGAGGCCGACATGATCCTCGCCCAGATGGGTGATCAGGTGATCGAGATGGCGCAGCATCGGCTCGAAACCCGTGCCGGGATCGGCCCGCCCGTCGGGGTTGAGAAAGAAGGTCGCGAAATTCAGCCCCACCATGCCGCCGCGTTCGCGGATCATGTGCAGCTGCCGATCCGTCAGGTTGCGGGTGGAGGGGCAGATGGCATGAGCGTTGGAATGGGTGGCGATCAGCGGTGCGCGGCTGTGGCGGGCCACATCGTCGAAGCCTTTCTCGTTCAGATGCGACAGGTCGATGAGGATGCCCATCTCGTCGCAGAGCCGCACCAGATCCTTGCCCGTCTGGGTCAGACCCGGCCCGGTATCGGGGTGGCCCGGGTAGGCCATGGGCACGCCATGGCCGAAGATCGTGGGCCTGCTCCAGACCGGGCCGAGCGAGCGCAGGCCCATTGCGTGCCAAAGATGCAGCGCGTCGAGATCGGGGCCGATGGCTTCGGCCCCTTCGAGATGCATGAGGGCCGCGATCCGGCCCGCGGCGATGGCGGCGCGCAGGTCGGGGGCGCTGCGGCAGAGGCGGAAATCATCGGGGCTGCTGCGGTCCATCCAGTGCAGGATCCCCGCCATGGCCAGCGCGGGCGGCTGGGCCGCGACATGGTCCATCAGGGGCGGCAAGGGCTTTTGATAGGGCGGATCGGGCATGGTGAAGGGCTGCGGCGGCCCCGAACTGGGCGAGGGGACGAAGATCGCGAAAAAGCCGCCCGCAAAGCCCGCCCTGCGCATCCGGGCCAGATCGAGATGCCCCGCGCCGGTATCGCCGAGCCACAGGTCATGGCGCGCCTCTGGCCTGCGGGAGAGCCGCAGGAGCAGATCGTTGTGGCCGTCGAAAAAGGGAATGCTCATGGCGTCAGGTCTCGGGACGGTCGGGGGGCGGATGTGCCGGGGGCAAGGCAAGCATGATGCGGCGGCACTGTCGAGGCGGGAGCGTTCGGGCGGGGGCAAAAAAGCCCCTTTCTGCGGTGCGGCAGGCAAAACCTGTGCTATGTCAGGGAGATGGATATCGTTCTTGTCACCACGGTCATTGCCTCCCTGTTTCTTGTCATCGGCGCGTCCGAGCCTTTGGCCGCGCGGCTGGGTCTGCCGCAAAGCGTGATCCTGGCGGCTTTGGGCATATTGATCGGGGTGGGGGCCGCGTTTTTCCTCAGGACCGATCTGACCGATGCCTTGAACCCCGTGGCCGAAGCGATCCTTGGTCTGCCGATCCGGTCGAACGTGTTTCTCTACGTCTTTCTGCCCACGCTGCTGTTCCAGGCGACGCTGGGCATGAACCTGCGGCGGATGATCGACGATTGGGTACCGATCCTTGTGCTGGCGGTGGTGGCGGTCGTGGTGGCCACGCTGGGGGTCGGCTATGCGCTGTCCTGGGTGAGCGCGCTGCCGTTGGCGGCCTGTCTGTTGGTGGGCGCGATCGTGTCGACCACAGACCCCTCGGCGGTCGTGTCGATCTTTCGCTCGATTTCCGCGCCGCGCAGGCTTGCGCGGATCATCGAGGGCGAGAGCCTGCTCAACGATGCGGCGGCGATTGCGCTCTTCGGCCTGTTCATGGGCTTTGTCATGCTGGGCGTGCCCGATCCCGATCTGGGCGCGGCGCTGGGCCGGTTCCCGTTGCTGATCGTGGGGGGCGCGCTGACCGGCTGGCTTGCGGCAAGGCTGGCGGTGCGGGTGATGGCGCAATTCGCGAGGCATGAGCGGGCGCAGATCTCGATCTCCGTCGCGTTGCCGTATCTCGCCTATATCGGGGCGGAGCAGGCGGTGGGCGCCTCGGGCGTGATCGCGGTGGTGGCCGCCGGGCTGACGCTGAACCTGACCGGGCCGGGGCGCCTGCCGCCGCAGGCCTGGGCCAATCTGCGCGAGGTCTGGGACCTGTTGGCCTATTGGGCGAGCGCGCTGATCTTCATCCTGGCCGCGTTGTTGATCCCGCGCTTGCTGGAAGGGGTCAGGCCGGGGGATTTCGCGCTGATCCTTGTGGTGATCGTGGCGGCCATCGCGGCGCGGCTTGTGATCTTGTTCGGGCTGTTGCCGATGCTCACGCTGTTGCGGCTGTCGCCGCCGGTCGAGCGGCCCTACCGGGTGGCGATCTTGTGGGGGGGATTGCGCGGGGCGGTCACGCTTGCGCTGGCGCTGGCGGTGACCGAAAGCCTGCGGGTGCCGGTGGAGGTGAAGCGGGTGGTGGGTATCCTGGCCACGGGTTTCACGCTGTATACGCTGCTCGTGCAGGGCACGACGCTGCGCTGGGTGATCCGGCGGCTGGGGCTGGACAAGCTGTCGCCCATCGACGAGGCGCTGTCGCGGCAGGTGGTCGCCGTCGCGCTGCAGACCGTGCGCGAGGATGTGGCGCGGACCACGGAAAACTACGAATTGCCGCGCGAGGTTGTCCGGTCGGAGGCCAAGCGCTTTGGCGAAAGGCTGGATCAGGCCGTGCATGCCGCCGAGGAAAGCGCCGATATCCTGGACCGCGACCGGATCACGCTGGGCTTGATCGCGCTGGCGGGCCATGAGCGCGACACGATCCTGGCCCGGGTGCGCGAGCGCACGATTTCCTCGCGCATGGCCGAACAGGTCCTGTCCGATGCCGACCGGCTGATCGAGGCTGCGCGGACGGGCGGGCGGCTGGGCTATCAGCGGGCGGCGCGCCGCAGTGTCGCCTATGGGCAGGGGTTCCGGGCCACCGTTCTGTTGCACAGCCGGTTCGGCCTGTCGGGGCCGCTCGCGCGGCTCACGGCGGACCGGTTCGAGCGCCTGCTCGCGCAACGGCTGATCCTGCGCGATCTGGACGGGTTCATCGACGCCCGCATCCGCCGCATCCATGGCCGCCGGGTGGCCGAATTGCTGCAGGAACTGTTGTCGCGCCGGGTCGAGGCGGTGGAGACCGCGCTGGACGGCTTGCGGTTGCAATATCCCGGCTATGCCGAGGAATTGGAGCGGCGGTTCATCCGGCGCACCGCGCTGCGGCTGGAGGAACGCGAATATGCGGCGATGCGCGAGGATGGTCTGATCGGGGCGGAGGTGCATACGACGCTGATGGCCGATCTGGCCGCGCGCCGCGCCGTGGCCGAGGCGCGCCCCAAGCTCGACATCACGCTGCGCCGCGACGAATTGGTGCGCCAGTTCGCGCTCTTCTCCGATCTGGACGAGGCGACGCTGGAGCGGCTGTGCCGGGCCTTCCGCACGAGATACGTGAATGCGGGCGATGTGCTGCTGCAAAAGGACAGTCCGGCGAAACGCGTGTTCTTCATCGCCTCGGGCGCGGTGGAGCTGGAGGTTGCGGGGCAGGAATGGCGTCTGGGCCGGGGGGAGATGTTCGGGCAGATGGCGATCTTGCTGAAACGGTCGCGGCGGGCCGAGGTTCGGGCCATCGCGCCCTCGACGCTTCTGGTGCTGGACGAGGCGCGGTTCCGGCGGCTTTTGACGCGGAGTGCCGCGCTGCGCGAGGCCGTGCGCGCCAGCGCCGACAAGCGCGGGATCGATCCGGGCGAGGTGCTGCCCGATCTGGCCCCCGCCGCCTGACGGGGTGGCAACGAAAGGCGCTTTGCACCGGGCGCGCGGCTGTCGCATGATCGGCGTGCAGGCGACAGGGGGCGGCACATGGAATTCGACACGGTCATTCACGGCGGCACCATCGTCACGCCCAATGAAAGCTGGCAGGGCGATATCGGCATCGCGGGCGGGCGCATCGCGGCAATGGCTGAGCGGATCGCGGGCGGCGCGCGGCGGGTGGATGCGGGCGGTCGGCTGGTTCTGCCCGGGGGGATCGAGGCCCATGCCCATATCGCGCAAGAAAGCTCTACCGGGTTGATGACGGCCGATGATTATTACACCGGCTCCGTCTCGGCGGCGTTTGGGGGGAATTCCAGTTTCATCCCCTTTGCCGCCCAGCATCGCGGGCAATCGGTGGACGAGGTCATCGCCACCTATGACGGGCGCGCGGCCCCGCATTCGGTTCTGGATTATTCCTATCACCTGATCATCTCGGACCCGTCGCCAAAGGTGCTGGAGGAGGAATTGCCGCGCGCCTTCGCCCGCGGGATCACGTCGTTCAAGGTCTTCATGACCTATGACCTGATGAATTTGGGTGACCGGGGGATGCTCGATATCCTGACGGTGGCGCGGAAACATGGCGCGCTGACCATGGTCCATGCCGAAAACAACGACATGGTCAAATGGATGAACGCACGGCTGGCCGAAGCCGGGCTGACGGAACCGAAATACCATGCCGTATCCCGCCCCGGCATCGCGGAGGCCGAAGCCATCAACCGCGCGATATCGCTGGCCACGCTGGTCGGTGCGGGGCTCTTCATCGTCCATGTCTCGACGCCCGAGGGGGCGGAGCTGGTGGCGCGCGCAAGAGCTGCGGGCCTGCCCATCCATGCCGAGACCTGTCCGCAATACCTGGCCTTTACCCGGCAAGACCTCGACCGTCCGGGGATGGAGGGGGCGAAATACATCTGTTCCCCCCCCTTGCGCGATGCGGCGACGCAGGATGTGCTGTGGCGGCATGCACGGATCGGCACATTCGACAGCGTGTCGTCGGACCATGCGCCCTATCGCTTCGACGCAAGCGGCAAATTCGCCAAGGGCGACGCGCCGCCCTATACGGCGATTTCCAACGGGATGCCGGGGATCGCCGCGCGGCTGCCCTACCTGTTTTCCGAAGGGGTGGTGGCGGGCCGCATCAGTCTGCAGCACTTCGTTGCGCTGTCGTCCTCCAATGCCGCGCGGGTGTTCGGGATGGAGCGCAAGGGGGCGATCCTGCCCGGATATGACGCCGATATCGCCATCTGGGATGCGGAGGAAAGCCGTATCGTGACCGTGGCCGATCAGCATGACGCGATGGATTACACGCCGTTCGAGGGGATGCGGCTGACGGGTTGGCCGGTCCATGTGATGAGCCGGGGCGAAACGATCGTCGAGGGGGGAGAGTTGCGGGCCGAACGGGGCAGGGGGCGGTTCGTCGCCCGCGCGCCCTATGCGGTGCCCGCGACCGCGCCAGTGGTGCCCGAGATGGACCCCGCCACGAATTTCGGGGCGATGATCCGGCCATGACGCGCATTCTGGTCATCAATCCAAATTCGTCGGGCGGCGTGACGGCGGGCTTGCGCGCAGCGCTTGCGGGGTTTTCGGGGGTGCGGTTCGATTGCATCGATATCCCCGAGGGGCCCGCGACCATCCTGACGGAGGAGGATGTGGCCCGCGCGGGCCTGCATGTGGCCGACCGCATCAAGGCCGATCCCGGCGCGGATGCCTATGTCATCGCCTGTTTCTCGGACCCCGGTCTCGACCTTGGCCGCAGCCTGACGGCCAAGCCCGTGATCGGAATACAGGAGGCGGGCATCCTGACGGCACTGGCGCGCGCCGACCGGTTCGGGATCGTGGCGCTGGGGCCGAAATCCATCCCCCGCCACATGCGCAAGATGCGCGCGATGGGCGTGCTGGGGCGGCTGGCGGGGGAATTGGACCTTGGCGGGGTCAGCGCCGAGGATGCGGGCACGTCGGATGAGGTTTTCGCGCGCACGGTCGAGATCGGCGCGCATTTGCGCGACATGGGGGCGGGGGCGCTGGTGCCGGGCTGCGCCGGTTTCGCGCCGCGCAGGCGGGCGTTGGAAGAGGCGCTGGGGATTGCCGTGATCGACCCGGTGCAGGCCGCCTGCGCCATGGCCTTGGGGGCAGTGCAGGCCTAGCGGGTGGCGGTCCGGCCGAGCAGCCGCAGGAGGCTTGTGGCGGCAAAGGCGAGCGCCGCCACGCAGACGATGGACGGACCCGCCGGCGTGTCGAGCACATAGGCCGCGCGCAGGCCGATCACGGCGGAACCCGCCCCGATACAGGCCGCGATGAGCGCCATCGCTTCGGGCGTGCGGGCGAGCGGTCGTGCGGCGGCGGCGGGGATGATGAGCATGGCGGCAATCAGCAGCACGCCCACGACCTTGATCGCGACCGCCACCGTGATGGCCAGCGCCAGTGTCAGGACCAGTTGTTCGCGTTTGGGGTCGATGCCGCTTGCATAGGCCAGTTCGGCGTTGAGCGTCGCGGTCAAAAGCGCCGACCACCGCCATGCGATCAGGCCTGCGACCAACACCGCCCCGCCCCAGATCACGGACAGATCGGTCCGCGACACGGCAAGGATATCGCCGAAGAGATAGGCCATCAGGTCGATCCGGATGCCCTGCAGAAAGGAGACGGCGACAAGCCCGAAGGCGAGTGCCGAATGGGCCAGAACGCCCAGAAGCGTATCCATCGCATAGCCCCGCCCGCTGAGGGTGGAGACGGTCAGCGCCATCAGGAGCGCGATGGCGACGGCACCGGGAAAGATCGAGATTTCAAGCGCGAGCGACAGGGCCACGCCCAGGATCGCGGCATGGGCCGTCGCATCGCCGAAATAGGCCATGCGCCGCCAGACCACGAAACTGCCCAAGGGGGCGGCGGCAAGGGCGACACCGATGCCCGCAAGCGTGGCGCGGGTCATGAAATCATCGAGCATCACTCGGCAGCCTCGGTTTTCGTGTGGTCATGGTCATGGTCATGGTCATGGTCGCAGCCGGGGCCGTGGCGATGCCCCGGTCCCAGCGGATCGCCGGGCCCGTGGCTGTGGTCATGTTCATGCCGGTAAAGCGCCAGCGCCCCGCCCGTGCCGGTGCCGAAAAGCGCCCGGTATTCCGGGGCCGATGACACATGTTCCGGCGTGCCATGGCAGCAGACATGGCCGTTGAGGCAGATCACCCTGTCGGAGGCCGCCATGACCACGTGCAATTCGTGGCTTATCATCAGGACCGCGCAACCGGTCTCGCGGCGCACCTCGTCGATGGTGCGGTAGAAGGCCGCCGATCCGGGTTGGTCAAGGCCTGCCGTCGGCTCGTCCAGCATCAGGAGCGTGGGGCGCGCGACAAGGGCCCGGGCCAGAAGGACGCGCTGCATCTGCCCGCCCGACAGGTCGGACATCTGGCGGCGGTGGAGATCCGGCACACCCGCGCGCGCCAGCGCGGCATCGATGTCGGTGGCCCTGGCCCCGCCGGGCAGGCGCAAGAAGCGTTCCACCGTGATGGGCAGGGTCGGGTCGACATGCAACCGTTGCGGCACATAGCCCAACACAAGCCCTGCGCCGCGCCGGACCCGGCCCGTCACCGCCGGAACGGCACCCAGGATGGCACGCAGGAGCGTGGTCTTGCCCGATCCGTTCGGGCCGACGATGGTCACGATCTCGCCCGGGTCGATGGCCAGGCTCACATCGCGCAGAACCTCGGTCGCGCCGAAGCGGACGCCGAGGTGATCGACGGTAATGAGGCTCATGCGTCCGCCTTTTCGGCGCAGCCGGGGCAGAGGCCCAGCGCCTCGATCACGGTGCGTTCGATCTGGAAACCGGTGGCTTTCGCGGCCTGTCCGAGGGTGCCGCCCGAGGCCCCGGCGCTGTGCGTTTCGGCCACGGCATCGCAATTGCGACAGATGAGGAAGGCGGGCGCATGGCTCGCACCGGGATGGGCGCAGGCGATGAAGGCGTTCAGCCGCTCGATCTTGTGGGCAAAGCCGTTGGCGACAAGGAAATCGAGCGCGCGATAGGCCACGGGCGGTTGCGCGCCAAAGCCTGCCGCATGAAGCCGGTCGAGAAGGTCATAGGCCCCCATGGCGCGGTGTTCGCCCAGAAGGATTTCGAGCGCCGCGCGCCGCACCGGTGTGAAACGCAGGCCGTTTTCGCTGCAATGCACCTCGGCCGCCGTCAGCGCGGTCTTGACGCAATGGCCATGGTCATGGGCGTCGAAGCCCAGGGGTTCGGCCTCAGGGGCGATGTCGGAGGCGGGGCCTCTTGTCATGTTATCTCATTTCAAGTAACCGATGTGCAACGTTATAAGATCACGAGGTCACGCCGATGTCCAGAAAGCTGTTTTCCCTGTCCGTTGCCGCCATGCTTTTGTCGGGGACGGCGATGGCCGAGGTGCCGCGCGTGGCCGTCGATATCGCGCCTGTCCATTCGCTGGTGGCCCGCGTGATGGACGGGGTGGGGGAGCCGGGATTGATCCTGCAGCCAGGCGCTTCGCCGCATGAATACAACCTCCGCCCCTCCGAGGCGGCGCTTTTGCAGGAGGCCGATGTCGTGGTCTGGGTCGGCCCCGAACTGACGCCCTGGATGCAGGATGCGGTCGAGACGCTGGCAGGCGGTGCGGCGCAACTGACGCTGATGCAGGCGGAGGGCACGGTTCTGTTGCCCTTCCGCGAAGGCGCGCTGTTCGAGGCGCATGTGCATGGGCATGACGCGCACGGTCATGGCGAGCACGGTCATGATGACCACGGGCACGAGGACCATGGGCATGGCGAGCATGGCCATGATGACCACGGACATGGCGAGCATGGTCATGATGACCATGGCCACGACGGTCACGCACATGACGACCATGGCCACGAAGAGCATGCCCATGACGACCATGGCCATGGGGCCAATGACCCGCATGTCTGGCTGTCGCCTGCCAATGCCGCCCTTTGGCTCGACCTGATCGCGGCGCGGTTGTCTGCGGCGGATCCGGCCAATGCGGGGGCCTATTTCGCCAATGCCGCCGCGGGCAAGGCCGAGCTGGGTGCCTTGGAAACCGAGATCGGGGCGATCCTTGATCCGGTGCGCGGCGGGCGGTTCGTCGTGTTCCACGACGCCTACCAGTATTTCGAGGCGGCTTTTGATTTCCCGGCCTCTGGCGCGATTTCGCTGTCGGATGCGACGGACCCGAGCCCCGCGCGGATCGCCGAGATCCAGGCCCGCGTGGCCGAAGAAGGGATCGCCTGCGTCCTGTCCGAGCCCCAGTTCAACCCCGGCATCGTCGCCGTGGTGATGGAGGGCACCGAGGCCAGGACCGCCGTTCTCGATCCTTTGGGCACGGCGCTGGAACCGGGATCGGCGCTTTACCCGGCCATGATGCGCGGGCTGGCGACAACACTGGCGGGTTGTCTGTAGCAGGCCTTTGGCGATCCCATCGCGGGCCGGTCATGCCCCCTTGAGGCACAGGAGCGTGGCCGGCATGCCGGGGGCCAGCCGGTTCGGCGCGCCCTTGAGCAGGCGATGGGGCGTGTCGAAGGCCAAGGGCAGGATCTGGGTCAGGGGCGCGCCGGTCGCCCGCACCATGTGGCGCACAGCGTCGAGCAGGGTGATGTCGGCCCCGGCCAAGGTGCCATCAGCCAGCGTCAGCCGTCCGTTCGCACGGGTGATCTTCCGCCCCGCAAGCGTGAAATCCTTGTCCTGCGTCCCGGCGACGGCCATGGTATCGGTGACAAGGATCAGCCGGTCGCGCGCGGCGCGATAGGCCAGCCGAAGGGCCGCGTCATGCACATGGACGCCATCGGCGATCAGCCCGATCCATGGCGCATGGTCAAAGGCCGCGCCCACCATGCCCGGTTCGCGGTGATGCAGGCCCGACATGGCATTGAAGAGATGCGTCGCCATGCGCGCCCCCGCCGCATAGGCGGCTTTGGCGGCATCATGGCTGGCCGCGGAATGGCCGAGCGCCACGATCACGCCCGCCTCGGCCAGTGCGGTGATCTGCCGGGGGGCGGCCTGTTCGGGGGCAAGCGTGAGGATCAGATGGGGCAGGCTTTGCGCGGCTTTCGCATAGAGGGCGACATCATCCTCCGTCAGTGGGCGCAACTGCGCGGCATCATGCGCGCCCGCGATGGAAAGATGCGGCCCCTCCAGATGCAGGCCGAGGATGGCGGGATCGCTCGAGGCTGCTTCAGCGACCAGCGCAATGATCCGCGCGGTTTGCTCGGGGCTGTCGGAGATCAGCGTCGGCAGGATCGACAGCGCCCCGCCCGCGCGATGGGCCGCAGCCAGCGCCGAGACATCGGCGGCTGTGCGACAGTCGCCCAGCATCCGCCCATTGCCGCCGTTGACCTGAAGATCGATGAGGCCCGGACAGATCAGCGCGCGCGTGCCGTCCTGCGACAGGTCCTTGGCCCCGTCCTCGTCTTCGGCTTTGCGCGGGCGCAGTTCGGTGATCAGCCCCCCCTCGATCCGCAGGACCATGTCGGGGCGCAGGCCGTCGCCATCAAGACAATCGAGCCCGGTGTAGAGCGTCACGGCAACCCCCTTGCAAGCCGGAGCGCCCCATCGAGCGGACGGCCGATTGCGGGCCGCAGCCCGGATGTGAGCCTGTGGGGTAGCATGGGGACCAGCATCTCGCCCAGCCCCCCGGTCACGACCAGGGCCGCGCCGGGCTGATGGCCCAGATCCGCCAGACCCTCCTCCAGCGCGGCGAGGATCGCATCGCGCACCCGCACCGCGATGGGGCTTTGGGGATGGGCCATGACGATCCGCACGAGCTGCGCGAAATCGCCCGGCGTGGCCGTGGCGGTCCAGAGCACGGGGTGGGGCGGGCAGGCCGTGACCAGCGCCTCGGCCAGCGGATCGGGGGGCAGGCGGCCATCGGCCACGCGCAGGGCGAGCGACAGGGCCATGCGCCCGGCCCATGCGGCCGAGCCCTCGTCGCCCAGCCGGAAACCCCAGCCGCCGATATGCCGCGTGACGCCACCCGCCTTGCGGATGAAGAAACTGCCGGTGCCGAGGCTCGCCAAGGTGCCATCCGCCCCTTCGAGCGCGCCTTCAAGCGCCGTCACGCTGTCATCGACGACATAGGCGAGAAAGGGCAGGCGGGTGGCAAAGGCATCCGCCGCCCCCGGCAGGCGCCCGCCCGCCAGCCCCGCGCAGACCCGCGCATGGGGCATCGCGTCCAGGCCCAGACCATGGGCAGACAGCGCTTCGGTCAGGGCAAGGCGGATCGCGGCCTCGGCCCCGGCGGGATCGCTGACGATATTGGCGGGCCCGCCGCGCGTTTCCACCGGCGTGCCACCGTCAACGGAGAGTGCCACCCGGCATCCCGTGCCGCCCCCGTCTATCCCGATGTCGATGCGCCCTGTCATGCCCGCAGGCTAAACCTTTTGTCAGGCAAGCGAAACGGCCTGACCGGTGGCGGCACTTTCCTGTGCGGCACGCCCCATGCGCACGGCGGCCGCGCCATCGGCCAGCGTCACTTCGGGCCGCGCGCGGCCATGGACCACCTCGCGGAAACGTTCATGCTGATAGAAGGTGGAGCCGTTGTGATCGCCCGCCGCCAGAAGGCGCGGATCGACCGGCACGTCATGTTCCACGGGACCTGTCGGGTTGCGCGGGCTGACGATGACGCGGGGCACGGGCGCGGGGCCGAGATCCTTGTTCCAGAACCGGGTGGGCCCGGGCACCAGCGCCTCGATCTTGCCGGTGGGGCCGACGGCCGAAATCTCTTCCTGGTAGCGGGAGCCTTCGGCGAACATGCACAATTCGAGCATGGCGCGCGTGCCACGGGCGAAATCGACGATCACATAGCCATGATCCCAGATGTCGGGTCGTTCGCCGCCATAGCGTTCGTCCAGATGGTTCACCGCCTGCCCGGCGCTGGCCATCACCCGCACCGGGTCATCGGCCAGGATCAGGCGCATCAGGTCGAAGAAATGGCAGCATTTCTCGACCAACGTGCCCCCGGTGTTGCGGTTGAAGCGGTTCCAGTCGCCGACCTTTTCGAGGAAAGGGAAGCGATGCTCGCGGATCGTCAGCATCTGGATGCCGCCTGTCGCCGTCTCGGCCATGTCGCGCAGGACCTGCACGGGCGGCATGTAGCGATATTCCATCGCCACCCAGATCGGCGCGGGGAAATCACGGGCGATCTGCTCCAGCGCGGGCAGCTGCGCCTCGTCGGTGTAGAGCGGCTTTTCCACCAGGACGGGCAGGGGGCGGCGCGCCGCGATCTCGGTCAGCTGTCCCACATGGCAATGGTTGGGCGAGGCGATCACGAGCGCGTCCAGATCCTCGCGCGACAGAAGCGTCTCGATATCGGGGCAACGCACCGCCTGCGGCATGAGCGCAAGCGTCGCCGCCGCCATCTTGTCATCGGGTTCCACGAAGCCCGTGACCGTCGCGCCGGGCAAAAGCGCGATGTTGCGGATATGTTCCTGCCCCATCATGCCGGAACCGATGATGCCGTAGCGGGTCATGCGCGTCTCTTTCTCTGTCTGTCTCGCATCACGGAAGGCGCGCCACATAGGTCGCGCGGTCGGGGTCGAACCATGTGGACGAGACCTCGGCTGGTCGCCCATCTGCATCGAATGCGCGGCGGCGGGCAAGGGCCATGACGCGCCCCGGCGCATGGCCCGGCAAAAGACTCGTTGCCCAATCGGGCAGGGGGCCCGCGCCCAGTCGATCCTCGGCCCGCGCGATGGTCAGCCCCAGAAGCTCGCGGTAGCTGCGATAGAGCGATTCCGAGATCGTCTCGGGCGCCAGCCGCCCCGGAAAGCGGGCATCGAGCCAGATATCCTCGACCGCGACCGGCACGCCGTCCAGATGACGCAGGCGGCGCATGTGCCAGGCTTGCGGCACGGCGCTGCCCAGGTCGGGCAGATCGGTGGGTTTGTCCTCGAGCGACACCGACAACAGATCCGCCGTGGGCAAGCCCCCGCCCTCGGGCCGTTCGAGCCGGAATAGCGCATAGACCCCCCGGCCCGTGTCGCCCGCCGTGATCGTGTTCCCCGACCCCTGCCGCCGGTCCAGGAGCCCCCGTTCGGTCAGCACCGCCAGCGCCTTGCGCAGCGTCGTGACGGTCACGCCCAGGTCGGCGGCCATCCGGCGTTCGGGGGGCAGGCGGTCGCCCGGTCGCAGGCGCCCCGCCACGATATCGCGCGTCAGCCGCTCGGCGATCCGCAGATAGGTGGGCAGCGCGCCGCGCATCCGGTCATACCTTGGATTGATACACCATTGATATACGATGCCGTGAGCGCTAACCCTTGTCTACACGGAATTTGTCCACATGAATTCTGCCTACTCGGAATTTGTCCAGACCACGGGCTTGGGAGGGCCTGCCAGATGTCCATCGTCCCCGTCACCTCCGCCGATCTCGACGCCGCCGAGGTCAGCTGGTTCGCCGCGCTCTGTTCGGATGATTACGAATACCTCGGCGTGCCCGATGGCAGGCTGCGGTCAAGCTGGGCGCATTGTTCGGGCATCGTGCAACGTGCCGAGGCGAACGGGTTTCGCAACATCCTCTGCCCCTCCTCCTACCAGGTGGGCCAGGATACGCTGAGCTTCGTCGCGGGCTGCGCGCCGATCACCGACAAGATCAATTTCCTTGCCGCCGTGCGCTGCGGCGAGATGCAGCCGATCATGCTGGCGCGCACCATCGCCACGCTCGACCACATGCTGGAGGGGCGGCTGACGGTGAACATCATCTCCTCCGATTTTCCGGGGGAGGTCGCCGACAGCGCCTATCGCTACCAACGCTCGCGCGAGGTGGTGGAGATCCTCAAGCAGGCCTGGACCCGCGACACGATCGACTACGAGGGGCAGGTCTACCGGTTCAAGGGTCTGACGACCGACCCCGCGCGCCCCTACCAGACGGGTGGCCCGCTCCTGTATTTCGGGGGCTATTCGCCCGATGCGCTGGAGCTGTGCGGCCAGCATTGCGACGTCTACCTGATGTGGCCCGAACCCAAGGAACAGATCGCCGAGCGCATGCGCGCGGTGAACGCCGTGGCCGAACGCTATGGGCGCACGCTCGATTACGGGCTGCGCGTCCACATGATCGTGCGCGACACCGAGGCCGAGGCGCGGGAATATGCCGAACATCTCGTCTCGAAACTCGACGACGAGCTGGGCAAGCTGATCCGCGAGCGGGCGCTGGACAGCGGATCGCTGGGCGTGAGCCACCAGGCCAAGGCGCGGGAGCTTGCGGATAAATTCGGCTATGTCGAACGCCATCTCTGGACCGGGATCGGGCGCGCGCGCTCGGGCTGCGGGGCGGCGCTGGTGGGGTCTGCCGACCAGGTCCTGTCCGAGATCGAGGCCTATCGCAAGATGGGCATCCGGGCCTTCATCTTTTCCGGCTATCCGCATATGGAGGAATGCGATCATTTCGGGCGGCTGGTGATGCCGGAGCTCAAGACCTGCTCCTTGCCCCATGCCTATGGCCGCGTCCCCGCGACCGCGCCCGCAACGCCCTTGGGAACAGGAGAAAGACGCTGATGGCCTCTCACGTGGATCGGATCAATGTCGGGCCGCTCGACCTGTCGCGCATCGTCTATGGGATGTGGCGGCTTGGCGATGACGCCGATACCTCGCCCGCGCATGTCCAGGCCAAGATCGAGGCCTGTCTCGCCTTAGGCATCACCACGATGGACCAGGCCGATATCTATGGCGGCTACACCGCCGAGGCGATCCTTGGCGATGCCCTGCGCAACGCTCCGGGCCTTCGTGACAGGATCGAGATCGTCACGAAATGCGACATCATCGCGCCCGTCGGCCGCTATTCCGACCGGCGGGTCAAGTATTACGACACGTCCGCGCCCCATATCACGGCCTCGGTCGAACAATCGCTCACGGCGATGGGGATCGAGGTGATCGACCTTCTCCTGATCCACCGCCCCGATCCGCTGATGGACCACGAGGAAACGGGCCGCGCCCTCGACACGCTGGTCGCGGCGGGCAAGGTGCGGGCCGTGGGTGTGTCGAATTTCAAGCGCCACGATTGGTCGCTTCTGCAATCGGCGATGGAAACGCCGCTGGCCACCAACCAGATCGAACTGAGCGTCCTGCATCACGCACCGCTCACCGATGGCGAGGTGGCCTGGATGCAGGAAAGATCCGTCCCGATCATGGCCTGGTCGCCGCTGGCGGGCGGGCGGCTTTTCGGGGCGGAGGGTGCGGCTGTCCGCGCCGTCCTTGACCGCATCGGGCAGGACCAGGGCGTCGCGGCCGAGGCTGTCGCGGTGGCCTGGCTCTTGCGGCATCCCGCGCGCATCCTGCCGGTCATGGGCACCAACAGCCTTGCGCGGATCGCAGCCCTTGGCGATGCCGCGCGCGTCACGCTCGACCGGCAGACCTGGTTCGAGATCTATACAGCCGCCCTGGGCCGCGAGGTCGCCTGAGGCCCCTCCGCGCCCTTGGGCTTCATCTTTCCAAAAATATGCAGGCCCGGCCGCCCCCCACAGGCGGCCGGGCATGGGGCGTGCGCCTTTGACACGGTCAATCCGATGTGAAGCGGTGTCGCATCCTATTGGCGCGTCGTCCCGATCGACATAGACTTGCGCCATGATCACAGAACTCGGACATTTCGCCCTGATCCTCGCCTTCATGGTGGCGATCTTCCAGATGATCGTGCCGCTGATCGGCGCGCAGCGTGGCAATGCCGCGTGGATGGCCGTGGCGGACCCCGCCGCGACCACGCAATTCCTGCTCACGGCCTTCAGCTTCGCGGCGCTGACATGGGCTTTCGTGACCTCGGATTTCTCGCTCAACCTCGTTGTGGCCAATTCCCATACCGACAAGCCCTTGCTCTACAAGATCTCGGGTGTCTGGGGGAATCACGAAGGCTCGCTCCTGCTCTGGGTGCTGATCCTGACGCTCTTCGGGGCCTGCGCCGCCTGGTTCGGGTCCAATCTGCCCCCGACGCTCAAGGCCCGCGTGCTGGCCGTGCAATCCTCGGTCGCGGCGGCCTTTTTCGCCTTCATCCTCTTCACCTCCAACCCGTTTCTCCGGCTGGAAATTCCGCCTTTCGACGGGCAGGATCTGAACCCGCTGCTGCAAGACCCCGGTTTGGCCTTTCACCCGCCCTTCCTCTATCTCGGCTATGTCGGGCTCTCGATGGCCTTCTCCTTTGCCGTGGCCGCCCTGATCGAGGGGCGGGTCGATGCCGCCTGGGGCCGCTGGGTGCGGCCCTGGACGCTGGCGGCCTGGGTCTTTCTGACCATCGGCATCGGGCTTGGGTCGTGGTGGGCCTATTACGAGCTGGGCTGGGGCGGGTTCTGGTTCTGGGACCCGGTCGAGAATGCCTCGCTCATGCCCTGGCTGATCGCGGCGGCGCTATTGCATTCGGCCATCGTGGTGGAAAAGCGCGAGGCGCTGAAAAGCTGGACGATCCTTCTGGCCATTCTCGCCTTCGGGTTTTCGCTCATCGGCACCTTCATCGTGCGCTCGGGCGTTCTGACGAGCGTGCATGCCTTTGCCAATGATCCCGAACGGGGCGTGTTCATCCTGATGATCCTTGCCTTCTTCATGGGCGGCGCGCTGTTGCTCTTCGCGTTTCGCGCCGGCACGATGGAGGCCAAGGGCGTCTTCTCCACCGTGAGCCGCGAAAGCGGGCTGGTGGTGAACAACCTGCTTCTTGCGGTGTCGACCTTTGTCGTCTTCATCGGCACGATCTGGCCGCTCATCGCGGAAATGATCTGGGACCGGACGCTGTCGGTCGGCCCGCCGTTTTTCAACGCGGCCTTCACGCCCTTCATGTTCGGGCTGGCCATCGCACTGCCCATCGGGGCGATGCTGCCGTGGAAACGCGCAGGCCTTGGCCGGGCGGTGCGGGCGCTGGTGCCCGCGATGGTGCTGGCCGTGGCGCTTGGGCTTTTGGCCTATGCGGTCTTCACCGGCTCCTCGGCGCTCTCGCCCATCGGGATCGGACTGGCGGTCTGGCTCATGGCGGGCGCTGTCGTCGATCTGTGGTCGCGCACCGGGCGCGGCGATGTCGCGGGACGTTTCGCGCGGCTCTGGCGCTTGCCGCGCGCCGATTGGGGCAAGACGATCGCCCATGCGGGCGTGGGCGTCACCATGTTCGGTGTCGTGGCGCTGACGGGCTACCAGACCGAAGATATCCGCGTCGCCCAACCCGGCGAGCCCTACCAGGTCGGCGCCTACGAGATCGAGCTTTTGTCGGTCGAACAAAACGTGCGGGGGCCCAATTACATCTCGACCATGGGCCATGTCGCCGTGCGGGATGAAGACGGCACCCAGATCGCGCTCCTGCATCCCGAGCGGCGCATCTACCCGGTGGCGGGCATGCCGACGACCGAGGCCGGGATCGACAACGGCTTTACCCGCGATGTCTATGTCACCCTGGGCGAGCCGCAGGCGGGTGGCGGCTGGGCGCTGCGTGTCTGGCTCAAGCCCTTTGCCAACTGGATCTGGAGTGGTGCGATCATCATGGCGCTTGGCGGTTTCCTGAGCCTGAGCGACCGGCGCTACCGCTTTGCCGCCGGTGCGGCCAAGGCGCGGGCGACGATGGACGGGGTGCCTGCGGAATGAGGGCGCTTTTCCTTGGCGTCATGCTGGCGCTGGCAAGCCCGGCGCTGGCGGTCCAGCCCGATGAGGTGCTGCCCGATCCGGTGATGGAGGAGCGCGCGCGGGATATTTCGGCGGGCTTGCGGTGCCTTGTCTGCCGCAATGAATCCATCGACGAATCCAACGCGACACTGGCGCGCGACCTGCGGCTTTTGGTGCGGGAACGGCTGGTCGCGGGCGACAGCGACGAAGAGGTCGTGTCCTTCATCGTCGACCGCTATGGCGAATATGTCCTTTTGCGTCCGACGCTTACGGGATCGAACATCGTGCTGTGGCTCGCGCCCGCGCTGCTGTTGGTGTTGGGGGCGGGGCTTGCGGCGGTCTATGTCCGCCGCCGCGCGCAAAGCCCGGCACCGACCGAAGCGGCGCTGAGCGCCGAGGAGGAAGCGCGGCTCAAGGACCTTTTGCGGGACTGAGTGACGCCGCGTTTGCGCTTTTCGCCGCCAAGTCTCGCGTCTAGTCTGCCGCAAGGCAAACGGGGAGCGGCGCATGGAGTATCAGACGATCACGCGGATGGACCGGGACGGGATGGCGGTGATCACGCTGAACCGGCCCGAGGTGATGAATGCGCTCAATGCGCAGATGCGCGCCGAGATTACCCATGCCGTTGAAGATGCAGGGAAAACTGCGCGGGTCGTGGTGCTGACCGGGACCGGTCGCGCCTTTTGTTCCGGGCAGGACCTGGGCGACAAGGCGGCCGTTTCGGACATGAACCTGGAGCGGACGCTGAGGGATGAATATATCCCGATGCTGATGGCCATCGTGGATTGTCCCGTGCCGGTGATCGCGGCGGTGAACGGGACGGCGGCGGGGGCGGGCGCGAACCTGGCGCTGATCTGTGACATCGTGATCGCTGCGGAAAATGCGTCGTTCATTCAAGCCTTTACGCGGATCGGCCTGATCCCTGACGCGGGTGGGACATGGGTTTTGCCGCGCATGATCGGGATGCAGCGGGCGATGGGGGCGGCGCTCTTTGCCGATAAGATCAGCGCGTCGCAGGCGGCCCAATGGGGCATGATCTGGGAGGCGGTTCCCGAGGCGGAATTCGAGGGCACCTGGCGCGCAAGGGCCGAGCATCTGGCCACGGGGCCCACCGAAGCCTATCGCAAGATCAAGAAGGTGATGCAGGCGAGCGCGGGAAATTCCCTTGAAGAACAATTTCTTATGGAAGGGCAATTGCAGGGCGACTGCGGGCGCACGCGCGATTTCAAGGAAGGCGTTCTGGCTTTTCTCGAGAAGCGGCCGGCGCGGTTCGAGGGGCGGTAGGGCCGGTTCGGGCATTACAAGTAGGGGGGCTCTGCCCGGGGCTGTAGGTTGGGGGCTCTGCCCCCGGCGCGCTTTGCGCGCCTCCCCCGGGATATTTTTGAAACAGAGAAGGGCAGGGCGTTAACCTTGATGCGGGGTTAACGGTGCGGGGCGTTTCTTGCCGGGAGGTTAAGATCGCGCGGCGAAGCTTGTCGAAGGGTTAATTGCGCAGGCGCGGCTTTGGGGGGCGCGGCGCGGCGGCCTTGGAGGGTTGAGGAAGGGTAAAGGCCGGGTTCGGGCCTTCACCCTTTCTTGTCGGTTTCAGCGCTCGGGGATGAGGCCGCGCGGGCTGAAGCGCAGGACGAGGAGCAAGATGAGCCCCATCGTCAGGAGCCGCATATGGGCGACGGAGTCGAGCAGATGGGCGCGCAGCCAGCTGTCGGCATCCATGCCCGCCGTGATGCCCTGCATCAGGAGTGCGCCGAGCGGTTCCACCTGGATCCAGAGCCACCAGATCAGGAAGCCGCCCAGGACCGCACCCCAGTTGTTGCCCGAGCCGCCGACGATCACCATCACCCAGACGAGGAAGGTGAAGCGCAGGGGCTGGTAGGTCCCGGGCACGAGCTGGCTGTCGAGCGTGGTCATCATCGCGCCCGCCATGCCGATCACCGCGGAGCCGAGGACGAAGACCTGCAGGTGGCGCGCCTTGACGTCCTTGCCCATGGCGGAGGCCGAAACCTCGTTGTCGCGGATCGCGCGCATCATCCGGCCCCAGGGCGAATTCCACGCCTTTTCCGAGAGCCAGATCAGCGCGAGAAGAACCACGATGAAGAGCGAGGCATAGCAGAGTTTGACGAAGATCGAGGAGAAGGTGATCACATCGGCCCCGAGCCTGTCCGCCAGATCGATGAACCATTGCGATTGCTGGAGATCGACCTCGTAGGGGACGGGGCGGGGGATGGTGGTGACGTTCTTGACGCCGCGCGCGAGCCAATCCTCGTTCTTCATCACGGCGATGATGATTTCGGCGATGCCGAGCGTCGCGATGGCGAGGTAATCGGAGCGCAGGCCCAGCGCGGTCTTGCCGATGAGCCAGGCGGCCCCTGCGGCCAGAACGCCACCCATGGGCCAGGCCAGGATCACGGGCAGGCCGAGGCCCCCGAGATAGCCGGTGGAGGCGGGATTGACCGCCTCCACCCGGGCGACGGCGGGGTCGAAGACGGCGCGGAAGAGGAAGAAACCGCCGATCAGGATGACGAGCATCGCGAGCGTGCGCAGCGGACCGGCCGCAAGGCGCGCATAGGCGAGGATCGCGAGGACAATGGTCGCGGCGCCAAGGACGAGGGCGAGGAGGATCTGGAGGCCGCCTGCGGCCCAGGCCTCGTCCACCGGGTCCATGGAGACGAGGACGGCGGCAAGCCCGCCGAGCGCCACGAAGCCCATCACGCCCACGTTGAACAGGCCCGCATAGCCCCATTGCATGTTCACGCCCAAGGCCATGATCGCGCCGACAAGGGCCATGTTGAAGATCGAGAGCGTCGTGTTCCACGATTGCAGCACGCCCGTGCCGACAAAGAGGCAGGCCACGAAGGCGAAGAGCAGGATGGCGCGGGTGTCGACGCGTTTGGCCGGGGCCATGGCGGGGCCGCGCGCGGTGTCAGGTGTCGTGGTCATACCGATTTCCCCTTCATGATGCCGGTGGGCCGGAACAGGAGGACGATGAGCAGGATCGCGAAGCTGACCGCGAATTTGTAGTCGGTGGACAGGAGCTGCAAAAGCCCCTCGGGCTGCCAGTCACCGGGGGCGAGATATTCCACGACCTTGCGGAAGGCATAGGTCACGCCGACCTCGGAAAAGGCGATGAGAAAGCCGCCCAGGATCGCGCCGACCGGGTTGCCCAAGCCGCCCACGATGGCGGCGGCGAAGATCGGCAGGAGCAGTTGGAAATAGGTGAAGGCCTTGAACGATTTGTCGAGGCCGTAGAGCGTGCCCGCCGTGGTGGCGAGTGCCGCGACGATCAGCCAGGTGATCATCACGACCCGTTCGGGATTGATCCCCGACAGGAGCGCCAGATCCTCGTTGTCGGAAAAGGCGCGCATGGATTTGCCGGTGCGGGTGCGGTTGAGGAACCAGAACAGGAGCACCACGGCGATGATCGCCACGACGATGGTGAGGCCCTGCGAGGTGCGGAAGGCCAGACCTTCCTCGAGGCCGGTCATGTCGCGGAAGGTGCGGGCCGAGATGATGAAGCGTTCGCCATCGGCGAAGCGTTGGTCATCGACGCCGATGATGAAGCGCACGATGCCGTTCATGATGAACATCACGCCAAGCGACGCGATGACGAAGATGACGGGTTTGGCCTTTTTCGCGCGGTAGAAGCGGTAGACGGCGCGGTCGGTGCCGATGACCAGAAGCCCGGTGATCGCGATGCCCACGGGCAGCGCCAGAAGCGCGGTGGGCAGCGGCCCGAGCGTGATGCCCGCGCCCTGAAGGCCCCAGGTGCACAGGATCACGACCATCGTGCCGAAGGCCATCGTGTCGCCATGGGCGAAATTGGAGAAGCGCAAGATGCCGTAGATCAGCGTCACGCCCAGCGCGCCAAGCGCGAGCTGCGCGCCATAGGCGGTGGCCGGGATGATGACGAAGTTGAGCAACGTCACGAAGGCGTTGAGGATGTCCATTCAGGTCATCTCCTCGCAGGTTCCGAAATGGGTGATGGCGGCGGCGGTGCCGTCGAACATGTGCAGCGTCAGGATCGCGGTGCGGTCGGCCTCGATCGTCAGAAGCTCGGCGATGCCGTCATGGGTGGCGCCCGCATAGCTGACGGGAAGCGCGCCTTCGGGCGTCAGACGGGTGAGGGGGCTTGCCCCCATGGCGGTGCGCAAGAAGAGGTCGCCCGCATGGTCGGCGGCGATCACCTGGGCCTGGAAGCCGGTGCTGTCGCAACCCTCGGTCACGTTGCATTCCACCGTGAAGGCGCAGGCCCAGGGCTCGGCCAGGGCGGGGGCGGCTGTGAGGCAGAGGAGGGCGGGCAGCCAGCGCATGGGCATCAGCCGCCCAGGAAGCTGCGGCGGACCTGCGGATCGGCCAGCAGTTCCTTGCCGGTGCCGGTATGGGCGTTGCGGCCCTGCACGAGCACATAGCCCTTGTCGGCGATCTCGAGCGCCTGGCGGGCGTTTTGTTCGACCATCAGGATCGGGATGCCGGTGCGGCTGACCTCGATGATGCGGTCGAACAGCTCGTCCATCACGATGGGAGAGACGCCGGCGGTGGGTTCGTCGAGCATGAGCACCTTGGGGCGGGTCATCAGCGCGCGGCCCACGGCGACCTGCTGGCGCTGGCCGCCCGACAATTCGCCCGCGGGCTGGCGGCGCTTGTCCTTGAGGATGGGGAAGAGGTCATAGACCTGTTCCATCGTCTCGCGGATGTCGTCGCGGCGGATGAAGGCCCCCATCTCGAGGTTTTCCTCGACCGTCATGGAGGCGAAGATGTTGTTGGTCTGGGGCACGAAGCCCATGCCCTTGGCGACGCGGGCCTGGGGCGTGAGGTCGGTGATATCCTCGCCATCGAGGCGGACGGAGCCCTGGCGCACGTTGAGCATGCCGAAGACGGCCTTCATCGCGGTGGATTTGCCCGCGCCGTTGGGGCCGACGATCACGGCGATCTCGCCCGGGTTCACGGCGATGGTGCAATCGTGCAGGATGTCGGGGCCGTTGCCATAGCCGCCGGTCATCGTGTCGCCGATGAGAAAGGCCTGGCTCGTGTTCATCGCATGCCCCGTGCCGGGGCTGGAGGAGAGCGTGCCGGTGCCGGGGCGGGTGATGGACAGGTCCTTGTTGCCGCGGTCGTTCTGGTAGGGGTTGGAGGTATCGCTCATGCCTCTGCCCCTTCGAGCTTGTCCTTGTTTTTCAGGCCGGTGCCCAGATAGGCCTCGATCACGGCCTCGTCTGCCTTGATCTCGTCGATGGTGCCTTGGGCGAGAACCTTGCCCTCGGCCATGACGATGACGGGGTCGCAGAGGCGGCCGATGAAATCCATGTCGTGTTCGATCACGCAAAAGGTGTAGCCGCGTTCGCGGTTCAGGCGGATGATCGCGTCGCCGATCGTGTTGAGGAGCGTGCGGTTCACGCCTGCGCCGACCTCGTCCAGAAAGACGATCTTGGCGTCGACCATCATGGTGCGGCCAAGTTCGAGGAGTTTCTTCTGCCCGCCCGAAACCTGGCCCGCCGGGTGGTCGGCCAGGTGTTCGATGGTGAGGAATTCGAGCACCTCGTCGGCCTTGGCGCGGAGGGCGCGTTCCTCGTCGGCGATGCGTTTGCGCCCGAACCAGGTGTTCCAGAGCGTTTCGCCCGATTGACCGGCGGGCACCATCATCAGGTTCTCGCGGCAGGTCATGGAATGAAACTCATGCGCGATCTGGAAGGTGCGCAGAAGCCCCTTGGAAAAGAGCACATGGGGGGGCAGGCCGGTGATGTCCTCGCCATCCATCACGACGCGGCCCGAGGTGGGCGGCAGCACGCCTGCGATGACGTTGAAGAGCGTGGTCTTGCCTGCGCCATTGGGGCCGATCAGGGCGGTGATGGAGCCCGTTTCGATCGTGAGGCTGGCACCGTCCACCGCGTGGAAGCCGCCGAAATGCTTGTGCAGGTCTTGAACGATGATCATGCGGCATGGCCCCCTTGGGTGCGAAACAGCCCGGTTCTGGACCGGGCTGTCTGCCTGTCAGTCAGGTTGCGAGGCGATCAGCGGAAGCCGACCACGGTCAGGGCGCCGCCCTGGATCTCGATCTCGCGGTAGTTGCCGGCGCTTTCGCCGGCACCGATCAGTTCCACCGCCGAGGCGCCGACATAGTCGATGTCCTGACCGGCTGCGAGCAGTTCGAGGCCGCGGGCCAGTTCGCCCGGCAGGATCGGCTCGCCCGGAGCGTTGGCGACATCCATCACGCTGCCTGCGTATTCGGAGGGAACGGTCGAGCCTGCGGCCTGCATGGCGAGCAGGATCAGGGCTGCGGCGTCATAGGCTTCTGCCGAGAAGGGCGAGGTGCCGTCGAAGCCGGCTGCCGTCGCCATGCCCTGGAAGATCGCCGCACCTTCGCTGTCGGTGCCGGGGTTCTGGCCGAAGGAGCCGTCGATATCCGCGCCGAAATTGTCGACGAGCGCCTGGCTGACCATGCCGTCGGGGAAGACGAAGGTCTCAAATGCACCCGAGTCGAGCGCGGCCTGAACGATGCCCGAGCCGCCCTGGTCGACATAGCCCGCCACGACGAGCGCGTCGCCACCGGCGGAGGCCAGTGCGCCCACTTCGGCCGAGTAATCGGCGCGGCCGTCTTCATGGGCTGCGACGAGGGTCACGGTGCCGCCCATTTCGGTGAAGGCCGCCTGGAAGCTGTCGGCAAGGCCGAGGCCGTAGTCGTTGTTGGTATAGGTCACGGCGACGGTGTCGATGCCACGGCCCAGGATGATTTCCGACATCACCACGCCCTGACGTGCGTCGGAGGGGGCGGTGCGGAAGAACAGGCCGTTGTCTTCGGCGGTCGAGAGCGCGGGCGAGGTGGCCGAGGGCGAGATCATGACCATGCCGTTGGGGACGGCCACGTTGGTCAGGACAGCGGTGGTCACGCCCGAGCAATCTGCGCCGACGATGCCCGAGACGCCGTCAGAGGTGATCAGACGCTCGGCGGCGGCGGTCGCGGCGGAGGCGTCGATGCAGGTCGAGTCGCCGCGCACCGGCGTCACGGTCGTGCCGCCGAGCAGCAGGCCCGAGCCCGACACTTCGGCAATCGCCAGTTCGGCACCGCTGGCCATACCGGGTGCCAGCGATTCGAGCGGGCCGGTGAAGCCGAGGATCACGCCGAGCGAGATGCTTTCCTGCGCCTGCGACGCGCCGGTCAGCGCGAGAGTGGCCGCAGAGGCCAGAAGGATTTTCTTCATGGATGGTCTCCCAGGTTGGACAGTTTCTGTCTTATGGCGTGGCACGGTAGCGGCAGGCAAAGGCGAAGAAAAGAGATATCCGCGTGCCATGGCGTCAATCTGATCTTGTCCTGTTCCGCCCCGCTGATGGCGGGACAATGGCCCGCAGGATTGCGCTTTTCAGGCGATCTTCCTGCGCGGCGGGGGTGGCCGTCCGGTCGCGGCCGGGAGGCAGGGCGCAAGCGCGGGCGGCCTTGCCATCGGGCGGTGTTTCGTCGGATGGTCACGCCCGCGCCGCGCCGATGCGACAGGCGCCCACCACCAAGGGACACCGAGGGAAAAGATGGACGCCACGATCCTGTTGCATTGGGCAGAATTCGCCGCGCGCTGGCTGCATGTGATCACCGCCATCGCCTGGATCGGGTCGAGTTTCTATTTCATCGCGCTGGACCTGGGTCTGAACCGCAACATCCAAGGCCCCGCCGATGGCGAGGAATGGCAGGTCCATGGCGGGGGCTTCTACCATATCCAGAAATACATGGTGGCCCCTGCCGCGATGCCCGAGCATCTGACCTGGTTCAAATGGGAAAGCTACGCGACATGGCTGTCGGGGGTGGCGCTTTTGGCGCTGCTCTACTGGGTGGGCGCGGAGATGTACCTGATCGACTGGCGGGTGATGGAGCTGTCGCAAGCCCAGGCGGTGGCGATATCGGCCGCGTCGCTGGTCGTGGGCTGGGTCGCCTATGATCTCTTGTGCAAGTCGAAGCTGGGCGAGAACCCGACGCTGTTGATGGTCTTGCTCTTTGTCATCCTTGTCGTGCTGGCCTGGGGGTATACGCAGGTCTTTTCGGGGCGTGCGGCGCTGTTGCACCTGGGGGCGCTGACCGCGACGATCATGACGGCCAATGTGGCGATGATCATCATCCCCAACCAGAAGATCGTTGTGGCGGACCTGAAGGCGGGGCGCACGCCCGATCCGAAATACGGCAAGATCGCCAAGCTGCGCTCGACCCACAACAATTACCTGACGCTGCCTGTCATCTTCCTGATGCTGTCGAACCATTACCCGCTGGCCTTTGCGAGCGAATGGAACTGGCTCATCGCGGGGCTTGTCTTCCTGATGGGGGTGACGATCCGGCATTTCTTCAACACGATGCATGCGCGCGGCGGCTATCGCTGGTGGACCTGGGGGGCGACGGCGGCGATTTTCGCGGTGATCGTCTGGCTGTCGGTCCTGCCCTTGGCGGGCGAGGAGGCGGAGGGGGAGGCGCGTCTGTCGCCGGGGCTGGAACGCTTTGTGGCGCATGGGGATTTTCCGGCCGTGGCCGATCTGGTCTATGGCAATTGCGCGTCCTGCCATGCCTCCGAGGTGATGATGCCGGGGCTCGCCGCCGCGCCCGGTGGCGTGGTTCTGGACCGCGACGATCTGATCGTGGGCCAGGCGCAGGCGATCTACCTGCAGGCGGGCGCAAGCCATGCGATGCCGCCCGGCAATTTCGCCTTTCTGACGGAAGAGGACCGGGCGCTGATCCGCCGCTGGTACCGCGAGGCCGTGGGCGGGGCGCTTTAGGACACATCGGTCAGGGGAGGGTGGAATGCCGGCACCGAAGAACGTGTTGAAACAGGCGATGGCCGAGGGGCGGCTGTTGCGCGGGCTGTGGCTGGCGCTGGGGTCCGAACCCGTGACCGAGATCGCGGGGCGGGCAGGCTTTGACTGGTGCCTTGTCGATGGGGAACACGCGCCCTTTGACCCGGCGATGATCCGGCGGCAGCTCATCACGCTGGAAAACACCGGGACGCCCGCCGTGGTGCGCGCGCCGGGCAACCAGGACTGGATCCTGAAACAGGTGCTGGATGTGGGCGCGCAAACAATCATGGTGCCCATGGTCAACAGCGCCGAGGAAGCGCGGGCCGCCGTGCGCGCCTGTCTTTATCCGCCTGAGGGCATTCGGGGCGATGGCGGCTACACGATGCGGGCGAGCGGTTATGGAGCGGTGCCCGGCTATGCCTCGAGCGCCAATGCCGAGATCTGCGTGATCGTGCAGGCCGAGACGCGGGCGGCCTTGGACAATCTCGCCGAGATCGCCGCCGTCGAGGGGGTGGATTGCGTGCTTTTCGGCCCCGCCGATCTGGCCGCCGATCTGGGCTATCGCGACAATCCCACCGCGCCCGAATTCTGGGAGGAGATCAAGCGCGGGATCGGCGTGATCCGGGCGGCGGGCAAGGCGGCGGGCATTTTCGCGCCGCCAGACCGCAACGCCGAGATGGTGGCGGCGGGCGTCACGTTCCTGAGCCTTGGGGCGGATGCGGCGCTGATGACGGCAACGCTGGGGGCCCTTGCGCGGAGCGAGACGTGATCACGCTTTCCGATGGGGCGGCCAAGCTTGGCATCGACGAGAGCGTGGGCAACCTGCCGTTCTGGCGGGTGGAGGGGCGAGATATCCTTCATGCCGCGCCCTGGCGCGACGAGCCGGAGGTGCAGGCCGACCCCGCCATCCCGCAGGTCAACAAGCGGCTGGCGGGCGATTTCCTGTGCATGCCGTTTGGACGCGATGACGTGACGGGCGGACCGATCCACGGGGCAACGGCCAATGCGCCCTGGGAGGTGATGGAGGTGGGCGCGGCCCATGCCCATCTGCGCCTGTCCGTGCCGGTGCAAGGGGCCGTGGTGGACAAGCATCTGCGGATCGCGGGACCGGTTCTGTATCAACGCCACGTGGTGACGGGCGGGCAGGGCGCGGTCAGTTTCGCCCATCACCCGATGGCGCGGATGGCGGCGGGGGGGCGGCTGTCCTTTTCGCCCAAGCGCGCGGTCCTGACCGATCCGGTGGCGCAGCGGGAGGGGCGGAACCTCTGGGCGCTGGGGCAATGCGTGCCGGGGCTGATGCTCGCGCGGGAGGGCGGCGGCGACTGGGACCTGCGGCATTATCCCGAGGGCGAGACGGTCGAGGATTTCTGCACGCTGGTGGAGGCGGAGGGCGCGCGGATCGGTTGGAGCGTCCTGATGCGCGAGGCCGAGGACGACATGCTGGTCGTGCTGAAAGACGCGCGGGCGATGCCGGTGACGATGCTTTGGGTGTCGAATGGGGGCCGGGAGTTTTCGCCCTGGAACGGGCGGCACAGGGGCGTTCTAGGGATCGAGGATGGATGTGCGGCGGGGGGGCTTGGGTTTGCGGCCTCCTTGTCGGACAATCCCTTTGCCGCGATGGGTGTGGCCACTGCGCTGCCGCTTGGAGGCGAGCAGGTGATCCGCCACGCCATGGTCGCGTTGCCCCGCCCCAAGGGCTGGGCGGAGGTGGTGGAGGTCGCGGTGGCGGGCGATGCGCTGACCCTGACCGAAGCGGGTGGGGTGCATATGTCGGTGGCTTTCGACGGGGGATTCTTTCCATGATCCTCGGACTGGAGGGGCGGACATGATTCTCGACCCGGAGGGGCGGCCATGATCCTCGACCCGGAGGGGCGGCCATGATCCTCGTCGATGCCGATGCCTGCCCGGTGAAGGAGGAGATCTATACCGTCGCCTTTCGCCACAAGACCCCGGTGCGGCTCTTCGCGGGCCAATACCTGCGCCATCCCGATCATCCGCTGATTTCCATGACCATGGCGGGCGATGCCTTTGACGCCGCCGATGACCTGATCGCGGAGGCGGCGGGGCCGGGGATGCTCGTCATCACCGCCGATCTGCCGCTCGCCGATCGCGCGATCAAGGCGGGGGCGCAGGTGATGACGCATCGGGGCGAGGCGCTGACGGCGGCCAATATCGGCGGCAAGCTGGCCACCCGCGATCTGCTGGCCGATCTGCGCGGGGGGCTGGAGGGACAGACCCTTGGCGGGCCGCGCCCCTTTTCCAAATCCGACCGCAGCGCGTTTTTGCAGGCGCTCGACCGGGCGCTCAGAACGCTCGGGGCTTGATGGAACCGGGTCCATGCGGTATCTGCGCGCCTTCGCCATCCCGGAATTGATCCCATGAGCTTTACCCTCGCCATCGTCGGCCGCCCCAATGTCGGCAAATCCACGCTGTTCAACCGGCTGGTGGGCAAGAAACTGGCGCTGGTCGATGACCAACCCGGCGTCACCCGCGACCTGCGCGAGGGGGCGGCGCGGTTGGGCGATCTGCGCTTTACCGTGCTGGACACCGCGGGGCTCGAGGATGCGACGGACGACAGCCTGCAGGGCCGGATGCGGCGCCTGACCGAGCGCGCGGTCGAGATGGCGGATGCCAGCCTCTTCCTGATCGATGCGCGGGCGGGGATCACGCCCAATGACCAGATGTTTGCCGAAATCCTGCGCCGGTCGGGGCGGCCCGTCATCCTGGGCGTGAACAAGGCCGAGGGGCGGCAGGGCGAGGCGGGCGTTCTGGAAGCCTATGCGCTTGGCCTGGGTGAGCCCATCGCGCTTTCGGCCGAACATGGCGAGGGGATGGGCGAACTGGCCGTGGCGCTGGCCCCCCTCATCGAGGCGGCCGAGGAAAAACTCGCCGCGATCGAAGAGGCGGAGACGGATGTGGATGTCGATGCCGATGGGGATGCATCGGATGAAGAACGCCTCATAACCCCCTCACGTCCCTTGCAGATCGCCATCGTGGGGCGGCCCAATGCGGGCAAGTCCACGCTGATCAATCGCATCATCGGGCAGGACCGGCTCTTGACCGGGCCCGAGGCGGGGATCACGCGCGATGCCATCGCCGTGCCCTTCACCTGGGACGGCACGCCGATGCGCATCTTCGACACGGCGGGGATGCGCAAAAAGGCCAAGGTGCAGGAAAAGCTCGAAAAGCTGTCGGTCGCCGATGGTCTGCGCGCGATCAAATTCGCGGAAGTCGTGGTGGTGCTGCTCGATGCGGCCATCCCCTTCGAGACGCAGGATCTGCGTATCGCCGATCTGGCCGAGCGCGAGGGGCGCGCCGTGGTCGTCGCGGTCAACAAATGGGATCTCGAGGACGAGAAACAGGACAAGCTGCGCGCGCTCAAGGAGATGTTCGAACTCCACCTGCCGCAGCTGCGCGGCGCGCCGCTTGTCACGGTGTCGGCCAAGACGGGGCGGGGGCTGGACCGGTTGCAGGCCGCGATCCTGAAGGCGCATGAGGTCTGGAACCGCCGCGTGACGACCGCGCAGCTCAACCGCTGGCTCGGGGCCATGATCGAGGCGCATCCGCCGCCCGCACCCTCGGGGCGGCGCATCCGGCTGCGCTACATGACGCAGGCCAAGACAAGGCCGCCCGGCTTCGTGGTGATGTGTTCGCAGCCCGACAAGCTGCCCGAAAGCTATTCGCGCTACCTTGTCAACGGGTTGCGCGATGATTTCGACATGCCCGGCACGCCGATCCGGCTCTGGATGCGGTCACAGGCGGATCAGAATCCGTTCAAGGATCGCAAGAAATCCATCCCCTCGCGGCTGTCCAAACATGTCCGCAGCGGGGCGACGAAGAAGAAGGGTTGAGGCAGGCCCTCGGCCCGCCCCTTCATCTTGGCCAAAAACTCCGGGGAGCGCGAGGGGCAGAGCCCCTCGCATCATTCACGACGGGGAGGGGGCAAAGCCCGCGCTTTCTCAGGCGTTGGCTTCGCGGATCTTGTCGGCGGCATCCTTGTCGAAGGCGATGCCGTTTTCCGCGAACAGCGTGTCCAACTCGCCCGAGAGCGTCATCTCGGTCACGATATCGCAGCCGCCGACGAATTCGCCCTTCACGTAGAGCTGGGGGATCGTCGGCCAGTCGGAATAATCCTTGATGCCCTGGCGGATGGTTTCATCGGCCAGCACGTTCACATCGGCGAATTCGACGCCCATGTAGTTCAAGACGCCCGCGACGCGGCTGGAAAAGCCGCATTGGGGCATGGATTTCGTGCCCTTCATGAACAGGACCACGTCATTCTCGGTCACGGTCTTGCGGATGGTGTCTTCGGCGCTCATCGGGGGATTCCCTTTCAATCGGGGGCTTTGGTGGTCAGGGCAAGGGCATGCAGCTCACCGTGGCTGCCATCCATCTTGCCTTTCAGCGCGGCATAGACCGCGCGCTGCTGCTGGACGCGGTTCTGGCCGCGGAAGCTTTCGTCGACGACCTGCGCCGCGAAATGCGCGCCATCGTCGCCTTCGACGGTGATCTGCGCCTTGGGAAAGCTTTCGCGGAGCATCTCCTCGATCTCGCGGGCGGTGATGGGCATGATCGGTCCTCGACTGTTCTTGTCGGAAATCTAGGCCGCTTGCGGGCGCGCCGCAAGCGGGGGTCTCAGGCGAAATGCGTGGCGAAGGCTGCGCGCCAGAGGGCGGCCAGTTCGGCGAGGGGGGCCTCGGACCCGCCCATGCGGATGCGGTCGCCGCCTGCCTTGCCGACGCTGGTGAGCGCAAGGCCCGCCTGGCCTGCGGCGACCATCAGCGCCTCGGCCTTGTCGAAATTCGTGGCGATCAGGTAGCGGCCCTGATCCTCGCCATAGAGCGTGGCGATATCGCCCGCATCGAGGGTCAGGCCCACATCGCCCGCGACCGCCATCTCGAAGGCGGCAAGGGCCAGGCCCCCGTCCGACAGATCGGTGCAGGCGGTGATCCATTGGCGGTTGGCGAGGATGAAGTCGCCCGCCGCGCGTTCGGCGGCGAGATCCACGGGGGGCGCGTCACCCTCTTCGCGGTTGAAAACCTCGGCCAGCAGCGCGGATTGCCCCAGGTGCCCCTGTGTCGCGCCCAGGACCATGAGGACATGGCCGTCGCGGATGGTACCTGCGATGAGATCGTCAAGACGATCGAGGAGCCCCACCGCGCCGATCGTGGGGGTGGGCAGGATCGCCTGTCCGTCGGTTTCGTTGTAAAGGCTGACATTGCCCGAGACGATGGGCATGTCGAGCGCCGCGCAGGCCTGCCCGATGCCCTGGATCGCGCCCACGAACTGGCCCATGATCTCGGGCTTTTCGGGATTGCCGAAATTGAGGTTGTCGGTGGTGGCCAAGGGGCGCGCGCCGACGGCGATCAGGTTGCGATAGGCTTCGGCCACGGCCTGTTTGCCGCCCTCGACGGGGTTGGCCTTGACGTAGCGCGGCGTCACGTCGGAGGTGAAGGCCAGCGCCTTGTCCGTGCCATGGACGCGCACGACACCGGCACCAAGGCCCGGCGCGCGGATCGTGTCGGCCATGACCATGTGGTCGTATTGTTCATAGACCCAGGCGCGCGAGCAGTAATTGGGCGAGGAAATCAGCGCCTTGAGCGCGTCGATGGCATCGACCTCGGGGACCGGGTCCATCGCGGCGGCGGGATCGGTGGGCACCCAGGGGCGGTCGTATTCGGGCGCCTCGGAGGAGAGTTTGGACAGCGGCAGATCGGCTTTCACCTCGTTGCCGTGGAGAATGAGGAAACGGTCCTCTGGAATGGTTTCGCCGACGATGGCGAAATCGAGGTCCCATTTCTCGAAAATGGCGCGGGCCTCGGCCTCTTTTTCGGGCTTGAGGACCATGAGCATCCGCTCCTGGCTTTCGGATAGCATCATCTCGTAGGCGGTCATGTTCGTTTCGCGCTGGGGCACGTGGTCGAGCGTGAGCTTGATGCCGAGATGGCCCTTGTCGCCCATTTCGACCGCCGAACAGGTCAGGCCCGCAGCCCCCATGTCCTGGATCGAGATGACGGCGCCCGAGGCCATCAATTCGAGACAGGCTTCGAGCAGGCGCTTTTCGGTGAAGGGGTCGCCGACCTGCACGGTGGGGCGCTTTTCCTCGATCGTGTCGTCGAATTCGGCGCTGGCCATGGTGGCCCCGCCGACCCCGTCGCGGCCGGTTTTCGCGCCGAGGTAGACCACGGGCATGCCGACGCCCGAGGCGGCCGAATAGAAGATGCTGTCGGCCTCGGCGAGACCGGCGGCAAAGGCATTCACGAGGCAATTGCCGTTATAGGCGCGGTGAAAGCGCACCTCGCCCCCCACGTTGGGGACGCCGAAGCAATTGCCGTAGCCGCCCACGCCCTCGACCACGCCATGGACGAGCTGGCGGGTTTTGGGATGGTCCTTTTCCCCGAAGGAGAGCGCGTTCATTGCCGCGATGGGGCGCGCGCCCATGGTGAAGACATCGCGCAAGATGCCGCCCACACCGGTCGCCGCCCCCTGGTAGGGTTCGATGTAGGAGGGGTGGTTGTGGCTTTCCATCTTGAAGACGACCGCTTGTCCGTCGCCGATATCGACGACGCCCGCGTTCTCGCCCGGGCCGCAGATCACCTGCGGGCCCTTGGTCGGCAGGGTGCGCAACCATTTCTTGGAGGATTTGTAGGAACAATGCTCGTTCCACATGGCCGAGAAGATGCCGAGTTCCGTGAAGGTCGGCTCGCGCCCGATGATTTCCAGAATGCGGTCGTATTCGTCCGGCTTGAGCCCGTGGGCGGCGATCAGATCGGGCGTGATGGCTGGCTCGGTCATGGCAATATTCCCCCGTTTGGCCGCTCTTTACGGCAGGTGGGGGGCAGGGGGAAGGGGCCGCGCCGCCCGGAGCCCCGCGTCAGAGCGCGCGGCGGAAGGTGAGGGAGGTCGGGCGGTCGTAGCCGGGATGGGCGGTGCGGGCGATCAAGTCAAAGCCCATGGCGGTGAAAGCGGCGTGGTTTTCCACCAGTTCCACCCGGCTTTGCAAGACGAGAGCGGGCAGGGCGAGGGTGCGTGCCTGGCGGGCCGCGGCCTCGACCAGGGCTGTGGCATGGCCGCGGCGACGCTGCGCTGCAGCGACGGCGAGCTTGCCGATATAGTAGTGGTCGGGATGGGCCGCGCCGAAGAGGCAGGCGATGGGGGCGTCGTCGTCGCGGATGAGGAACAGATCCTCTTGCGCCATCTTGCCCAGCAAATCCTCGGGCGTGAGCCGCGTCATGGAGGAAGGCGGATCGATCCGGGCCGCCATATAGGCGAATTCCGTGGATAATAAGCTGTGAATCGCCGCGATATCGGCGAAATCGGCTGGATTCGTTTCGACATTGGAAACAGTCATGCCGGGTTTCCCTGTGGTTTTGCCAAAAAAAAGGCCGAGACGAATCTCGGCCGAAGTCCAACAGGGAGGTAATGGAACAGCGATCACTCGCCTGCGTTCCATGGCTGCCGAAATATGCGGCAGTTTGGAGTCGTTCAAGGCAAAACCTGCCGCAATGCCGCAAAGCGGCTATGCCTGTGGCGCATAACACACAGACAGGGGCAGGTCGTTTGCGGCCTTTTTCGGAGGGGTCAGGTCAGCGGGATGGCATCGCTTTCCTTTTGGCGGCGGCGGTAGGCGATGACTTCCTCGGCGACGAAATCGCGGAAGACCTCCACCCGCTTGGATTGGCGCAATTCCTCGGGATAGGCGAGGAAAACGGGCACTTCGGCGGATTGCACATCGGGCAGGACGCGCACGAGATCGGGAAAATCCTGCGTCAGGTAATCGGGCAGGACGCCGATGCCCAGATCGTGGATCACGGCCTGAAGCACGCCGAAGTAATTGTTCACGGTGAGCCGCGAGCCGATCGTATGGGCCATGAGTTCGCGCACGAGGATCGCGCCCGCGCTGACCTGGGCGGAGGTGGCGTTCTGGCTGATCAGGCGGTGGGTGGCGAAATCCTCCAGCGTTTGGGGGGTGCCGTGCGTTTCGAGATAGCGCGGTGTCGCGTAGAGCCGCATGTTGATCGTCATCAAGCGGCGGCGGATCAGGTCGGCCTGGCTGGGTTCCTTCATGCGGATGGCGACATCGGCCTCGCGCATGGGCAGGTCGAGGAGGCGTTCCTCGAGCATCAGGTCGATCTTGAGATCGGGGTATTTTTCATAGAGCGCGGGCAGGCGCGGCGCGAGCCAGAGCGAGCCGAAGCCGATGGTCGTGGTCACGCGCAATTCGCCGAAGACTTCTTCCTCGCTGTCGCGGATGCGGGCGGCGGCGGCTTCGAGCCGCTTGGACATGTGGCGGGTGGCGTCGAACAGCAATTCGCCCTGTTCGGTCAGGATCAGCCCGCGCGCATGGCGATGGAAGAGGGTGGTGTTCAACCCTTCTTCGAGCGCGCGAATCTGGCGGCTGACAGCGGATTGCGACAGGTGCAGCGTATCGCCCGCATGGGTCAGGCTGCCCGCATCGGCCACCGCGTGAAAGATCCGCAGCTTGTCCCAATCCATCTAAAGTCTCCTGCTTCGGTCCAGAGGATATGCAATCCCCAAAGCGCTTGCAAAGAGGGAAAGCAATATTTTCCAAAGGTTTCATGAAAGCGGCGGGTTCGGCGCCGGAAAAAGCGTCGACAGGTCAACATTAATGACCTATACTTCGTCGCAGATACAACGACCACGGCCAGCACGGGAGGGCACGCCATGGGGGTGCAGCAGGTATCGCTGGAGGACCGTTTCGACCTGACGAAATCGCCGGTTTTGCTCAACGGCACGCAGGCGCTGGTGCGGCTGATGCTGATGCAAAAGGCGCGCGATTGGGCGGCGGGGTTGAACACGGCCGGTCTGGTCACGGGCTATCGCGGATCGCCGCTGGGGGCGGTCGACATGCAGATGGCGCGGGCGAAAAAGCATCTCGATGCGGCCGATATCGTGTTCCAGCCGGGGTTGAACGAGGATCTGGCGGCAACGGCGCTCTGGGGCAGCCAGCAGGCGGAATTGCGCGGCGAGGGGCGGTTCGAGGGCGTATTCGGCCTGTGGTATGGCAAGGGGCCGGGTGTGGACCGCTCGGGCGACGTGATGCGCCATGTGAACATGGCGGGCACATCGCGCCATGGCGGCGTGCTGATGGCGATGGGCGATGACCACACGGGCGAAAGCTCGACCGTCTGTCACCAATCGGATTGGGCGCTGGTTGATGCCCATATGCCGGTGATCAGCCCGGCGGGTGTGCAGGAAATCCTTGATTACGGGCTTTATGGCTATGCGCTGAGCCGCTTTGCCGGGGTCTGGGTGGGTCTGAAGACGATGAAGGACACGGTCGAGGCGACGGCGGTTGTCGATGGCCGGGCCGACCGGATGCAATTCGTCTTGCCCGAATTCGCGATGCCCGAGGGCGGGCTGAACATCCGGCTTGGCGATCACTGGATCGTGCAGGAGGAACGGCTGGTCGAGCACAAGCGCTATGCCGCCGAAGCCTTTGCCCATGCCAACGGGATCGACCGCCGCGTCCATGGCAAGGCGGGGGCAAAGATCGGCTTTGTTGCCGCCGGCAAGAACTGGCTCGACCTGATGTCGGCCATGGCGACCCTGGGGATCGACGGGGCCGAGGCCGAACGGCTGGGGGTGACGACCTACAAGGTGGGCCAGGTCTGGCCGCTGGACATGACGGGCTTTGCCGCCTGGGCCGAGGGGCTCGACCTGATCGTGGTGGTCGAGGAAAAGCGCAAGCTGATCGAGGTGCAGGTCAAGGAAGCGATCTTCGATGACCGGCGGGGGCGGCGCGTCTATGGCCATCGCAAGGGGGGCGAGACGCTGTTCCCCGCGCATTTCGCGTTGGACCCGGCCGATATCGCGCTGAAGCTGGGTCGTATCCTGATCGAGGAGGGGCGCGAGACCGACCGTATCCGGGCGGGCGTGGCAAGGGTGGAGGAGGCCGCGCGCGCGGGCAATGCGCCCGATCTGGCCGTGCGCACGCCGTGGTTCTGTTCGGGCTGTCCGCACAACACCAGCACCAAGGTGCCCGAGGGCGCGCGGGCAGGCGCAGGCATCGGCTGCCATTTCATGGTGAAATGGATGGACCGCAACACCGAGGCCTTTACCCATATGGGCGGCGAGGGCGCGAACTGGATCGGGGAAGCGCCGTTTTCGACGCGCAAGCACGTGTTCCAGAATATCGGCGAGGGGACCTATAACCATTCGGGGATATTGGCGATCCGGGCCGCCGTCGCAGCCAAGGCCAACATCACCTACAAGATCCTGTTCAACGATGCCGTGGCCATGACGGGCGGGCAGCACAACGAGGGGGATCTGGACCCGGCGCGGATCGCGCGCGAGGTTCAGGCGATGGGGGTCAACCATATCGCGCTGATCTACGACCCCAAGGAAGAGATCGATTGGTCCACCTATCCCGCCGGGCTCGAACAGCATCCGCGCGACGATCTGATGGCGGTGCAGGAGCGCTTTCAGGAGATCGAGGGGGTTTCGGCGATCATCTATGTCCAGACCTGCGCCGCCGAAAAGCGGCGTCGCCGCAAGCGCGGCAAGTTCCCCGACCCGGACCGGCGCGTCTTCATCAACACCGATGTCTGCGAGGGCTGCGGGGATTGCGGGGTGCAGTCCAATTGCGTGTCCATCGTGCCGGTGGAGACGGAGCTGGGCCGCAAGCGGGCCATCGACCAATCCTCGTGCAACAAGGATTTCAGCTGTCTCAAGGGGTTCTGCCCCAGTTTCGTGACGCTGGAGGGGGCGAAGATCCGCAAGCAGGCGACGGCCGAGGTCGATCTGTCGGGCCTGCCCGCGCCGGTCCTGCCAAGGATCGAGGGCACGCATAACGTACTGGTGACGGGTGTGGGCGGCACGGGTGTGGTGACGATTGGCGCGGTGATGGCGCAGGCGGCCCAGATCGACGGCAAGGGCGTGGGCATGATCGAGATGGCGGGGCTTGCCCAGAAGGGTGGCGCGGTCTGGATCCATCTGCGTCTGGCGGAGCGGCCTGAGGAAATCTCGGCGATCCGGGTCGGATTGGGGGAGGCCCATGCCGTCATCGGGGGCGATCTGGTGGTCACCGGCGGGGCCAAGACGCTGGGGCTGATGCGGACGGGCCAGACGGGGGCCGCGGTCAACAGCCACGAGATCATCACCGGCGAGTTCACCCGCGACACCGAATTCCGCATTCCGGGCAAGGATTTGCAGGTCGCCATCCAGGCGCGGGTGCAGGACAGGCTGGCGCTGTTCGACGCGACCGAATTGTCCCGCATCCTGTTGGGGGATTCGATCTATTCCAACATGATGGTCTTTGGCGCGGCCTGGCAGATGGGGGTGATCCCCTTGAGCCATGCGGCGATTTCGCAGGCCATCGTGCTGAATGGTGCGGCGGTCGAGCGCAACGCGCAGGCTTTCGAGATGGGCCGTTGGGCGGCGCTGAACCCGGAGGCGGCAGACCGCATGCTGCGGGCGGAGGTCGTGGAAAAGCCCAGGTCGCTCGAGGAAAAGATCGCCTTCCGCGAGAGCCATCTTGTCGCCTACCAGGGCAAGCGGCTGGCGCGGCGCTACCGGCGGATGGTCGATGGCATCGCCGATCCAAAGCTGAAGGAGGCGGTGGCCAAGGGCTATCACAAGGCGCTGGCCTACAAGGATGAATTCGAGGTGGCGCGCCTGCATCTGGCGACCGAGGCCAAGGCGCGCGAGAGTTTCGAGGGGGATTTCAAGATGAAATTCCACCTCGCCCCGCCGCTGTTGCCGGGCAGGGATGGCGCGGGGCGGCCGAAGAAGCGGGAGTTCGGCGGCTGGATGATGCGGGTCTACCCGCTGCTCGCGCGGATGAAGGTGTTGCGCGGGACGGTGTTGAACCCGTTCGGCCATACGGCGGAACGGCGGATGGAACGAGCGCTGATCGCGCAATATGAGGCCGACATGGCAAAATGGCTGCCCAAGGCGGGCGCGGTCGATCCCGATGCGCTGGTGGCGCTGGCGGAACTGCCGCTATCGGTGCGGGGCTTTGGCCCGGTGAAGGAGGCCAATGCCGCCAAGGCGGCGCTGCGGCGCGACGAGATCCTGGCGCGGTTGCGGGCGGGGCCGGGATTGGCGGCGGCGGCGGAATAGGGGGGATTTGGGGGAATTGAGGGGGCCCTGGCCCCGTCGCCAGAGGCGACGATTCCAAAGTAAGGGGGCTCTGCCCCCGTCGCCTTTGGCGACCCCCCCGGGATATTTTTGAAACAGAGAAGGCTCTTAACGGGTTGTTAGGGCTCAGGCCCTAGTGTTGCCGCATCGAAACCGGAGCAGGGAGGGGCGAACCCATGCTGTCGGTTCGATCCATCGCGGAAGAGATCGTGGCGCGCGAGGGCGGCTATGTGGATGATCCCGACGATCCCGGGGGACCCACGAAATTCGGCGTGACGATTCATACCGCGCGGCGGTTGGGCCTCGATCTGGACGCAGATGGCGATGTTGATGCCGCCGATGTGCGGCAGCTGACGCGCCAGCAGGCGGTCGAGATTTTCGTGCGGGACTATTTCGAGCGGCCCCGGATCGCGATGCTGCCCGAAGCCTTGCAGCCCTCTGTCTTTGACATGCAGGTCAATGCCGGCGCGCAGGCGGTCCGCATCTTGCAGCGGCTGTTGCGCGACATGGGGCTGGAGATCGCGGTCGATGGCGTGATCGGGCCCGAGACGGCGCGCGCGGCGCAAGTGGCGCTGGAGATGGCGCCCGATCACCTGGTCGATGCCTATGGGATCGCGCGGCGGAATTTCTATTACGCGCTCGCCGACCGGCGGCCTGCGAGCCGGAAATACGCAAGGCGGCGCGATGGCGGCAAGGGCGGCTGGATCACGCGGGCCGAAAGCTTCATCGCGCCGCGCTATCGCCTGAGCGAGGCGGAGCATCGGGCAAGGGTGGCGGCATGGGATTGATCGGGCGGGCCATGGGCATGGGGCAGGCGGCAGGGGCGATCGGCGAGGCGGCGCAGGGATTGTCGGAGGTTTTCGTCGCCAATGCGACGCGGGCGATGGAGCTTGATGCCGAGATCCATCGCGCGACGATGGAGACGGCGGGGGCGGAATTCCAATATGCCGGGTCCGGCCTGTTCGACCGGGCGATCAACGGGTTGAACCGTCTGCCGCGCCCGATGCTGGCCTTGGGCACCTTGGGATTGTTCGTCTATGCGATGGTCGATCCGGCGGGATTTGCCCGGCGGATGGTGGGGCTCGAGGCGGTGCCGGAGCCGCTGTGGTGGCTGCTCGGGGCCATCGTCAGTTTCTATTTCGGCGCGCGGGAATTGCATTACACGCGGGCAGCCCCCCGTGTGGGCGGGCTGCTCCGGCGGGGCGGTCTGCGGCAGGCCCCGGCCGATGATCCCGTGGCGGTGAACCCCGCGCTGTCTGCCTGGCGGAACGGGGCGGCGGATCAGGTCCCGAGCAATTCGACGCGCGAGACTTCGCCGAGGTCCCAGTAAAGGCCCGCCATCAGCCCGACCGCTTCGGGAAAGAGCGCGCGGGGCAGATGCTCGTTCGGGGCATGTTGCGAGCAGCCGGGATAGGAATGGGGCACCCAGACGGTGGGCAGGGCAAGGATTTCGGTGAAGATGTCATTGGGCAGCGAGCCGCCCAGCGAGGGCAGGACCACGGGGGCCGCCCCATGGGTGCGCGCGAGCGAGGCGGCGGCGAAACGGGCAGCCGGGTGGTCGACCGGCGTGGCGGAGGCGCGGAATTGCGACCCTTCGCGGGTGATGGTGACATCGGGATGGCCCTGCGCGTCGAGATGGGCGCGCAGCGCCTGTTCCAGCCGCGTGTCGTCGATGCCGGGGACATAGCGCAATTGCACCACCGCCTCGGCCTGATCGGGGATTGCATTGACGGGCTGGGCGATGTTTCCGGCGGTGAAGGCGAGGATTTCGGCCGAATTCCAGGCGTGGATGCGTTCGGCGGGGGTGAGACCCTCGGCCCCCCAATCGGCATCGACCTCGCCCCCGGCGGGGGTAAGACCGGCAAGGGCCGCGCGCGCCGCATCGGGCACGCCTGCGGGCACCCAGCCCGGCACCTGGAGCGCGCCGTTCCGCGTGGCGATGGTGGCAAGCGCATGGGCAAGTTCGAGCGCGGGATTGCGCAGCGCGCCGCCGAAATTGCCCGAATGCCGCCCGCCCTCGCGCCGGTTGAGGCGCAGGCGGAAGGTCGCGCCGCCGCGCGCGCCGAGGAAGATGGTCGGCTGATCGGCGGCAAGGCGCGGGCCGTCGGAGGCGATCAGCAGATCGGCCTTGAGCTGGTCCTTGAGCCGTTCGCAGACCCGTCCAAGGCCGGGGGAGCCGATTTCCTCGCCCATCTCGATGATCACATGGGTGTTGAAGCCCAAGGACCCCCGCGCGGCCAGGACCGCCTGCAGCGCGGTCATGTTGACCAGCATTTGTCCCTTGTTGTCGGCGATGCCGCGTCCGTACCAGCGGCCGGTTTCCGCATCCTCGGTCAGGGTCCAGGGATCGCGGTCGGCGGCCCATTGGCCTGTCATGGCGGGCACGGTGTCGCCATGGGCATAGCCGAGGATCGTGGGGCGGTCGGGCGCTTCGATGCGGCTGGCCAGCAGGAAGGGGCGGCCCTCGACGGACAGCCCCTGCGTGGTGAAGCCCATGGCGGTGAAGCCCTGCGCGACATGGGCAAGATAGGCGTGCAGCGGCGCATCGGGCGATTTTGAATCGGTGGGAAAGGCGATCAGGTCGGACAGGGCGCTGCGAAAGGCGTCATCCTCGGCAAGGGTGCGGGCGAGGGTGATGGCGGTGTCGCGGGCGGTGGCGTCGAGCATGATGGTCCTTTCTGGCAGGCCCGATCTTGATAGGGCCGGGGCGCGGTGCTGGCAACATCGGGGGTGGGGGATTGTTTGTTGCCACGCGCCGCCCGGTCAGCGCCTGCGCGCCTTGCGGATGCCGAGGAGCCGGGCCGCGACGGGCGCGCCCAGGATGATCAGGAAGACGCGGGCGACATGGTGCAACACGACATAGCCCAGATCCGCGCCGACCACGATGGCGAGGATCGCCATTTCCGCCTGTCCCGCGGGCACGAAGGCGAGAAAGCCGTCAAGCGGCGGGGCAAGGCCCAGAAGGATGATCGCCTCGGTGAAAAGCGCGGCCATGGCGGCCACGATCACGACGAAGAGAAGCCCCGCCACGACGTCGCGCCGCACCTCGGCCATGGTGATGCCGACATAGCCCGCGCCAAGGCCCAGGCCGATGAAGAATTGCGCGGCCAGAATGGCTTCGGCCGGGGGGCGGACATGGATGATGTCGGCCAGCGACAGGGCGGCGGTCAGGACCATGGGGCCGATGATCGGCGCGCCGAAAAGCCCGATCCGCTCGGCCGCCTTCCAGCCCAGAAGCGCGGCAAAGACCATGATGACCAGCTCATGCGGGGGCAGCGTGCTGGCCGGCGCGCCGATCGGATTGTCGAGCGCGGCATCGAAGAGATGGACGAGCAGGAAGGGCGTGGCCATGACGATGACGATCACGCGGGTGGCATGGACCAGCGTCAGGCTGCGGACATTGGCGCCTGCCTCCTGCCCGAAGAGGGTCATGTCGGCGAGGCCGCCGGGCATGGCGGCATACCAGGCGGTGGGCAGGTCATAGCCGTAGAGCTTGCGGAAAAAGGGCACGCCGATGGCAGCTATGGTCACGACGTAAAGCGGCACCATGGCGAGCGTCACGGCCATTTGCGGCAGGCGCGCGACGAGATCGGGGGTGATCGAGGCCCCGATGGCAACGCCGAGGATCGTCCGCATGACCTTGCCCGCGACACCCGCATCGCGGACCGGCACACCGATCAGCGCCGCGACAAGGCAGGCAAAGAGCGGCCCGAGCAGGAAGGGCAGGGGCAGGGCAAGCGCGTGGAAGAGGCCGGTGCCGACACAGCCGATGGCGATGGTCAGGACAAGGCGCGGGGCCTTGGGGCCAAGCGACAGGCGCATGATGCGCTTTCCCTCAGGTCTGTTCCCCGCCGTTCACGGCGATCATCTGCCCGGTGACGAAGCGCGCCTCGGGCGTGGCGAGGAAGGCCGCGACGGAGGCGATGTCGTCAGGCCTGCCCATGAAGCCTGCGGGGATCGTGGCTGTGCGCTTGGGGTCGTCGGCGGTGGCGGTCTCATCCCGGATCTGGCCGGGAGAGATCACGTTGGCGGTGATGCCATGGGGGGCAAATTCGGTCGAGAGCGCCTTGGTCAGGCCCCAGACGCCATGCTTGGCCGCCGAGATCGGCGCGCCCTCGAAATAGCCGCGCATCGCTTTCATGCCTGCGAAATTGATGATGCGGCCCCATTTGCGGTCGACCATACCGGGCAGGAAGGCCCGCGCGGTGCGATAGGCCCCGGTCAGCGCCACGTCGACCACGCCGTGCCAGTCTTCCTCGGTCATCTCGAGGAAAGGTTTGTGGGGGCGACGGGCGGCGTTGTTGACAAGGATGTCGATCGCGCCGAACCGGTCGAGGGCTGCGGCGGTGATGCGGGCCACATCCTCGGGCCGGGCCATGTCGCCCATGGCGACGAGTGCCTCTGCCCCCGTGGCGCGGATGCGGGCGGCGGTTTCCTCGCAGGCCTCGGCATTGCTCGATCCATTGACCACGACGGTGCAGCCAAGCTCGGCCAGGCGCAGCGCGATGGCGCGCCCGATATTCTGCCCCGAGCCCGAAACAAAGGCGGTCTTGCCTGTCAGAACCTTGTCGGTCATCGCGTCATATCCCCCGTGGATTGCAATGAATTCAATGTTTTGGCGGTGTCTTTGTCCCTGTGTGCAGGGCATTTCGACCCAAGGCCGCGCGCTCTTTCGGTACTCTCGTGCGGCGGGGTATTCAACAGAATATTGTTGACAATCGACAATTTGTGGCCTGATCTGTGGCCATGGATCTGAAGCAGGACATCCGGGAATCCCTTGCGCGGCGGCGGCAGCGACCGCTTGTGCTGGAGGTGCGCGACGCGCTGGAAGAAATGATCCTGATCGGCGAGATCGCGGCGGGCGAGCGGCTGAACGAGGCGGCGCTGGCCGAGCAATTGGGCGTGAGCCGTGGACCCGTGCGGGAGGCCGCCCGGTCGCTGGAGCGCGAGGGGCTGGTCGAGGCGGTCGCCAATGAAGGCGTCTACGTGCGCCGCCTGTCGCCGCGTGACGGTCTGGAGCTCTACGATCTGCGGGCGATGATCGCGGGGTATCTGTGCGCCGCCGTCGCCGAAGCGGGCGACCCGGAGATCGCGCTCGAATTGCAGGATTTCCATGCCGCCATGGGCCGCGCGATGGAGGCGGGGGCGGAGGCGGAGTATTTCGACCTCAACCTCGCCTTTCACGACCGGATCGCGGAGGCGGCGGGATTGCCGCGTGCCCGCGCGCTCTATGTCTCGCTCGGCAAGGAAGTGCGGTTGATGCGGCTCAAGGTGCTGACCGGCCCCGAGGCGCTGCGTCAATCCTACAGGGAACATGCCCGGATCGTGGAGGCGATCGCGGTGGGCGATGGGGAGGGTGCGCGCACGGCAGGTGCCGCGCATCACGCGAGCGGCAAGAAACGGCTGCTCGACAGGCTCCGGCAGGAGGGGGGCGCGTGCCACGCTCCGGCCGGTCATGCGGTTCCGGCCCCGGGAGAGGGGCGGGCCGTGGAACCGAAAACCGATCTAGGGAGGATCACATGACCAACTTCGACACGACGCTGCGCCTTGGCGCGATGACGCTGGCGCTGGCCGCACCGCTTGCGGTGGCCACGCCGGCCATCGCGCAGGAATACCCCGACCCGGCCCAGACGCTGGATTGGACCATCGCCTTTGGCCCCGGCGGCGGCAACGACATCATGGCGCGGACCATCGTCGACATCCTGAACACCTATGACCTCTATCCCGGCGACATCTCGATCGAGAACCGCGCCGGCGGCTCGGGTGCCGTGGGCTGGGGCTATCTGTTTGGCCAGGCAGGGTCGGGCTATGGCATCTCGACCACCTCGGGCAGCTTCGTGACCACGCCGCTGCAGGCCGATACGCCCTGGCAGCCGGCCGATTTCACGCCCGTGGCGCTTCTGGCGACCGATGACCTTGTCCTGGTCGTGAACGGCTCGTCCGAGATCCAGGACATCAACGAATTCATCGCCTATGCGCAGGCCAACCCGATCACCATCGCGGGCACGGGCACGGTCAACGTCGACTTCATCGTGCCGACGCTCTTCGCGCAGGAAGCGGGCTTCGAATTCGAATATGTCTCGTTCAACTCGATGGCGGACCAGACCACGGCGCTGTTGTCGGATTCGGTCGATGCCATGGTGGGCAACCCCGGCGAGATCCTCGGCCTGATCGACAGTGGCGATCTGCGCGCGCTGGTCTATTCGGGTGCCTCCAGCCCCGCCGCTCTCGAAGGCGTGCCGACGATGGGCGATGTGGGCCATGACATCGGCGTGTCGATGCCGCGCGGCCTGATCCTGCCGCCCGATGCCCCGGCGGAAGCCCAGCAATTCTGGATCGAAACCATGCAGCGCGTGGTCCAGACCCCGGAATGGGCCGCCTATATCGAGAACAACACGCTGACGCCCACCGTTCTTTACGGTGACGAGTTCCGCACCTTCCTGACCAACACGCAGAACGGTTTCGAGGAAGTGCTGCGCTCGGTCGGCGCGATCCAGTAAGCGCGCGATACGCGACAGGGCCGGGCGCAGTTTCGCGCCCGGTCCCCTTCTTCTGACGCATCGGGGTGGATATGCGCATCGTCTTTCTGGTCGCGCTTCTGGGCGCGGCGATCTTCTACAGCTACATCGCCTTTGCCGATCTGAACTTCATGACGCGGACGGGCCGGTTGGGACCGGGCTTTTTCCCGCGCATCGTGGGGCTGGCGATGGTGGGCATGACGCTTTTGGCCATTCTGGATGCGCTGCGCGACCGCGCGCGGGTGGCAGCCGGAGGCGCACCCGGTGCCGATGACGCCCCAGACGGCCGGTGGCGGGATTTCGTGCTGTTGATGGCGATGGCGCTGACTTATGCCGTGCTGATCCGGCTTTTTGGCGGGTTCATCTCGACCGTCATCTACCTTGGCGTGGCGCTGGCGCTGCTGAACCCCGGAAAACTCCTGCAAAATACGCTCGTGGCGGTGATCTTTCCGACCTGTGTCTACCTGCTGTTCGACCGGGTGCTGAACGCCAACATGCCGCCCGCGCTCATCGATCTGCCGTTCTGACGGGTTCGTCCGTCCAAGGGAGCCAGAAATGGACATCTTTTCCGATCTCGTGATGGGCCTGTCGGTCGCGATCACGCCGATGAACATGCTCTACCTGCTGATCGGGGCCATGGTGGGGATGATCGTGGGGGTGATCCCCGGTTTCGGCCCTTCGGCCGGGCTTGCGATCCTTTTGCCTGTCACCTTCGGGATGGACCCGGTGGGCGCGATCATGATGCTCGCCGCGATCTATTACGGGTCGATGTATGGCGGCACGATCACGTCGATCCTGCTCAACACGCCCGGTGAAAGCGCCACCGTCGCCTCGACCTTTGACGGCTATCCGCTGGCCAAGAACGGGCGCGCGGGCCCTGCGCTGGTGATGCAGGCGGTCGCCTCCTTCGTGGGGGGGACGGTGGGCGTGATCCTGATCACGATCCTTGCGCCGATGTTCTCGCAGGTCTCGCGCAGCTTCGGGCCGCCGGAATATTTCCTGCTGGCCATGATGGGGATGCTGACGCTCCTGGTCATGATCGGATCCAACTGGAAGCTCGGCGTGATCTCGGCGCTGATCGGTTTCGCGCTTGGCACTGTCGGCGTCGATCTGGAGACGGGGCAGGGGCGCTATACCTTTGGCTCGGCCGAGTTGATCGGGGGCATCTATTTCATTCCCATCGCCATCGGTCTGTTTGGCCTGGGCGAGCTGTTCTACGCCTTTTATTCGGGCATGCACCGGCACGGGTCGGGCGGGCTTGTGCAATACGGCAAGGAACAGAGGTTCTGGCCGACGGCGGAGGATTACATCTCGACGCGTTGGACGATGCTGCGCGGCTCGGTTCTGGGCTTTGTCGTGGGCGTTATCCCCGGTGCGGGGGCGACCATCGCCTCGCTCATGGCCTATTCCACCGAACGCTCGCTATCCAAGCATCCCGAACGCTTCGGCAAGGGTGAGATGGCGGGTCTGGTGGCCCCCGAGACGGCGAATAACGCGGCCTCTTCGGGCGCGATGATCCCGCTTCTGACGCTGGGCATTCCGGGTTCGGCCTCCACCGCCGTTTTGCTTGCGGCCTTCCTGTTGTGGGGGCTGCGGCCCGGTCCGCTGTTCATGGAGCAGAACCCGGAAATGGCCTGGGGCCTGATCGCGTCGATGTATCTGGGCAACATGGTGCTTCTGGCGATCTCGATCTTTGCCATCCCGCTCTTCGTGCAGATCATCAAGGTGCCCTACCGCATCCTTGGCCCTTGCATCGTGGTGATCTGTGCGCTGGGGACCTTTACCGTCCACGCCAGTTTCATCGAGCTGTACCTGATGTTTGCGGCAGGGATCGTGGGCTTTTTCATGCGGCTTTACGGCTTCTCGCCCGCAGCCCTTGTTCTTGCGCTGGTTCTTGGGCCGCTGGCCGAGGAGGCGCTGCGCCAGACGATGACGATCTCGCGGGGGTCTTTCGGCATCTTCCTCGACCGGCCGGCGTCGGTCTGGATCATCTGCTTGACGGTGGCGCTTCTGGTTCTGCTGCCGCTTCTGGGCCGGATCGGGTCGAGCGCGGGCAAGGCCGAGAAGGCGGGCGGCTGAGGCCATGCCGGTCCTGACCGAACAGGAGGCGCGGGCGGTGACGGCCCGCGCCTTTTTGCGTGCGGGCGTGGCCCCGGATCTGGCCGAGGCTGCGGCGCTGCATCTGACGCTGACCGAGATGATGGGGATCACGACCCACGGGTTGTCGCGGGTGTCGAGCTATATCGGGCGCATAAGGGCAGGGGGGATCGAGGCGGGCGCGCGGCCCGCGTTCGAGGCGGTGGCGCCTGCGCTCATCCGGGGCGATGCCGCCCAGGGGCTGGGTGCGGGGGTGGCGCAACTGGCGCTGGCGCGCACGATGGAGGCCGCGCGCGAGACCGGGATCGCGGCCTGTTTCCTGCGCAACGCCACCCATTTCGGGGCCATCGCCCCCTTGAGCCTTGTCGCGGCAGAGGTGGGGTTCGCGAGCCTTGTCACCGCCAACAGCGCGCCGATGCTGGCCCCGCCCGGGGGGCGCGGCGTGGCGGTGGGCAATGCGCCGACGGGGATCGGCTTGCCGCATATGGGTGGGCGGCATGTGATCCTCGACATGGCGCTGTCGGTCGCCGCGCGATCCAAGCTGCGTGGCGCGGCAGAGCGGGGGGAGACGGTGCCCGACAGCTGGGCGCTCGATGCCGAGGGGCGGCCCACGACCGATCCCAAGGCCGCGCTCAAGGGCGTGTTGCAGGCCATCGGTGGGCGAAAGGGGGCGGCGCTGGCCGTCACGCTCGACCTGATGGCGGCGGGTTTGGCGGGGGCGGCGATGCTGTCGGATGTGGGTGACAACCATGCCGACCCGTCGCGGCGTCCCGATGTGGGGCAGATGTTTCTGGTGATCGATGCCGCGCGCCTGATGCCGCCCGATGTGCTGGCCCAAAGGCTCGACCATGCGGCGGGGATCGTTGGGGCGGTGCCGCCCGTGCCGGGGGGCGCGCCCCCGCGCTTGCCCGGTGCACGGGCCATGGCGGCCTTGAGACAGGCGCGCGCGGTGGGGATCGACCTGTCGGCGGGATTGCTGAACGAATTGCAGGAGCTGGCGGGCTGAAGGGCCCGCCAGATCGGTCCATTCAGTTCGGCCTCGTCAGGCGGAGGCAGCCTCGGTGATCTCGCGCATCGCCTGAAGGAATTGGGCCACTTCGCCTTCGGTATTGTAATGGCACATGGAGACGCGCACGGCGCTGCCAAGCCCCAGCGGCGTCAGGATATTGCCCGAATAATGATCGGCCTTGCGGGTATGGGTGCGGATGCCGCGCGCGCGGAGCGCCGTCACCACGTCGGGCGCCTCCATCCCTGCGACGGTGAGCGACACCAGCCCCTCGCGGCGCGGATTGTCGAGGCCACCGATGATCGTGACACCGGGCATTTCGGCCAGACCCTTGAGGTTGCCGGTTCCATGCAGCATTGCATGGACCAGATGCGCCTCATGGGCGTGGATCGCCTCACCTGCGGCGACGATGCGCGCGCGGCGGTCGGTGGCCTCCGACACCTCGCCGCCCAGCCAGTCGAAGTAATCGACCACGTCGGAAAAGGTCACATAGGCCCCGGTATCGCGCGTGCCGAATTCCCACGGGTTGCCCGGGGCGTCGATCAGGTGTTCGTGCCGGATGGCATGCAGCCTGTCGCTGACCCAGGCCACGCCATAGCCATGGCGCGAAAAGACCTTGTAGGGCGAGACGACATAGCCGTCGATGTCATAGCTTGCGATGTCGAGCCGCCCATGGGCCGCATGCTGGATGCCGTCGACGATGATGATGCAATCCGGCGCGATCTTGCGGATGGCGCGGGCGATGCTGGCGACATCGACGCCCATGCCGGTGACGGGCGAGGTGTGCAGGATCGTGGCAACGCGGGTATCTGGCGTGATTTCAGGCAGATAGGCATCAGAGTTCACGTGGCCCGTGGCATTGTCATGGGCGACCAGCACATGCGGCTTGCCTGCGACCTCGGCCCAGTGATGGGCGGCGCTGCGGGTGGCGGGATGCTCAAGCGTCGATCCCAGAACGCGGCCCGGCGCGGTGCCCACGATGGCCGTGCGGATCAGCCGGAACAAGAGCTCCGTCCCGCTTTCGCCCACGAAAAACTGCCCCTCGGGCGCGTTGAAAAAGACGCGCATGTCTTCCTTGGCCTTGTCGATCAGCGCGACAAGGGCATGGGCTGCGGGGTTGTCGCGGCCCTGGTTGTCGGGAATGGCCGCGAACTTGGCCGATGTGTCCACGACCGATTTCAGCGTCAGCGCGCCGCCCGCATTCTCGAAAAACACCCGCGGCCCTTCGAAGGGGCAGGTGTCGACATGGGCGAAACGCTCGCGCACGGCCTCGATCAGGCCGGGTTTTTCGGTCAGCATTTCGGGGTCTCCTTCAAGTCTCAGCCGGGCATTTTCCATGTCGCGGTGGCGTGCGCGGCCAGTTTGCCATCCTCGGAGAACAGCTTGCTTTCCATGAAGGACAGGCTGCGCCCGCGCCGGGTGAAGCTGCCCTCCACGGTCACGGTTCCGCCCATCACGGGGCGCAGGAATTGCACCTTCATCTCGATCGTGGCGCCGGGGCCTGCGACCTTGGCCACCAGGTGGCCCATGGAAATGTCCATGGCGCTGGCCATGATCCCGCCATGCAGCGCGCCTTGCGGATTGCGCAACATGTCGGTGACCGGGAAGGTCAGGCGGCACACCTCCTTGGCCTCATCGGAGGCCGCGTCGGGCAGATAGGCAAAGGACAAGTCCAGAAAGCGCGCGAGAAAGAACCGCTCGAACACCTGTTCATGGGTGTCGAGCGCATCCTTCAGCCGCGCGCTGGCGCTGTCATGGTCGATCTTGCCCGCCATCTCAGGCGCCGATGAAATTCGGCTTGCGCTTTTCCATGAAGGCGCGACGGCCCTCGATGTAATCCTGGCTGTCGAAGCAGGCTTTCACGCGGGCATCGCATTCGGCCAGGTCGCGCTGGCTTTCGGGGGTGACGGTCTGACCCACGATGTATTTGACCGAGGCCACCGTCATCGGCGCGTTTTCGGCGATCATCTGCGCGGTTTCCAGCGCGGTTTCGCCGACCTTGTCATCGGGCACGACGCGGTTCACGAGGCCCATCACGCGCGCTTCCTCGGCGGTGAAGCGGCGGGCGGTGAAGAAGATCTCCTTGGCGAAGGAGGGGCCGACCACGTCCACCAACCGCTTGATGCCGGGGAACCCGTAGCCAAGGCCAAGCTTGGCTGCCGGGACCGCGAATTGCGAGCCCTCGCCACAGATGCGCAGGTCGCAGCACAGCGCCAGCGCCACGCCGCCGCCCACGCAGAACCCGTCGATCTGGGCGATGGTGGGCTTGGGGAAAGCCTCGACCATGTCATAGACGCGCTTGGTCGTGGCATTGTAGCGCGCCACGCCCTCTTCGCTGGCGCGTTCGCTTTCGAACTTGGAGATGTCGGCCCCCGAGACGAAAGCCTTTCCGCCCGCGCCCGACAGGATCAGGATGCGCACCGAAGGGTCGGCCTGAAAGCGGATCATCGCGGCCTCGACCGCTTCCCACATCTCGAGCGAGACGGCGTTGCGCTTTTCGGGCTGGTTGAAGATGATCCGGGCGATGTCGCCGTTTTGCTCGGTCAGGATCTTGTCGGTCATGGTCTTGTCTGTCCCTTGGGTCTGTCAGATGGCCCCTGCGGCCCTCATTTCGGCGATCTCGGCCTCGGAATAGCCCATCTCGGCGAGGATCTCGGCGGTGTGCTGGCCTGCAAGCGGCGGTGGCTTGGCGATGTGGCTGGGTGTGCGGCTCATGATGATGGGCTGGCCCACCAGTTCGGTTTCGCCGCGTTCCTGGCTGACGACGGGTTGGGCGAGGCCCAGGTGGCGCACCTGCGGATTGGCGAATACCTGGGAGATGTCGTTGATCTCGCCCGCGGGCACGCCTGCAGCGTTGAAGGCGTCGATCCAGTCGGCGGTCGACCGCGTCAGGGTGATCGCCTCGATCTCGGCGTTCAGCGCATGGCGGTTTTCGGACCGCGCGGCGGCGGTGGCGTAGCGCGCATCCTCCTTCCAGTCAGGGCGGCCCATCACGTCGCAGAACTTGCCCCAGATCACGTTGCCGGTGACCGCGATGTTCATGTGCCCATCGCTGGATTTGAAGACACCGGTCGGGATGGTCGTCGGGTGGTTGTTGCCCGCCTGTTTCGGCACGACCCCATCCATCAGCCAGCGCGCGGCCTGGAAATCGAGCATGAAGACCTGTGCCTGCAGGAGCGAGGTCTGGACCCATTGCCCCCGGCCGGAGTGCTGGCGTTCGAAAAGCGCGATCAAGATGCCCTGGGCCGCGAAAAGCCCCGCGCAGAGATCCGCAATCGGGATGCCCACGCGCATCGGCCCGGTGCCGGGCTCGCCCGTGATCGACATCAGCCCCCCCATGCCCTGCGCGATCTGGTCGAAACCGGGGCGGTCCGCCAAGGGCCCATCCTGACCGAAGCCGGAAATGGAGGCATAGATCAGGCCGGGATTGGTCTGGCTCAGGCTGTCGTAATCGATGCCGAGACGCTTTTTCACGCCGGGGCGGAAGTTTTCTACGATGATGTCGGCGGTATCGGCCAACCGCTTGAAGGCAGCCAGACCGGCGGGGGATTTGAGATCCAGCGTCAGCGAGCGCTTGTTGCGGTGCAGGTTCTGGAAATCGGGGCCATGGCGGGGGCCGCCGAATTCGGCCTCGTCCACCGGCGCTTCGATCTTGATGACATCGGCGCCCCAATCGGCCAGCTGCCGCACACAGGTCGGGCCCGAGCGCACCCGCGTCAGATCCAGCACGCGCAACCCTTTGAGCGCGGTGCTGGCAACAGCGGTTTCTGCCTCGTCTGCCTCGCGTGTTGCGGTCTGTCCGGGCGGCGGTGTCATGCGGTCTCCCCCTTGGTGTCCTCACTATTGGTGGTGTATGTCATCTGCTGATACATGACAATAAAAATGTTAATTGTTGACAAAATATGGAACGGAGGGTCAGGTGCGCACATGATGAGCGGAGTGAAAAACATCGGGCCGAGGCGGGCGACGCTGGCGGTCGAGGTGCGGGGCGAGATCGAGCGGATGATCGTCGACGGTGAATTGGCCGCCGGTGAGAAGCTGAACGAACTGGCGCTGTCCAATGCCATGGGCGTCAGCCGTGGCACCGTGCGCGAGGCGATCCGGTCGCTGGCCGACAGCGGCTTGATCGACCTGATCGCCAACCGGGGCGCTTTCGTACATGAGACCACGCTCGACGAGGTGCGAAACCTCTATGAATTGCGCGGCGCGATCTTCGGCATGGCCTGTGCGGCGGCCGCGCGGCGGGTGGGATTGGGGCAGGAACCCAAGCTCGTGACGGCGCTTGACCGCAATCTCGACCAGATGCGCGCGGTCCACGCCAAGGTCGACACCGCGCGCTATTACGCGCTCAACATCGAGTTTCACGACCTGCTGCTGCAAGGCGCGGGCAACCCCAAGGCCAAGGTGATGTACGACAACCTGGTCAAGGAGATGCATCTGTTCCGGCGCAAGGGCCTGTCGATCGCGACCAATATCGCGCGCTCCATCGATGAGCATGACAAGATCGTCCGCGCCGTCGCCGCCGCCGATGCAGAGGCAGCCCGGTTGGCCGCGCTTGACCATATCACCGGCGGCTTTGCCCGCTACACGACGATGATCGACCAAGACCCCGCCGCCGCCCATTGAGCGCGCGGCCAGGACGGCAACAAAGGACCAAGGACATGACAAATCCGCTGCATGACGCGCTGTTCGCCCCGCATGAGGGCTCGGACAAGGTGTTCTTGCATCTGCCCGATGGCGCAAGCCTGAGCTATGCGGAATTCCTGGGTCTTGCGGACCGGACGGCCAATGCGCTCGTGGCGCTCGGGGTTGCGCCGGGGGATCGTGTCGCCGTCCATGTCGAGAAATCGCCGCAGGCGCTGGCGCTTTATGTGGCCTGCATCAAGGCGGGCGTGGTGTTCTTGCCGCTCAACACCGCCTATACCGCGCGCGAGCTGGAGTATTTCGTGGGCGACAGTGGCGCTGCGCTTTTCGTCTGCGACCCGTCCGAGGCCGAGGCGATGGGCCCCATCGCGGCCTCCGTCGGCGCAAGGCTCAAGACGCTGGGGCCGGATGGCGCGGGGAGCCTGAGCGATATGGTCGCCGGTCAATCCGACCATTTCGCGCCCGTGTCGCGGGATCTGAACGATCTGGCCGCCCTTCTTTATACCTCCGGCACCACGGGGCGGTCCAAGGGCGCGATGCTGACGCAAGGCAATCTCTTGTCGAATGCGCAGGCGCTGGTCGAATGCTGGCGCTTCACCGCCGATGACGTGTTGCTGCACGCCCTGCCGATCTTTCACGCCCATGGTCTGTTCGTGGCGACCAATGTGACGCTTTTGGCAGGGGGCACGCTGATCTTCTTGCCGAAATTCGAGCTCGAAGCGGTTCTGCGGCTCTTGCCGCAGGCCACGACGATGATGGGCGTTCCGACCTTCTACACCCGTCTTTTGGACGATCCCCGCTTTGATCGCGACCTGACGGCGCATATGCGGCTCTTCGTGTCGGGCTCTGCGCCGCTTCTGGCCGAAACCCACAAGGCCTTCGAGGCGCGCACGGGGCACCGTATCCTGGAACGCTACGGGATGACGGAAACCTCGATGAACACCTCGAACCCCTACGAGGGCGACCGGCGCGCGGGCACCGTGGGCCTGCCGCTTCCCGGGGTGGAGGTGCGCGTCTGCGACCCCGAAACCCGCACCGAACTGCCCCGTGGCGAGATCGGCATGCTGCATGTGCGCGGCCCCAACGTGTTCAAGGGCTATTGGCAGATGCCCGAGAAAACCCGCGAGGAATTGCAGGAAGACGGCTGGTTCATCACCGGCGATCTGGCCCGGATCGACACCGACGGCTATGTGACCATCGTCGGACGCGGCAAGGACCTGATCATCTCGGGCGGCTACAACATCTACCCCAAGGAGATCGAGATGTTCCTCGACGACCAACCGGGCGTCAAGGAAAGCGCGGTCATCGGCGCACCGCATCCCGATTTCGGCGAAAGCGTCGTGGCCGTTCTGGTGCCCGAGGCGGGCGAGACAATCGACCTTGCCGCGATCGAGGCGGCGGTGCGCGCCAATCTGGCGGGGTTCAAGCGCCCCCGCCATGTCGTGGTCATGGACGCGTTGCCGCGCAACACGATGGGCAAGGTGCAAAAGGTCGACCTGCGCCAGCGGTTCGCGGGCGTGTTCCAGCACAAGGCCGGGTAGCCCCGAAGACGGATCCCTCGGGGGCAGAAGGGGGTTTGTCCCTCCGCGGTCGGGGGCGGGCGCGCGGGGGACCGGGTGATCAAGGGCTGTGCCGGTGGCGGTCGCGTGGTGACCGGCAGGTTTTCGTCCCGCCTGTTCCCGGCGTGGCGTCGGGATCAGCGACGGGCACGCCAATCTTGCGTTCAGGTCCGGATCGGGATTGCGATTATCCCGTGCGTCCGATTTTGCGAATTGCCCTGATTGAGAAAGCCGCGAATTGATATCGGGGCGGTCAATTACAAACTTTAGTTTGATATAATAATCCTTAGTTGATATCGGATCGCTTGAGAGTGAGGCCGCGTTATCTTTCGGAATTAACATCGCCATGCTAAATAGATTGAATGACCATCATATAAGGTCCGGAAAATCTTTATGGCCGACGACGATAACAAAGATACAGAAGCTGGTGGCGAAAATCAGTCCGAAGGTCAGATTTTTGATCAACTTACCTCATTGCAGGATGTAGGCGAGACCGATTTACCCGATGCCCCCGTCCAAGTCGGATCGGGCGGCGAGGAAACCGTCGTCGCCCCGGCCCAGGATACGCCCAGCCTCGCGGATTTCCGGCGCGGCGGGGAGACGGATGTCAATACGCGCGTGATCGCCGATGACGGCCTCGAGGAGGAAACGGAAGCCGAAGCCGATGAATATGGCCAGACCGACCAGGATGGGGACGGTGGTCTGTCCCTGCAGGGGGGCGATCTGTCCCTGCCTATGCCTGGTGGTATCGTCGTGGAGGGCCAGGCCCAAAGTGGCGGCGGCCTTCCGGGCGTGCCCGACGGTTCCGGCGGGGCGCGGGATGGGGATGCAGGCGAACGGTCCGGCAGGGGGTCGCAGGGCCGCGCCGGGGGCGGCGCCGGAGATGACGCGCCCGAGGCTCAGGGCGAGGCTGCTGTCCAAGCCCAGGGAGACGGACAGGGTCAGGAGCCGGGGCAGGGGCAACCTGCTGCAGCACCGACGCCATCCGCTCAGCCTGCCGCACCGGCGCCGGGCGCGGGTTTCGCGGCCGATGTGCAGCGCTTTACGGACGACGTGACGCCAAGGGCGCCGCGCGCAAGGGCGCCACAACCTGACCCCCAGCCCAACCCCACGCCCGCACCCGTGGCGGAGGTTGAGGTCGAGGTGGAAACACCCCCTCCCGCACCACCCCGCCCGACGGGTGCCGTGACGCTCTCCGCTTCCCCGGTTGCGGAAGGGTCGGACATCACGATCACGGCGAGCGTGACGAACGCGCCGGAGACGGACCTGGTCCTGACCTTGTCCAATGGCGCGGAGATCACGATCGGGGCGGGGCAGACGACGGGGTCTGTCAGCTTTACGAACCCGAATGCCGACGATGTCTATGCCGATGGCGGGACGCAGAGCTACTCGGTCAGCGCGACCTCGGGCGGCAATTACGAGGCGCTGGATATCGCCGGTGCGAGCGTTGACGTCACTGTCCCGGACACGGTCGATACGACGACGGTCAGCGTGACGACGAGCGACATCAGCGAGGATGCGACCTCGGTGACCTTCGACTTCGCGCTGAGCAACGCGCCCGAGGCGGGTGTCCCGGCGAGCCTGACGGTGGATGTTGGCGGCACGGAATACACGGTCGCGCTGGACGCCTCGGGGGCCGGCAGCCTGACAGTGACGGGCCTCGACAATGCCGATGTCTACGTGGACGAAGGCTCCATCACGGCGACTGTGACGGCGATCACGGGCGGGAACTTCGAGGCGACGAGCCTTGAGGGGGCGAGTGCTACGGCCGAGATCACGGATACGGTCGACACGACGACGGTGACGCTCTCGGCGGCACCTGTCGCGGAAGGCAGCGACATCACGATCACGGCGAGCGTGACGCATGCGCCCGAGACGGACCTGGTTCTGACCTTGTCCAATGGCGCGGAGATCACGATCGGGGCGGGTGAGACGACGGGGTCTGTCTCCTTCGCCAATCCCAACACCGACGATGTCTATGCCGATGGCGGAACGCAGAGCTACTCGGTCTCCTCGACCTCGGGCGGCAATTACGAGGCGCTGGATATTGCCGGTGCGAGCGTGGATGTGTCGGTCACGGATACGGTGGACACAACCAGCGTGACGCTCTCTGCGGCTCCGGTTGCGGAAGGGTCGGACATCACGATCACGGCGAGCGTGACGCATGCGCCCGAGACGGACCTGGTCCTGACCTTGTCCAATGGTGCGGAGATCACGATCGGGGCGGGTGAGACGACGGGGTCTGTCTCCTTCGCCAATCCCAACACCGACGATGTCTATGCCGATGGCGGGACGCAGAGCTACTCGGTCTCCTCGACCTCCGGCGGCAATTACGAGGCGCTGGATATCGCCGGTGCGAGCGTGGATGTCTCGGTCACGGACACGGTCGATACGACGACGGTGAGCGTGACGACGAGCGACATCAGCGAGGATGCGACCTCGGTGACCTTCGACTTCGCGCTGAGCAACGCGCCCGAGGCGGGTGCCCCGGCGAGCCTGACGGTGGATGTTGGCGGCACGGAATACACGGTCGCGCTGGACGCCTCGGGCACCGGCAGCCTGACAGTGACGGGCCTCGACAATGCCGATGTCTACGTGGACGAAGGCTCCATCACGGCGACGGTGACGGCGATCACGGGGGGCAACTTCGAGGCGACGAGCCTTGCGGGGGCGAGCGCCACGGCCGAGATCACGGATACGGTCGACACGGTGACGGTGTCGATCACCTCCGATGGCGATGTGACGGAGGCGCAGGCCGCATCCTTCACGGTCAGCGTAAGCCAGGCGCTGGAGGATGACCTCGTGGTCACGCTCTCGACCGGCGAGACGGTGACGATCGAGGCGGGCCAGACGAGCACGAGCTACAGCGTGGCCGCGCAGGGCGAGGATGTCTTTGCCGATGCCTCCGCGGTGACGGTCTCGGTGAGCGGGGCGAGTGTCGCGGGCGAGAGCTTCGAGGACCTGGTGATCTCCCCGGCTTCGGCCACGGTCGCGGTGAGCGACACGGTGGATACCACGACGGTGACGCTCTCGGCTGCTCCGGTTGCGGAAGGATCGGACATCACGATCACGGCGAGCGTGACGAACGCGCCCGAGACGGACCTGGTCCTGACCTTGTCCAATGGCGCGGAGATCACGATCGGGGCGGGCGAGACGACGGGGTCTGTCAGCTTTACGAACCCGAATGCCGACGATGTCTATGCCGATGGCGGGACGCAGAGCTACTCGGTCAGCGCGACCTCGGGCGGCAATTACGAGGCGCTGGATATCGCCGGTGCGAGCGTGGATGTCACCGTCACCGACACCATCGACACGGTGACGGTGAGCATCGCCTCCGATGGCGATGTGACGGAGGCGCAGGCCGCCTCCTTCACGGTCAGCGTGAGCCAGGCGCTGGAGGATGACCTCGTGGTCACGCTCTCGACCGGCGAGACGGTGACGATCGAGGCGGGTCAGACGAGCACGACCTACAGCGTGGCCGCGCAGGGCGAGGATGTCTTTGCCGATGCCTCCGCGGTGACGGTCTCGGTGAACGGGGCGAGTGTCGCGGGCGAGAGCTTCGAGGACCTGGTGATCTCCCCGGCTTCGGCCACGGTCGCGGTGAGCGACACCATCGACACGACCAGCGTGACGCTCTCGGCTGCTCCGGTTGCGGAAGGATCGGACATCACGATCACGGCGAGCGTGACGCATGCGCCCGAGACGGACCTGGTTCTGACCTTGTCCAATGGCGCGGAGATCACGATCGGGGCGGGTCAGACGACGGGGTCTGTCAGCTTTACGAACCCGAATGCCGACGATGTCTATGCCGATGGCGGGACGCAGAGCTACTCGGTCAGCGCGACCTCGGGCGGCAATTACGAGGCGCTGGATATCGCCGGTGCGAGCGTGGATGTCACCGTCACCGACACCATCGACACGGTGACGGTGAGCATCGCCTCCGATGGCGATGTGACGGAGGCGCAGGCCGCCTCCTTCACGGTCAGCGTGAGCCAGGCGCTGGAGGATGACCTCGTGGTCACGCTCTCGACCGGCGAGACGGTGACGATCGAGGCGGGCGAGACGAGCACGAGCTATACGGTTGCGGCGCAGGGCGAGGATGTCTTTGCCGATGCCTCCGCGGTGACGGTCTCGGTGAACGGGGCGAGTGTCGCGGGCGAGAGCTTCGAGGACCTGGTGATCTCCCCGGCTTCGGCCACGGTCGCGGTGAGCGACACCATCGACACGACCAGCGTGACGCTCTCGGCTGCTCCGGTTGCGGAAGGATCGGACATCACGATCACGGCGAGCGTGACGCATGCGCCCGAGACGGACCTGGTTCTGACCTTGTCCAATGGCGCGGAGATCACGATCGGGGCGGGTCAGACGACGGGGTCTGTCAGCTTTACGAACCCGAATGCCGACGATGTCTATGCCGATGGCGGGACGCAGAGCTACTCGGTCAGCGCGACCTCGGGCGGCAATTACGAGGCGCTGGATATCGCCGGTGCGAGCGTGGATGTCACTGTCACGGACACGGTCGATACGACGACGGTCAGCGTGACGACGAGCGACATCAGCGAGGATGCGACCTCGGTGACCTTCGACTTCGCGCTGAGCAACGCGCCCGAGGCGGGTGCCCCGGCGAGCCTGACGGTGGATGTTGGCGGCACGGAATACACGGTCGCGCTCGATGCGACGGGGGCCGCCAGCCTGACGGTGACGGGCCTCGACAATGCCGATGTCTACGTGGACGAAGGCTCCATCACGGCGACTGTGACGGCGATCACGGGCGGGAACTTCGAGGCGACGAGCCTTGAGGGGGCGAGTGCTACGGCCGAGATCACGGATACGGTCGACACGACGACGGTGACGCTCTCGGCGGCTCCGGTTGCGGAAGGGTCGGACATCACGATCACGGCGAGCGTGACGCATGCGCCTGCGACGGACCTGGTCCTGACCTTGTCCAATGGCGCGGAGATCACGATCGGGGCGGGCGAGACGACGGGGTCTGTCTCCTTCGCCAATCCCAACACGGACGATGTCTATGCCGATGGCGGGACGCAGAGCTACTCGGTCAGCTCGACCTCGGGCGGCAATTACGAGGCGCTGGATATTGCCGGCGCGAGCGTTGACGTCACTGTCACGGACACGGTCGATACGACGACGGTGAGCGTGACGACGAGCGACATCAGCGAGGATGCGACCTCGGTGACCTTCGACTTCGCGCTGAGCAACGCGCCCGAGGCGGGTGTCCCGGCGAGCCTGACGGTGGATGTTGGCGGCACGGAATACACGGTCGCGCTGGACGCCTCGGGGGCCGGCAGCCTGACGGTAACGGGCCTCGACAATGCCGATGTCTACGTGGACGAAGGCTCCATCACGGCGACGGTGACGGCGATCACGGGGGCAACTTCGAGGCGACGAGCCTTGAGGGGGCGAGCGCCACGGCCGAGATCACGGATACGGTGGACACGACGACGGTGACGCTTGCGGCTGCGCCGGTTGCCGAAGGATCGGACATCACGATCACGGCGAGCGTGACGAACGCGCCCGAGACGGACCTGGTCCTGACCTTGTCCAATGGCGCGGAGATCACGATCGAGGCGGGCGAGACGACGGGGTCTGTCTCCTTCGCCAATCCCAACACGGACGATGTCTATGCCGATGGCGGGACGCAGAGCTACTCGGTCTCCTCGACCTCGGGCGGCAATTACGAGGCGCTGGATATTGTCGGCGCGAGCGTTGACGTCACTGTCACGGATACTGTCGACACGACGACGGTGACGCTTGCGGCGGCTCCGGTTGCGGAAGGGTCGGACATCACGATCACGGCGAGCGTGACGCATGCGCCCGAGACGGACCTGGTCCTGACCTTGTCCAATGGTGCGGAGATCACGATCGGGGCGGGTGAGACGACGGGGTCTGTCTCCTTCGCCAATCCCAACACCGACGATGTCTATGCCGATGGCGGGACGCAGAGCTACTCGGTCTCCTCGACCTCCGGCGGCAATTACGAGGCGCTGGATATCGCCGGTGCGAGCGTGGATGTCTCGGTCACGGACACGGTCGATACGACGACGGTGAGCGTGACGACGAGCGACATCAGCGAGGATGCGACCTCGGTGACCTTCGACTTCGCGCTGAGCAACGCGCCCGAGGCGGGTGCCCCGGCGAGCCTGACGGTGGATGTTGGCGGCACGGAATACACGGTCGCGCTGGACGCCTCGGGCACCGGCAGCCTGACAGTGACGGGCCTCGACAATGCCGATGTCTACGTGGACGAAGGCTCCATCACGGCGACGGTGACGGCGATCACGGGGGGCAACTTCGAGGCGACGAGCCTTGCGGGGGCGAGCGCCACGGCCGAGATCACGGATACGGTCGACACGGTGACGGTGTCGATCACCTCCGATGGCGATGTGACGGAGGCGCAGGCCGCCTCCTTCACGGTCAGCGTGAGCCAGGCTCTTGAGGATGACCTCGTGGTCACGCTCTCGACCGGCGAGACGGTGACGATCGAGGCGGGCCAGACGAGCACGACCTACAGCGTGGCCGCGCAGGGCGAGGATGTCTTTGCCGATGCCTCCGCGGTGACGGTCTCGGTGAGCGGGGCGAGCGTCGCGGGCGAGAGCTTCGAGGATCTGGTGATCTCCCCGGCTTCGGCCACGGTCGCGGTGAGCGACACCATCGACACGACCAGCGTGACGCTCTCGGCTGCGCCGGTTGCGGAAGGATCGGACATCACGATCACGGCGAGCGTGACGAACGCGCCCGAGACGGACCTGGTCCTGACCTTGTCCAATGGCGAGACGATCACGATCGGGGCGGGTCAGACGACGGGCTCTGTCTCCTTCGCCAATCCCAACACCGATGACGTCTATGCCGATGGCGGGACGCAGAGCTACTCGGTCTCCTCGACCTCGGGCGGCAATTACGAGGCGCTGGATATTGCCGGTGCGAGCGTGGATGTCACGGTTACCGACACCATCGACACGGTGACGGTAAGCATCACCTCCGATGGCGATGTGACGGAGGCGCAGGCCGCCTCCTTCACGGTCAGCGTGAGCCAGGCTCTTGAGGATGACCTCGTGGTCACGCTCTCGACCGGCGAGACGGTGACGATCGAGGCGGGCCAGACGAGCACGACCTACAGCGTGGCCGCACAGGGCGAGGATGTCTTTGCCGATGCCTCCGCGGTGACGGTCTCGGTGAGCGGGGCGAGCGTCGCGGGCGAGAGCTTCGAGGATCTGGTGATCGCGCCTGCTTCGGCCACGGTCGCGGTGAGCGACACGGTCGATACGACCACGGTGACGCTCTCGGCTGCGCCGGTCGCGGAAGGCAGCGACATCACGATCACGGCGAGCGTGACGAACGCGCCCGAGACGGACCTGGTCCTGACCTTGTCCAATGGCGAGACGATCACGATCGGGGCGGGCGAGACGACGGGGTCTGTCTCCTTCGCCAATCCCAACACCGATGACGTCTATGCCGACGGCGGGACGCAGAGCTACTCGGTCAGCGCGACCTCGGGCGGCAATTACGAGGCGTTGGATATTGCCGGTGCGAGCGTGGATGTGTCGGTCACGGATACCATCGACACGACCAGCGTGACGCTCTCGGCTGCACCTGTTGCGGAAGGCAGCGACATCACGATCACGGCGAGCGTGACGAATGCGCCTGAGACGGACCTGGTCCTGACCTTGTCGAATGGCGAGACGATCACGATCGGGGCGGGCGAGACGACGGGCTCTGTCTCCTTCGCGAACCCGAACACCGATGACGTCTACGCCGATGGCGGGACGCAGAGCTACTCGGTCTCCTCGACCTCGGGCGGCAATTACGAGGCGCTGGATATTGCCGGCGCGAGCGTGGATGTCGCTGTCACGGATACCATCGACACGACCAGCGTGACGCTCTCGGCTGCTCCGGTTGCGGAAGGATCGGACATCACGATCACGGCGAGCGTGACGAATGCGCCCGAGACGGACCTGGTCCTGACGCTGTCCAATGGCGCGGAGATCACGATCGGGGCGGGTCAGACGACGGGGTCTGTCTCCTTCGCCAATCCCAACACCGACGATGTCTATGCCGATGGCGGGACGCAGAGCTACTCGGTCTCCTCGACCTCGGGCGGCAATTACGAGGCGCTGGATCTCACTGGCGCGAGCGTCGATGTCACGGTTACGGATACCATCGACACCACGACGGTGACGCTTGCGGCTGCTCCGGTTGCGGAAGGGTCGGACATCACGATCACGGCGAGCGTGACGAACGCGCCTGAGACGGACCTGGTCCTGACCTTGTCCAATGGTGAGACGATCACGATCGGGGCGGGCGAGACGACGGGATCTGTCTCCTTCGCCAACCCCAACACGGACGATGTCTATGCCGATGGCGGGACGCAGAGCTACTCGGTCTCCTCGACCTCGGGCGGCAATTACGAGGCGCTCGATATCGCCGGCGCGAGCGTTGACGTCACTGTTACGGACACGGTGGATACGACCAGCGTGACGCTCTCGGCTGCACCTGTTGCGGAAGGATCGGACATCACGATCACGGCGAGCGTGACGAACGCGCCTGAGACGGACCTGGTCCTGACCTTGTCCAATGGCGAGACGATCAGGATCGGGGCGGGGCAGACGACGGGGTCTGTCTCCTTCGCGAACCCCAACACCGATGACGTCTATGCCGATGGCGGGACGCAGAGCTACTCGGTCTCCTCGACCTCGGGCGGCAATTACGAGGCGCTGGATATTGCCGGTGCGAGCGTGGATGTGTCGGTCACGGATACCATCGACACGACCAGCGTGACGCTCTCGGCTGCTCCGGTTGCGGAAGGGTCGGACATCACGATCACGGCGAGCGTGACGAACGCGCCTGAGACGGACCTGGTCCTGACCTTGTCCAATGGCGAGACGATCAGGATCGGGGCGGGTCAGACGACGGGGTCTGTCTCCTTCGCGAACCCCAACACCGATGACGTCTATGCCGACGGCGGGACGCAGAGCTACTCGGTGAGCTCGACCTCGGGCGGCAATTACGAGGCGCTGGATATTGCCGGCGCGAGCGTTGACGTCACTGTCACGGATACGGTGGACACGACCAGCGTGACGCTCTCGGCGGCTCCGGTTGCGGAAGGGTCGGACATCACGATCACGGCGAGCGTGACGGATGCGCCCGAGACGGACCTGGTTCTGACCTTGTCCAATGGCGCGGAGATCACGATCGGGGCGGGGCAGACGACGGGGTCTGTCTCCTTCGCCAATCCCAACACCGATGATGTCTATGCCGATGGCGGGACGCAGAGCTACTCGGTCTCCTCGACCTCGGGCGGCAATTACGAGGCGCTGGATATCGCCGGTGCGAGCGTGGATGTCACCGTCACCGACACCATCGACACGGTGACGGTGAGCATCGCCTCCGATGGCGATGTGACGGAGGCGCAGGCCGCCTCCTTCACGGTCAGCGTGAGCCAGGCGCTGGAGGATGACCTCGTGGTCACGCTCTCGACCGGCGAGACGGTGACGATCGAGGCGGGTCAGACGAGCACGACCTACAGCGTGGCCGCGCAGGGCGAGGATGTCTTTGCCGATGCCTCCGCGGTGACGGTCTCGGTGAGCGGGGCGAGCGTCGCGGGCGAGAGCTTCGAGGATCTGGTGATCTCCCCGGCTTCGGCCACGGTCGCGGTGAGCGACACCATCGACACGACCAGCGTGACGCTCTCGGCGGCTCCGGTTGCGGAAGGATCGGACATCACGATCACGGCGAGCGTGACGCATGCGCCCGAGACGGACCTGGTTCTGACGCTGTCCAATGGCGAGACGATCACGATCGGGGCGGGCGAGACGACGGGGTCTGTCTCCTTCGCCAATCCCAACACCGATGATGTCTATGCCGATGGCGGGACGCAGAGCTACTCGGTCTCCTCGACCTCGGGCGGCAATTACGAGGCGCTGGATATCGCCGGTGCGAGCGTGGATGTCACCGTCACCGACACCATCGACACGGTGACGGTGAGCATCGCCTCCGATGGCGATGTGACGGAGGCGCAGGCCGCCTCCTTCACGGTCAGCGTGAGCCAGGCGCTGGAGGATGACCTCGTGGTCACGCTCTCGACCGGCGAGACGGTGACGATCGAGGCGGGTCAGACGAGCACGACCTACAGCGTGGCCGCGCAGGGCGAGGATGTCTTTGCCGATGCCTCCGCGGTGACGGTCTCGGTGAACGGGGCGAGTGTCGCGGGCGAGAGCTTCGAGGACCTGGTGATCTCCCCGGCTTCGGCCACGGTCGCGGTGAGCGACACCATCGACACGACCAGCGTGACGCTCTCGGCTGCTCCGGTTGCGGAAGGATCGGACATCACGATCACGGCGAGCGTGACGGATGCGCCCGAGACGGACCTGGTTCTGACCTTGTCCAATGGCGCGGAGATCACGATCGGGGCGGGGCAGACGACGGGGTCTGTCTCCTTCGCCAATCCCAACACCGATGATGTCTATGCCGATGGCGGGACGCAGAGCTACTCGGTCTCCTCGACCTCGGGCGGCAATTACGAGGCGCTGGATATCGCCGGTGCGAGCGTGGATGTCACCGTCACCGACACCATCGACACGGTGACGGTGAGCATCGCCTCCGATGGCGATGTGACGGAGGCGCAGGCCGCCTCCTTCACGGTCAGCGTGAGCCAGGCGCTGGAGGATGACCTCGTGGTCACGCTCTCGACCGGCGAGACGGTGACGATCGAGGCGGGTCAGACGAGCACGACCTACAGCGTGGCCGCGCAGGGCGAGGATGTCTTTGCCGATGCCTCCGCGGTGACGGTCTCGGTGAGCGGGGCGAGCGTCGCGGGCGAGAGCTTCGAGGATCTGGTGATCTCCCCGGCTTCGGCCACGGTCGCGGTGAGCGACACCATCGACACGACCAGCGTGACGCTCTCGGCTGCTCCGGTTGCGGAAGGATCGGACATCACGATCACGGCGAGCGTGACGCATGCGCCCGAGACGGACCTGGTTCTGACCTTGTCCAATGGCGCGGAGATCACGATCGGGGCGGGTCAGACGACGGGGTCTGTCAGCTTTACGAACCCGAATGCCGACGATGTCTATGCCGATGGCGGGACGCAGAGCTACTCGGTCAGCGCGACCTCGGGCGGCAATTACGAGGCGCTGGATATCGCCGGTGCGAGCGTGGATGTCACCGTCACCGACACCATCGACACGGTGACGGTGAGCATCGCCTCCGATGGCGATGTGACGGAGGCGCAGGCCGCCTCCTTCACGGTCAGCGTGAGCCAGGCGCTGGAGGATGACCTCGTGGTCACGCTCTCGACCGGCGAGACGGTGACGATCGAGGCGGGCGAGACGAGCACGAGCTATACGGTTGCGGCGCAGGGCGAGGATGTCTTTGCCGATGCCTCCGCGGTGACGGTCTCGGTGAACGGGGCGAGTGTCGCGGGCGAGAGCTTCGAGGACCTGGTGATCTCCCCGGCTTCGGCCACGGTCGCGGTGAGCGACACCATCGACACGACCAGCGTGACGCTCTCGGCTGCTCCGGTTGCGGAAGGATCGGACATCACGATCACGGCGAGCGTGACGCATGCGCCCGAGACGGACCTGGTTCTGACCTTGTCCAATGGCGCGGAGATCACGATCGGGGCGGGTCAGACGACGGGGTCTGTCAGCTTTACGAACCCGAATGCCGACGATGTCTATGCCGATGGCGGGACGCAGAGCTACTCGGTCAGCGCGACCTCGGGCGGCAATTACGAGGCGCTGGATATCGCCGGTGCGAGCGTGGATGTCACCGTCACCGACACCATCGACACGGTGACGGTGAGCATCACCTCCGATGGCGATGTGACGGAGGCGCAGGCCGCATCCTTCACGGTCAGCGTAAGCCAGGCGCTGGAGGATGACCTCGTGGTCACGCTCTCGACCGGCGAGACGGTGACGATCGAGGCGGGCCAGACGAGCACGAGCTACAGCGTGGCCGCGCAGGGCGAGGATGTCTTTGCCGATGCCTCCGCGGTGACGGTCTCGGTGAGCGGGGCGAGTGTCGCGGGCGAGAGCTTCGAGGACCTGGTGATCTCCCCGGCTTCGGCCACGGTCGCGGTGAGCGACACGGTGGATACCACGACGGTGACGCTCTCGGCTGCTCCGGTTGCGGAAGGATCGGACATCACGATCACGGCGAGCGTGACGAACGCGCCCGAGACGGACCTGGTCCTGACCTTGTCCAATGGCGCGGAGATCACGATCGGGGCGGGCGAGACGACGGGGTCTGTCAGCTTTACGAACCCGAATGCCGACGATGTCTATGCCGATGGCGGGACGCAGAGCTACTCGGTCAGCGCGACCTCGGGCGGCAATTACGAGGCGCTGGATATCGCCGGTGCGAGCGTGGATGTCACCGTCACCGACACCATCGACACGGTGACGGTGAGCATCGCCTCCGATGGCGATGTGACGGAGGCGCAGGCCGCCTCCTTCACGGTCAGCGTGAGCCAGGCGCTGGAGGATGACCTCGTGGTCACGCTCTCGACCGGCGAGACGGTGACGATCGAGGCGGGTCAGACGAGCACGACCTACAGCGTGGCCGCGCAGGGCGAGGATGTCTTTGCCGATGCCTCCGCGGTGACGGTCTCGGTGAACGGGGCGAGTGTCGCGGGCGAGAGCTTCGAGGACCTGGTGATCTCCCCGGCTTCGGCCACGGTCGCGGTGAGCGACACCATCGACACGACCAGCGTGACGCTCTCGGCTGCTCCGGTTGCGGAAGGATCGGACATCACGATCACGGCGAGCGTGACGCATGCGCCCGAGACGGACCTGGTTCTGACCTTGTCCAATGGCGCGGAGATCACGATCGGGGCGGGTCAGACGACGGGGTCTGTCAGCTTTACGAACCCGAATGCCGACGATGTCTATGCCGATGGCGGGACGCAGAGCTACTCGGTCAGCGCGACCTCGGGCGGCAATTACGAGGCGCTGGATATCGCCGGTGCGAGCGTGGATGTCACCGTCACCGACACCATCGACACGGTGACGGTGAGCATCGCCTCCGATGGCGATGTGACGGAGGCGCAGGCCGCCTCCTTCACGGTCAGCGTGAGCCAGGCGCTGGAGGATGACCTCGTGGTCACGCTCTCGACCGGCGAGACGGTGACGATCGAGGCGGGCGAGACGAGCACGAGCTATACGGTTGCGGCGCAGGGCGAGGATGTCTTTGCCGATGCCTCCGCGGTGACGGTCTCGGTGAACGGGGCGAGTGTCGCGGGCGAGAGCTTCGAGGACCTGGTGATCTCCCCGGCTTCGGCCACGGTCGCGGTGAGCGACACCATCGACACGACCAGCGTGACGCTCTCGGCTGCTCCGGTTGCGGAAGGATCGGACATCACGATCACGGCGAGCGTGACGCATGCGCCCGAGACGGACCTGGTTCTGACCTTGTCCAATGGCGCGGAGATCACGATCGGGGCGGGTCAGACGACGGGGTCTGTCAGCTTTACGAACCCGAATGCCGACGATGTCTATGCCGATGGCGGGACGCAGAGCTACTCGGTCAGCGCGACCTCGGGCGGCAATTACGAGGCGCTGGATATCGCCGGTGCGAGCGTGGATGTCACTGTCACGGACACGGTCGATACGACGACGGTCAGCGTGACGACGAGCGACATCAGCGAGGATGCGACCTCGGTGACCTTCGACTTCGCGCTGAGCAACGCGCCCGAGGCGGGTGCCCCGGCGAGCCTGACGGTGGATGTTGGCGGCACGGAATACACGGTCGCGCTCGATGCGACGGGGGCCGCCAGCCTGACGGTGACGGGCCTCGACAATGCCGATGTCTACGTGGACGAAGGCTCCATCACGGCGACTGTGACGGCGATCACGGGCGGGAACTTCGAGGCGACGAGCCTTGAGGGGGCGAGTGCTACGGCCGAGATCACGGATACGGTCGACACGACGACGGTGACGCTCTCGGCGGCTCCGGTTGCGGAAGGGTCGGACATCACGATCACGGCGAGCGTGACGCATGCGCCTGCGACGGACCTGGTCCTGACCTTGTCCAATGGCGCGGAGATCACGATCGGGGCGGGCGAGACGACGGGGTCTGTCTCCTTCGCCAATCCCAACACGGACGATGTCTATGCCGATGGCGGGACGCAGAGCTACTCGGTCAGCTCGACCTCGGGCGGCAATTACGAGGCGCTGGATATTGCCGGCGCGAGCGTTGACGTCACTGTCACGGACACGGTCGATACGACGACGGTGAGCGTGACGACGAGCGACATCAGCGAGGATGCGACCTCGGTGACCTTCGACTTCGCGCTGAGCAACGCGCCCGAGGCGGGTGTCCCGGCGAGCCTGACGGTGGATGTTGGCGGCACGGAATACACGGTCGCGCTGGACGCCTCGGGGGCCGGCAGCCTGACGGTAACGGGCCTCGACAATGCCGATGTCTACGTGGACGAAGGCTCCATCACGGCGACGGTGACGGCGATCACGGGGGGCAACTTCGAGGCGACGAGCCTTGAGGGGGCGAGCGCCACGGCCGAGATCACGGATACGGTGGACACGACGACGGTGACGCTTGCGGCTGCGCCGGTTGCCGAAGGATCGGACATCACGATCACGGCGAGCGTGACGAACGCGCCCGAGACGGACCTGGTCCTGACCTTGTCCAATGGCGCGGAGATCACGATCGAGGCGGGCGAGACGACGGGGTCTGTCTCCTTCGCCAATCCCAACACGGACGATGTCTATGCCGATGGCGGGACGCAGAGCTACTCGGTCTCCTCGACCTCGGGCGGCAATTACGAGGCGCTGGATATTGTCGGCGCGAGCGTTGACGTCACTGTCACGGATACTGTCGACACGACGACGGTGACGCTTGCGGCGGCTCCGGTTGCGGAAGGGTCGGACATCACGATCACGGCGAGCGTGACGCATGCGCCCGAGACGGACCTGGTCCTGACCTTGTCCAATGGTGCGGAGATCACGATCGGGGCGGGTGAGACGACGGGGTCTGTCTCCTTCGCCAATCCCAACACCGACGATGTCTATGCCGATGGCGGGACGCAGAGCTACTCGGTCTCCTCGACCTCCGGCGGCAATTACGAGGCGCTGGATATCGCCGGTGCGAGCGTGGATGTCTCGGTCACGGACACGGTCGATACGACGACGGTGAGCGTGACGACGAGCGACATCAGCGAGGATGCGACCTCGGTGACCTTCGACTTCGCGCTGAGCAACGCGCCCGAGGCGGGTGCCCCGGCGAGCCTGACGGTGGATGTTGGCGGCACGGAATACACGGTCGCGCTGGACGCCTCGGGCACCGGCAGCCTGACAGTGACGGGCCTCGACAATGCCGATGTCTACGTGGACGAAGGCTCCATCACGGCGACGGTGACGGCGATCACGGGGGCAACTTCGAGGCGACGAGCCTTGCGGGGGCGAGCGCCACGGCCGAGATCACGGATACGGTCGACACGGTGACGGTGTCGATCACCTCCGATGGCGATGTGACGGAGGCGCAGGCCGCCTCCTTCACGGTCAGCGTGAGCCAGGCTCTTGAGGATGACCTCGTGGTCACGCTCTCGACCGGCGAGACGGTGACGATCGAGGCGGGCCAGACGAGCACGACCTACAGCGTGGCCGCGCAGGGCGAGGATGTCTTTGCCGATGCCTCCGCGGTGACGGTCTCGGTGAGCGGGGCGAGCGTCGCGGGCGAGAGCTTCGAGGATCTGGTGATCTCCCCGGCTTCGGCCACGGTCGCGGTGAGCGACACCATCGACACGACCAGCGTGACGCTCTCGGCTGCGCCGGTTGCGGAAGGATCGGACATCACGATCACGGCGAGCGTGACGAACGCGCCCGAGACGGACCTGGTCCTGACCTTGTCCAATGGCGAGACGATCACGATCGGGGCGGGTCAGACGACGGGCTCTGTCTCCTTCGCCAATCCCAACACCGATGACGTCTATGCCGATGGCGGGACGCAGAGCTACTCGGTCTCCTCGACCTCGGGCGGCAATTACGAGGCGCTGGATATTGCCGGTGCGAGCGTGGATGTCACGGTTACCGACACCATCGACACGGTGACGGTAAGCATCACCTCCGATGGCGATGTGACGGAGGCGCAGGCCGCCTCCTTCACGGTCAGCGTGAGCCAGGCTCTTGAGGATGACCTCGTGGTCACGCTCTCGACCGGCGAGACGGTGACGATCGAGGCGGGCCAGACGAGCACGACCTACAGCGTGGCCGCACAGGGCGAGGATGTCTTTGCCGATGCCTCCGCGGTGACGGTCTCGGTGAGCGGGGCGAGCGTCGCGGGCGAGAGCTTCGAGGATCTGGTGATCGCGCCTGCTTCGGCCACGGTCGCGGTGAGCGACACGGTCGATACGACCACGGTGACGCTCTCGGCTGCGCCGGTCGCGGAAGGCAGCGACATCACGATCACGGCGAGCGTGACGAACGCGCCCGAGACGGACCTGGTCCTGACCTTGTCCAATGGCGAGACGATCACGATCGGGGCGGGCGAGACGACGGGGTCTGTCTCCTTCGCCAATCCCAACACCGATGACGTCTATGCCGACGGCGGGACGCAGAGCTACTCGGTCAGCGCGACCTCGGGCGGCAATTACGAGGCGTTGGATATTGCCGGTGCGAGCGTGGATGTGTCGGTCACGGATACCATCGACACGACCAGCGTGACGCTCTCGGCTGCACCTGTTGCGGAAGGCAGCGACATCACGATCACGGCGAGCGTGACGAATGCGCCTGAGACGGACCTGGTCCTGACCTTGTCGAATGGCGAGACGATCACGATCGGGGCGGGCGAGACGACGGGCTCTGTCTCCTTCGCGAACCCGAACACCGATGACGTCTACGCCGATGGCGGGACGCAGAGCTACTCGGTCTCCTCGACCTCGGGCGGCAATTACGAGGCGCTGGATATTGCCGGCGCGAGCGTGGATGTCGCTGTCACGGATACCATCGACACGACCAGCGTGACGCTCTCGGCTGCTCCGGTTGCGGAAGGATCGGACATCACGATCACGGCGAGCGTGACGAATGCGCCCGAGACGGACCTGGTCCTGACGCTGTCCAATGGCGCGGAGATCACGATCGGGGCGGGTCAGACGACGGGGTCTGTCTCCTTCGCCAATCCCAACACCGACGATGTCTATGCCGATGGCGGGACGCAGAGCTACTCGGTCTCCTCGACCTCGGGCGGCAATTACGAGGCGCTGGATCTCACTGGCGCGAGCGTCGATGTCACGGTTACGGATACCATCGACACCACGACGGTGACGCTTGCGGCTGCTCCGGTTGCGGAAGGGTCGGACATCACGATCACGGCGAGCGTGACGAACGCGCCCGAGACGGACCTGGTCCTGACCTTGTCCAATGGCGAGACGATCACGATCGGGGCGGGCGAGACGACGGGGTCTGTCTCCTTCGCCAACCCCAACACCGACGATGTCTATGCCGATGGCGGGACGCAGAGCTACTCGGTCTCCTCGACCTCGGGCGGCAATTACGAGGCGCTGGATCTCACTGGCGCGAGCGTCGATGTCACGGTTACGGATACCATCGACACGACGACGGTGACGCTCTCGGCTTCCCCGGTTGCGGAAGGGTCGGACATCACGATCACGGCGAGCGTGACGAACGCGCCCGAGACGGACCTGGTTCTGACCTTGTCCAATGGCGAGACGATCACGATCGGGGCGGGTCAGACGACGGGCTCTGTCTCCTTCGCGAACCCCAACACCGACGATGTCTATGCCGATGGCGGGACGCAGAGCTACTCGGTGAGCTCGACCTCCGGCGGCAATTACGAGGCGCTGGATATCGCCGGTGCGAGCGTTGACGTCACTGTCACGGACACGGTCGATACGACGACGGTGAGCGTGACGACGAGCGACATCAGCGAGGATGCGACCTCGGTGACCTTCGACTTCGCGCTGAGCAACGCGCCCGAGGCGGGTGTCCCGGCGAGCCTGACGGTGGATGTTGGCGGCACGGAATACACGGTCGCGCTGGATGCCTCGGGCACCGGCAGCCTGACGGTGACGGGCCTCGACAATGCCGATGTCTACGTGGACGAAGGCTCCATCACGGCGACGGTGACGGCGATCACGGGGGGCAACTTCGAGGCGACGAGCCTTGCGGGGGCGAGCGCCACGGCCGAGATCACGGATACGGTCGACACGGTGACGGTGTCGATCACCTCCGATGGCGATGTGACGGAGGCGCAGGCCGCCTCCTTCACGGTCAGCGTGAGTGAGGCGCTGGAGGATGACCTCGTGGTCACGCTCTCGACCGGCGAGACGGTGACGATCGAGGCGGGTCAGACGAGCACGACCTACAGCGTGGCCGCGCAGGGCGAGGATGTCTTTGCCGATGCCTCCGCGGTGACGGTCTCGGTGAACGGGGCGAGTGTCGCGGGCGAGAGCTTCGAGGACCTGGTGATCTCCCCGGCTTCGGCCACGGTCGCGGTGAGCGACACCATCGACACGACCAGCGTGACGCTCTCTGCTGCTCCGGTTGCGGAAGGATCGGACATCACGATCACGGCGAGCGTGACGAACGCGCCTGAGACGGACCTGGTCCTGACCTTGTCCAATGGTGAGACGATCACGATCGGGGCGGGCGAGACGACGGGATCTGTCTCCTTCGCCAACCCCAACACGGACGATGTCTATGCCGATGGCGGGACGCAGAGCTACTCGGTCTCCTCGACCTCGGGCGGCAATTACGAGGCGCTCGATATCGCCGGCGCGAGCGTTGACGTCACTGTTACGGACACGGTGGATACGACCAGCGTGACGCTCTCGGCTGCACCTGTTGCGGAAGGATCGGACATCACGATCACGGCGAGCGTGACGAACGCGCCTGAGACGGACCTGGTCCTGACCTTGTCCAATGGCGAGACGATCAGGATCGGGGCGGGGCAGACGACGGGGTCTGTCTCCTTCGCGAACCCCAACACCGATGACGTCTATGCCGATGGCGGGACGCAGAGCTACTCGGTCTCCTCGACCTCGGGCGGCAATTACGAGGCGCTGGATATTGCCGGTGCGAGCGTGGATGTGTCGGTCACGGATACCATCGACACGACCAGCGTGACGCTCTCGGCTGCTCCGGTTGCGGAAGGGTCGGACATCACGATCACGGCGAGCGTGACGAACGCGCCTGAGACGGACCTGGTCCTGACCTTGTCCAATGGCGAGACGATCAGGATCGGGGCGGGTCAGACGACGGGGTCTGTCTCCTTCGCGAACCCCAACACCGATGACGTCTATGCCGACGGCGGGACGCAGAGCTACTCGGTGAGCTCGACCTCGGGCGGCAATTACGAGGCGCTGGATATTGCCGGCGCGAGCGTTGACGTCACTGTCACGGATACGGTGGACACGACCAGCGTGACGCTCTCGGCGGCTCCGGTTGCGGAAGGGTCGGACATCACGATCACGGCGAGCGTGACGGATGCGCCCGAGACGGACCTGGTTCTGACCTTGTCCAATGGCGAGACGATCACGATCGGGGCGGGCGAGACGACGGGGTCTGTCTCCTTCGCCAACCCCAACACCGACGATGTCTATGCCGATGGCGGGACGCAGAGCTACTCGGTCTCCTCGACCTCGGGCGGCAATTACGAGGCGCTGGATCTCACTGGCGCGAGCGTCGATGTCACGGTTACGGATACCATCGACACGACGACGGTGACGCTCTCGGCTTCCCCGGTTGCGGAAGGGTCGGACATCACGATCACGGCGAGCGTGACGAACGCGCCCGAGACGGACCTGGTCCTGACCTTGTCCAATGGCGAGACGATCACGATCGGGGCGGGCGAGACGACGGGGTCTGTCTCCTTCGCCAACCCCAACACCGACGATGTCTATGCCGATGGCGGGACGCAGAGCTACTCGGTCTCCTCGACCTCGGGCGGCAATTACGAGGCGCTGGATCTCACTGGCGCGAGCGTCGATGTCACGGTTACGGATACCATCGACACGACGACGGTGACGCTCTCGGCTTCCCCGGTTGCGGAAGGGTCGGACATCACGATCACGGCGAGCGTGACGAACGCGCCCGAGACGGACCTGGTCCTGACGCTGTCCAATGGCGAGACGATCACGATCGGGGCGGGGCAGACGACGGGCTCTGTCTCCTTCGCCAATCCCAACACCGATGATGTCTATGCCGATGGCGGGACGCAGAGCTACTCGGTCTCCTCGACCTCGGGCGGCAATTACGAGGCGCTGGATATCGCCGGTGCGAGCGTGGATGTCACCGTCACCGACACCATCGACACGGTGACGGTGAGCATCGCCTCCGATGGCGATGTGACGGAGGCGCAGGCCGCCTCCTTCACGGTCAGCGTGAGCCAGGCGCTGGAGGATGACCTCGTGGTCACGCTCTCGACCGGCGAGACGGTGACGATCGAGGCGGGTCAGACGAGCACGACCTACAGCGTGGCCGCGCAGGGCGAGGATGTCTTTGCCGATGCCTCCGCGGTGACGGTCTCGGTGAACGGGGCGAGTGTCGCGGGCGAGAGCTTCGAGGACCTGGTGATCTCCCCGGCTTCGGCCACGGTCGCGGTGAGCGACACCATCGACACGACCAGCGTGACGCTCTCGGCTGCTCCGGTTGCGGAAGGATCGGACATCACGATCACGGCGAGCGTGACGGATGCGCCCGAGACGGACCTGGTTCTGACCTTGTCCAATGGCGCGGAGATCACGATCGGGGCGGGGCAGACGACGGGGTCTGTCTCCTTCGCCAATCCCAACACCGATGATGTCTATGCCGATGGCGGGACGCAGAGCTACTCGGTCTCCTCGACCTCGGGCGGCAATTACGAGGCGCTGGATATCGCCGGTGCGAGCGTGGATGTCACCGTCACCGACACCATCGACACGGTGACGGTGAGCATCGCCTCCGATGGCGATGTGACGGAGGCGCAGGCCGCCTCCTTCACGGTCAGCGTGAGCCAGGCGCTGGAGGATGACCTCGTGGTCACGCTCTCGACCGGCGAGACGGTGACGATCGAGGCGGGTCAGACGAGCACGACCTACAGCGTGGCCGCGCAGGGCGAGGATGTCTTTGCCGATGCCTCCGCGGTGACGGTCTCGGTGAGCGGGGCGAGCGTCGCGGGCGAGAGCTTCGAGGATCTGGTGATCTCCCCGGCTTCGGCCACGGTCGCGGTGAGCGACACCATCGACACGACCAGCGTGACGCTCTCGGCGGCTCCGGTTGCGGAAGGATCGGACATCACGATCACGGCGAGCGTGACGCATGCGCCCGAGACGGACCTGGTTCTGACCTTGTCCAATGGCGCGGAGATCACGATCGGGGCGGGTCAGACGACGGGGTCTGTCAGCTTTACGAACCCGAATGCCGACGATGTCTATGCCGATGGCGGGACGCAGAGCTACTCGGTCAGCGCGACCTCGGGCGGCAATTACGAGGCGCTGGATATCGCCGGTGCGAGCGTGGATGTCACCGTCACCGACACCATCGACACGGTGACGGTGAGCATCGCCTCCGATGGCGATGTGACGGAGGCGCAGGCCGCCTCCTTCACGGTCAGCGTGAGCCAGGCGCTGGAGGATGACCTCGTGGTCACGCTCTCGACCGGCGAGACGGTGACGATCGAGGCGGGCGAGACGAGCACGAGCTATACGGTTGCGGCGCAGGGCGAGGATGTCTTTGCCGATGCCTCCGCGGTGACGGTCTCGGTGAACGGGGCGAGTGTCGCGGGCGAGAGCTTCGAGGACCTGGTGATCTCCCCGGCTTCGGCCACGGTCGCGGTGAGCGACACCATCGACACGACCAGCGTGACGCTCTCGGCTGCTCCGGTTGCGGAAGGATCGGACATCACGATCACGGCGAGCGTGACGCATGCGCCCGAGACGGACCTGGTTCTGACCTTGTCCAATGGCGCGGAGATCACGATCGGGGCGGGTCAGACGACGGGGTCTGTCAGCTTTACGAACCCGAATGCCGACGATGTCTATGCCGATGGCGGGACGCAGAGCTACTCGGTCAGCGCGACCTCGGGCGGCAATTACGAGGCGCTGGATATCGCCGGTGCGAGCGTGGATGTCACCGTCACCGACACCATCGACACGGTGACGGTGAGCATCACCTCCGATGGCGATGTGACGGAGGCGCAGGCCGCATCCTTCACGGTCAGCGTAAGCCAGGCGCTGGAGGATGACCTCGTGGTCACGCTCTCGACCGGCGAGACGGTGACGATCGAGGCGGGCCAGACGAGCACGAGCTACAGCGTGGCCGCGCAGGGCGAGGATGTCTTTGCCGATGCCTCCGCGGTGACGGTCTCGGTGAGCGGGGCGAGTGTCGCGGGCGAGAGCTTCGAGGACCTGGTGATCTCCCCGGCTTCGGCCACGGTCGCGGTGAGCGACACGGTGGATACCACGACGGTGACGCTCTCGGCTGCTCCGGTTGCGGAAGGATCGGACATCACGATCACGGCGAGCGTGACGGATGCGCCCGAGACGGACCTGGTTCTGACCTTGTCCAATGGCGCGGAGATCACGATCGGGGCGGGGCAGACGACGGGGTCTGTCTCCTTCGCCAATCCCAACACCGATGATGTCTATGCCGATGGCGGGACGCAGAGCTACTCGGTCTCCTCGACCTCGGGCGGCAATTACGAGGCGCTGGATATCGCCGGTGCGAGCGTGGATGTCACCGTCACCGACACCATCGACACGGTGACGGTGAGCATCGCCTCCGATGGCGATGTGACGGAGGCGCAGGCCGCCTCCTTCACGGTCAGCGTGAGCCAGGCGCTGGAGGATGACCTCGTGGTCACGCTCTCGACCGGCGAGACGGTGACGATCGAGGCGGGTCAGACGAGCACGACCTACAGCGTGGCCGCGCAGGGCGAGGATGTCTTTGCCGATGCCTCCGCGGTGACGGTCTCGGTGAGCGGGGCGAGCGTCGCGGGCGAGAGCTTCGAGGATCTGGTGATCTCCCCGGCTTCGGCCACGGTCGCGGTGAGCGACACCATCGACACGACCAGCGTGACGCTCTCGGCTGCTCCGGTTGCGGAAGGATCGGACATCACGATCACGGCGAGCGTGACGCATGCGCCCGAGACGGACCTGGTCCTGACCTTGTCCAATGGTGCGGAGATCACGATCGGGGCGGGTGAGACGACGGGGTCTGTCTCCTTCGCCAATCCCAACACCGACGATGTCTATGCCGATGGCGGGACGCAGAGCTACTCGGTCTCCTCGACCTCCGGCGGCAATTACGAGGCGCTGGATATCGCCGGTGCGAGCGTGGATGTCTCGGTCACGGACACGGTCGATACGACGACGGTGAGCGTGACGACGAGCGACATCAGCGAGGATGCGACCTCGGTGACCTTCGACTTCGCGCTGAGCAACGCGCCCGAGGCGGGTGCCCCGGCGAGCCTGACGGTGGATGTTGGCGGCACGGAATACACGGTCGCGCTGGACGCCTCGGGCACCGGCAGCCTGACAGTGACGGGCCTCGACAATGCCGATGTCTACGTGGACGAAGGCTCCATCACGGCGACGGTGACGGCGATCACGGGGGGCAACTTCGAGGCGACGAGCCTTGCGGGGGCGAGCGCCACGGCCGAGATCACGGATACGGTCGACACGGTGACGGTGTCGATCACCTCCGATGGCGATGTGACGGAGGCGCAGGCCGCCTCCTTCACGGTCAGCGTGAGTGAGGCGCTGGAGGATGACCTCGTGGTCACGCTCTCGACCGGCGAGACGGTGACGATCGAGGCGGGCGAGACGAGCACGAGCTATACGGTTGCGGCGCAGGGCGAGGATGTCTTTGCCGATGCCTCCGCGGTGACGGTCTCGGTGAACGGGGCGAGTGTCGCGGGCGAGAGCTTCGAGGACCTGGTGATCTCCCCGGCTTCGGCCACGGTCGCGGTGAGCGACACCATCGACACGACCAGCGTGACGCTCTCGGCTGCTCCGGTTGCGGAAGGATCGGACATCACGATCACGGCGAGCGTGACGCATGCGCCCGAGACGGACCTGGTTCTGACCTTGTCCAATGGCGCGGAGATCACGATCGGGGCGGGTCAGACGACGGGGTCTGTCAGCTTTACGAACCCGAATGCCGACGATGTCTATGCCGATGGCGGGACGCAGAGCTACTCGGTCAGCGCGACCTCGGGCGGCAATTACGAGGCGCTGGATATCGCCGGTGCGAGCGTGGATGTCACCGTCACCGACACCATCGACACGGTGACGGTGAGCATCACCTCCGATGGCGATGTGACGGAGGCGCAGGCCGCATCCTTCACGGTCAGCGTAAGCCAGGCGCTGGAGGATGACCTCGTGGTCACGCTCTCGACCGGCGAGACGGTGACGATCGAGGCGGGCCAGACGAGCACGAGCTACAGCGTGGCCGCGCAGGGCGAGGATGTCTTTGCCGATGCCTCCGCGGTGACGGTCTCGGTGAGCGGGGCGAGTGTCGCGGGCGAGAGCTTCGAGGACCTGGTGATCTCCCCGGCTTCGGCCACGGTCGCGGTGAGCGACACGGTGGATACCACGACGGTGACGCTCTCGGCTGCTCCGGTTGCGGAAGGATCGGACATCACGATCACGGCGAGCGTGACGAACGCGCCCGAGACGGACCTGGTCCTGACCTTGTCCAATGGCGCGGAGATCACGATCGGGGCGGGCGAGACGACGGGGTCTGTCAGCTTTACGAACCCGAATGCCGACGATGTCTATGCCGATGGCGGGACGCAGAGCTACTCGGTCAGCGCGACCTCGGGCGGCAATTACGAGGCGCTGGATATCGCCGGTGCGAGCGTGGATGTCACCGTCACCGACACCATCGACACGGTGACGGTGAGCATCGCCTCCGATGGCGATGTGACGGAGGCGCAGGCCGCCTCCTTCACGGTCAGCGTGAGCCAGGCGCTGGAGGATGACCTCGTGGTCACGCTCTCGACCGGCGAGACGGTGACGATCGAGGCGGGTCAGACGAGCACGACCTACAGCGTGGCCGCGCAGGGCGAGGATGTCTTTGCCGATGCCTCCGCGGTGACGGTCTCGGTGAACGGGGCGAGTGTCGCGGGCGAGAGCTTCGAGGACCTGGTGATCTCCCCGGCTTCGGCCACGGTCGCGGTGAGCGACACCATCGACACGACCAGCGTGACGCTCTCGGCTGCTCCGGTTGCGGAAGGATCGGACATCACGATCACGGCGAGCGTGACGCATGCGCCCGAGACGGACCTGGTTCTGACCTTGTCCAATGGCGCGGAGATCACGATCGGGGCGGGTCAGACGACGGGGTCTGTCAGCTTTACGAACCCGAATGCCGACGATGTCTATGCCGATGGCGGGACGCAGAGCTACTCGGTCAGCGCGACCTCGGGCGGCAATTACGAGGCGCTGGATATCGCCGGTGCGAGCGTGGATGTCACCGTCACCGACACCATCGACACGGTGACGGTGAGCATCGCCTCCGATGGCGATGTGACGGAGGCGCAGGCCGCCTCCTTCACGGTCAGCGTGAGCCAGGCGCTGGAGGATGACCTCGTGGTCACGCTCTCGACCGGCGAGACGGTGACGATCGAGGCGGGCGAGACGAGCACGAGCTATACGGTTGCGGCGCAGGGCGAGGATGTCTTTGCCGATGCCTCCGCGGTGACGGTCTCGGTGAACGGGGCGAGTGTCGCGGGCGAGAGCTTCGAGGACCTGGTGATCTCCCCGGCTTCGGCCACGGTCGCGGTGAGCGACACCATCGACACGACCAGCGTGACGCTCTCGGCTGCTCCGGTTGCGGAAGGATCGGACATCACGATCACGGCGAGCGTGACGCATGCGCCCGAGACGGACCTGGTTCTGACCTTGTCCAATGGCGCGGAGATCACGATCGGGGCGGGTCAGACGACGGGGTCTGTCAGCTTTACGAACCCGAATGCCGACGATGTCTATGCCGATGGCGGGACGCAGAGCTACTCGGTCAGCGCGACCTCGGGCGGCAATTACGAGGCGCTGGATATCGCCGGTGCGAGCGTGGATGTCACTGTCACGGACACGGTCGATACGACGACGGTCAGCGTGACGACGAGCGACATCAGCGAGGATGCGACCTCGGTGACCTTCGACTTCGCGCTGAGCAACGCGCCCGAGGCGGGTGCCCCGGCGAGCCTGACGGTGGATGTTGGCGGCACGGAATACACGGTCGCGCTCGATGCGACGGGGGCCGCCAGCCTGACGGTGACGGGCCTCGACAATGCCGATGTCTACGTGGACGAAGGCTCCATCACGGCGACTGTGACGGCGATCACGGGCGGGAACTTCGAGGCGACGAGCCTTGAGGGGGCGAGTGCTACGGCCGAGATCACGGATACGGTCGACACGACGACGGTGACGCTCTCGGCGGCTCCGGTTGCGGAAGGGTCGGACATCACGATCACGGCGAGCGTGACGCATGCGCCTGCGACGGACCTGGTCCTGACCTTGTCCAATGGCGCGGAGATCACGATCGGGGCGGGCGAGACGACGGGGTCTGTCTCCTTCGCCAATCCCAACACGGACGATGTCTATGCCGATGGCGGGACGCAGAGCTACTCGGTCAGCTCGACCTCGGGCGGCAATTACGAGGCGCTGGATATTGCCGGCGCGAGCGTTGACGTCACTGTCACGGACACGGTCGATACGACGACGGTGAGCGTGACGACGAGCGACATCAGCGAGGATGCGACCTCGGTGACCTTCGACTTCGCGCTGAGCAACGCGCCCGAGGCGGGTGTCCCGGCGAGCCTGACGGTGGATGTTGGCGGCACGGAATACACGGTCGCGCTGGACGCCTCGGGGGCCGGCAGCCTGACGGTAACGGGCCTCGACAATGCCGATGTCTACGTGGACGAAGGCTCCATCACGGCGACGGTGACGGCGATCACGGGGGCAACTTCGAGGCGACGAGCCTTGAGGGGGCGAGCGCCACGGCCGAGATCACGGATACGGTGGACACGACGACGGTGACGCTTGCGGCTGCGCCGGTTGCCGAAGGATCGGACATCACGATCACGGCGAGCGTGACGAACGCGCCCGAGACGGACCTGGTCCTGACCTTGTCCAATGGCGCGGAGATCACGATCGAGGCGGGCGAGACGACGGGGTCTGTCTCCTTCGCCAATCCCAACACGGACGATGTCTATGCCGATGGCGGGACGCAGAGCTACTCGGTCTCCTCGACCTCGGGCGGCAATTACGAGGCGCTGGATATTGTCGGCGCGAGCGTTGACGTCACTGTCACGGATACTGTCGACACGACGACGGTGACGCTTGCGGCGGCTCCGGTTGCGGAAGGGTCGGACATCACGATCACGGCGAGCGTGACGCATGCGCCCGAGACGGACCTGGTCCTGACCTTGTCCAATGGTGCGGAGATCACGATCGGGGCGGGTGAGACGACGGGGTCTGTCTCCTTCGCCAATCCCAACACCGACGATGTCTATGCCGATGGCGGGACGCAGAGCTACTCGGTCTCCTCGACCTCCGGCGGCAATTACGAGGCGCTGGATATCGCCGGTGCGAGCGTGGATGTCTCGGTCACGGACACGGTCGATACGACGACGGTGAGCGTGACGACGAGCGACATCAGCGAGGATGCGACCTCGGTGACCTTCGACTTCGCGCTGAGCAACGCGCCCGAGGCGGGTGCCCCGGCGAGCCTGACGGTGGATGTTGGCGGCACGGAATACACGGTCGCGCTGGACGCCTCGGGCACCGGCAGCCTGACAGTGACGGGCCTCGACAATGCCGATGTCTACGTGGACGAAGGCTCCATCACGGCGACGGTGACGGCGATCACGGGGGGCAACTTCGAGGCGACGAGCCTTGCGGGGGCGAGCGCCACGGCCGAGATCACGGATACGGTCGACACGGTGACGGTGTCGATCACCTCCGATGGCGATGTGACGGAGGCGCAGGCCGCCTCCTTCACGGTCAGCGTGAGCCAGGCTCTTGAGGATGACCTCGTGGTCACGCTCTCGACCGGCGAGACGGTGACGATCGAGGCGGGCCAGACGAGCACGACCTACAGCGTGGCCGCGCAGGGCGAGGATGTCTTTGCCGATGCCTCCGCGGTGACGGTCTCGGTGAGCGGGGCGAGCGTCGCGGGCGAGAGCTTCGAGGATCTGGTGATCTCCCCGGCTTCGGCCACGGTCGCGGTGAGCGACACCATCGACACGACCAGCGTGACGCTCTCGGCTGCGCCGGTTGCGGAAGGATCGGACATCACGATCACGGCGAGCGTGACGAACGCGCCCGAGACGGACCTGGTCCTGACCTTGTCCAATGGCGAGACGATCACGATCGGGGCGGGTCAGACGACGGGCTCTGTCTCCTTCGCCAATCCCAACACCGATGACGTCTATGCCGATGGCGGGACGCAGAGCTACTCGGTCTCCTCGACCTCGGGCGGCAATTACGAGGCGCTGGATATTGCCGGTGCGAGCGTGGATGTCACGGTTACCGACACCATCGACACGGTGACGGTAAGCATCACCTCCGATGGCGATGTGACGGAGGCGCAGGCCGCCTCCTTCACGGTCAGCGTGAGCCAGGCTCTTGAGGATGACCTCGTGGTCACGCTCTCGACCGGCGAGACGGTGACGATCGAGGCGGGCCAGACGAGCACGACCTACAGCGTGGCCGCACAGGGCGAGGATGTCTTTGCCGATGCCTCCGCGGTGACGGTCTCGGTGAGCGGGGCGAGCGTCGCGGGCGAGAGCTTCGAGGATCTGGTGATCGCGCCTGCTTCGGCCACGGTCGCGGTGAGCGACACGGTCGATACGACCACGGTGACGCTCTCGGCTGCGCCGGTCGCGGAAGGCAGCGACATCACGATCACGGCGAGCGTGACGAACGCGCCCGAGACGGACCTGGTCCTGACCTTGTCCAATGGCGAGACGATCACGATCGGGGCGGGCGAGACGACGGGGTCTGTCTCCTTCGCCAATCCCAACACCGATGACGTCTATGCCGACGGCGGGACGCAGAGCTACTCGGTCAGCGCGACCTCGGGCGGCAATTACGAGGCGTTGGATATTGCCGGTGCGAGCGTGGATGTGTCGGTCACGGATACCATCGACACGACCAGCGTGACGCTCTCGGCTGCACCTGTTGCGGAAGGCAGCGACATCACGATCACGGCGAGCGTGACGAATGCGCCTGAGACGGACCTGGTCCTGACCTTGTCGAATGGCGAGACGATCACGATCGGGGCGGGCGAGACGACGGGCTCTGTCTCCTTCGCGAACCCGAACACCGATGACGTCTACGCCGATGGCGGGACGCAGAGCTACTCGGTCTCCTCGACCTCGGGCGGCAATTACGAGGCGCTGGATATTGCCGGCGCGAGCGTGGATGTCGCTGTCACGGATACCATCGACACGACCAGCGTGACGCTCTCGGCTGCTCCGGTTGCGGAAGGATCGGACATCACGATCACGGCGAGCGTGACGAATGCGCCCGAGACGGACCTGGTCCTGACGCTGTCCAATGGCGCGGAGATCACGATCGGGGCGGGTCAGACGACGGGGTCTGTCTCCTTCGCCAATCCCAACACCGACGATGTCTATGCCGATGGCGGGACGCAGAGCTACTCGGTCTCCTCGACCTCGGGCGGCAATTACGAGGCGCTGGATCTCACTGGCGCGAGCGTCGATGTCACGGTTACGGATACCATCGACACCACGACGGTGACGCTTGCGGCTGCTCCGGTTGCGGAAGGGTCGGACATCACGATCACGGCGAGCGTGACGAACGCGCCCGAGACGGACCTGGTCCTGACCTTGTCCAATGGCGAGACGATCACGATCGGGGCGGGCGAGACGACGGGGTCTGTCTCCTTCGCCAACCCCAACACCGACGATGTCTATGCCGATGGCGGGACGCAGAGCTACTCGGTCTCCTCGACCTCGGGCGGCAATTACGAGGCGCTGGATCTCACTGGCGCGAGCGTCGATGTCACGGTTACGGATACCATCGACACGACGACGGTGACGCTCTCGGCTTCCCCGGTTGCGGAAGGGTCGGACATCACGATCACGGCGAGCGTGACGAACGCGCCCGAGACGGACCTGGTCCTGACCTTGTCCAATGGCGAGACGATCACGATCGGGGCGGGCGAGACGACGGGGTCTGTCTCCTTCGCCAACCCCAACACCGACGATGTCTATGCCGATGGCGGGACGCAGAGCTACTCGGTCTCCTCGACCTCGGGCGGCAATTACGAGGCGCTGGATCTCACTGGCGCGAGCGTCGATGTCACGGTTACGGATACCATCGACACGACGACGGTGACGCTCTCGGCTTCCCCGGTTGCGGAAGGGTCGGACATCACGATCACGGCGAGCGTGACGAACGCGCCCGAGACGGACCTGGTCCTGACGCTGTCCAATGGCGAGACGATCACGATCGGGGCGGGGCAGACGACGGGCTCTGTCTCCTTCGCCAATCCCAACACGGACGATGTCTATGCCGATGGCGGGACGCAGAGCTACTCGGTCTCCTCGACCTCGGGCGGCAATTACGAGGCGCTGGATATTGTCGGCGCGAGCGTTGACGTCACTGTCACGGATACTGTCGACACGACGACGGTGACGCTTGCGGCGGCTCCGGTTGCGGAAGGGTCGGACATCACGATCACGGCGAGCGTGACGCATGCGCCCGAGACGGACCTGGTCCTGACCTTGTCCAATGGCGAGACGATCACGATCGGGGCGGGGCAGACGACGGGCTCTGTCTCCTTCGCCAATCCCAACACCGATGATGTCTATGCCGATGGCGGGACGCAGAGCTACTCGGTGAGCTCGACCTCGGGCGGCAATTACGAGGCGCTGGATATTGCCGGTGCGAGCGTGGATGTGTCGGTCACGGATACCATCGACACGACGACGGTGACGCTTGCGGCGGCGCCTGTCGCCGAAGGATCGGACATCACGATCACGGCGAGCGTGACGCATGCGCCCGAGACGGACCTGGTTCTGACGCTGTCCAATGGCGAGACGATCACGATCGGGGCGGGGCAGACGACGGGGTCTGTCTCCTTCGCCAATCCCAACACCGATGATGTCTATGCCGATGGCGGGACGCAGAGCTACTCGGTCTCCTCGACCTCGGGCGGCAATTACGAGGCGCTGGATATCGCCGGTGCGAGCGTGGATGTCACCGTCACCGACACCATCGACACGGTGACGGTGAGCATCGCCTCCGATGGCGATGTGACGGAGGCGCAGGCCGCCTCCTTCACGGTCAGCGTGAGCCAGGCGCTGGAGGATGACCTCGTGGTCACGCTCTCGACCGGCGAGACGGTGACGATCGAGGCGGGTCAGACGAGCACGACCTACAGCGTGGCCGCGCAGGGCGAGGATGTCTTTGCCGATGCCTCCGCGGTGACGGTCTCGGTGAGCGGGGCGAGCGTCGCGGGCGAGAGCTTCGAGGATCTGGTGATCTCCCCGGCTTCGGCCACGGTCGCGGTGAGCGACACCATCGACACGACCAGCGTGACGCTCTCGGCGGCTCCGGTTGCGGAAGGATCGGACATCACGATCACGGCGAGCGTGACGCATGCGCCCGAGACGGACCTGGTTCTGACGCTGTCCAATGGCGAGACGATCACGATCGGGGCGGGGCAGACGACGGGGTCTGTCTCCTTCGCCAATCCCAACACCGATGATGTCTATGCCGATGGCGGGACGCAGAGCTACTCGGTCTCCTCGACCTCGGGCGGCAATTACGAGGCGCTGGATATCGCCGGTGCGAGCGTGGATGTCACCGTCACCGACACCATCGACACGGTGACGGTGAGCATCGCCTCCGATGGCGATGTGACGGAGGCGCAGGCCGCCTCCTTCACGGTCAGCGTGAGCCAGGCGCTGGAGGATGACCTCGTGGTCACGCTCTCGACCGGCGAGACGGTGACGATCGAGGCGGGCGAGACGAGCACGAGCTATACGGTTGCGGCGCAGGGCGATGATGTCTTTGCCGATGCCGGCACGGTGACGGTCTCGGTGAGCGGGGCGAGCGTCGCGGGCGAGAGCTTCGAGGACCTGGTGATCTCCCCGGCTTCGGCCACGGTCGCGGTGAGCGACACGGTGGACACGACGACGGTGACGCTCTCCGCTTCCCCGGTTGCGGAAGGGTTGGACATCACGATCACGGCGAGCGTGACGAATGCGCCCGAGACGGACCTGGTCCTGACCTTGTCCAATGGCGAGACGATCACGATCGGGGCGGGGCAGACGACGGGGTCTGTCTCCTTCGCCAATCCCAACACCGACGACGTCTATGCCGATGGCGGCACGCAGAGCTACTCGGTCTCCTCGACCTCCGGCGGCAATTACGAGGCGCTGGATCTCACCGGCGCGAGCGTGGATGTATCCGTCACCGACACGGTCGATACGGTGACGGTGAGCATCACCTCCGATGGCGATGTGACGGAGGCGCAGGCCGCCTCCTTCACGGTCAGCGTGAGCCAGGCGCTGGAGGATGACCTCGTGGTCACGCTCTCGACGGGCGAGACGGTGACGATCGAGGCGGGCCAGACGAGCACGAGCTATACGGTTGCGGCGCAGGGCGATGATGTCTTTGCCGATGCTTCCGCGGTGACGGTCTCGGTGAGCGGGGCGAGCGTTGCGGGCGAGAGCTTCGAGGACCTGGTGATCGCGCCTGCCTCTGCCACGGTCGCGGTGAGCGACACGGTGGACACGACCAGCGTGACGCTCTCTGCTGCTCCGGTTGCGGAAGGATCGGACATCACGATCACGGCGAGCGTGACGAACGCGCCCGAGACGGACCTGGTCCTGACCTTGTCCAATGGCGAGACGATCACGATCGGGGCGGGGCAGACGACGGGCTCTGTCTCCTTCGCGAACCCCAACACCGACGATGTCTACGCCGATGGCGGGACGCAGAGCTACTCGGTGAGCTCGACCTCCGGCGGCAATTACGAGGCGCTGGATATCGCCGGTGCGAGCGTGGATGTGTCGGTCACGGATACCATCGACACCACGACGGTGACGCTTGCGGCTGCGCCCGTTGCGGAAGGATCGGACATCACGATCACGGCGAGCGTGACGAACGCGCCCGAGACGGACCTGGTCCTGACCTTGTCCAATGGTGAGACGATCACGATCGAGGCGGGCGAGACGACGGGCTCTGTCTCCTTCGCGAACCCCAACACCGACGATGTCTATGCCGATGGCGGGACGCAGAGCTACTCGGTCAGCGCGACCTCGGGCGGCAATTACGAGGCGCTGGATATTGCCGGTGCGAGCGTGGATGTGTCGGTCACGGATACGGTGGACACGACCAGCGTGACGCTCTCTGCTGCGCCCGTTGCGGAAGGATCGGACATCACGATCACGGCGAGCGTGACGAACGCGCCCGAGACGGACCTGGTTCTGACCTTGTCCAATGGTGAGACGATCACGATCGGGGCGGGGCAGACGACGGGCTCTGTCTCCTTCGCCAATCCCAACACCGACGATGTCTATGCCGATGGCGGGACGCAGAGCTACTCGGTGAGCTCGACCTCGGGCGGCAATTACGAGGCGCTGGATATCGCCGGTGCGAGCGTTGACGTCACTGTCACGGATACGGTGGACACGACCAGCGTGACGCTCTCGGCTGCTCCGGTTGCGGAAGGATCGGACATCACGATCACGGCGAGCGTGACGAACGCGCCCGAGACGGACCTGGTTCTGACCTTGTCCAATGGCGAGACGATCACGATCGGGGCGGGTCAGACGACGGGCTCTGTCTCCTTCGCCAATCCCAACACCGATGACGTCTATGCCGATGGCGGGACGCAGAGCTACTCGGTCTCCTCGACCTCGGGCGGCAATTACGAGGCGCTGGATCTCACCGGCGCGAGCGTTGACGTCACTGTCACGGACACCATCGATACGGTGACGGTGTCGATCACCTCCGATGGCGATGTGACGGAGGCGCAGGCCGCCTCCTTCACGGTCAGCGTGAGCCAGGCGCTGGAGGATGACCTCGTGGTCACGCTCTCGACCGGCGAGACGGTGACGATCGAGGCGGGCCAGACGAGCACGAGCTACAGCGTGGCCGCACAGGGCGAGGATGTCTTTGCCGATGCCTCCGCGGTGACGGTTTCGGTGAGCGGGGCGAGCGTCGCGGGCGAGAGCTTCGAGGATCTGGTGATCGCGCCTGCTTCGGCCACGGTCGCGGTGAGCGATACGGTGGATACCACGACGGTGACGCTTGCGGCTGCTCCGGTTGCGGAAGGGTCGGACATCACGATCACGGCGAGCGTGACCAACGCGCCCGAGACGGACCTGGTCCTGACCTTGTCCAATGGCGAGACGATCACGATCGGGGCGGGGCAGACGACGGGGTCTGTCTCCTTCGCGAACCCCAACACCGACGATGTCTATGCCGATGGCGGGACGCAGAGCTACTCGGTGAGCTCGAGCTCGGGCGGCAATTACGAGGCGCTGGATATTGCCGGTGCGAGCGTGGATGTGTCGGTCACGGATACCATCGACACGACGACGGTGACGCTGTCGGCTGCACCTGTTGCCGAAGGATCGGACATCACGATCACGGCGAGCGTGACGAACGCGCCCGAGACGGACCTGGTCCTGACCTTGTCCAATGGCGAGACGATCACGATCGGAGCGGGTCAGACGACGGGGTCTGTCTCCTTCGCCAACCCCAACACTGACGATGTCTACGCCGATGGCGAAACGCAGAGCTACTCGGTGAGTGCGACTTCGGGCGGCAATTACGAGGCGCTGGATATCGCCGGTGCCAGCGTTGACGTCACCGTCACGGATACCATCGACACGACGACGGTCACGCTCTCGGCGCAGCCGGTCCTCGAAGGTGGACAGATCACCATCATGGCGCGAGTCGATACCGCACCTGAAACCGACCTGGTTCTGACCCTGTCGAATGGCGAGACCCTGACCATTTCCACAGGCCAGACAAGCGGCACGGTCTCCTTCGCCAATCCCAACACCGAGGATGCGATCATCGATGCGGGCACGCTGACCTATAGCGTGACCTCTGTCTCTGGCGGCAATTACGAGGCGCTCGATATCTCCGGTGCGAGCGTCGATGTCGTGGTGAGCGACACGGACACAACGACCAAGGTCATGCTGGAAGATGTTGTCGTTACCGAAGGCGAGGCGTTCCAGTACAGCGCTTCCGTCGACAACGCGCCTGCAAGCGACCTGATCCTGACGCTCAGCAACGGCGTCACGATCACGATCGCCGCAGGCGAGACGACCGGGATATCGGAAAGCCAGACCGCACCTGACACGACCTCCGAATTCGCCACGACGATCAGCATTCAATCGGCGACCGGCGGCGGCTACGAGCGGTTGGACACGGGGGATACGGCCACGCTGCGCGTGCTCGACATCGATCATCCTGCGACCATTTCCGGTCTTGGTGCGGCGGGGGGCGACCTCGTGCTGGACGAGGGCGATTTCGCGACGGGCACGAACGAGGTGAAGGACAGCCTGACCCAATCGGGCGTCTTTACCATCAGTGCCGAAGATGGTGTCGGCACCCTGTCCATTGCCGGTGTGACGGTGATTTCCAACGGTGTCTTCACCCCGACCGAGATCACCACCGCCCTTGGAAACACCTTGTCGATCACCTCCTATTCGTCGGAGACAGGCGAGGTTGGCTATTCCTACACGTTGCTGGCCGCCGAGGACCACCTTGATGGGCAGACCCCGAATGAAAGCTTGAGTGAAAGCTTCACGGTGTCGCTCACCGATCGGGACGGCGATCATGACACCGCCACGCTGAGCGTGCGCATCGAGGATGATGCGCCGGTCGCCACGGTCGCCCAGAACATCGTCATCGCGGCCTCTGCCCAGGACCAGCCGATCACGGCGGATATGGGCGTCACGGTCGGTGCCGATCTTGACGGGGCAACCGTGGTGATCGCGGGCGACGGGACGCCGGTTACCAATGCGCAGGGCGTGGCCCTGACATCGGACGGGCAGGCGATCGTCTATGTCAGCGACGGCAATGGCGGCCTGAACGCGGTGATCAATGCCGGAACCGGTGCCCAGGAGACGATCTTTACCGTCAGCCCCTCGATCGCGGCAGATGGGACCGTCTCCTATTCGGTCGAGCTGGTCGGCACCATCGACCCGGTCGTGGGCTCCTCGTTCGACCTGTCTTCGGCCGAGGAGGTGGAATCGGGCAAGGACGATATCGTCTTCATCGAGAATGACGACGGCACGACGCTCACGATCACCGCCTTTGAAAACGATGGCGCGGAAACGCTGACCTCCACGACCGGTTGGGAACAGGAGGATGTGAACATCTCCCGCCAGGGCATGGGCGTCGACAACCAGTTCGTGTCGAATTCCCTCAAGGGCAACAACAAGGACAATGTCGGCGAAAAGCTGGTCCTCGAATTCGGGAACGACGGCAATCCCATGTCCGTGGGCGCGGTCGGCATGACGATCGATCATCTGGAGGATGGCGAAACCCTGATCTGGGTCGCCTATTCGGGTGGCACGATGGTTGGGCAGGGCGAACTTGCGGGCGCGGGCAAGGGATCGAGCAGCGCGTCGGATCAGCTGCTGATGGTCGATCCGGGCCAAGCCTTTGATCGGGTCGAGCTTTTTGCCGGGGAAGAAACCGGTTTCCGCCTGGCCAAGAATTCGATCTTCACCCTCGATACCGTGTCACACGAGCTGAACCTGTCTGCCACGGTCACCGATGCGGACAATGACCAGGTCACGGCCGATTTCTCGATCATCTTCGACAACCTGTCCCAATCCGACCTCGTGATCGAAGGCAGCGACGGCGACGATGTGATCTATGCCGGGACGGGTGCCGATACCCTGATCGGCGGCGAGGGAGCGGACACGTTCCTCTTCGAGGAGGTGTCCGATCTGGGCACCTCGTCCGGTGAAGGGCAAAAGGTCATCTCGGATTTCTCCAGCAATGACGGGGATCGCCTCGATCTCGACAGCATTCTCGGTCAGATCGATGCAATCACCAACCGCATCAGCCTGAACTCGGGCAACGACGGTCCGTCCTCAAGCTCCGAACTGACCATTTCGGCCGGTGAGGTCGATTACGAGATGGTCATTCGCAACCTGAACGAGGGCGATATCGACGGTGGCGACACCACCCATGATGCGCTGGATATCCAGACGCTTCTGGGCGCGTCCTCCAACCAGTCGAACTGGACCGATATCGTTTCCATGAGCGGCGAGTTCAACGGAGAATCCGATAATTCCTGGACCTTCCAGATCATCGACGAGCGTCCGAACCTGACCTATGAACCCGATCCCGTCACCGGCAACCTTGTGTTCCGCGATCCAAATGGCCTGCGCGTTCATGACGTCGACATCGCGATTTCGCAAAACGGCGCCACCCATGATGTCGACAATGTCGATGAAATAAGCTGGAGCTCCTGAGCGCGGGCAAGACTGTCCGCGCCGCCTTTCCGTGATCCGGCCGTGGTCCCGCTGTTGCGATTGCTGTGCGCTCCCCGTGCTTGTGGGGAGCGCGCGGCACCGCGTTATCTTCACCCTGTCAGGCATGGCGCGCGCCAACCTTGACGTGCTGCGCGATCCCGATCTTTGGATCATTCCGACTGCGTCCGGCTCAATCAGGATGACAGGGCAGGGCAGTCCCACATTCTTCCCGTAAATGGGTCATTCGCGGCGATGGACATAGTCCCGTATTTGTTGGGGGATTCGCCACATTATGGTCTTGCGCAGGGCGGTGGACGCGCCCGGAGTCAACGCCGCGAACACGTGCCGCAGCCTGTCGTGTTAAAATTGGCACAAGCCCAAGTTACTGAAACTCGAAAAATTTCTAATTCGCCGCAACTTTGCTATGGTGCGAAACGTGGCTGGAGTGAATTGCTTGAGAGTTATGCATTTCTTCGAGCGCTCCATCGCCAAGAGACCGACTTACCGAGCAGAAAATACAAACAAAAGATCAAAAGAAAACTAAAGATAATAATAACCAGCCAAGGATTAGTTCGCACAAAGTAAAGTTTGGGTTTTATCCGTGTGGTGTCAGCGATCTGCAACCTGTCTGGAACTGAATAAAAAGACGACGCATGAGGTTGGTGGATTGCATGGTCCGAGGCTTGTCGCTCGCATTGATTTTGGCGGCCTGCTCACCTGTGGGTGATCTGCAGGATATCGACAATGGCCGAAACGAAATCGCGAGCTGGTTTCCAGAGCGTTTTGCCGCTACCGCCACGGACCCTGGGGGGGGCGTCGAGTATTTCTGGTGGCACACCTTCTCGAGCCGTGAGCTCAACAGCGTCGTCCATACCGCGCTCGAGGGAAATTATGACCTTCAAAGTGCTTTGGCGCGGCTTCAGCAGGCCCGCACACAGGTCCTGATCGACAATTCGCAGCGCTTGCCGACGGTGGATTTGTCGCCAAGTCTCGGGATCGACATGCCCGGCGGCGGTATCGGCACGGCGATCGACGGCGGATCGCAGCGCCCGCGCCAGGTCTGGCAGGCCGGTCTCACCGTCAATTACGAGGTCAATCTCCTCGGGCGCGACACCTTCGCCACGCGCGCCGCCTACAACCGGGCGCTCGCCAGCGAATTCGCCCGCGAGGCGCTTGTCGTCAGCCTCGTCAGCGAAGTCGCCCGCACCTATTTCGAAGTGGTGGCCCTGAACGAACGCGTGGCGGTCGCCGAGCGCAATCTCGCGGCGATCACGGCGATCACCCAGGGTCTCCAGGTCCGGCTGGACCGGGGGAATGCGACGCTTGTCGACGTGATCCAGCAACGGATCCTCCAGAACAACACCAGCGCCGAGGTCAACGCCCTGATCTTGCAGCGCGAACAGGTGACCAACCGGCTTGCGACCCTGCTGGGTCTTCCACCCTCGGCGGTCAGTGTCGATGCGATGTCGTTGACGGAAATCGCGCTGCCCTCCGTCGATCCGGGGCTGCCATCGGACCTCTTGTGCCGCCGCCCCGACATCCGGCGGGCCGAGGCGAATTTGGTCAGCGCCCAGCTCGACCTGAGCGCGGCACGGGCAAATCTGTTCCCCTCGATCTCGTTGACCGGGTCCACAGGGCTTGGCAGCCTCGAACTGGCCGATATCCTGTCGCCGCGCAGCATCTTCGTGAATTCCTCGGCCACGCTGATCCAGACCGTTTTCGACGGCGGCCGCAGGGAGGCCGAAGTCGAACTGGCGACCGGCCGCAACCGGGAATTGTTGGCCGATTACGCCAATACGGTCGTCACGGCCCTGCGCGAGGTCGAGGATGCCTTGACCGGCGTGGATTTGACGACACGCCAATACCTGGCGCTGCGCGATGCCAGCGATCTTGCCCAGCAAATGCTGGATTTGAGCGTTTCTTCCGTCGAACGCGGCGGTCTCGACTATTTTCAGTTATTGGAAATTCAGCGCACGGTTCTGCAAACGCAGGACCGCGAAATCGTTGCGCGGCTCGGTCAACTACAAGCCTCTGTGGATTTGGTAAAGGCGCTTGGCGGCACATTGGCGGCCGCCCCGCCCGAGGATTGTGTTGAAGATCCGTCTTCGAATGCGCAAGGTGAACTTTAGCAAAGCGTAGAAATGGCAAAGCGTTTTCGAAAACTGAGGTTGTTTCCGCGTGTCGACGCAGCGCCCGGAATGGGCGATGCGGCCCTTCCGGGGCGTGGGGCAATCATTGCCGGCTCGCTCGTGATCAACATTCTCGGCCTCGCCTTTCCACTCTTCATGCTGCAGGTCTATGACCGGATCTTGCCATTCCGGTCCACCGACACGCTGTTCGTCATGGCGGTCGGCGTTTTCATCGCGCTCTGCTTCGAGGCATATCTCAGATATTGTCGCGCCGAGATCTCCAACCAGCTGTCCGCGAAATTCGAACATGGCGCGACGCTGAAACTGATGGCACGCAACCTTGCGCGGCCCTTGAATGAAACCGAATGGGCCGGTCCCGGACGGCTGATGGAAAGCTTCCGATCGATCTCGAACCTCAAATCCTATTATGCGGGCCAGAATTTCCAGCAGATCCTCGATCTGCCTTTCGTCTTGATCTACATCGCCGTCGCCGCCGCCATCAGCCCGGTCATCGGTGCCAGCATCATCGTCGGCTACGTCTGTTTCGCGGTGGCCTCTCTCGTGTTCCTGCGGTCCTTTTCGAGACTGTCGCATGACCACAAGGAACTCGAGGCGCGCCGGACGAATTTCCTCACGGAAACCTTCAAGAATGCGCACACGCTGAAATCGCTCGCGATGGAAGCCACCATCATGCGCCGCTACGAACGTCTGGCGCGGGCCTCGGCCGAATACCACGCCAAGATGACGCGGTTGATCGAAGGAACCTCGATCATCGGGACGACATTCTCGGCGCTCCTGTCGGCCACGGCGATCTCGCTCGGGGCCTATCTGTCGATCGAAGGGCAGATCACCAACGGCGAATTGGCGGCGATCATCTTGTTGACCCTGCGCTGTGCGGCACCCGTGCAGCGCTTTGGCAGCCTCTTCGTGCGTCAGTTGCAAGATACGGCGCTCAGCGACAGGCTGGCCGAAGAAATCATGGAGCAGGCCCAGCCACGTCCCGGGATGCCGGGGCAGGGGGAAGGCCAATCCGATCCCGCAGCACCTGCCGCCTTGCCCCGCGTGGTGTTCCGGGATGTCACCGCGACCTTCAAATCGACAGATCGCGAAATCCTGTCTGCGTGCAATTTCGTGTTCAATGCCGGGGAATTCGTCGTGTTGACCGGACCAAGCGGCTCGGGGCGCTCCACGGTTCTCGAATTGATCGCGGGTTTCATCGAGCCGACAAAGGGCGAGGTGCGCTTCGAATGTCCGGCCGGGTCCGCCTGGACCGACCTCAAGTCGCCGCCGCGTCTGGGTTATCTTTCGGCGACCAGCGAATTTTTCGACGGAACGCTCCTCGACAACGTCTCCCTTTTCGAAAGCGTTGATGTCGATGCGGTGCGCGATCTGTCGCGCCGCATGGGCGCCGACGAGATCATCTCGCGCTTGCCTTATGGTCTGAATACCGGTGTGGGCGACAAGGTCGTGGAAATCCTGCCCGCGGGCTGGTCAAAGCACATCATGGCCGTGCGGGCCTTTGCCAGCGGTCTCGACATCGTCCTGATCGACAATGCCACGGTGGATTTCGACGTGGCCCAGGAACGCAAGTTCCGCAACTTCCTCGCCTCGATGAAGGGCAAGGTCACGATCATCCTCGTTTCCGACAAGGCCGATTACAGCGATCTGGCCGACAGGATCTGCGTCGTGGACGGCGGGCGGCTGCAATATGCAGAGGATTTTTCCTACAAGGATGGCGCCTTCAGCAGACTTCCCTTGCGGCGCGGGGCAGAGGTGCTGGCGGCCGAAGCGGATCTCGTTCCGACCCTGTCGGGCCCTGCGGCGATGCGCCAGCATCTGCCCAACGTCCTGAAACAGGTCTTCAAGACCCAGAACCAGGTGTCGGCTTGTTTTCCGGCCCTGCTCGAAGCGGTCGATTTCAACGGATCGGTCCGCGACGTGTTCGAGGCGCTGCCCTATTTCGAGGACGAGCTGACCTTCGACGATCTCAACAATTCCATGGCGCGTCTCGGCTTTCGCATCGAAGAGCGCCGGGCGCGCATCGACCGGCTCGATCCACGTCTCTTGCCCTGTCTTTTCGTTCCCCCGGATCGGCCCGCCCTTGTGGTCGAGAACCGTGACGGCAGCTGCAGCGCCCATGACGGGACCAGGGACTGCGACATCGCCGATCTTCCCCAATCCGCGCGGCTGGGCACCATCTACCGGTATCATTCCAAATCCACGGCTGATGCCGAGGTGCAGGACTGGGTCGTGTCGATCTTCCGGCGCTTCTCCTCGCTGATCCCCAGCCTGTTCTTCATCGGCACCCTGCATGCCGGGCTGACGCTGGCCAGCCCGCTCTTTCTCATTCTGGTCTATGGCAGCGTCATTCCTTCGGGATCGTTGATCTTTCTCGCCGAACTCTACATCGGCGTTGTGCTGACGGTCCTCATCGGCTTCTTCGCCCTTCGGCAAAAGGCGTCGATCCTCGCCTTCATTTCCGGTCGCGTCGACTACCTGATGAGCACGTCGATCCTGTCGCGCGTCCTGGCGATGCCATCGGCCTATACCGAACGTGCCTCGATCGGGTCGCAATACGCGCGGCTGCGCGGGTTCGAGGGGCTGCGCGATGTCTTTCACAGCCCGATCGGATCGCTTTTCGTGGATCTGCCCTCGACACTTGTGGTGGCGGCCGCCCTCTTCGTGATCAACCCGCTGGCGGCGCTGGTCTTTGCGGGGGCCGTGACGCTTTACGTCGTGACCTACAAATTCATGCTGCCAAGGGTCTCCGATGCGGTGAGCCTTGCTGCCAGCGCCTCCGCCGCCCGCAACGAATTCCTCATCGAGACGATCTTCAAGCTGCGCTCGATCCGCGAGATCGGCGGCGCGAGCATCTGGCTGGAGCGCATGAGGGGCATTTCCGCCCATGCGGTCGATGCCTCGTCCAAGGCGGCATCGCTGGCTGCCGTCAATTACTCGATCGGTCACCTTATCATGACCACGGCGGGTCTTGCCATCGTGGCGATCTCCATCCCGTCGGTCTGGGCCGGGACCGCATCTCCGGTCGTGCTGATCGTATCCATGACGCTCATGTGGCGGGTTCTGAACCCCGCGCAGATGGTGTTTTCCAACCTCACGAGGGTCGAAGGGCTCAATGCCGCCAAGCGCCAGATCAACTCGCTCATGCAGGTGCGCCCGGAACGCCCCATGGCCTTCAACTATGCATCCAGCATCGCCCTGAAAGGTGGCGTGGAGTTTTCCAAGGTCTCCTTCCGCTATTCGCCGCAGGCCGATCCCTCCCTGCTCAGCGTCGATTTCAAGCTCGAACCGGGGCAGATCCTCGCGGTCGGGGGGGCGAATGGCGCGGGCAAATCAACCCTGATGTCGCTGATCCTCGGCATGTACCGCCCGCAGGCGGGCTCCATCATGTTCGACGCCATCGACAGCCGACAGATCGACCCGTTCAAGATCCGCCGTTCGATCGGCTATGCGCCCGCGCAGGCCCAGATGTTTCGCGCGACGATCCTGCAGAACGTGATGTTCTCGCGCCCCGACGCCTCCATGGACCAGATCTGGAGCGCGCTGGAAATGTCGGGGGCCGCCGAGGGTATCCGGGCGCTGTCGCAGGGGCTCGACCACCGGCTCGGGGATGGTCGCAATGAATTGCCTTTCAGCCTCGTATCGCAGATATCGCTTGCGCGGGCCTATCTCAGCGAGGGTCCGCTGCTCTTGCTGGATGAACCGACCCGCGGCCTGTCGCCGGAAAACGAGCAGCTGTTTCTCAAGGTTCTCGACACGATGCGGGGCAAGAAGACGATCATTTTCAGTTCCCACCGGATCAGCGAGCTTCGACGCGCCGACAAGGTTCTCCTGCTCGACAAGGGCTATGTGCGTGCCTTCGCGCCACCGCGCGAGATTTTCCGCGACCCGGCCGCATCCATGAGCAACAGTGCCTGACATGCAGCGCAACACGCAAAACACCCGGCTCGGCAACAAGATGTCGGTGCACATCTCCAAGGCCATCGAGCTGGAGGAGGGCAAGGGCTCTCGCTTTGCGCGCGGTGTCATGTGGCTGGGCCTTGTGACCATCATCGTCTTCTTCGTCTGGGCCTATTTCGCCCGGCTCGAGGTTGTCGCCGTGTCCTCCGGCGAAGTCCTGCCCGCGGGCTCCGTCCAGGTGCTGCAGCATATCGACGGTGGCAGGCTCTCCGCGATCCATGTGGCTGACGGGGATCTGGTGACCGAGGGCCAAGCCCTGATCGAATTCAACAACGTGCGGGTCCTGTCCGAATACCAGGCCTTTCTGGCCCGCTACTGGTCGCTCTATGTCCGCACCGAACGGCTGCGCGCGCTGGCGTTCGACCGCGAGCCGGATTTTTCCTCCGTCCCGCCCGGCCACGAGGAACTGATCGCCGAGGAAATGCTCCTGCTGGCCGTCGCGCGGGACCAGCGCAGCGAGCTCGAAAGTCAGGTAGAGACGCTGAGCGGCATTTTCGCCATCCAGAGCGATCTGGCGAGCGATCAACTCGTGGCCCGTGTGCAGGTTCTCGATGCCGAGCGCGCGTTCCGGGATGCGCAGCTCGAATTGCTGAACTTCACCCGTGGCACGCTCGACGAGCTGAACGAGGCATCCGCCGAAATTTCCGAGATCCAGGAACAACTCTCCGAGCTCGAGGATCGTCTCACCCGCACGGTCCTGGTGTCCCCGGTCAACGGGATCGTTCAGGAATTGAATTACAGAACCATCGGTGGCGTGGTGCCGCCGGGTGAGACCGTGATGAACATCGTGCCCGTCGACGACCGGATGGAGGCCGAGTTGCGCGTCTCGCCCACCGATATCGGGTTCATCCGGGTTGGCCAGCCGGTCAACGTGAAGATTGGCACCTATGACTTCATGCGCTACGGCACCATCCCGGGCCAGGTGGCCCTGGTGTCGCCCTTCAGTTCTGTCGACGAACAGGGCCTTCCGTATTTCCGGGTCGTCGTCGGTCTTGAGGGTGATACGATGCCCTCGGATTCCGAAAAGGTGATCCGGCCCGGCATGACCGTGCAGGCCGATATCGTGCTCGATAGCCAGACGGTTCTGGAATATCTCATGCGGCCTCTCGTGGTCGCCTTCCGCGAAGGTCTCGGCGAAAGATAGGGGCAGGGCATGGGCAAGCTGGCGCTCCGGGCGATCAAGCAGCTCTTTTGCGCCTCGGGCGGGCTTGTCTCGCTCGGCTGCGCGCTCTGCGTCCTGTGGGCATCCACGGGCCTTGCGCGGGCGCAGGACAGGGCCGCGCAAACGGGCTTCACGCTCTCCGAAACATCGGCCGCCGCATGGGTCCTGCGCTTCGATGCCGCGATCTCGCCGGCCTTGGCGCAAGACATCGACGCCTTCGCCGATCGCTTCGCCCTGCTCGAGCAGCGGCCCGTCCTGATCGCATTGCTCGGCTCCTCCGGGGGGGATGCCTATGCCGCCATGCAGATCGGCACCCGCCTGCGCGCGCTCGATGCCCATGTCTTCGTGACCAGCAGTTGCGACAGCGCCTGTCTCTTCGTGCTGGCCTCGGGCGTCTTTCGCAGTGCACCGGCCTTTTCCGTCGGCATTCACCGCGCTCAGGTGACGCGGTCCTCCGGCGCGCCCATGTCTCAGGATGGGTCCGCCCCGATCCCCGCCGACACGCTGCGCGACCTCATGGGCAGGTTCGAGCGTGACGCCGTGGCCTATCTCGGGCGGATGGGCGTCGATGCGGGCCTCGTGGCGCTGATGCAGGGCATCGACACCACCCATGTCCGGCGCCTGTCCGAACAGGATCTGATCGCGCGGGGGGTGATCGGTCTGGATGCGGAATACCGCGCGGCGCAGGCGGCCCGTCTTGTTCCGCTGCTGCGGGATGCGCCGACGCCTGACGAAATCGGGGCGCTGATCCGCTCGATCGGCAGCCACTGCGGCCTCCATTTCGGCAGGCCTGCCGCGTTTGCCGATTGCCACCTGCGCCGGCTTTTCGTCGGAGGTTGACGCCGGTCCCAGCTCCTGCCGCTTTCGCAGGATTGTGGCTGCATGGACGTATCGGCCGGCGCTACGCCCCGTTAAAGCCGGCCTGTTCCACCTGTCATTGAACCCCTGGGCAGAATTTGTAGATCGACCCGTTCCCCGCGCCATAGCCCTCGTAGGCGGAATAGACGGTCAGTCCCGGCCCCTCCATCGTGGATGTGCTGGCGATGAAAAAGCGCTGTGCCCCCATGTCCTCGCCCTCCGCGCTGCAGGTCGTGTCGAGCAAGAAGGCATCCATCCGCTCCACACCGGTCGCGCCCGTGATTTGGCAATAGGTTTCATGCCGTCCGACCCAACCATCCCCGATCTGGAAATAATTGTCCGAAAGCGCACCGCAATTCGCGCCAAGGGGCACATAGAGCCCTTGGTAGATCTCCGCATGTGCGCCCTGCGCCGCAAAGAGGGTCAGAAAGGTACAAATGAGCTTTTTCATGGGCTTTCCTCCGTCAAATCTGCACGCCTGTCTTCTGCGCACCCGCCTGCGGCCGGGTCACGCGCGATCCGGGTTGAGAAGACCGGTGAGCAGCATGGTCGATTTCTGCAGCAAATGCCTGTTCAAGATGGCATCGGCCGCGATCTTGGCCAGCCCTGTCAGGATCTTCCTCTGGGTCTCGGACAGCGCGGATCGTTCGGAATAATCCAGGAGGCAAAGCGCACCGATGGTCTGTCCCTTGATGATGATCGGCGCACCGCAATAATACCGAAGATGGAAATCCCCCGTGACCAGCGGATTGTCGCGAAATCTCGCGTCAGACAGGGGATCGGTGATCTCAAGGATCTGGTCCGACATGACCGTGTAATTGCAGAACGCAATACCACGGTCGGTCTCGCACACATTCAAGCCATGATGGCTCTTGAACCATTGCCGCGTTTCATCGACCAACGAAATCGTCACGCTCGGCACATCGAATATCATGGATGTCAGCGCCGTGATGTCGTCGAACTTGCGTTCTTCGATCGTGTCGAGGATGGACATTTCCTTCAGTACGGAAATCCGGCTGGCCTCGTCGGGAGAGAGGGGAAAGGATGTGCTCATAGCAGCTCCTCCACCGGGGCGGGTCGATGAAAGACGAAGCCTTGAAATGTGGTGAAGCCAACGCCCACCAGCGCCTTCAGATGCGCGTCATCCTCCACACCTTCCACCACATGGTCCTTTCCCAGCAGGTTCAGCAGATCCAGCACATGCGCCAGAACCTGCAATTTCTGGGGGCGCTCCTGCAATCCGAGTGTCAGTTTCCTGTCGATCTTGACGATGTCGAAGTCATAATCGGCGAAAACGGATATCCCGTTGAGGCCAGTGCCGAAATCATCCAGTGCCAGTTTAACGCCATGCCTTTTCAGATCCAGAAGAACGGCGTTGATCTCGTCCGGGGGCGGCATGGGCCTGAGTTCCGTGAACTCCAGAACGAGGGGTGTTGCATATCTGTTGACCGCCTCGATCAGCAATTCCTTGAGCCGATCGTCAAGCCAGGTGCAATTGTCGACATTGACCGAGCAAGCAGTGCCGGAATTTTCGTAAACCCGCGCGGCGATCTCGATCTGGTTGACCGTTATCTCCATGCTTTTTTCGGGGCTTATTTTCAGGAAGAATTCTTCAAGGCTGGGCCCGCCGGGATTTGGGCCCAAGCGTGTCAAAAGCTCCCGCTTGAGGATGGTTCCGTCCGCGCCAACGATGTTCTGATAGTAGGTTTCCACCATTTCCGGCATCGCCGCGCCCCCATTTCCCGCCAAATTTCGACCCTGTCAGACACTCGCCCCCTCAGGACAGGCCGAAAGTCAAAAAAGCGTTTATCCGCGCGCTTCTGCCGGAATGCTCCCTCTTTTCGTAGGGATGCGTCAATAGCAATATTTGACCCCATCAATCTCGCTAGGCGTGCGGAGCAAACTAAAGTTGCGCATCCGGCGAATCGGACTCCGAATTGTGCAATTTACCTGTCTGCTTGTGAGGTGCGTGGTTTCGCCATCCGGTCGGCCGATGCCTCGCGTTGTCTTGAGACAACAATTGGATTTAAGCCGATGAAAAGGGGCAAAAGCCAGCTAGCCCTGCCCGGGAAGTTTCCATCCCTTTGGTCGCGCAAATTCCTCACGATGGATGCGCTGGACGGCGCGGAAAAACCTCGGCTTTCAGGCATGAAAGGCGCGCCGCCCCTCGCACGATGACTGTCGGGTGGGGCAGGCGGCCTGTGGTTGCGACCAAAACAGCCTTTGTCGGAAGGTAATGGAAAGTGGCGGAGAGACAGGGATTCGAACCCTGGGTGGGCTTGCACCCACAACGGTTTTCGAGACCGCCCCGTTCGACCGCTCCGGCACCTCTCCGCGCTTCGGGTCAGGGTCAGTGGCGCGGATTTAGCGGCCATGACGGACCGGCGCAAGGGGGCATCGGCGATTGCCGACGGGCAAGGCTCCGCTCACGATCGCGACAGGTGGGGCAGGGGTGGTGGAAATCCCCCCGCCTTCACGCCATCTACAGCTCACAGGCCAAAAAGGTGAGACCCGTGACCATGTCCCTGACCCGATCCGTTCTCCGACCCTTCGCGCTGGCGCTCGCCTTGCCCGTCCTGGCAGGTCCCGCCGCGCAGGCACAGTCCCAGGCACAGGCCCAGATACAGGCCCAGACACAGGTCGAGGCGCAAGGCCAGATCGACCCCACGACCGCGCTCGCCGAAACCGCGCCCGAGCTGCGCGCGCTTCTGGCCGACATGGGCTTTTACCAGATCCTCGAGGTCATGTCCGCCGAAGGCATCGCCGGCGGCCCCGAGATGGAGGCCGACATGTTCCCCGGTCGCGGTGGCGCGGCCTGGGCCGCGGTGGTGGCAGGCATCTATTCCGCCGATCGCATGGCGCGCGATTTCGAGGCGGCGCTGCCGCTCGACCGGCTGACGCCCGAGCATATCGACACGCTGCGCGCCTTCTATGCCACCGACATCGGCGCGCGCGTCGCCGCCGGAGAGCTGGCCGCGCGCCAATCCTTCCTCCAACCCGGGGTGGAGGAGGCCGCGGGCGAGCTTGCCGCCAGCCGCGCCGCCGAGGATCATCCCCGCATCGCGCTTCTGACCGAATTCATCGCCGTCAACGACCTGGTGGAGCTCAACGTCTCCGGCGCGCTGAATTCCAATTTCGCCTTCTACCGGGGCCTGTCCGACGGCGGCGCCTTCGCCCAACCCATCCCCGAGGACCTGATGCTGACCGAGGTCTGGGGGCAGGAGGCCGAAATCCGGGCCGATCTGACCGAATGGCTCTATGCCTACCAGACGCTCGCCTATGACGATCTCGAAGATGCCCAGTTGCGCGCCTATATCGACCTGACCGCGACCGAAGCCGGGCAGGCGCTGAACGCCGCACTTTTCGCCGGTTTCGCAGCCCTCTTCGACAGCATCAGCTATGATCTCGGGGTCGCGGCGGCGCATTTCATTTCGGGCGAGGAAACCTGAACGAATTCCGCCGATCCGCCTTGACAGCATGACCCGGTTGAGGCATTGGGCGGGCTCCTTGCGCAGCCGGATGTGGCGCGCGGGGGATCATTGACCAACCGCCCCGATCCGGGGGCGCGCAGCCCGAGGCGGGGACAGACCCCTCCAACACCTGCATCGCAGGGGCCACAGGGCGCGGGAACAAGAAGGAACAGATTGCGATGTTCGCAGTCCTCAAGACCGGCGGCAAACAGTACCGCGTTCAGGCAGGCGATGTCCTGCGCGTGGAAAAGCTGGCCGCAGCGGCGGGTGACACCGTCCAGTTCAACGAGATCCTGATGCTCGGCGGAGACACGCCGACCATCGGCAGCCCGATGATCACGGGCGCGGCCGTCCAGGCCACCGTGATCGACCAGATCAAGGGCGAAAAGCTGATCCATTACGTCAAGCGCCGCCGCAAGCATTCGTCGCAGCGCAAGAAGGGTCACCGCCAGAAGCTGACGCTCGTGCGCATCACCGACATCCTCGCCTCGGGCGCGGAAAAGTCGGGCGTGAAAGCCGCGATCGGCGCAGGTTCGGCCCCCGCCGAAGCCGCTGCCGCCCCCGCAGCCAAGCCCGCCAAGGCCAAAGCCGCCAAGGCCGAGGCGCCCGCTGCCGCAGCAGGTGGCGATGACCTCAAGAAGCTCTCGGGCGTCGGCCCGGCGCTGGAAAAGAAACTGATCGAGGCGGGCGTCACCAGCTTTGCCCAGATCGCCGCCTGGGGCGCCGAAGATATCGCCGCCTTCGACGAGAAACTGAACTTCAAGGGCCGGATCGAGCGCGAAGGCTGGGTCGAACAGGCCAAGACGCTGGCGCAGGGCTGAGGAGAGGATAGATGGCACATAAAAAAGCAGGTGGTAGCTCCCGCAACGGTCGCGACTCGGCTGGCCGTCGCCTCGGCATCAAGAAGTTCGGCGGTCAGGAAGTGATCCCCGGCAACATCATCGTGCGTCAGCGCGGCACTGCATGGCACCCCGGCGCGGGCGTCGGCATGGGCAAGGACCACACGATCTTTGCCGTCGTCGAAGGCCGCGTCTCCTTTGCCAAGGGGATGAAGGGCCGTACCTTCGTCTCCGTGCTCCCGCAGGCCGAGGCCGCCGAGTAACGCCGCATCCCGACAGGATCACGAAGTTTCCAAGGGGCCGGCCGAAAAAGCCGGCCCTTTCTCTTTTTCGTCATCTTCTTGTGGCACGGGGCGTTCACGCCCACGTGGAAGGGCAGGGGAAGATGTCGCGCGTCCGGTCTTGAGGAGGGCCGTACCCATGAAACAGGAAACCATCGCGGCCCAGGCCGTCATCGAAGCGCCCCGGATGCTGTTGCGCCCCTTGCGCGCCTCCGACACGGGCCTTCTGGCCATGTATGCGGGCGACCGCCGCGTGGCCGAGATGACCTCGACCATTCCCCATCCCTATCCGCCGGGTGCGGCCGAGGCCTATATCGCCCGCGTCACCAGCCCCACCACGACCGAGGTTGTCTGGGCGCTCGATGCCACCGACATGGGCGGCGCGGAACTGATGGGGGTGATCGGCCTCAAGCAGATGGATCGCGGCCAATCCGAAATCGGCTATTGGGTCGCGCCCGCCATGTGGAACACGGGCTTCGCTTCCGAGGCGGTGCGCGCCCTCGTGTCGGCGAATCCCCTTGGCAACCAGACGATCTTTGCCAGCGTCTTTCAGGACAATCCGGGCTCTGCGCGGGTCCTGACCAATGCCGGTTTCGATTACCTTGGCGATGCCGAGACCTTTTCGGTCGCGCGCAATGCAAAGGTTGCGACCTGGACCTATTTGAAACGTCTCGCATAAGGGCGTAAGGACGGGTCAAGTGATGCGCGCCCGGGGGTTTTGCACCCCCGGACCCCCGCAGGATATTTGTGAAACAGAGAAGGCGCGGACCGGGCAACCGGCGCGGTCGGTGATGCGATGAAATTCCTGGACCTCGCCAAGGTCTACATCCGATCCGGCGGCGGCGGCGGCGGCTGCGTGTCCTTCCGGCGCGAGAAATTCGTGGAATTCGGCGGCCCCGATGGTGGCGACGGCGGACGCGGCGGCGATGTCTGGGCCGAGGCCGTGGACGGGCTGAACACGCTCATCGATTTCCGCTACCAGCAGCATTTCTTCGCCAAGAACGGCCAGCCCGGCATGGGCCGGCAGCGCACCGGCAAGGATGGCGACGACATCATCCTGCGCGTTCCCGCAGGCACGGAGATCCTGGAGGAGGATCAGGAAACCGTCGTGGCCGATCTGACCGAGGTGGGTCAACGCTTTCTTCTGGCCAAGGGCGGCAATGGCGGCTGGGGCAACCTGCATTTCAAGACCGCCACGAACCAGGCCCCGCGCCGCGCCAATGCCGGCCAGGAGGGGGTGGAGCGCACGCTCTGGCTCCGGCTGAAACTCATCGCCGATGTGGGTCTTCTGGGCCTGCCCAATGCGGGCAAATCGACCTTTCTCGCCGCGACCTCCAATGCACGGCCCAAGATCGCGGATTACCCCTTCACCACGCTGCATCCCAACCTGGGCGTCGTGGGCGTGGACAATGCGGAATTCGTCGTGGCCGACATTCCCGGCCTGATCGAGGGCGCACATGAGGGCAGGGGCCTTGGCGATCTTTTCCTTGGCCATGTCGAACGCTGCGCGGTGCTCTTGCACCTGATCGACGGCACGGCGGATGACGTGGTGGCCGATTACGACACGATCATCGGCGAGCTCGAGGCTTATGGCGGCGAATTGGTCGACAAGCCGCGCCTGACCGTGCTGAACAAGATCGATGCCCTGACCGAGGAGGAGATCGCGGAAAATCGCGCGGCCCTCGAAGAGGCCTCGGGCGGTTCCGTCATGACCATGTCGGGCGTCGCCCGCACCGGCCTGATCGAGGTGTTGCGCGCGCTGCGCTCCCATATCGACAAGGACCGGCTCAGGATGCGCGAGGGCCGCGAGGAGCCGCAAAAGTGGCAACCCTGACCGCAACGACTGTGCCCCGGCTTGCCGACATCAGGCGGCTGGTGGTCAAGATCGGCTCGGCCCTTCTGGTCGATGGCACGAGTGGCGCGCTCCGCGCCGATTGGCTGCGCGCCATGGCCGAAGATGTGGCCATGCTCAAGGCGCGCGGGCTTGACGTGATCCTCGTCTCCTCCGGCTCCATCGCGCTCGGGCGTGGCGTCCTTGGTCTCGGGCGTGGCGCGCTGTCGCTCGACGAGGCGCAGGCCGCCGCCGCCGTGGGCCAGATCCGCCTTGCCCGCGCCTGGGAAGAGGCGCTCGCCCCCCATGGCATCGTGACCGCGCAGATCCTGCTCACGCTCGACGACAGCGAGGACAGGCGGCGCTATCTCAACACGCGCGCCACCTTCGCGGCCCTCTTGGGCAAGGGCGTCGTGCCCATCGTGAACGAGAATGACACGATCGCCACCGACGAGATCCGCTACGGCGACAACGACCGGCTTGCCGCCAATGTCGCCGTCATGGCCGGGGCCGAGGGCTGTGTGCTCCTGTCCGATGTCGACGGGCTCTATACCGCCAACCCGCGCGAGGATGCGACCGCGCGCCACCTGCCCGTGATCGACCGCATCACGCCCGAGATCGAGGGGATGGCAGGCGACGCCGGCACCGGCCTCAGCAAGGGCGGCATGAAGACCAAGGTCATGGCCGCGCGCACCGCCACCGCCGCAGGCTGCGCCATGGCCATCACCGAGGGCTCGACGCTCCGCCCCCTCAGCGCGCTCGAACAGGGCGCGCGCGCCACCTGGTTCACCGCAACCCTCGATCCCCAGACCGCGCGCAAACGCTGGATTTCCGCGATGAAACCGCGCGGCGCGCTGCGCCTTGATGCGGGCGCGGTCGGGGCCTTGGGGCAGGGCAAATCGCTTTTGCCTGCCGGTGTCGCCTCCGTCATCGGCGATTTCCAGCGCGGCGATCCGGTCACCCTCGAAGGGCCGGACGGCGCGCGGCTCGGCCTCGGCCTGTCGCGCTACACCGCGGAGGAGGCGCGCGCCATCGCAGGCCACCGCTCCGACGAGATTGCCGCGATCTTGGGCTATCCTGGGCGCGCAGCGCTCGTTCACCGCGACGACATGGCCTTCTGATGCATTGCCTCTTTTTCGACGTCCTGCCCAAGCCCGGCCATATGGCGCATTACTTCGACCATGTGGCGCGGCTCAAACCGGTGCTCGCCGCGCACGACGGTCTTGTCTTTCTCGACCGCTACCGCCCGCTTGACGACGCGGACGCGCTCCTGTCGCACCAGCTCTGGGCCGATGAGGCGGCCATCGCCAAATGGCGCGCGGATGCCACCCACCGCGCCAGCCAATCGGCGGGCCGCAAGATCCATTTCGACAGCTACCGCATCCGCGTGGGCGAAGAGATCGCGCAAGACCAGGCCAGCCTCGAGACAGGCCGCTTCCTTCTGGCCGCCTATGGCAGCGCCCCCGCCACTCTCCCCGGCGCGCGCAGCTATGAAAGCGTCAACCACGAAGGGCGCTTCGTCACGCTCGCAAGCCACGACCAACTGGGTGCGGCCGCCCGGGCCGCCGCCGCCAGCGGAGCGCCGCAAACCCGCCTCTTCCGCATCCTGCGCGACTACACCCTGACCGATAGGGCCGAGGCACCGCAGCCCTGACCCCTTCATCTTTCCACAAATATGCCTATCCTGCCCCCTCCCTCCGCGCCCAAAGGCCAGACATGAACGACCAGACCCCCGACAGCGCCACCGACATCCCCGCCCTGATGCAGGCGATGGGGCAGCGCGCCCGCGCGGCGGCGGCCGATCTCGCCTTCGCGTCGCCCGAGGCCAAGCGCCGGGCGCTCGAGGCTGCGGCCGATATCGTGACCGCGCGCCTGCCCGATATCCTTGCCGCCAATGCGCAGGACATGGCCTTTGGCCGCGACAAGGGCCTGTCGCCCGCCATGCTCGACCGGTTGGAGCTGACCGAAGACCGGATCGCCGCCATCACCGCAGGGCTGCGCGCCGTCGCGGCACAAGATGATCCGGTGGGCGCCGTCATCGCGGAATGGGACCGGCCCAATGGCCTCCATATCCAGCGCGTCCGCACGCCTCTGGGGGTCGTGGGCGTGATCTATGAAAGCCGCCCCAACGTGACGGCGGATGCGGGCGCGCTCTGCCTCAAATCCGGCAATGCCGTCATCCTGCGCGGCGGCTCCGAAAGCTTCCATTCCTCGGGGATCTTGGTCGAAGCCTTGCGCGCGGGCCTGCATGCGGCCGACCTGCCCGAGGATGCGATCCAGCTTGTCCCCACCCGCGACCGGGCCGCCGTGCGCGAACTTCTGACCATGACCGACTACGTCGACGTGATCGTCCCCCGTGGCGGCAAGGGGCTTGTCGGCCTCGTTCAGGCCGAGGCGCGCGTGCCCGTCTTCGCCCATCTCGAAGGCATCTGCCACGTCTACATCGACCGCGCCGCCGATCCCGAAACCGCGCTCAAGGTCACGCTCAACGCCAAGACCCGGCGCACGGGCATCTGCGGGGCCGCCGAATGCCTGCTCATCCACCGCGATGTGGTGGACAGTATCGGGCAGGGCGTGATCCGCGCGCTTCTCGATGCGGGCGTCGAGGTGCGCGGCGATGCGACACTGCAATCCATTCCCGGCGTCACGCCCGCACAAGAGGACGATTGGGGCCGCGAATTCCTCGACATGATCATCGCCGCCCGCGTGGTCGAGGATATCGACGCAGCCATCGCCCATATCCGCCGCTACGGCTCCAGCCATACCGAAAGCATCCTGACCGAGGATGACGCGGCGGCCCACCGTTTCTTCCAGCGGCTCGACAGCGCCATCCTGATGCGCAACGCCTCGACCCAATTCGCCGATGGCGGGGAATTCGGCATGGGGGCCGAGATCGGCATCGCCACCGGCAAGATGCATGCGCGCGGTCCCGTGGGGGCCGAACAGCTGACCTCGTTCAAATACCTCGTGACCGGGCAGGGGACGACCCGCCCCTAGGACGATCGCCTGCCCCCTGTCCGGCGCAAACCCCGAATTTTCCCACGGAAATTCGTTCCTTCCCTGATGGAGATCCCATGACCGACCGCCGCAATGACCGCCCCCAGACCCTCGTGCGCCGCCTGCCGCTCCGCGAGGGCGTCAGCAGGCCCGTGGTCACCCCGATCCAGCCCTCGGTGGTCTATGCCTCGCCCTCGATCGACACGCTCCACGCCCAGTACGAGGGCCGCGCGCAGGGCTATACCTATGCCCGCGAGGGCCATCCCAATGCGACCCTTCTGGCCCAACGCATCGACATGCTCGAAGGGGCCACCAACGGCCTCATCACCGGCTCAGGCATGTCCGCCGTCACCGCCGCGATCATGGGGCTTCTGGGGGCAGGGGACCATATCATCGGGGCCGACCAGCTCTATGGCCGCTCGCTGCGCCTGATGCACCAGGATCTGGCCCGTTTCGGCATCTCCACCACGGTCGTCGATCCGACCAAGCCCGAGGCGCTCCGCGCCGCCATCCGCCCCGAGACCAAGATGATCCTGCTCGAGGTCGTCTCGAACCCCACGCTGCGGATTGCCGACATGGACGGTATCCTTGCCGTCGCGCGCGAGGCCGGCGTGCGCGTCGCCGTCGACAACACCTTCACCACGCCGATCGGCTACCGCCCCTTCGACCATGGCGCCGATATCGTCATCCATTCGGTGACCAAGCTTCTGGCCGGCCATTCCGATGTCACGCTCGGCTATGTCGCCGCCCGCGATCCGGCGGATGCCAAGGCGATCTACGATTTCGCCGTCACCACAGGCATGACGCCCAGCCCCTATGAATGCTGGCTGGCCGAACGCGGCCTCTACACCTTCCCGCTGCGTTTCGACCGGGCCGAGGCGAATGCCGCCAAACTGGCCGATTGGCTGGCCGACCAGCCCAAGGTGGCGCAGGTGCTTTACCCCGGCCGCGCCGATCACCCCGACCATGCACAGGCGCAAAAGCTTCTGGGCGGGCGCTATGGCAACATGCTCAGCTTCCGCATCCATGGCGACGAGGCTGCCGCCAACCGCATGATCATGGCCATGCCCGACATGGCCTTTGCCCCCACGCTCGGCGATGTGGGCACCACGGTCAGCCACCCGCCCTCCTCCTCCCACCGGGGCCTGACGCCGGAGGGGCGGGCCGCACTCGGCATCACCGACGGTTTCTTCCGCCTCTCGGTCGGGATCGAGGATGTGGATCTCCTGATCGCCGATTTCGCGGCGGGGCTTGCGGCTGTCTGAACGACGGCAAAGGGGCAGGGGGCGGCGATGCGCGCCTGTTCCTTGCGCGTCCTAAAGCGAATGCAACGGCGTCGATCCGTCCAGCACGATCACGTCGAAATTGATTGTGGGCGATTGCGCGGCCACTTCGCGCCGGATCAGGTTCGCACTCGGCAAACGGTCGACCAGCGCAAGGTAACGCCCGCGATAGCCGCATTGCGTCAGGATGCGCGCAAGATCGAGCGCGTCGAATTCCGGCGTGAGCAGCGGCGACAGCACCAGCCCCGGTGCATCCGGTCCACTCAGGCGGCGCTCGGACAGCATATGATACGGCACCCGCTGGATCCGTGCATCGGGATGCAGCACGTGACGGGGCAGGGCGCCCAACGCCTCATCGCTCAAGGCAAGCACGACCACCGCCTTGGCGGGCCCGTTCTCTTCCAGATCATTCGGGCGGCCCGGCACCGCCGGGCGCCTATCTCTTCCGTCCATCATCGGCGTTATGCCAGGGCAGGTCCGGTCGTTCCGGGGGAACATGAATGGCGAACACCCCCCACCACCAAGGTGCCGCCCCTCGAAAATACATCGCGACTCGGTCTTTGGCAAAGACAACTTTTGGAAACGCACAGGTTTTCCACATGATTGCCAAGCCCCCGTTTTTGCGGCACGTCAGACCGGCACGATCAGGGGAGCGATCCGGCCATGGCCGATACACCACTTGGCGACGTGATGAACGCGGTGCCCGATCCGATGCTGCACCTGTCGGCCAGCGGGCAGATCGAGGCGGCCAATGCGGCGGCGCGCGCGCTTCTGGGCGACTGGATCGAGGGGCGCAGCTGCGCCACCGTCCTGCGCCAGCCAGGCCTTCTGAACCGGGTCGAGGCCGTGCAGGCCGGCGAGCCGGCGGGCGAGGCGCGGATGCAGATCACCGACCAGACCGGCGAAACCCAGTATCTCGTGCGGATCACGCCCGTGGGCGATCCCGCGCCGCGCTCGGGTCAGCGCGCGCTCTTGCTGCATTTCACCGACATCACCCATCTGCGCGAAGCCGAAGAGATGCGCCGCGATTTCGTCGCAAATGTCAGCCATGAATTGCGCACGCCGCTCACGGCCGTCCTGGGCTTCATCGAAACGCTGCGCGGCCCGGCCAAGGACGACACCGCCGCCCGCGACCGTTTCCTGGGCATCATGGAGGGCGAAGCGCGTCGGATGAACCGGCTCGTCTCCGATCTCCTGTCGCTCAGCCGCGTCGAATCGCAAGAACGTCAGCGCCCCTCGACCGAGGTCGATCTGCGCGCCGTGCTCGATGGCGTGATCGCGGCGCTGAAACCCGCCGCCGAGGATCAGGGATCGACCCTGCAACTCGACCTGCAACCGGCCGATCCCGCGCTGCTTCTCGGGGCCGCAGGGCAGGGGTTCCGCATGAAGGGAGACCGCGATCAGCTGATGCAGGTTTTCCTGAACCTGACCGAGAATGCGCTGAAATACGGCGGTGCCGGACGGCCCGTGACCTTGCGGCTCGGCTGGCAGGACGGCACCGGCAATCTCAAGGGTCCGCTGCTGCGCGCTGATGTGATCGACCGTGGCGACGGCATCGATCCCTTGCATCTGCCGCGTCTGACCGAACGCTTCTACCGCGTCGACACGCATCGCAGCCGCGCGATGGGCGGCACGGGGCTCGGGCTCGCCATCGTCAAGCATATCGTGAACCGCCATCGGGGGCGGCTGCGCATCGACTCGGTGCAGGGACAGGGCAGCACCTTCACGGTGCTGTTTCCGGCCGATTGATCCGTGACGGGGGTCTCCCCGATCGGACATCCATAAGTCCTGTAATCATGATTATGTTAAATATTGATATGGTGCGGTCCCACAACAAACGCCCATCCACCCAAACCCCGCGCAATCCAATCCCTGATGCACACGGTGAACAACGCTCCCTTGGGCATTGATAGAAAACGATTTTTGCCAGATGGCGTGACGCAATCCCCGGCTGCCATCTGCTTCCGCAATCCCTGCGCAACCCACCGTCTTTCCGGCCAAACACTTGAGCTTCTTGGATTAATGCCTCTTCCGTGGGCGGCAATCCTTCGTATACTGCGGTGGTTATTGGGGAAAATGCATGAATATCCTGGTCCTGAACGGCCCGAACCTGAACCTGCTCGGCACCCGTGAGCCCGCGATCTACGGCCACACGACCCTCGCCGACATCGAGGCCGATTGCATCGCCCATGGCAAAACCCTCGGCCTGGCCGTCACCTGCGCCCAATCCAACCACGAAGGCGCGCTGATCGACCACCTGCATGCTGCGCGCGGCACCATGGCGGGCGTCGTGCTGAACGCGGGCGCCTATACCCATACCTCCGTCGCGCTCCGCGATGCGATCACGGCCAGCGAATTGCCCGTGGTCGAACTGCACCTGTCCAACACCCATGCGCGGGAAAGCTTCCGCCATGTCTCGCTCATCGCGCCGGTCTGCATCGGCGTGATCCAGGGGTTCGGTGCGCGCGGCTACCGGCTCGCGCTCCAGGCGTTGTGCGGCCACCTCCAACAAGGCTCTGAATGAAGCGGCTGCGTCCATATCTTTCCATGACCTCGGTCGAGGAGCTCTGGGCGCATCATACCGAAGTCATGGCCAGCTACGGCTTCGACCGGCTCTTTTACGCCTTCAACGCCTTTCGCGGCGCGGGTCTTTACGACAATCCCGAGGATGCGCTGCTCCTGACCAACATGCCGACCGATTACATCGATGCCTATGTCGATGGCGGCATGTTCCGGGATGGCGTGATGATGCGATGGGCCATCCAGAACACCGGCAGCGCATCCTGGGAACGCGTCTATGCCGAAATGGCCGATCAACCGCTGACCGATGGCGAACGCGCCTTGCGCGCGCTGCATGAACGCCATGGCATCCTTGCGGGCTACACGATCAGCTTTCCCATGGCGATCAAGAATGCCAATGCCGGCATCGGCATGGCCGTGCGGCGCGACATGACCCAGGCGGATGCCGATGCGGTCTGGGCCGAACACGGAGCCGAGATCGAGATCCTCAACCATGTCGCCCATCTGTGCATCCTGCAATTGCCCGCTACCGGCCAGCGACGGCTGCTCACCCCCCGTCAGGCCGAGGTGCTGGAGCTTGTGGCCGACGGCAAGACGATGCAGGACATCGCCCTGATCCTCGGGCGCAACGTGGCCACCGTCGAAAAACACCTGCGCGGCGCGCGTGACGCGCTCGGCGTCGAAACCACGGCACAGGCCGTGCGCAAGGCCTCGATCCTGAACCAGATTTTCCGGATCGAAACGCTGCCGCACAAAGGCCAGCAGGCCAACCTGTCCCGCCCCGCCGCGTCCCTTGCCCAGACGGGCTGACCGGGCGGGTAAGGATTTCCACCGTTTTGCCAAAGCGGCTCTCGCGGCATCCTGTCCCCGTTCCGCGAGTGATGGCCATTTGGTCAGGAACACGGGGGATCGGACGGTTTAGTCCCGTCGCGTTGATCCTCCATCGGGAAGCCGAAAAGACGCGTGCCCCTGCGCGATTACGCTGGTGGCACGGGTCGTCCCATCGGGTCCGGTGCCTGTCCCGTGACGCATGTCCCCGGCACCTGGCCCTCTTTCGGCGGCGCCGTCCTGTCCCGAGGGCGGCGCCGTTTTCTGGGCGATCCGCGCTGTCCGAATGACAAAGGGCAGGGAAACCCCCTGCCCTCCTCACGGTCTTTTCGTTGTTCTCGCACGCGCAGCGCGCGAAGGCACCAAAGGCGGGACCGGGTTTGGTCCGGGGCTCCGCCCGTGAAACCCTCAATCGCTCCACAGGAGCGATTGCCCGCCAAAGGCTGGACCGGGTTTCACCCCTTCACGGCTTTGGCGACTTCCTCGGCGAAGTTCTCTTCCTTCTTCTCGATCCCCTCGCCCACTTCGAGGCGGACGAAACCGGTGATCGTGGCACCCGCTTCCTTGGCGGCGGCTCCCACGGTCAGGTCGGGGTTGATCACGAAAGCCTGGTTGACCAGCGTGATGTCGGCCAGGAACTTCTTCATCCGGCCTTCGATCATCTTCTCGATCACGGCTTCCGGCTTGCCGGATTCGCGCGCGATGTCGATCTGGATCTGGCGTTCCTTTTCCACCAGCGCCGGGTCCACGTCGCCCTCGTCAAGCGCGGCCGGGTTCACGGCGGCCACATGCATCGCGACCTGCTTGGCAAAGGCCTCGTCGCCCCCGGTCATCGCGACCAGAACGCCGATCTTGCCCATGCCGTCGGCGGCCGCATTGTGGATGTAGGACACGACGGTCTCACCCTCGATGCGGGCCATGCGGCGCACGCCCATGTTTTCGCCGATCGTGGCGATCTTGTCGGTCAGCGTGTCGGCGATGGATTTGCCGCCCATGTCGGCCGCCAGCAGCGCCTCGACATCGGACGCACCGAGCGCCGCCTTCGCGATCCCTGCGACCATGCCCTGGAATTCGGCATTCTTGGCCACGAAATCGGTTTCCGAATTCACCTCGACCGCGACGCCCGTGCCACCGGTGACGGCGACGGCCACGAGGCCTTCTGCGGCCGTGCGGCCCGATTTCTTGGCGGCCTTGGCCAGACCCTTGGTGCGCAGCCAATCGACGGCGGCTTCGAAATCGCCATCGGTCTCGGTCAGCGCCTTCTTGGCGTCCATCATGCCTGCGCCGGTCGCTTCGCGCAGTTCCTTCACCATTGCAGCGGTAATCGCCATGAGCTTTCTCCTGATATCACTTGGGGCGCGCAAGGCATCTGCCCTGCGCGCGTGTCAATTGCATGACAAGGGGTTCAGCCCTCGGCGGCGTCTTCGGCCACGGCCTCTTCGGCGAGCGCCTCATCGGCGGCCACCTCTTCGAAGGCCCCGATATCGACACCTGCGGTCTGCAGCTGGGCCGACATGCCGTCGAGTGCCGCGCGGCTGATCAGGTCGCAGTAAAGCGCGATGGCACGGGCCGCATCGTCATTGCCGGGGATGACGTAATCGACGCCATCGGGCGAGCAATTGGTGTCGACCACGGCCACGACCGGGATGCCCAGCTTGCGGGCTTCGGCGATGGCGAGATCTTCCTTGTTCACGTCGATGACGAACAACAGATCCGGCAGGCCGCCCATCTGGCGGATGCCGCCGAGCGAGGCCTGCAGCTTGACTTGGTCACGCTCCATGCCCAGACGCTCTTTCTTGGTCAGGCCGTCCAGACCCTGCTCCATCTGCTCGTCGATGGATTTCAGACGCTGGATCGAATTCGACACGGTCTTCCAGTTGGTGAGCGTGCCGCCCAGCCAGCGGTGGTTCATGTAGTATTGCGCGCAGCGCTCGGCGGCTTCCGCGATCGGCTTTTGCGCCTGGCGCTTGGTGCCGACGAAGAGGATACGGCCGCCCTTGGCGACGGTTTCGCGCACGACCTGCAGCGCCTGGTCGAGCAATTCGACGGTCTGGGTCAGGTCGATGATGTGGATGCCGTTGCGGTCGCCGTAGATATACGGGCCCATCCGCGGGTTCCAGCGCTGGGTCTGGTGGCCGTAGTGAACGCCAGCTTCGAGAAGCTGACGCAGCGAGAAATCAGGAAGCGCCATCCCAATGGTTCCTTTCCGGTTTGCGCCTGAGCGGAGGATAGGGGCATCTGCCCCAACCGGTGGACGCTGCGGGGATGTCTCCCGCCGCAGGCCCGCCTCCGCCTGTGAAGTGAGCGTGCCGTTACGGGGTTTTCGGGGGAATGGCAAGCCCCTGGCAGGCCGGTTTTCCTTGTGTCGGGGGATTGGGGGCTCTGCCCCCGGCGCGTTCCGCGCCTCCCCCGGAGTTTTCGGGCCAAGATGAAGGGCAGGCGTAGGGCACAGATGATGGATGGATTCTGGCGGGGGGCTTTTGTAGATGCAGATCATGACAGACAGCCCCGATATCCTCTGCATCGGTTCGGTCCTTTGGGACATCATCGGCCGCACGCCCCTGCACATGGCACCGGGCAATGACAAGCCGGGGCGCATCGCGCGCGGACCCGGTGGGGTCGCGCTCAACATCGCCATGACGCTCCGGCGTTTCGGGATGCGGCCGGGGCTTGTCTCGGTCCTGGGCGATGACGCGGCGGGGCGCGAACTGATGGCGGCCTGCGCGGCGATGGGGCTGGATTGTCGGGGCCTTCTGATCGATCCCGACCTGCCCACCGATTGCTACATGGCGATCGAGGCCGAGGGCGCGCTGGTCGCGGCGCTCGCCGATGCCCATTCGCTGGAGGCGGCGGGCGCACGCATCCTCGCCCCCCTCACCGATGGGCGCCTGGCACGCCCGGAGGCGCCCTGGACCGGCCCCATCGCCATCGATGGCAACCTGACCGAGGCGCTTTTGACCGAGATCGCGGGAAGCCCCGTCTTTGCCTTTGCCGATCTGCGCCTTGCCCCCGCCTCGCCGGGCAAGGCCGAGCGCCTGCGCCCCTTCCTGCGCCATCCGCGCGCGACGCTTTACGTGAACCGCGAGGAAGCGGGGCTTCTGACCGGCACGCGGCCCGCCAATGCCGCCGCCGCCGCTGCCGCCCTTCTGGCCCATGGCGCGCGGCGGGTGCTGGTGACCGCCGGGGCCGAGATGGCGGTCGATGCCGATGCGACCGGCACGATCAGCGCGGTTCCTCCACCGGTCGAGGCGCATCGCATCACCGGGGCGGGCGACACCTTCATGGCGGCCCATGTCGCGGCCGAACAATCGGGGCTGAGCCGCGAGGCCGCCCTTGCCCGCGCCGTCCGGGCCGCCGCCACCTATGTCTCGGGAGAAGACCCATGAGCGCCCTGCCCCCCCTGCCCCTTGTTCTCTCCACCGAAATCGCCGAGGCCATGGCGCGCGGCGCGCCCGTCGTGGCGCTGGAATCGACCATCATCACCCATGGCATGCCCTTTCCCCAGAACCTCGCGACCGCCCGTGCGGTCGAGGACGAGGTGCGCCGCGCGGGCGCCGTGCCCGCCACGATCGCGGTCCTGGGCGGGACCATCCATGTGGGACTGGAACCTGCCGCGCTCGAAACTTTGGCAGAGGCCCAGGGCGTGGCCAAGCTCAGCCGTGCAGATCTCGCCGCCTGCATCGCCACGGGCGGCACCGGGGCCACGACGGTCGCCGCCACCATGATCTGTGCCGCCCGCGCGGGCATCGCCGTTTTCGCCACGGGCGGCATCGGCGGCGTTCACAAGGGCGCGGAGGAGAGCTTCGACATCTCCGCCGATCTGCAGGAACTGGCCCAGACGCCCGTGACGGTGGTCGCCGCCGGGGCCAAGGCCATCCTCGACCTGCCCAAGACGCTCGAGGTCCTGGAAACGCTCGGCGTGCCCGTGATCGCCGTGGGGCAGAATGCCTTTCCCGCCTTCTGGAGCCGGGACAGCGGCCTGCCCGCGCCCTTGCGCATGGATGATCCTGCCGCCATTGCGCGGGCCCACAAGATGCGCGCGGCCCTTGGCCTGCCCGGCGGGCAATTGGTGGCCAATCCCATCCCCGCCGCCGATGAAATCGCAAGCGGGGCCCTCGCCCCCCTGATCGCGCAAACCCAGGCCGAGGCCGAGGCACAGGGCATCGCGGGCAAATCCGTGACCCCCTTCCTCCTCCAGCGGCTCTTCGAGCTGACCGAGGGGCGCACGCTTGCCTCCAACATCGCGCTGGTGCTGAACAATGCCCGCCTTGCCGCGCGCATCGCCACGGCCCTGGCGGCGTAAGCGCCGCAGGGATCGGCCGCATAGATTGCTTGTGCGCCCGGGACCGCGCGCTTAGATAAAGGCCAAAGGGCGCAGCCGACGCCCAGGCCCCGACCGGATCCCGCGATGAAACTGCCCGAAACACCCCCGCCCCCGCGTCGCGGATTTTTCTCCTCTTTCCGGTCGAATTTCCTGACCGGGTTGATCGTGATCGCCCCCATCGGCATCACGATCTGGCTCTTGTGGACGCTGGCGGGCTGGATCGACGGCTGGGTCCTGCCGCTCATCCCCACGCGCTACAATCCCGCCCATCTGATCAATCTATACACCGGGTTCGAGGTCGATATCCGCGGCATCGGCGTGGTGACCTTCCTCATCTTCACCGTGGTCGTGGGCTGGCTTGCCAAGGGGCTGATCGGGCGCTCGCTCATCCGCTGGGCGGAAAGCCTGGTCCTGTCCATCCCGGTCATCCGCTCGCTCTATTCGGGCCTCAAGCAGATCGCCGAAACCGTCCTGCAACAGGGCCAGCAGAATTTCGACAAGGCCTGCCTGATCGAATATCCGCGCAAGGGGATCTGGGCCATCGCCTTCATCTCGACCAAGGCGCGGGGCGAGGTTCAGGCGAAAACCGCCGATGACGTGGTGGCCGTCTTCATGCCCACGACGCCCAATCCGACCTCGGGCTTCCTGCTCTTCGTGCCGCAAAAGGACGTGATGGTCCTCAACATGCCGGTGGAGGATGCGGCCAAGCTGATCATCTCGGCAGGTCTCGTCTATCCCAATGCCGAGGATCCCACCAAACCGCCCAAGGCCCTGCCCGACGCCGCAGAGTAAGCGCGCAGTCGCCCTGCCCCGATGCCGCACCGACGCGAAACGGGCTAGGCGGATGCAACCCACGCGCGTATCCTCCCTATCAGGAGGAGCCGGATCATCACCCATCCAACCCACCATGTGGAACGGGTCCTGCAAACCGTGACCGATGCCAAGGCCGCGGCGCTCTCGCGGCTTGCGGCCTCCTGGCGGCGCTCGCTCGACCATCACGGGCTCGACCCGGCCAGCCGCGACGGCGTGGCCCGTGTCGATGCGACAGCCCTGTCCGAACGCCGCGACCGGGCGCAGGCGATGCTGCGGGTGGCCGCCCCCCGACTCGATGCGCTCTACCAGCTTGTCGGCAGTTCGGGCTGCGGTGTGCTTCTGACCGATGCGGAGGGCGTGGTGCTCGACCTGCGCGTGTCGGACGGCGACCGCCACGTGTTCGAGGCCTGGGGCCTCAGCGCCGGGGCCGATTGGTCCGAGGCGTCGGAGGGGACGAACGGCATCGGCACCTGCCTGGCCGAAAACCGCCGCGTCATCATCCACCGCGACGAGCATTTCCATGCCCGCAACACGGCGATGAGCTGCATGGATGCCCCCATCTACGGCCCCGAGGGGGAGGTGGTGGCCGCCCTCGATGTCTCGTCGGCCCGCGCCGACCAGACCGAGGGCTTCAACCGCCTGATCGCCGCCATGGTCGCCCAGACCGCGCGCCAGATCGAAACCGACACCTTCCGCGCAAGCTTCCCCAAGGCCCGCATCCTTGTCGCTGAGGCGCCCGAGACGGAGGCCGCGACCCTTCTGGCCGTCAATGGCGACGATATCGTCGTGGGGGCCACCCGTGGCGCGCGCCGCGCCTTTGGGCTCGCCTCCACCGGCCCCATCGCACCCGTCCCCACGGTCGATCTTCTGGGGCGCGACGATGGCCCCTCTGGCTTTGAAAAGGCCGAACGCGCCGCCGTGATGCGCGCGCTCGCCCGTGCCGATGGCAATGTGTCGGAGGCCGCCCGCGCCCTTGGCGTGGGCCGCGCCACGCTCTATCGGCGGATGAAACGCCTCGGCCTCGACGAAAGCCGCTGAACCTGTCTCAAAGCTGAGACAGGCGCGCCCCCTCCCCCGCTTCCCCCCTCCTGACAGGCCCGAAAGCCTCCGTCATGCCCTCTCCAGCGCGGTGCGGAGGGCACCGCCGCTTCAGGAGGAGAAGACCCAATGAACGAGATGACCCAGATCGCGAGCACGCAAGTGTCGCCCTTCAAGACCCGCTATGACAATTTCATTGGTGGCCGCTTCGTCGCCCCGGTGAACGGGCGCTACATGGACAACATCACCCCCATCACCGGTGAGGTCGTGTGTCAGGTCGCCCGCTCCGACAAGGCCGATGTGGAACTGGCCCTCGACGCCGCCCATGCCGCGAAAGACGCCTGGGGCAAGACCAGCGCCGCCGAACGCTCCAACATCCTGCTCAAGATCGCCGACCGGCTCGAGGCGAACCTCGACCTGCTCGCCCGGGCCGAAACCTGGGACAACGGCAAGCCGATCCGCGAAACCACCCATGCCGATATCCCGCTCTCGGTCGACCATTTCCGCTATTTCGCGGGCGTCCTGCGCAGCCAGGAAGGCACGATGTCCGAGATCGACCATGACACCGTCGCCTATCATTTCCACGAACCTCTGGGTGTCGTGGGCCAGATCATCCCGTGGAACTTCTCGATCCTGATGGCGGCCTGGAAACTCGCGCCCGCGCTGGCGGCCGGCAATTGCATCGTGATGAAACCCGCCGAACAGACGCCCGCCGCGATCATGGTTCTGGCCGAGCTTGTCGCCGATCTTCTGCCCGCCGGTGTCCTCAACATCGTCAACGGCACCGGGGCCGAGGCGGGCGACGCTCTGGCCCGCTCCACCCGGATCGCCAAGATCGCCTTCACCGGCTCCACCGCCACGGGCCGCAAGATCATGGAGGCCGCGACCGTCAACCTCATCCCCGTCACGCTGGAACTGGGTGGCAAATCGCCCAACATCTTCTTCTCCGACGTGATGGCCCAGGATGACGCCTTCCTCGACAAGGCGGTCGAAGGTTTCGTCCTCTTCGCCTTCAACCAGGGCGAGGTCTGCACCTGCCCCTCCCGCGCGCTGATCCAGGAAGACATCTACGAGGAATTCATCTCGCGCTGCATCGCGCGGGTGAAAGCCATCCAGCAGGGCGATCCCCGCGACATGGCCACCATGGTCGGCGCACAGGCCAGCCAGCAGCAATTCGACAAGATCATGTCCTACTTCACCATCGGCGTCGAAGAAGGGGCCGAGGTTCTGGTCGGCGGCGATGCGGCACGCTTCAACGATGACCTCTCGGGGGGCTTCTACATCCAGCCCACCATCCTGAAAGGCCACAACAAGATGCGCGTCTTCCAGGAAGAAATCTTTGGCCCCGTCGTCTCCGTCACGACCTTCAAGGACGAGGAAGAGGCGCTCCAGATCGCCAATGACACGATGTATGGCCTTGGTGCCGGTGTCTGGACCCGCGACGGGACCCGCGCCTACCGCTTCGGCCGCAACATCGAGGCGGGCCGCGTCTGGGTCAACAACTACCACGCCTATCCCGCCCATGCGGCCTTCGGCGGCTACAAGCAATCGGGCATCGGCCGCGAGACCCACAAGATGATGCTCGACCACTACCAACAGACAAAAAACATGCTCGTAAGTTACAACCCTAACAAGCTCGGCTTCTTCTGACGTTATAGGGGCAGTAACGAGTGCCGGGCGGCTCCTCGGGGCCGCCCGGATGCGTATCCCCGATCCGGCTCAGGCGGGTATCGGTGCCGCGCGGCTCCGTCCGGTCGCGTTCATCAGCACGGCGGCCAGCACGAAAACACCCCCGATCATCGTGGCCCGGCTCGCCCCCTCGCCCATCACCAGCCAGACCAGAAGCGGCGCGAGCATCACCTCCAGAAGCGAGATGAGCGTCAATTCCGCCGCCGGCACCACGCGGCTGCCCAGCGTGTAAAGCACCATGCCCCCCGCCAGCGTCACGGCCCCCATGAACAGCGACCAGCCAAGATCAGCCACCGGCACGATCAACGAAGCGCCCGCCGCCCCCGCCATCACCGCGCCCGCGATCAGGCTGAAGATACCCCCCAACAGCACGATGGGCATCGGATCGGCCAATCCCGCCCGCCGCAGCGTGACGGTAAAGACAGCAAATCCACTGGCCGAGATCAGCGCCGCCAGGTTGCCCGCCAGCGCCCCCCGGTCGAGCCCGCCTTGCACCATCACCGCGATCCCCACTGCCGCCACCCCGATGGAGGCCCAGGTCCGCCCCCGCACCCGTTCCCCCAGCACGGCCCAGCCCAACAGCGCCGTGATGAAAGGGGAGGCCGAGAACAGGAACACCGCATTGGCGATGCTCGTCGACTGGATCGCATAGACCGCGCCGCCAAAGGCCAGGATCAGACCCAGCGCCCCCACGACCCCTGCGGCCCCAATGGCATGCAGCCGTCTTGCCCCGCCCGTCCAGATAACGAAAGCCGCAACCACCGGCACCATGCCCGCCGAGCGCCAGAACAAGATCGCCCAAGGATCGGCCACCGCGATCTGGCGAAAGATCAGCCCCTGGCAGGACCAAAGCATCGTCGCCGCGACCGCCAGCCCCACGCCGGTCCTGTATTCCATCGCGCCGCCTCATCCGCCTTGTCCGACGGATGTCTTGTCAACCGCGCGCGCGCGCCTGTCCCGCCCGGAACCGACGCGCCTTCATGCCGTTTTCAGCGCAGGACAGGCGGTCCTATTCCACCCACCAGACATCGGGCGACCAGCCGATCCAATCGCCATAGATCGGGATCGTCTCGGGGAACCGCAGCCGCGCATCATGCGCGATCCGGCTGACCGGGTTGTGCCAGAAGGGCACGACATAGCGCTGCGAGGTCAGAACCCGGTCCAGCGCCCGCACGGCGGCCACGTAATCCTCCTGGCTTTCGGAATTCAGCATCCGCCCGATCATCGCCTCGATGGCCGGATGACACGCCCCCATCAGGTTGCGCGATCCCGTCACTTCGACCATCTCGCAGCCCCAATAGCTGTATTGCTCGTTGCCGGGCGACAGCGACAGGCCGTAGCGCTCGTAGATCATGTCGAAATCGAAATTGTCCCGACGCTCCCGGAATTGCGCCGCATCGACCCGCGACACCTCCACCGCGATGCCCAGCCGCGCCAGCGCCTCGGTGTAGATGTTCACGATGGCCTCGTTCTCGGCCGATCCGGTCTGCAACAGGATGTCGAAGGTAAAGGGCGCGCCCTCGGGCGTCGTCATCACCCCGTTCTCGACCCTGTAGCCCGCCTGTTCCAACAGCTCGATGGCCGCAGCGATCCCCGCGCGGTTGCGTTCTGTCCCGTCGGACACGGGCATCTCGTAGCCCTCCAGCGCGCCGGGCAGCAAATCCCCCGCAAAGGGTTCCAGGAAGTCTGCCACCCGCCCCGCCGCAGGCCCCGCCTCCATCGCCAGCACCGAATTGGCGAAATAGGAGGTGATGCGCGGATCGACGCCCCCGTTCAGCGTCTGGTTGATGAATTCCGCCGGAAAGGCCCGGATCATCGCCTCGCGCACCCGCCAATCGGCAAAAGCCGCCTGCCGCGTGTTCATCACGAACCCCGTCATCCCCGATGGCCGCTGATGCGGCACCTCCGACAGAACCACCTCGCCCGACTGCACGCGCGGGAAATCGTAATTATTGGCCCAGGCCTGCGCCGAGGTTTCGCGCATCATCGACAACAGCCCCGCGGTAAAGGCCTCCGTCATCGCGGTGCCGTCGGCGAAAAACTCCATCCGCACCTCGTCGATCACGTTGGTGCCCCGCCGGAACGGCAGATCGGCCCCCCAGTAATCGGGGTTGCGCGTCAGCGTCACGAACCGGCCCGCCTCGAAATCGGACACGACATAGGGCGCAGAAGCGATGGGGATGACATCAAGCCCCGATTGCGTGAAATCCCGCCCCTCCCATTGCGCGGCCTGCAGGATCGGGCGCAGGCCCATGATCATCGCCAACTCCCGGTCGGGTTCGGCGAAACTGATGCGGACCGAACGCTCGCCCGTGGCCTCGATCCCCGACACCCGGCTCCATGTGCCAAGGTAACGGGGATGGCCCACGGTGCCCAGCGTCTCCATCGACCAGATCACATCGGCGACCGTGACGGGGCTGCCATCGGAAAACCGCGCCTCCGGGCGCAGGGTAAATTCGACCCAGGAATGGTCGGGGGCCACCTCCACCGATTCGGCGAGCAGCCCGTAGAGCGTGAAGGGCTCGTCCCAGGACCGGCCCAGCAGCGATTCGTAGGCCAGAAGCCGCAATTGCCACGGCACCGACCCCGCCCGGATATGCGGATTGAGGCTGTCGAAACTGCCCACCTCGCCCGTCACCACGCGCCCGCCCGTGGGTGCATCGGGATTGGCATAGGGCAGATGCGTGAAATCGGGACCGAGCGCCGGCTCCCCATACATTGCGATCCCATGCGTCGGCTGCGCGATACCTGCCCCGGCCAGCGCCACGGCCAGCCCAAAAGCCACCACCGCGGCCTGGGCGCGCGGGAAACAATTCCTGTGCATCTGCAAACAATCCTCGTCCGATCAAGCGAAACTGGTCCAAGGCTAGCCCTGCGGCCTGACCATTACAAACCCTTCGCGCGGATTTTCGGTTGGACAAGGGCCAAGCCATTGCTTATACAGAGATCACTGCTCGATAGGTTTCTTGCCTGTATGAAACCTGCCTCAATAACTTAACGCCGGCCTCGTGCCGGCGTTTTTTTCTTGGGCGCTCCAGCACCCCCGCCCCTGTTCATCTCGCAGTTGCAGCAATAGGCTGCGGCCCGAGACGCAATCAGGGAAGAGCACCATGGCCATCACCACCGATCTCTCCGGCAAGACCGCCATCATCACCGGGTCCAATTCCGGCATCGGGCTCGGCATCGCGCGCGAACTGGCCAAGGCGGGGGCCGATATTGTCCTGAATTCCTTCACCGACACCAAGGACGATCACGCGCTGGCCGCCGAAATCGCCAGCACCTGCGGCGTCACCGCGCGCTACATCAAGGCCGACATGTCCAAGGGTGCCGACTGCCGCGCCCTGATCGAACAGGCGGGCGCCTGCGACATCCTCGTGAACAATGCGGGCATCCAGCATGTGGCGGGCATCGATACCTTCCCGGTCGAGAAATGGGATGCGATCATCGCGATCAACCTGTCCTCCGCCTTCCACACCACGGCAGCCGCCCTGCCCCTGATGCGGGATGCGGGCTGGGGCCGCGTGATCAACATCGCCTCCGCCCATGGGCTTACGGCGAGCCCCTACAAATCCGCCTATGTCGCCGCCAAGCATGGCATCGTCGGCCTGACCAAGGTGACGGCGCTCGAATGCGCGGGCCAATCGATCACCGCCAATGCGATCTGCCCCGGCTATGTCCTGACCCCGCTGGTCGAGGCGCAGATCCCCGACCAGATGAAAACCCACAACATGGACCGCGACACCGTGGTCCGCGAGGTCATGCTGGCCCGCCAGCCGTCCAAGGATTTCGCCACGGTCGAGCAATTGGGCGGCACCGCCGTGTTCCTGTGCTCTGATGCCGCCGCCCAGATCACCGGCACGACGATCAGCGTCGACGGCGGTTGGACCGCGCTGTGATCGAGGTTCGATAGAGGGGGCTCTGCCCCCGGCACGGCCCCAAGGGGCCGCGCCTCCCCCGGGATATTTTTGAAACAGAGAAGCTGAGGGCGGGCGATGGCGACGAAGCGGATCAACCTGGCCCTGCAAGGCGGCGGCGCGCATGGGGCCTTTACCTGGGGGGCGCTGGACCGCCTGCTGGACGAGCCGGGGATCGAGATCGCGGGCATGTCGGGCACATCGGCCGGCGCGCTGAACGGGTCGGCGGTCAAGGCGGGCCTCGTGCAGGGAAGCCGGGCGGCGGCACAAGACAATTTGCACTGGCTCTGGGAACAGGTGGGCGCGATCACCGATCCGGCCCTCGCGCCCTGGCTGGCCGCCGCCGCCCCCGATGCGATCAGCGCCGCGATCGAGGCCTCGCTTCCCTTCGCCATCGCCGACAGCATCGGGCGCATGATCAGCCCCTATGCCACGGGCCCGTTCTACACCAACCCGCTCGAACGGATCGTCACGCGCTTTCACTATGACAAGGTCTGCGCAGGCAGCGGCCCCGTGCTTGCCATCTGCGCCACCAATGTCCGCAGCGGCAAGATCCGCGTCTTTCAAGGGGCCGAGATCACGCCGCTCTCGCTCATGGCCTCGGCCTGCCTGCCCACGCTCTTTCGCGCCGTCGAGATCGAGGATCCCGCCACCGGCCGGACCGAGGCCTATTGGGACGGCGGCTATACCGGCAACCCGGCGCTGTTCCCACTCTTCGCGCCCGATCTGCCCGACGATATCGTGGTGGTGAACATCAACCCGCTCTGGCGCGACGAGATCCCGACCAGCGCCCGCGCGATCCAGAACCGGATCAACGAGATCAGTTTCAACGCCTCGCTCCTGCGCGACTTGCGCGCCATCGCCTTCGTGCAGCGCCTGATCGAGGAGGGCCGGATGGAAGAGGGTCGGATGAAACGGGTGCGCGTCCACATGGTCTCGGACGATGCGCTGATGCGGCAATTGTCGGTCGCAACCAAGATCGTGCCGGTGCCCGCCGTCCTGCACCAGCTCCATGAGGCCGGTCGCGCCGCCGCCGACGGCTTTTTGCGCGACCATGTCGACGCCATCGGCAAAACCGGCAGCGTCGATCTGGCCCGGATGTTTGGCTGACGCGCCCCGACCTCAGTCGGTATCGGCGATCCCGAGGCTCATGACAGGCGAGCTCTGCACGAGGTCATAGCCAAGGCCAAAGACCATGCTGTCGAAAATATAGCCCGCAAAGACATCGACCCCGATTTCCTGCGTGGCGACATAATAGGTGACACCTGCGCCCAGCGTGCTTTCATCGACCTGGTTGTTTTCCAGGAACCGGGCCGAGACGCCGAAATTGGGCTGCTGGTTCGCTCCGAAGGTCAGGGTGCCCCCGAGCATGAAGGTCCCGTCCGCCAGCGCGGGCGATGCGGCACAAAACGCAACACAGGTTGCGGCAAGAATATGTTTCACGACACTGCTCGTCTGTTTGTTGGTTTTCTGCAGACCATAGTAGCAGCTTCGACGAAAGACACAACCGTTAGCGTGTCACCCCATCACAGCGATGTCACCCACAAGATCACCGCATCATCTTCCGAAAGCGAGATCACGTTATGCCCCATCGAGGCGTCGTAATAGGCGCTCTCGCCCCGCTTGAGGTCCACGGGCGCGTAAAACTCGGTCATCAGCCGCACGACCCCGGTCAGCACATAGAGAAATTCCTCGCCGTCATGGCGCACCCAGCCGTCGAATTCCTCGAAACTGCGCGCCCTGATGCGCGCGCGATAGGGCAGCATCGCCTTGCGCGTCAGGCTGCCGGCCAAAAGCTCGTGTTCATAGGTCGCGGTCGCATGGGCCTGCCCCTCGCCCTGCCGCGTCACGGCCATGCGCCCGTTCACCTTCGGATCGGTGGGCGGCGTGAAAAGCTGCGGCACCGTGATCCCCAGGCCCTGCGCCAGTTTCTTGAGCGCCTCGTAGGTGGGCGACATCTGCCCGTTCTCGATCTTGGACAGCGTCGATCGCGCCAGCCCAGCCTGGCTTGCCGCCTGTTCCAGCGTCCAGTCGCGCGCACGGCGCAGGTCGCGCACCCGCTGGCCAAGGTCGACGGGTTGCGGCGGGCTGTCCTCCCCGCTTTCACGGGCAAGACGGATCAGGCTCGGTTCATCCTTCATGGTCCGATGCTCTAGCCCCGCCCCGCGCGCCTTGCAACGGCTCCGTGCCGGGCGTAATCCCCTTGCCATGCAATCCTGCCCCAGCCCCTACAACCTGGCCCAAGACGTGCTGGCCGCAGGCCGCGCCACGCCCGACAAGATCGCGCTGGCCGTGCTTGGCCCCGCCCGCGCCGACCGCTGGAGCTTTGCGCGCCTCGAACGCGCCGTTCTGGGCCTGGCCGGCGCGCTTCTGGCCGAGGGCTTCGCACCGGGTGACCGCATGCTCCTGCGGCTCGGCAACACGCCCGAATTCCCCGTGGCCTTTCTGGGCGCCATCGCCGCAGGCCTCGTGCCCATCCCCACGGCCGAGGGCCTGACCCCGCCCGAACTCGACCGGCTGATGCCCCTCATCGCGCCGCGCGCAATCCTTGCCGCGCCGGGGATCACCCTGCCCGAAGCGCCGCCCTGCCCCGTCCTGACGGGGCTTTCGGCGCTCATGGATCAGACGCCTGCCCCTTACGCCATGGGCGATCCCGACAGGCTCGCCTATGTCGTCTTCACCTCCGGTTCCTCGGGCAGCCCCAAACCCGTCGCCCATGCCCATCGCGCGCTCCATGCCCGCCGCATGATGTGGGACGGCTGGTATGGGCTGACGCCATCCGACCGGGTGCTCCATGCCGGGGCCTTCAACTGGACCTTCACGCTCGGCACGGGCCTGCTCGATCCCTGGTCCATCGGCGCGACCGCCCTCATCCCCGCGCCGGGAACCTCGCCCGAAACCCTGCCGCTCCTGCTCAAACGCCATGACGCGACGATTTTCGCTTCTGTGCCCGGCATCTTCCGCAAGCTCCTGGCCGCCGATGCGCCCCTATCGCTCCCCAAGCTGCGCCATGCGCTCGCAGCGGGCGAGAAGCTGCCCGAAACCCTGCGCGCCCGCTGGCAATCGGCCACCGGCACCCCGATCCATGAGGCGCTCGGCATGTCCGAATGCTCCACCTTCATCTCGGGCAGCCCCGCCCGCCCCGCGCCTGCCGACACGCTGGGCTATGCCCAGCCGGGCCGCCGCATCGCGATCCTGACGCCCGAGGGGGCGATGGTCCCCACGGGCGAAACCGGCATCCTCGCCATCCACCGGGACGATCCGGGCCTGATGCTGGGCTATATCGGCCCCTCCGGCACCGACCTGCCGCTCACGGGCGACTGGTTTCTCACCGGCGATCTCGTGTCGCAAGATCCCTGTGGCGCGCTCCGCTACCACGGGCGACGCGACGACCTGATGACCACCGGCGGCTTTCGCATCTCGCCGCTCGAGGTCGAAGCCGCCTTTCAGGGCGCGCCGGGTCTGACCGATTGCGCCGCCAGCCCCGTCACGATCAAGGCCGAGACCGAGATCATCGCGCTCGCCCATAGCGGCACCGCGACCGAGGATGCCTTGCGCGCGCTGGCACAGGCCCGCCTCGCCCCCTACAAGCAACCCCGCCTCTATATCGCGCTCCCCGCCCTGCCCCGCTCGCCCAATGGCAAGCTCGACCGCCGCGCGCTGCGCCAGCTTCTGAAGGACTGGACATGATCAAACTCGACATTCTCTCCGACCCGATCTGCCCCTGGTGCTACATCGGCTGGACGAACCTCGCCCGCGCGCTCGAGGCGCGGCCGGACCACCCTTTCGCCATCGAATGGCACCCGTTCCAGCTCAACCCCGACATGCCGCCGGGCGGCATGGACCGCCGCGCCTATCTCGAGGCGAAATTCGGCGGCAAGGATCGGGCGGTTCAGGCCTATCTCCCCGTCCTCCAGCATGCCGAAGGCGCGGGCCTCACCCTCAATCTCGATGCCATCGCCCGCACCCCCAACACGCTTGACGCCCACCGCCTGATCCATTGGGCGGGGATCGAGGGGCGGCAAACCCCCGTGGTCCTGGCGCTCTTCCGCGCCAATTTCACCGATGGCCGCGACATCGGCGACCCCGAGACGCTGGCCGATATCGCTCGGGACGCGGGCATGGACCGCGCCATGGTCGCAACGCTGCTCGCAGGCGATGCCGATGCCGCCGATATCGCCGCCCGCGACGCCCATGCCCGCTCGCGCGGCGTCACCGGCGTGCCCACCTTCGTCATCGACAGCCAGCATGTGCTGACCGGCGCGCAACCGACCGAAACCTGGCTCTCCGTCATCGACGAGATCACGGCCCAGCTCTCGGATCAGACCCCGTGACCATGGCTTCATCTTTCCCCAAATATGCACGGCCCCGCAGCGGCCACAGACGCAGCGCATGACAGAGGCGAGCGCCCCGATCCCGCGGCTTGCGCGTGGCGAATTCATCGCGCTGATGGGGATGATCTTTGCCACCGTCGCCTTCTCCATCGACGCGATGCTGCCCGCGCTCCCCGACATCGCGGGCACGCTTGCGCCCCATGACCCCAATCTCGCGCAACTGGTGCTCACCAGCTTCGTTCTGGGCCTCGGCATCGGCACGCTCTTCACCGGGCCGCTTTCGGACAGTTTCGGTCGCAAGCCCGTGATCCTTGCGGGGGCGGCGCTTTACGTGCTGGGCGCGATCCTCGCCTATGTCGCGCCCTCGCTCGAACTTCTGCTGGCCGCCCGCCTCCTCCAGGGCCTTGGGGCCGCCGGTCCGCGCGTGGTGGCCACCGCCATCATCCGCGACCTCTATTCCGGTCGCCAGATGGCCCAGATCGTCAGCTTCGCCATGCTGATCTTCACCATCTTTCCCGCCGTCGCCCCCATGATCGGGGCGGCGATCATCTGGGGCTTCGGCTGGCGCGCGATCTTTTTGGCCTTTCTCGTCTTTTCCGCCCTGTCGGTCGGCTGGCTCCTGATCCGGCAGGCCGAAACCCTGCCGCGCCCCGCACGCCGTCCCTTTCAGGCAGCCCCCCTTCTGGCCGCTCTGCGCGAGACGCTTGGCTTGCGCCAGATGCAGCTCTCGATCCTGGTCCAAACCCTCGTTTTCGGCACGCTTTTCGGCACGATCTCTTCGATCCAGCCGATTTTCGAAACCGTCTTCGACCGCGCGGGCAGCTTTCCCTATTGGTTCGCGCTCATCGCCGCCGTCGCGGCCCCTGCCGCCCCCGTCAACGGCATGCTTGTGGTCCGCCTCGGGATGCGCCCCCTCGTGCGCCGCGCGCTCTTCCTCCAGATGCTCGCCTCGGGCGCCGTCGCGGCAATGCTCGCCGTCGCGCTGTCGGATCAGGCGGCCTTCTGGGTCTTTTTCGCATGGTCATGCAGCGTCTTTGCGCTGGCGGGCTTCACCATCGGCAATCTGAACGCGCTGGCGCTCGAACCCTTGGGCCATGTCGCGGGGATGGCGGCCTCGGTCATGGGGGCGCTCGCGACCGTCGGCGGGGCGATCCTCGGCGCGATCATCGGGCAGTTTTTCGACGGCACGCCCCTGCCCCTGATCCTTGCGGCGGCGCTCCTCTCGGGGCTCGGCGCGCTGGTCATGATCTGGATGCCGCGCGACCGGGGATAGGTCTGTCTTGCCAAAGGATTGACGGGCAAGCCCGCCGGTAAGCTTTCGGTCACATCCGGCCCGAAATCTCAACCTTTCGGCAAGATGTCCAAAGATCCGTTAACCAGGTTCCAAAGCCCCGATCAGGCCGCCTTGCCCGCCGCATGCACCGCCAGATCGCGCGCGATGGCAAAGGCGCCCTTGATCTTCTCGGCCTCGCTCGACCAGTCGCGGCGCACCACGATCTTGTTGTCCTTGACCTTGGCCTCGCCCTTTTCCGCTTGAACAAAGTCCACCAAGCCCTTGGGATTGGGGAATTTATCCATGTGGAACTGGACGGTGGCACCCTTCGGTCCCGCATCCAGCCGCGCGATATGGGCGCGCTTGCACATCGCCTTGATGCGAACAACGAGCAGCAAGGTGTTGACTTCCTTGGGCAAAGTCCCGAACCGGTCGATCAGTTCGGCGGCGAAGCCTTCGAGATCCACCTTGGTCTCCAGCTGCGACAAACGCCGGTAAAGCCCCAGCCGCACATCGAGGTCCGGCACGTAAGTCTCTGGAATCAAGACAGGAACGCCCAGGTTGATCTGCGGCGACCATTGCCCGCCATCCCCCGGCAACCCCTCGTCCTCGCCCGACCGGATGCGCGTGATCGCCTCCTCCAGCATGGATTGGTAGAGCTCGAACCCCACCTCCTTCACATGCCCCGATTGCTCCTCGCCCACGATATTGCCCGCGCCGCGGATATCGAGGTCCTGGGACGCGATGGTGAACCCCGCCCCAAGCGAGTCGAGACTTCCCAGAACCCGCAGTCGCTTTTCCGCCGCAGGCGTCAGTTTCTGCCGCGGCTTGGTCGTCAGATAGGCGTAAGCCCTTGTTTTTGCACGGCCCACGCGCCCCCGGATCTGGTAGAGCTGCGCCAGCCCGAACATGTCCGCGCGGTGGATGACCATGGTATTGGCGGTCGGAATGTCGATGCCGCTTTCCACGATGGTCGTGGCCAGCAGCACGTCGTATTTCCCGTCGTAAAAGGCCACCATCCGGTCATCCAGCTCGCCCGCCGCCATCTGGCCATGCGCCACGACAAAGCTGACCTCGGGCACCTGATCGCGCAAAAATGCTTCGATTTCAGGCAGATCCTCGATCCGGGGCACGACGTAGAAGCTTTGGCCGCCCCGGTAATGCTCTCGCAGCAGCGCCTCGCGGATGGTGACAGCGTCGAATTCGCTGACATAGGTCCGGATCGCAAGCCGGTCGACAGGCGGCGTGCCGATCATCGACAGGTCGCGCACACCCGAAAGCGACATTTGCAGCGTGCGCGGAATGGGCGTGGCCGACAGCGTCAGGACATGCACGTCCGAGCGCATTTCCTTCAATCTTTCCTTGTGGTTGACGCCGAACCTTTGTTCTTCGTCGACGATCATCAACCCAAGGTTCTGGAACCTGATCCCCTTGGCGAGCAGCGCATGGGTGCCGATCACGATATCGACCGTGCCATCCGCCATGCCCTTCTTGGTCTCGCTCGCCTCTTTCTGGCTGACAAAGCGGCTCAACTGCCGGACATTGACCGGAAACCCCCGGAATCTATCGGCAAAAGTCTTGGCATGCTGGCGCGCCAGAAGCGTCGTGGGCGCGATCACCGCCACCTGCAGGCCTTGGGCCGCCGCGACAAATGCCGCGCGCATCGCCACTTCGGTCTTGCCGAAACCGACATCGCCCACGACAAGCCGATCCATCGGGCGACCGGCCTCAAGGTCTTCCAATACATCGGAAATCGCCGCCAGCTGGTCGTCGGTTTCCTCGTAGGGGAAGCGCGCGCAGAACGCCTCCCACATGTCGCCGGGCGGCTCGAGGATGGGGGCTTTGCGCAGCAGGCGTTCGGCGGCAATGCGGATCAGCTTGTCCGCGATCTGCCGGATCCGTTCCTTGAGCCGCGCCTTCTTGGCCTGCCACGCGCCGCCGCCGAGCTTGTCCAAAAGCCCTTCGTCATGGCCATAGCGGCTGAGAAGTTCAATGTTTTCAACAGGAAGATACAGGCGATCCCCGCCCGCATATTCCAAGAGCAGGCATTCATGGGGCGCGCCCATGGCCGTGACGGTCTCGAGCCCCTTGTAGCGCCCGACCCCGTGATCGACATGCACGACCAGATCGCCGGGGCTCAGAGATTGCGCCTCGGTCAGGTAGTTTTCGGCCCGTTTCGTCTTTCTTTTCGGGCGGATAAGCCGGTCGCCCAGAACATCCTGTTCCGAGATGACGGCAAGGCCCGCGCCGGTGAACCCTTCCTCCAGCGGCCAGACGACAAGGTTCAGGCTGCCTTTCGGGCCAAGTGCGCGGGCATCGGCGACAAGTTTCGCATCGCTCAAACCCTGATCTTGCAAAAGCCCGTGCAGGCGTTCCCGCGCCCCTTCGGACCAGGAGGCGATGATGACGGCGCTGTCTTTGCGCAAAGCTTGAACATGATCCGCCAAAGCCCCGAAAAGGCTCAAGGATTCATTTTGACGCTCGGGCGCGAAATTGCGCCCCACACGCCCGCCCGCATCGATGATGCCGGGGCCCGGTGCGGCCGGGATCGGCGCGAATTGCACGACGCGATGGCCCGCCACCGCCTTGGTCCATGCCGCATCGTCGAGATACAGAAGACCCGGTGGAACCGGTTTGTAGACCGTATCCAGACGCCCCTTCTGGGTCAGGGCAGTCTTGCGCGTATCATATTGATCGGAAATGGTTTCCCAGCGCGCCAGCCGTTGCGGCGTAGTCTGGTCGTCAAGCGTGATCCGCGCCTTTGGAAGGTAGTCGAAGAGCGTCTCGAGCCTTTCGTGAAAGAAGGGCAGCCAATGTTCGACGCCCTGATGCTTGCGCCCTGCGCTGACGGCTTCGTAGAGCGGATCGTCGGTGCCCGCCGCGCCGAATTCGATGCGGTAATTCTGCCGGAACCGCGTGATCGCGGCCTCGTCCAGAACGACCTCGGACACGGGCGCAAGCTCCACCCGTTCCAGCTTTTCGGTGGTGCGTTGCGTGGCCGGGTCGAACCGCCGCGCGCCGTCGAGGACATCACCGAACAGATCAAGCCGCACAGGGCCGCTTTCGCCCGGCGGCCAGACATCGATGATGCCGCCGCGCACCGCGTAATCGCCCGGTTCGGTGACGGTCGGCGTCTGCGAAAAGCCCATGCGCACAAGGAAATCCTTGAGCGCGCCCTCATCGATGCGGCCACCGACCGTCGCCACGAAGGCCGAGGCGCGCAAAAGATCGCGCGGGGGCAGGTATTGGGTTGCGGCATTGAGCGTGGTCAGGACGACAAAGGCCCCCGACAACCCGCCGGCAAGGGCGGCAAGCGTCGCCATCCGCGCGGCCGATATCTCGGGGTTGGGGGATACGCGGTCATAGGGCAGGCAATCCCAGCCCGGAAACATCAGGACCGGGACGGTCGGATCGAAAAAGGCCAAAGCGCGCGCCATGGCCGCCATGCGCTTGTCATCGCGGGCGATATGCAGCACGGGCGCGCCGCCGCCCTGCGCCAGTTCGCGCAAGACCATGGTGGCGTCGAACCCTTCGGGCGTGCCGGAGGCGAGGATGTGGCTGGGCGCTTGGGTCATGGCCGCGTGACCTACGCCGCCGGGGGACGGTGTCAAGCCGTGTCTCGACCGCGATGCGACGCGGTCAATACAGGCGGCTGACCGACAGGTTGACGTACATGCCCCAGAACGCGGTGAGGAAGATGAAGATCACCCCCATGCCCTGCACCATCAGCCGGTGCTGTCGCAGGCGGTTGGGCAGGTTCTCGAAGCCAGTTTCGATCAGGCTGTGGGCGGTATGGATCGACAAGGCGGTGACAAGCAGGAGCGGCAGGATCAACAGCAAGATCGCCTGGCAGAACTCGATCCCGTAGACCCAGCCCAGAACCGCCAGTGCGCTGAGAACGAAGGCAGAGGCCGCGACCATGAGAACCCCCGAGAGATCGGCCAGTTTCCGGACGCGACGGCTGTGGATCTCGGCAAGGATGCGCAGGTCATGCAGGCTTTCCTCATCGCCGCGCCGCGCCCGTTGGATCATGTCATGGGGAATGCCGAGCACCCAATGCGACAGGGTCGACCACAAGATGGCCAGCACCATCCAGTACCACAGGTTGGAGAACGACCTGAGGTCGATGACCTGAGTGACAAGGTCGAGGAAATCCACTGCGCCTGCCGATCCTGCATTGCGATTGCGAGCGGCACCATATGCACAGGCCTTGACGGATGCCAGCCCTGCCGAAAGACGCGATGGGAGGACATCCTGCGCCCTTGCCCTCGGGCGGGGGGCATGTCACCGATTTGGAACAGCCGATCAAGAAAGGTCCCGTCGATGCCCCAGGCCCCCTTCCCCGTCACGCGCCATCGCCGTCTTCGCGCCAGCCTGCAGCTGCGCAACCTGGTGCGTGAGAACGAGTTGAGCGTGAACGATCTGATCTGGCCGGTTTTCGTGCGCGACGGCGACGGGATCGAGGAACCCATTCACTCCATGCCGGGCGTCGTGCGGCGTTCGGTCGACAAGATCGTGGAAGCCGCGCGCGAGGCGGCCTCGCTCGGCATTCCGGCGATCTGCCTGTTTCCCTATACCGATGCCAGCCTCAAGACGGAGCGCTGCGAGGAGGCATGGAACCCCGACAACCTGTCCAACCGCGCGATCCGCGCGATCCGGGACGCGGGCATCGAGATCGCGATCATGACCGATATCGCGCTCGACCCCTACAACATCAACGGCCATGACGGGATCGTGCGCGACGGTGTGATCGTGAATGACGAAACCGTCGAGGCCTTGGTCAAGATGGCGCTGGCGCAGGCGGAGGCAGGCGCCGATATCCTTGGACCGTCGGACATGATGGACGGACGGATCGGCGCGATCCGAAAGGCGCTGGAGGCCGAGGGGCACCAGAACGTCACGATCATGTCCTATGCCGCGAAATTCGCCAGCGCCTTTTACGGTCCGTTCCGCGATGCGGTGGGCGCGTCGGGCGCGCTCAAGGGCGACAAGTTCACCTATCAGATCGATCCGGCCAACCGGCTGGCGGCGCTGGCCTGCGTGGAACGCGACCTGAACGAGGGCGCGGATATGGTCATGGTCAAGCCCGGCCTGCCCTATCTCGACATGGTGCGCGAGGTTAAGGACCGTTTCGGCGCGCCGACCTTTGCCTATCAGGTGAGCGGCGAATACGCGATGATCGAGGCGGCGGCGACCAATGGCTGGATCGCGGGTGACAAGGTGATGCTCGAAAGCCTGATGTCCTTCCGCCGCGCGGGCTGCGACGGGGTGCTGACCTATTTCGCGCCGCGTGTGGCGCGCATCCTCAACGGATAGGGGGTTATCGGCGGTTTGCCGCCATGGCTTGTGGTTTTGCAAGTGACAGACAGGCCCGTGCGGCGTATCCTTCGGGAAACGTCGCGGGCATCACAACGACCCGCTGTCCAGAGGCAAACGGCAAGAGGCAAACCCCATGAGCAATCTGACCCGTCGTCATTTCGTGATCACCGGCGCATCGCTGCCGCTGCTGGCGGCCTGCGGCAACGGCATCAATTCGGATGGTGCGCAGCGCATCGATGCCCGCGCCAATGCGGCGCAGGAATTCATGTTCCGCGAAGTGCCCGGAACAAGCGAGCTGGCGCAGAATGCGCGCGGCATGCTGATCATGCCCCTGATCACCGAGGCGGGCTTTGGTTTCGGCGGGTCCTACGGGCGCGGCGCCTTGCGCATCAACGGGGTGACGGTCGATTACTATTCCGCGATCTCGGGCACCTTCGGTCTGCAGATCGGGGCGCAGCAATACGCCCATACCCTTTTCTTCATGACGGATGAGGCGCTGCAGGAATTCCGCACATCGCCCGGTTGGGCCGTGGGGGCCGACATGCGTTATGCCGCGATCGACCAGGGCAGCAGTCTCGGGGTCGATACCACGACGCTCGCCGATCCGGTCATCGCGGTGATCTATGGCCAGGCGGGGCTGATCATCGGGGCGACGCTGGACGGGACGCGCTATACCCGCATCATCCCCTGAGGGCGCAAGCCTCGGCTTGCATTTCCCAAGCCATGGGATAGCTACGCGCCACGTCAACGTGCCATCCGCGTCAGAGGTTTCATGGGTCTTGTCCTTCGCTGGCTTGTCCGACTGGTGACAGCCGCCATCGCGTTGACGGTGGCTGTCGTCTTGTCGGCATGGTGGATCGGGTCGCGGTCCATTCCCGATTACGACGCGGAATGGCCGGTCGACGGGATCACCCGTCCGGTCGAAATCGTGCGCGATACGGCGGCCGTGCCCCATATCTTCGGGGAGACGGATGCCGATTTGTTCTACGGGCTTGGCTTTGCCCATGCCCAGGACCGGTTGTGGCAGATGCTCATGCTCAGGCGGACGGCGCAGGGGCGTTTGTCGGAGCTGTTCGGCAGTGCCACGTTGCAGATCGACGATCTGCTGCGCAGGCTTGATGTCTATGCCTTGGCGACGGCCTCTGTCGATGCGCTCGATCCCGATATCGTGGCCGAGCTTCAGGCCTATTCGGATGGTGTGAATGCCTGGTTGCGCCTCATCGGGTCCGAGGCGCTGGGGCGGGGCGCGCCGGAATTGTTCTTGTTCACGCCTGAAATCGCACCCTGGCGTCCCGCCGACAGCGTCGCGGTCAGTTTCATGATGGCCCTGCAACTGGCCGGTCATCACGAGGAAGAGGTGTTGCGCGCGCGCCTGTCGCTCGCCTTGGAGGACCCGGGCGGCCTGCGCGACCTGATGCCGGATGCGCCGGGCGAAGGCACCGCGGAGCTGGCGGCATACCGCGACCTGTTCGATGCGACCCTGCCCCGCTTTGCCCAAGGTCAGACCGGCCCGCGCCATCCGCTGCACCCCCATGTGCTGGGACGCGGGCGGGCGGGTGCCTCCAACGTCTGGGCCGCGACGCCGGAACGCGCGGCCGCATCCGGGGCGCTTTTGGCCAATGATCCGCATCTGGGGTTGAGCGCGCCGACGATCTGGTATCTTGCGCGGCTGGAGCTTGAGACGGGGGGCGTCATCGGGGCCACGATCCCGGGCATGCCCGTGGTTCTGGCAGGGCGCAACGACCGTCTGGCCTGGGGCATCACCTCGGCCTATCTCGATGATATCGATCTCTACATCGAAGAAGTGAACCCGGCGAATACCGAGCAATATCGCACGCCCGACGGATGGGCCGCGTTCCGGACCGATCGCCGGGTGATCGAGGTCGCCGATGGAACGCCCGTCACCATAACCCGCCGTTGGACCGAGAACGGACCGGTCATCCCCGGCTCGCATTACGATTTCGCCACCGTCACGCCGCCCGGCCACGTGATGAGCATGGCCTGGACCGCCCTGACCGAGGAAAACACCTCGATCCAGACGGGGATGCGGCTGATGCGGGCCGGCACGATCGAGGAAGGTCTGGAGGCGGGCGAGGATTTCGTCGCACCCGCCCAGAACCTGATGCTGGCCAGCGCCGACGGGCGGATCGCGATGCAGGTGATCGGCCACATGCCCTGGCGCATGACCGCCCACCAGACACAGGCGCGCATGCCCAGCCCCGGCTGGATCGAGGACAACCGCTGGCAGGGCGTGACCCAGTATTTCGCCAATCCCCGTTTCGTCGATCCCGAAAGCGGCATCCTGGGCAATACCAACAACAAGATGGTCGACCGCGATTTCCCGCTGCATGTGTCGTTTCACTGGGGCGACACGCAGCGCATCACGCGGCTGACCCGCCTGATGGAGGCGCGCGAGGTCCATACGCGCGACAGTTTCATCGAGGCCCAGCTCGACACCGTGTCGGCTGCGGCGCGCAACATCTTGCCGCTTGTGGCGCGTGACCTGTGGTTCGTCGATGAAACCGCGCCCCCCGGCACCCCGGAAAGACGCCGCCAACGGGCCTTGTCGCTCTTGGCGGATTGGAACGGGGAGATGAACGAACATCTGCCCGAGCCGCTGATCTATGCCGCGTGGATGCGCGAGTTGCAGCAACGCCTGATCCGTGACGATATCGGCCCCCTGGCCGAGGAATTCCTGTCCTTCGAGCCGATCTTCATCGAGCGGGTCTTTCGCGACATCGGGGGCGCGAGCCGGTGGTGCGACGTGGTGCCGTCAACGGCGGTGGAAACCTGCACCGATATCGCGCGGCTGGCGCTGGATGACGCGCTGCAATGGCTGGAAGACCGCTACGGGTCGGATATCGAGAGTTGGCGCTGGGGCACGGCGCATGAAGCGCGCCACGATCACCCGGTTCTGGGCAATACGCGCCTGTTTTCGTGGATCGTGAACATCCGGCAATCCACGAGTGGCGGGGATTTCACGCTGAACCGGGCGGCGACACCGGGCACGATGCCCGATCCGTTCCTCAACACCCATTCGGCGGGATACCGGGGCGTCTATGACTTCGCCGATCCCGACAGCTCGGTCTTTGTCATCGCCACCGGGCAGTCGGGCAATCCGCTGTCACGCCATTACGACGATCTGGGCGAATTGTGGCGGCGGGGGGAATATATCCCCATGTCGCTGGACCCCGAGCTTGCGCGGGCGGGCAATATCGGGATCACGCGGCTTATCCCGTAGGGTGCGCCTCAAGGCGCACCATGGGCAAAGGTGCGCCTGAAGGCGCACCCTACCCTGCCCTTTCACACACCCGCCTGCTGCGCTATCACGCAAACGCAGCCCTCAACGCCCGGACATTTCCCATGCCGCTTCTCTACGACAGCCCCGCCGCCTGGACCGATGCCCCGGACAAGAGCCTTGCCGTTTTCGGCATGTCGGGGCTTGGCAAGACGCGGCTCGCAAGCCTGCTCAGGTCCGCGGGCGGCTGGTACCATTACTCGATCGATTACCGTATCGGCACGGCCTATATGGGCGAGCACATCAACGACAACCTCAAGCGCGAGGCGATGCAGGTGCCGCTCTTGGCCGAGCTGTTGAAATCGGATTCGATCTACATCGCCTCCAACATCAGTTTCGGCAATCTTGCGCCTCTCTCGACCTACCTGGGCAAGCCGGGCGATGCGGCCAAGGGCGGCTTGCCCTTTGACGAATACATGCGGCGGCAGGCGCTGCATCGGCGGGCCGAGATCAACGCGCTTCTCGACACGCCGAATTTCATCCATCGGGCCCGCGATCTCTATGGCTATCCGCATTTCGTGGCCGATACCGGCGGCTCGATCTGCGAGGTGGTCGATCCCGAAGACCCCAATGACGAGGTGCTGCGCACGTTGCAGGCCCATTGCCTGATGGTCTGGATCGAGGGTCCCGAAAGCCATACCGAGGAATTGATCCGCCGCTTCGAGCGTGATCCCAAGCCCATGTATTACAAGCCGGAATTCCTGCTGCCGCTCTGGCAGGGATGGCTGGACGAACAGGGTGTGACGGCAGAAACGGCCGATCCCAACGCCTTCATCCGGTTTGCCTATCGCCGGGCCATGGCGCATCGCGCGCCGCTTTATGCCGCGATGGCGCGGAACTGGGGCATCACCGTGACCGCCGCCGAGGTGGAGGCCGTGCGCGATGCCCAAGACGCCACCGCCATGGTCGCCGCAGCCCTTGGCAGGCGTGCCCAGCCCGCCTAAGTCTGTCCTTCCCGCAAAGGACAAAGTCCGGACCGATGCCGATCAAGCTGCCCTCCACGCTCCCCGCCTTTTCCATCCTCCGCCGCGAGGGGGTTCAGGTCATGGGGCAACAGGCGGCCGACCGTCAGGATATCCGCCCGCTTCGGATCGGGCTCTTGAACCTGATGCCGAAAAAGATCCAGACCGAGACCCAGTTCGCGCGACTGATCGGCGCCTCGCCCCTGCAGGTGGAATTGTCGCTGATCCGCATGACGGATCACGAAACGCGCAACACCGCCGCCGAGCATATGGAGGAATTCTATCGCCCCTTTGCCGAGGTCGCGGCAACGGGCGAGAAATTCGATGGGCTGATCATCACCGGCGCGCCGATCGAACATCTGCCTTTCGAGGCGGTGACCTATTGGGACGAGCTCAAACAGGTGTTCGACTGGACCCAAAGCCATGTCCATTCCACCTTCGGCGTCTGCTGGGGTGGGATGGCGATGATCAACCATTTCCACGGCGTCGAAAAACACATGCTGCCTGCCAAGGCCTTTGGCTGTTTCCGCCACAAGGTGCGCGAGCCGGCATCGCCCTATCTGCGGGGGTTTTCGGATGATTTCATCATCCCCGTCAGCCGCTGGACCGAGATGAAACAGCCCGAGATCGACGCTGTGCCGGGGCTTGTGACGCTTCTGGCCTCGGACGAGGTGGGCCCCTGCCTGGTCGAGGATCGGGCGCATCGCGCGCTCTATATCTTCAACCATTTCGAATATGACAGCGACACGCTGAAACAGGAATATGACCGCGATGTCGCTGCAGGCACCGCGATCAACGTGCCGGTCAATTACTATCCCGAAAACGATCCGACGCGCGCGCCGCTCAACCGGTGGCGCAGCCATGCCCATCTGCTCTACGGCAATTGGGTGTCCGAAGTGTATCAGACCACCCCCTTCGACATGGCCGAGATCGGGCAGCGCGTCACCGATTGGCGGACATGAAGCTCGCCCTGATCCTTGCCGGGATCGTCCTGATCTTCTGGGGCGTGACCCTGTGGAAGGCGGCCCGCCACGAGGCCCGGGCGCTCGAAAGCCACCCGCCCCTTGGTCAATTCGTGACCATAGACGGTGTGCGGCTGCACCTGTTGCAGGTGGGGCAAGGGCCCGACATCGTCCTGATCCATGGTGCAAGCGGCAACATGCGCGATTTCACCATGGATCTGGTCGTGCGTCTGTCGGACCGCTACCGGGTCACGGTCGTGGACCGGCCCGGATTGGGCCATTCGGATCGGCTGGACCGTGACGGGGCCACGATTTTCGAGCAGGCCGATATCCTGGTGCGGGCAGTGGGTGCGCTTGGGGTGGAGCGCCCGCTGGTTCTGGGCCATTCCTATGGGGGTGCTGTCGCGCTGGCATGGGCCACGCGCCATCCGGACCGGGCGGCGGGGCTGATCTTGCTGGCTGCGGCCTCCAACCCCTGGGATACGCCGCTGTCGACCTATTACCGGGTTCTGTCGCATCCGCTGGGGCAGATCTTCGCCGTGCCGATCCTGACCGCATGGGTGCCAGACCGGGTCGTGACCGATACGATCGCCCAGATCTTTGCGCCCCAACCCACGCCGGAGGGATATGCCGATTACATCGGGGCTGGCCTGACCCTGCAACGCCGCGCCCTGCGCGAGAATGCGTTGCAGCGGGCAAGCGTGCTGGAGGAAATCACCGCCATGGTTCCCGATTACGCCGCACTCACCCTGCCCGTGGAAATCCTGCACGGGGATGCTGATACGACCGTATGGCTCACCATCCATTCCGAACCTTTGTCGCGTCAGATCGCAGGGTCAAACCTCGTAGTGATGGAGGGGGTCGGACATTCCCCGCATCACGCGGAGCCGCAAACCGTGGTGGACGCCATCGACCGCGCGACCCGGCGTGCCGGATTGAATTGAACCGGCCAAGCCCCTAATGTCAAAGACCATAACATTTCGGGTAAAGGCAGGTCGTGCATGAGCGTTCCCTTTGTCGGCGACATAACCGCGTATTTCGAGAACGAGGCCCCCGAGGATGTGCGCCACGCCATCCGAACCGCCAAGAAGGACAGCGTGCTGAGCCCGTCCTTTCCCTACCGCACGCGCATGGACAAGGACGACTACGAGGATGCCCTGGTGGCGTTGCAGATCGAACTGGTGAAATGGCACGCCTGGGTGCGCGACACGGGCCAGCGCGTGGCCGTCGTGTTCGAAGGGCGAGATGCGGCGGGAAAGGGGGGATGCATTTCGCAGGTCGCAGCCAACCTCAACCCAAGGGTGGCGGGCATCGTGGCCCTGTCCAAACCCACCGAGCGCGAGGCCGCGCAATGGTATTTCCAGCGCTACATCGCCCATCTGCCTGCGGGGGGCGAGATCCGGCTCTTTGACCGGTCATGGTACAATCGCGGTGTCGTGGAGCATGTCTTCGGCTTTTGCACGCCCGAGCAGCGCGAGACGTTTTTCCAGCAATTGCCGGACTTTGAACGCATGATGGTCGGCGACGGTATCCGCTTGATCAAGATCTGGCTCAACGTGGGCCGCGCCGAACAGCTGCGCCGGTTTCTCGACCGCGAAGGCGATCCGCTGAAGCAATGGAAGCTGAGCTGGATCGACGTGCAGGGCCTGGGAAAGTGGGAGGCCTATTCCACCGCCATCCGCGACACGCTGGAGCGCAGCCATGCTGCCCATGCGCCCTGGACGGTGATCCGGTCCGATGACAAGCGCCGTGCGCGGCTGGCCGTGATCCGGACCATCCTTCAGGGGATGGAGTATCCCGGCAAGGATGAGGGCGTTGTGGGCGCAGCGGACCCCTTGATCTGCGGCGGGCCTGAGATCTGGACCGATCACACGCCCATCGGGGCGGCCTGAGCGCATGGTCAAACGCGGCTATCATCACGGCAATCTCAAGCAGGCCTTGGTCGATGCCGCCTTGCAGCTGATCGAGGATATGGGGCCCACAGGCTTTACCCTGTCCGAGGCCGCAAAGACCGCCGGCGTGACGCCTGCCGCCGTTTACCGCCATTTCGAAGGGCGGGACCAGCTGATCGCGGAATGCGCGCGGCAGGGGCACGAGATCTTTGCCGATCTGATGGATCATGCCTATGCAGGGGGGCAGCCATCGGCCCTGGCGGCGTTCGAGGCGACGGGGCGGGCCTACCTTGCCTTTGCGCGCAAGTATCCCGGCCATTACATGGCGATGTTCGAAAGCGGGACGGCGGTGAATGCGACGCCGGAACTGGCGGCGGCGGCAGGACGGTCACGGGCGGTTCTGGAACGCGCCGCCGAAGCCTTGTCCGAACATATCCCGCCCGAAAAGCGCCCGCCGCCTGCGATGTTTTCCGCCCATATCTGGGCGATGAGCCACGGGGTGGTGGAATTGTTCGCGCGCGGGCGTCCCGGCGCGCAATCGCCCTTTTCGCCCGAGGATCTTCTTGAGGCCGGGATCGGCATCTACCTGCGCGGTCTGGGCCTGATCCGGCCCGACACCTGATCCGTAGGGCAAGCTTGGGGGCTTTGCCCCCAAACCCCCAGGATATTTGTAAAACAGAGAATGGGTCAGCGGCTGCGGAACAAGCCGCCGAGTACGCCCCGGACAAGCGCACGTCCTGATTGGGTGCCGAGCTGGCGGGCGAAGCTTTTGGCGAAAGCCTCTCCCACGCTGTCGGACCGCGAGGAGGAGGATCGGCTGCGGCCTGCGGGTTTCGTCGACGGGGCGCTGCCCACGCGGCTGCCGCTGTAACGTCGGGCGGCATTGAATTCGCGGGGGGTGTCGGCGGCGGGCGCGGTATCTGGTTCGGCTGATGCTGCGGCTTCCTCGGCCGCCTTGGCAGCACGCGCTTGCAGGATCTCAAAGGCGCTTTCGCGGTCGATGGCCGTGTCATACTTGCCCGCTAGGGGGGACATGCCGATCAGCGCCGCGCGGGTGGCATCCGGTATCGGCCCGAGATGGGAGGATGGCGGACGGATCAGGGTGCGTTCGGCCACACCGGGAACCCCCTTGCGTTCAAGCAGGGAGGTCACGGCCTCGCCCGTGCCGACCTCGCGGATCGCATCCTCGATGTCGAAGCGGGGATTGTCGCGGTAGTTCTGGGCGGCTTGCTTGAGATCTTGCCGGTCCTTGGCGGTATAGGCGCGCAGCGCATGCTGCACACGGTTGCCAAGCTGGCCGAGAATGTCCTCGGGCACGTCCGCAGGATTCTGGGTCACGAAATAGACGCCCACACCCTTGGACCGGATCAGCCGCGCGACCTGTTCGACCTTGTCGACCAGCGCCTTGGGCGCATCGTCGAACAACAGATGCGCCTCGTCGAAGAAGAAGACGAGCTTGGGCTTGTCGGGATCGCCCACCTCGGGAAGTTCCTCGAACAGCTCCGACAAGAGCCAGAGCAGGAAGGTCGCGTAAAGCCGGGGGGAGGCCATCAGCTTGTCGGCGGCAAGGATGTTGATCCGTCCCGCGCCGGTTTCGTCGGTCAAAAACAGGTCGGACAGATCGAGGGCCGGTTCCCCGAAGAGCCTGTCGCCCCCCTGCCCCTCGAGCACCAGAAGCCGCCGTTGGATCGCGCCGATGGAGGCCGGCGCGATATTGCCATAGCGCAGGCCCAGATCCGCCCGCGCCTCGCCCACGAAGGTCAGAAGCGCCTGAAGATCCTTGAGATCCAGTAGCGCCATGCCCTCTTCGTCGGCCACGCGGAAGGCGATGTTGAGCACGCCCTCCTGAGCCTCGGTCAGTTCGAGGAGACGCGAGAGCAGGAGCGGCCCCATCTCGGTCACGGTGGTGCGCACCGGATGCCCCTTTTGCCCGTAAAGATCCCAGAAGGTGACGGGACAGGCGCCATAGGCGAAATCGGTGAAGCCGATGGTCTGGGCGCGCGCCAGGAAGGCCTCGTGCAGCTTGCCCGCAGCACTGCCCGCCTGCGCGAGCCCGGCCAGGTCGCCCTTCACATCCGACAGGAAGACCGGCACGCCCATGGCCGAAAATCCTTCGGCAAGGATCTGGAGCGTGACCGTCTTGCCGGTCCCCGTCGCACCCGCGATGAGCCCGTGGCGATTGGCGTATTTGAGGAGCAGATGTTGGGATGTGCCGTAGCCTTCGCCACCGCCACCGATGAAGATGCTCTCGTCCATGCCGCGTTCCCCCGTGTCCTCGTTACTGCCTGCGCGGTGCCGAGAATACAGTCTTGCCCCCGCCGCGCCAGAGCCAAGACGTGCCTTTGCATGGCCCAGGCATCGGGCAATGACGCGTCGGACAAGTAATGGCGAAAAAAGGTCCGGCCCGGTCCGATTGCCCTGTTGACGGATGCGACCGTCTGTCATAGCGTCCGCCTCAGAAAGTCGGCCAGTCCGACAGGGAGAGAAAAAAAAACTGCAAAGGGTCCGGTTTTTCGGGCCCTTTCGCTTTTTGGGCGGCTGTCGGACGCAGTGGCGCGCGGGCGCCGATCTGTGGCCCATGATCGCCGATTGACGGGTCATCGCGGGAAATTGCCCCTGACACTTCGGCGCGGGCATGGTAGCGACAGCACCAGACCCTTGACGAGGCGAAAGGACGAAGTCGCATGTCAATTCAGAGACGTTCCAACACGATCATGATGGCAGCCCTCGTGGCCGTGCTGCCGGTGGCCGGACTGGCGCAGACCACCGAACCCGCGGTGGAGGATGGCTTGCCCGTCGGTCAGGAGGTGGTCGAGATCGGACAGACCTATGTGGCCGAAACCCATGGCGATTGGGAAGTCCGCTGCATCCGCGCAGAGGAAGGCCAACCCGAGCCTTGCCAGATGTACCAGCTGCTCTTGGACAACAATGGCGGCGCGGTGGCGGAGTTCAACATTTTCGATCTGCCCGATGAAGGACAGGTCGTGGCAGGTGCCACGATCGTGACCCCGCTCGACACGCTGTTGACGCCGGGCCTGCGGTTGCGGGTGGATGACGGCAACTGGTCCGAATTTCCCTTTGCCTTTTGCCAGCCGATCGGCTGTTTCGCGCGGCTGGGCCTGACGGAAGCAAACCTCGATGCATTCCGCGCAGGCGGCGAAGCCTTCGTGGCACTGGTTCCCCTGCCCGCCCCCGATCAGGTGGTGCAACTGGAAGCGTCCTTGAGCGGGTTCACCGCCGGTTTCGAGGCGCTGGAGGCGCGCAACAGCGTCGCCATGGCCTTGTTCGAACAGCTGCGTGCGGCGCAGGGTGAAGCAGCCCCCGCCGATTGATGCGCCCCCGACGCAATCTGTCGCGCCCGTCCCGCTTGGGGCGGGCGTTTTTCGTTCAGGGTGGAGGCCGCCCGATCAGGGCGCGCGGCGCAGCGCGAGGACGGCGTTGAATCCGCCAAAGGCGAAAGCGTTGGACAGGCAGGCTTCGACCTTGGCTTCGCGGGCGACATTGGGCACGACATCGAGCGCGCATTCCGGGTCGGCTTCCTCGTAGCCGATGGTGGGCGCGATGATCCCGTCCTTCAGCGCCATGATGCAGGCCAGAAGCTCGACCGCGCCAGTGCCGCCGATCAGGTGGCCGTGCATGGACTTGGTCGAGGAGATCATCAGGTCATCGGCATGGTGACCAAAGGCATCGGCCACGGCGGCGCATTCGACCTTGTCATTGGCGGCGGTGCCGGTGCCATGGGCGTTGATGTAGCACACATCGGACGGGTTCAGCCGCGCATCCTTGAGTGCGCCGGCGATGGTGCGCGCGGCCCCCTGTTTCGAGGGCATCACGATATCGGCGGCGTCCGACGTCATGGCGAAGCCCACCACCTCGGCCAGGATATCGGCCCCGCGCCGCTTGGCATGTTCGTATTCCTCGAAAACGAACACGGCGGCCCCCTCGCCCTGCACCATCCCGTTGCGGTTGGCGCTGAAGGGGCGGCAGGCGTCCTTGGACATGACGCGCAAACCTTCCCAGGCCTTGACGCCGCCAAAGGACAGCATCGCCTCCGAGCCGCCGGTGACCATCACATCCGTCAGCCCACCCCGGATGAGCTGAAAGGCCAGCCCCATCGCGTGGTTCGAGGAAGCGCAGGCGGTCGCCACCGAAAAGGACGGACCCTTGAGGTTCCATTCCATCGACACATGCGAGGCCGCAGCATTGTTCATCAGCTTCGGCACGACGAAGGGATGGACGCGGTTCTTTCCCTCTTCGTAGACGGTGCGGTAATTCTCGTCCCAGGTGTTCACGCCGCCACCCGCCGTGCCCAGCACAACACCGGACCGTGTGGCAAGTTCGCCCGCGAAGGTCAGGCCCGATCCGTCCAGCGCCTGATGGGCGGCGATCAGGGTGAATTGGGTGAAACGATCATAAAGCGCGATCTGCTGGCGGTTGAACAGCGCCTCTGGGTCATAGCCCTTGACCTGCCCGCCGATCCGCACGCTCAGGCGGTCGAGGTCGCGCAATTCCAGTTCCGCGATCCCGCAGCGTCCCTCGCGCATGGCTTCGAGCGTCGTGGGCACGTCATGCCCGAGCGCGTTGATCGTGCCCTGCCCGGTGATGACGACGCGGCGCATGATCTGCTCAGCCGCCCTTTTGGTCGGCGACGAGCGCCTCGACGGCGGCGATGATGGCCGCGACCGAGGAGATGTCGAAATCGCTCTGGTCGGGTTCGTTTGCGTTGAACGGCACCTGGATGTCGAAGGCTTCCTCGATCGCGAAGATCGACTCGACCAGTCCAAGGCTGTCGATGCCAAGATCGGCCAATGTCGCCTCGGGCGTCACGTCTCCGGGTTCCAGAACCGCCTGTTCGGCGATGATCGCGATCACCTTGTCACGGATAGCGTCAGACATGCCCAAACCCTCTTGCCCGGCTTGCGCGTCACTTAAGATGTCTTGTCCGTCTTGAAAACGGCTTTCTGCAAGGCTGCGACGGTCTGGGCCAGGCGTGGCAGGCGGCGCAGTGCCTTGTACATCTCGACCTGCGTTTCCATGCGCACCGCCGGATAGCCCAGAAGCGCCCGGCCGGGGGGCACGGTGGACAGGATGATGGTGGAGGCCCCCGTCACCACGTCCGATCCGATTTCCAGATTGTCGGCGACACCGGTCTGGCCGCCCAGCACGACGCGGTCGCCGATGGTGACCGATCCCGCGATGCCGACCTGCCCGCAGAGCAGGCAATCCTGCCCAATGCGGCAATTGTGGCCGACATGGACCATGTTGTCGAGCTTGGTCCCATTCCCGATGGTCGTATCGGCGACCGTGCCCCGGTCGATGGTGGCATTGGCCCCGATCTCGACATCATCGCCGATCCGGACCGAGCCGAGCGAGTGGATGCGCGTCCAGCCTTGCGGCGTCACGGCCCCGTCAGCCTTGCCAAGGGTGGCGCGGGTGGTTTCGACCTGGCTGGTTTCGGGGGTGACGAAGCTGAACCCGTCGCCGCCGATCACACAGCCGGGTTGCAGGATGACGCGGTCCCCGATGATCACGCGTGCGCCCACCCGCGCGCCCTGCAAGATTAGGGCGTCATCGCCTATCCGGGCCCCTTCGGCGATGGAGACATGGCTTGCGATGCGCGCGCGCGCGCCGATCTGCACATCGGGGCCGATCACGACGAAGGGTCCGATGGCGGCCCCCGCCCCGATCCGTGCGGTCGGATCGATCACGCTGGACGGGTGAATGCCTGCAGCGATGACGGGGCCTGGATCGAGGGCGCACGTGACATGGGCCATGGCGATCCGGGGGCGCGGCGCGACGATGGCCGCTTGCAGGCCCAGGGCCCGCCAATCCATGCCCGCACCGATCACGGCGGCGCGCGCGGAGCCTTGGGCCAGGCCGGCGGCGTATTTCGCGCTCATGGCCATGGCAAGGTCATCGGGACCCGCCTGCCCCGGCTCGGCCACGCCGGTGACGATGATCGTGCCGTCGCCAAGAACCTCGGTCCCGAGCGCCGTTGCGATCTGCTGAATGCTGTACCCCGTCATGCCGACCCCGCGTCGCCTGATGTCGCGGGATCAGGCTTTAGCTGGCCGGATCGGGCATGACCACCCCAAGCGACTGGATGGCCGCCGACAGCCGTGCGTTCCGTCCGTAGATATCGTTGCGGAACTGGATGTGCCCATCGGATTCCACCCAGGCCGTCAGATAGGTCAGGTGCACGGGAATATGCACGTCGAGATCGAGATAGGTTTCCTCGCCCGTGGCAAGAATGCCCTGGAACAGGCCCACCGGATCGTCGGTCTGCCGCGCGAGCAGGTGATAGGCAAATTCATGCGGGTCATCGAGCCGGATACAGCCCGAGGAATAGGCCCGCACCTCATGCTCCATCAGGTATTGATCGGGGCTGTCATGCAGGTAGATCGCATGCCGGTTGGGGAACATGAACTTGACCGTGCCAAGCGCGTTGCGCGGCCCCGGAGGCTGGCGCAGGTCGAAGGGGAAATTCGACACGGTGTACTGGCTCATGTCGATGCTGGCCGGGTTCACCTGCCGACCGCCCGCCAAAAGCTGCATGTAGGTGCTGCCGCCCGCCAGAATGTTGGGAATGTAGCTGCGCATCGCGATGGAGCGCGGCACATACCAGCTGGGGTTGATCACCATATGCTCCATCTCGTCGGAGAATTCGGGCGTCTGGCGGTCGCGGGCCCCGATGACGGAGCGGGTGATGAAGCTGACCTCCCCGTTGTCGATGACGCGGGTGTGGAAGTCAGTCAGGTTGACGAAGATCAGCCGGTCATGGACCTGTCCGTCATTGAGCCAGCGGTGACGCTCCATCGACAGGACGATCTCGTTCCAATGGTCTTCGACCGAACGGTTCACGGCGCGGATCGTGTCAGCATCGGCGATGCCATCAGCCGTCATGCCGTTGTTGGCCTGGAAATTCACCACGGCCGCCTGAAGGGCGCTGTCGTATTCAGCGGTGGCCGAGCGGTCGAGATAGCCCATCCGCATCAGCCGGTTGCGCAGCTGCACGACCGCCTGCCCCGTATCGCCGGGACGCAGGCTGCCCGCCTGCACCGTCGGACCGTAGCCGCCATCGGCGGCCAGCGCCTCGAGCTCCAGCTTGGTGCGCAACAGCCGCGTATAGGCGGGGCTTTGCGGCGGCAGGGACGCCATGAACCGATGCGGATCGCTGTCGAGGAATTCCGACATCAGCCCATAGGGGTCACGATGCGGCAGATCCTGAAAGATGTCGGGAATGATCGTGGAGGGGTCGATGAAGCCGCCATGCACATCCTGCGCGTATTGCAGGAAGATGCGACTGGCCATCACGTCCGCCTGCCCGCGCAGGTAGGGGTTCGTCGCGGCGTGAAATGCCGCCCGCAGACCTTCGGTGTCGTACCGGTCGATCGGGAGTCCGTGGACATGCGCCTGTTCCAGCGCCCGCATGAGCGCCGCGCGCCTGTCAGCGGCTTCGGTCACGGTCCAGACCGGCTGGAAATCGCGGTCGCGATAGAAGGCGACCAGCGCCTCGTCCTGGGCGGCCGCCTCGGCGATGGCTTGACGCAGGGCCGAAAACGCCTGTGCCTCGACGGGGGTCGGGGCGAGCGAAAGGGTCGCAATCGGTGCCGCCACAAGTGCGGCGGCAAGCAGCGCGGAGCGGGCGATACTGAACGTCATGGCTTTGACTGCCTTTGAAACTTTTGGTTTGCGGCTATGCACACAAGAAAACAGGCGATAGCCAGCATGTCCATTCACATTGCCGAAAGTTTTTTTCTATAGGTCTCGGGCCGCAACAGTGGATGTCCCCACTTTCGGGTGCGTGCCCGGTTGCGCGGAGTTTCACCCGGTCCGATTCGAAGACCGGCGAAAATTTGCCGAAATCCGGGGCTTGCTCGAATCGAAGCGCAACTAGCACTTTCACGAAAGTTTCAGTTGTGTCATGAATCTCACAGCGCCTGGGGATGGCACGCGTCTTGAAGGCTCCGGAACAAGGGGTCGACGCATCACGGACGGGCAAGACATGGGGCAACCTGACCAATGACGACGACGACGTTTTCGCGCCGCGCGCTTTTGCGTGCGTTTGCTGCGACTGCCGTGACTGCGGCACCGATGATGGCCAATGCGACGGGTTTCCTGCGCGGGGCCGGTGATGTTCGCCGTATCACGATGTACAATGGCCGCGCTGGCGAAAGCATCGACATGATCTACTGGATCGAGGGTGACTACATTGCCCCCGCGCTTGAAGAGATCAGCTTTTTCATGCGCGACTGGCGCAACAACCAGGTCCACACCATCGATCCGCGCACCATCGACATCATGACGGCGGCGCATCGTCTGTTGGAAACCTCGGAACCCTACATGCTTTTGTCGGGCTATCGCAGCCCCGAAACCAATGCCATGTTGCGCAGCCGGTCTTCCGGGGTGGCGCGCAATTCGCTGCACATGCAGGGCGAAGCGGCCGATCTGCGGGTCAATTCCCGTTCCGTGAACCAGATCTTCAACGCGGCGCGCGCCTGCAATGCGGGCGGGGTCGGACGATATTCGCGATCGAACTTCGTCCACATGGATTGCGGCCCGGTCCGCAGCTGGGGCGGCTGAACCGCCAAACCGCGTCCCTGCCCTTCCTGAAGCCCCGCAACACCGCTTGCGGGGTTTTCGTTTGCTCGGGAGGTTGGACAGCCTGCCTTGCAGACCCCATATATCGCCCAGACCAATCCGATCAGGAGCGCGCATGACCCGCTATACCAAGGACCCGGATGCCATCGCCCGTCTGACGCCCGAGCAATATCGCGTCACGCAGGCCTCGGGCACCGAACGGCCCGGCACTGGGGAATACCTCTACAACAAGGAGCCTGGCATTTACGTCGACATCGTCTCGGGCGAACCACTTTTCGCATCGTCGGACAAATACGAAAGCGGCTGTGGCTGGCCCAGCTTCACGAAGCCGATCGAGCCTGCCCATATCACGGAGCTGCGGGATCTGACCCATGGCATGATCCGGACCGAGGTGCGTTCGACCCATGGGGACAGCCATCTGGGTCATGTCTTTCCCGATGGGCCGCGGGATCGTGGGGGGCTGCGCTATTGCATCAATTCCGCGTCGCTGCGTTTCGTGCACCGCGATGACATGGTGGCCGAAGGCTACGGCGATTATCTGGACCAGGTGGAGGATGTGGCATGAGCGACCAACGCGAACGCGCCGTTCTGGCGGGCGGGTGTTTTTGGGGCATGCAGGAATTGATCCGGCACAAACCGGGCGTTCTGGCGACGCGGGTGGGCTATACCGGCGGCGATGTCCCCAATGCCACCTATCGCAATCACGGCACCCATGCCGAGGGGATCGAGATCATCTTTGATCCTGCGGTGATCAGTTACCGCGAGATCCTCGAATTCTTCTTCCAGATCCATGACCCGACCACGCCCAACCGTCAGGGCAATGATCGCGGCATGTCCTACCGGTCCGCCATCTATTTCGTGGACGACGGGCAGCGGCAATGCGCGCTCGACACGATCGCGGATGTGGAGGCATCGGGGCTTTGGCCAGGCAAGGTCGTGACGGAGGTGGAACCCGTCGGCCCCTTCTGGGAGGCGGAGCCCGAGCATCAGGATTACCTGCAGCGTATCCCGCATGGCTATACCTGCCACTTTCCCCGCCCCAACTGGGTCTTGCCCAAGCGCGCGGCGGCGGAATGAAAAAAGGCCGGGCAAAGCGCTCGGCCTTTTTGTTTTGGGATCGTGCCGCGTCGTCAGCGATGGGCCGACAGGCTGCGGAAGCCGAATTTCTCGAAAATGCGCGGATGGCCGGACAGGACCGAGGATTTCGTCGGGGACGAGACCGAGCGCGCGGAGCTCAGCATCAGCCGCCCGCCGCGCATCGCGGTCACGCGGCGCGGCTTGTTGCTGAGCAGCGGACGCGGCCAGAACCCGCGCGACATGTAGCGGGTGCCTTGCATCACTGACGGTTTGTAATCGCGCCGCCGCGATACGGTGGGCCACATGAAGATGCCCGAAAAGCTCCACTGCGCCCAACCCGAGCCTACGTAATCATCGCGCGTCATCATCAAGGGATGGCTGGGCAGGATGCTGGGCGTGTGGTTCTCGAGATTGGCGACTTCGCGGATGTATTCGTTGCAGGCGCCCCGGCCCGTATCGATCCAGGCTTCGCTGTCGGCGGCGGCCATGGCAACCCGCGCGGCCCCGAACGGGGTGACGGGTGCGCGGCAGACGAACAGCGCCTGACCGCCCGTCATTGCCCGCATATAGGCGGCGGCTGCCGCCTCACCGACGCGGGCAGCCGCGATGGCCGCGCCATCGGCACTCGTGATGATGCTGAGCGTGCTCTCGGGAAAGCCCTGAGCGCGCAATTTGTCCGCAACCCGGTTTGCGGTTTCGACCTTGTCATAAAGCCGTGAGACGACGGTGGTCATGTGGCTCTCCTCCTGTCGGCCGCCGGTCGGGCGGCGTGGTGTCACTGGATACAGCTTTCGGACCCGGTCGATCCTGGCTGCGAACATAGCTCACGGTCTGGGAAAGTCGCGCCTGTTTTCGGCGCACGAGGATGATCGCAACCGCAGCCATCAGCAGCAGTGCGAATTCGAGGGTAAAGACCGGCGTATAGGCCGCCTCGGCGCGAAAACTTTCTGCCCCCGGCAGCCCGAGGACGAGATCGCGCAGAAGGCCACCCAGCGCCACGGCAAGACCCGCCGCCGTCGCCTGAACGGCACCCCAGGCCCCAAGGGCCAGTCCGACCTGCGCGCGCGGCGCACTGCGCATCGTCGCGGTCAGGGTGCCATGTCCGAAAAGCCCCGCACCAAGTCCTGCGGCAGCCGTGCCCGCAACGAACATCCACGCCGCGCCCATGGGACCTGCCGCGATGATGAGGCCAAAGGCCGGCAAGCCGATCAAGGCCCCCCACCAGGCCACGTCCAGTGGATCATGCCCCTTCATGAGCACGCGCGAGGCGATGGCAAAGCCCACCAGCCCGCCTGCGGCCAGAACGGCGGTCAGGCGCGTGGTGGCCGCGACCGACAGGTCCAGGACCTGCCCGCCATAGGGTTCGAGCAGAACATCGGCCATGCCAAAGCCCATGGTGCCCAGTGCGATGACGATCAAGAGGCCGACAGCCGTCCGCCCCGTAACGAAAAGCCGCCAGGCATCGCGGAATTCAGGATGCGTTTCGACCCGGTTGGCACGCGCCCTGTCGCGCGGCTCCTGTTTCCAAAGCGCCAGAAGGTTGAGCGCGATGGTGATCACGGCAGCCCCCTGAACCACCCGGATCAGCCGACCGGGCGTGTAATCCTGCAAGAGCCATCCAAAGACGAGGGCCGAACCGATCATGCCCAAGAGCAGCATGACATACATCAGGCCCACGACCTTGGGCTGGTCCTCGATCTCGACAAGGTCCGTGGCCAGCGCCAGGCCCACGGTCTGAACCGTGTGAACCCCCGCACCCACGAGGAGAAAGGCCAGCGCTGCCGCCGATTGGCCGATCCAGGGTGCGGCTTCGGCCGCGTCCTGGTAGCCCGACAGCACGAGAAGCGCGAAAGGCATGATCGCGAAGCCGCCGAATTGCAGCATAGTCCCCTTCCAGATGTAGGGAACGCGGCGCCAGCCCAAGGCGGATCTGTGGGTGTCGGATTTGTAGCCGATAAGCGCGCGGAAGGGCGCAAAGACCAGCGGCAAGGCGATCATCAGCGCCACGAGCGAGGCGGGCACCGCCAGTTCGACGATCATCACGCGGTTCAGCGTGCCGACCAGCAGAACAAGCGCCATACCCACGGTCACCTGGAACAGCGACAGCCGCAGAAGACGGGACAGGGGCACGCTTTCGGTCGCCACATCGGCAAAGGGAAGAAACCGGGGCGCGATGCCCTGGATCTTCCGAAGCGCGGTGTCGCGAAGGCTGGTCATGATGGAAAATCGTCCATTCCGCCCATCATCACCATCTGTCCGGGGGCGTGCCGGAATCGGGTCGGGGGTGCGGGATCAGCCGCGGCCTCCGACCCGGTTGTCACGGTCGTTCGGCATCGGATCAGCCCCTATTGCCGCAGCGCGGCCTGGGTCAGATCGTCAACCACCAGCGTGGCGGTCCGGCCATCGGGCAGGATCACGCGCATCGATTGGGTGCCATCCGCATTCGCGTCGATATACATCGGCAGGTTCGCGGTAGCCCCGGCCGAAGCGGGCAGAACGCCACGTTCGGTCGAAAGTGCTGCGGTTTCACCACCGGCCGAGCTGCCGGAGAGGAAATCGGCAACCCAGGTCGTGTTGCTCAGAACCGCCACATGGACGGCAAAAGAGCCCACGGCCACGGCGCCGAGGAACAGCGGCACACCCACGGTCGGTTTGACCACAAGCCACATCTTTGCGTTGTTCATGCTGTGCCCTCCTCAGCCGAGCCACGGTGTGGACACGGCCACAAGCACATGCGCGAGCAGCGCGATCGCGCCGAAGACGCGGGTGCCATCGATGAGGTAGCTATGCACCTCTTCTGCTTCTTTCAGGGTCAGACCGGTCGGCCAGACCTTATCGGGATCGTCGGCCATATGCCGCCCCTCCTTTCTTGCGACTACAATCGGCGGGCACAATGCCGCGCCGCTCAACGGCGGAGGGAGGCGGCGCCTCCCAAAGCCATAACTGTAAAGTTGACATGACAGTTTGAACACTTCAACTGTAAATCTGACAAGACAGTTCTTTTCCTGTGCGCCGGGCCGCTCAAAGCGGTTTAGGCGCTGCCCGGAGCCCGGAATCCGGAGCGGAACAGGCCGCCATGGCCCCCCGAACAGGCACGATTCGCAGTTTTTCAGATCGCGCGGGCCGCGCTTGACGGCAGCAAAGCCTGCATCGTCGCGGCCTCGCAGAGGCGGGTTGCCGGGGTGGTGACAGCTGCACTGGCTGCGGCGCACCCATGGGACAGGACCTCTGGCAAGGGCAATCCGCGCGCCAGCGCCAGCACTGCACCGGCGACGAAACTGTCCCCTGCGCCGGTGCGCGACACGACCTCCACATCCGCTGCCGGAGCAAACCAACGCCCCTCGGCACTGGCAAGAACCGAGCCTTCGGCCCTTCGGGCGATGATCACGACCCTTGCCGCCCCTTGTGCCACCAAAGCCGTCGCAAGGGCCGCGCTGTCCGCAGCCATCGGCAAGGCGCGCCCTGCAAGCGCTTCGGCTTCGGCCGCATCCATCCGCAACACGGCCAATCCCGTCTTGCCCTCAGCCAAGGCTTTGAGGGCCGCGCCCGATGTGTCGGCCATGACCTCCACCCCCTGCCCCGACAACCGCCGTACAAGAGCCGCCAGCGCATCGGCTGAAAAGCCGGGGGGCAAGGAGCCGGACAGAACGAGCCAATCCCCGGGCCCTGCCCGGTTCGTGATCGCCTGCGACACGGTCACCTGATCGCCGGAGTTCCATGCCGGGCCGGGAAAGATAAAGCGGAACTGGTGGCCTGTCCGTTCTTCGATGACAGACAGGTTCTGCCGCACCGCGCCGGGCGCAGGCAGGCATTCCACGGATACGCCGCAGCCTGCCAGCATCTCGACGAGGGCCGTGGCTTCTGCACCGCTTGCGGCGACAAGCGCTGTTGCCGCGCCGCCCAGCTGGATGATCGCCCGCGCGACGTTGATGCCGCCACCGCCGGGATCGCGCAGCGGTTCGCGACATCGCAGCTTTTCGCCCGGCAAAAGCTCCGGCGTCGTGGTTTCTAGATCGATCGCCGGGTTGAGCGTTACGGTCAGGATGGCCATGATCTTGTGCTAGCCTGCTATGGCCGTGCCGCTCAAGCGGACAATCACATGAGAAACTGCGCCCGTTCCGCCGCGCTCAATTGCGCGACCAGCCCCTTTTCCCAGGCGAGATAGAGCCGGGACGCGTCTGCATTGCCCGAGTGGCGGCCATGGGCAAAGCTTATGATGTCGACGGCTTCGTCCAGGTCCAGCTCTTGCCCCGGTACGATCTGCGCACCGGCGGTGCGCAAGGCGGGCAATCCGCCCTCGACGATCTGCACATCGGTCCGCCCGCGCGCGATCAGGGTCGCCGCCGCAAGCTCGGCACGCGCGGTCCTATCGCCGATCAGAAGGGGCGCAATACCCGGCGGTGGAACCTGCAACGCCGCGCGATGGCACCAGACCGCCCCTGCCACAGTGCCCGCCATGTGATCGCTTGATCCCCGCAGATCAAGCAGCATGGCCTTGCCTTCGGCCACGGTTTGAAGCGCTGTCCCTGCGGCAATGCGCGAGACCGAGTGTCGCTTTGGTTCTGGAAACTCCCGGCTCGGCAGGCTGCGCAACGCCGCGTCGATCCGGCATACGGCCACGTCATGACCAAGGGCGCGCAGCCAGAAAGCCCCAAGCGCCCCCCGCACCCCCAAGTCATCGACAAGCACGACCCGCGCGCGCCGGGGGCCGATGTAGCGGTCGGTGGCCTGAACGAGCGTGACGAGCGGCGCGCCCGTCGCGCAGGGGATGCGATCCGCCCTCGCCTCGGCGCTATCGCGCACGTCGAAGACGAAAGTGGTGCGGCCAGGATCGCCAAGTTCTGCCGAAAGCGCCTTGGCCGTAATCAGGGCGAGGGCGTGTTCCGCCATGAAGGCCTCTGCGCGGTTGCGTGTCATCTCGGCATCCACGCCGGGCAGCGGGGCCACGGCATTGTCCCGGACCAGATCCCGTCCCGCAAGACACCAGCCCTGCGTTCCGTCCTCCAGCCACCAGACCTCGCGATTGGGATCGAACAGCGACAGGCTTGCTGCGCCCACAATCCCCCGCGTCCGGCCCGCGCAGGTCAGAACGATGGGTGCCCCTGCGGGCAGGCTGTCGATCCGGTGCACCAGTTCGCCATTGGGAAGACAGACAGCGCCCGGCACGGTCATCTCGGCGTGTTCGCTCGCCGGTCGCGTGTCAAAGAACAGGAACCTGCGCCCCTCGTCGCGCCACTGCGCCAATCGCTCGGCTGGCAGCGGGCGCGGGTGAAGGGCGAGTTCCGCCAGTTCCCCGAGCGTCTTGGAGGGAACATGCACCCCCTTGTAGAGCGTCAGCCCCGCCGCCGCCCAACCGGGCGCACCGGCTGCGATCACCGCCACATCCGTGTAGCCCATTCCGGCAAGAATACTTGCAGCCTCGACCGCGATCCCGTCGCCCGCATCGAGCAGAAAGACCGGGCAGGACAGGCGCGGCACCAGCGCGCCGATCGACGTTTCCAACAGGCTGAAGGGACAGGGCACGGCAAAAAGTGGATGCCCTTCGGAAAAGGGTCCGGGTTCTCGCAGGTCGATCAGCGCGATCTCCCCTGCCCCGAGCAGCCTTGTATTGGCCTGTGTCGCCGTGATGGTTTCAGCCATGCTTCCCCCCTTTGAGCTTGGCTCTTCGTGGCTGCCTGTCAGGGGGTGCGACGATCCTCGGGGGCGTCGTCATAGGGGGACCAGCCCTCACCTGTTCCGCTGGGCGGCAGGTCGTCGCCGCGCAGGTGCTGGACCATATACACCTTGGCGATGAAATGCGCGGTGATCGGGGCGGTCAGAAACAGGAACATGGTGATCAGAAGCTCGTGGAACGAGAACTGGCCCTTTTCGACGTAGAACCAGATCATCGAGGCAACCAGCATTCCCCCCACGCCCAGCGTGGTGGCCTTGGTCGGGGCATGCAGGCGTTGCAAGGTGTTGCGCAGCCGAACCAGCCCGAAAGAGCCGACAAACCCGAAGATCCCGCTGACGATCAGCGCGGCGGAAATCAGGATCTCACCGATGATGTCCATGGCCTGCCCCCCTTATTCGATGATGTTGCCGCGCAGCAGGTAGCGGCAATAGGCGACGGTGGACACGAAACCGACCATGGCGATCAGCATCGCGGCCTCGAAATAGATCGCCGTCCCGCGCCAGATGCCATACAGCACCAACAGCGCGATCACGTTGATGACCATCGTGTCGAGCGCAAGGATACGGTCGGCAGCGGTCGGCCCCTGCGCGATCCGCCACAGATCGAGGATCAGGGCGAGCCCGTAACAACTGGCCGCGAAGAAAAGCGCCATCTCGATCATTCGAAAATCTCCTTGAGGCGGCGTTCGTAGCGCGTCTTGATCTGGTCCCGCACCCCGTCCGGATCATCGGTATCGAGCGTGTGGACAAGGATGGCCGCGCTGTCGGCGGACAGTGTCGCTGATACGGTGCCGGGCGTCATGGTGATCGTGCCGGCAAGGACGGTGATCGCTTCGGCCGAGGTCAGTTCGACCGGCACCGTGATCCAGACCGAGTTGATCCGCGCCTCGGGCCGGAACAGAAGGATCATCGCGACCTGAACATTGGCGACGACGATGTCCCATAGCACGATCAGCGTGTATTCGATGATCATGCGCGGGTTTCGCACCCGTGGCCGATCCGGCCAATAGGCCCGCGTCAGCATCGGAATGACAAGGCCGAAACCCGCGCCAAGGATCACGTTGCCAAGGGTGACCTTGTTGACGAGCGCCAGCCAAACCACGACCAGCGACAGGGTCAGAAGCGGATGGGGAACGAGACGTGCCAGCATGTCCTCAACCCTCCGTTCCGGTGCCAAGCACCGCCGTCATGTATCCGGCCCGATCAAAGATCTGCAGCGCCGTATCCTCAAGATAGCCCGAAACCGGCAGGGCAAGGATCGCAAGCAGCGCCAGCATCCCGATGGAGATCATCGCAGGGGCCAGTTCCCATGCCCCCGCCTTGCGCGTTTCGGGGGAGGCGGCAAGCGGCGCTTCTAGCGCGGTCGAGGACCAGAACAGCACGCTGCCTGCCCGTGCAAAGCCCACGATGGTCAGAAGCGATCCACCCAGGATCGCGGCCCAGGCCCAGCCCATCAGACCCGGCTCGCGCAGCGCATCGAGGATCAGGAGCTTGCCCAGAAATCCGCTGAGCGGCGGCATGCCCGCCATGCCGATGGCCGCCCCGAAAAACAGCGCCGCGAACAGGCCGTTCTGTGCCGTTGCCGGGACCGGTCGCAGCGCGTCGTTGTTGCGTCGTGCGACGACGAGATCCGCGACAAGGAACAGGCAGGCGGCGGCAAAGGTCGAATGCACCAGGTAATAAAGCGCCGCAGTGGTTGCCTCGGGCGAAAAGGCCGAAACCGCCGCCATCAGCGTGCCCATCGACCCCAACACCGAAAAGGCGATGAGCGGCATCAGCCGTCGCGCGCCCAAAACGCCGAAAGCGCCCACGGCGATGGTCAGGATGGCCGCCGGGAAGAGCCATGTCGCCGCCAGATCCTCGGTCGGCGTGATGCCCGGACCAAAGGAGATCGTATGGACCCGCAAGATCGCATAGGCCCCCACCTTGGTCATGATGGCAAAAAGCGCCGCCACCGGGGCGGAGGCATTGGCATAGGTTGCAGGCAGCCAGAACTGCACCGGGAAAAGCGCAGCCTTCACCGCGAAGACGATCATCAAAAGGATCGCCGCCACCCGCACCAGCGCCGCCTCCTCCGCCGGGATCGTGGCGATCACGCGCGCCATGTCGGCGATGTTGAGCGTCCCGGTCGAGGCGTACAGCGTGCCTAGCGCGAACAGGAACAGCGTCGATCCCGCAAGGTTCATGACCACGTATTGCAGGCCCGCGCGCACCCTGTCGCGGCCGCCCGCATGGATCATCAACCCGTAGGAGGCGATCAGCAGCACCTCGAAGAAAACGAACAGGTTGAAGATATCCCCGGTCAGGAAAGCCCCGCAGATGCCCATCAACTGGAACTGGAACAGCGTGTGGAAATGCTTTCCGCGCGCGTCCCAGCCGGTGGCGATGGCATGGATCAGCACGATCACAGCCAGCACGGCCGTCAAAAGCACCATCAGCGCCGACAGCCGGTCGAGCACCAGCACGATGCCAAAGGGCGCGGGCCAATCCCCCAGCCGGTAGACAAAGGTTTCGCCCGTAGCCGCCATTCCGGCATTGAACAGGGCGACAGCCAGCAACAGAACGGTGCCCGTGACCGACGCGATGCGCGCCAGCCCGATATCGTGGCGCATGACAAAGCCGATGATGGGCGCAAAGAGCGCGGGCATCACGACGGGAAGGATGATCCAATGCATCACTTGCCCCCCTCGGCGCGGTCATCATTTTGGTCGATGTCGACCCTATCGCTTTCGGCCTCGAAATAGGCGGCCAGCCCGATCATCACCAGAACGGCGGTCATCCCGAAGGAGATCACGATCGCGGTCAGAACCAGGGCCTGCGGCAGCGGGTCGGTATAGCTCGCCTCGCCATAACGCGACAGGATGGGCGACTGGTCGATAGCCAGACGCCCGCTGGCAAAGATGAAGACGTTGACCGCATAGGACAGGAAGGCCAGCCCAAGGATCACGGGAAACGTGCGCAGGCGCAGGAGCAGATAGACACCCGCAGCCGTCAGAACGCCGATGGCGCTTGCGAGGATCATTTCCATGTCAGCTGTCTCCCCCGCGCGCCGTGACCCTGTCCATCCCGGGGTCGAAGTCCATCGCTTCGGTGTTCACGGTCTCGCCGGCATGACGCGCGATCCGCGACAGGCTGTAGAGCATCAGCATCACAGCCCCCAGAACGGTCAGGAACACGCCCAGGTCGAACAGCATGGCCGTGGCCAGTTCGAATTCCTCGATCGGCGGAAGATGCACATAGGTATAGGCCGAGGTCAGGAAGGGCGTGCCCGAAAGCCATGCCCCGACCCCGGTCAGGCCCGCGATGATCACGCCAAAGCCGATCAGCGTGTGGTATTCGATCCGCTTGCGCGCCTGCGTCCAGGCAAAGCCCGAAGCCATGTATTGCATCAAAAGCGCGATGGCGACGACCAGACCCGCGACGAACCCCCCGCCCGGCTGGTTGTGCCCGCGCAAGAAGATATAGGCCCCGACCACGATGGCGATGGGCATCAGGACGCGGGTGACCACGACCATCATCAGCGGATGGCGGTCGCGCGACAGATGGGTCACGGCCAGCCCTTCGCGCAGCACAGCCGACATGGCACCCCCCCCGCGCAGCTTGCGCGCCACGGGACCGGCCAGAAGCGTCTGGACAAGCGCATAGATCACCATGCCCGCGATCCCCAGGACGATGATCTCGCCATAGGTGTCATAACCCCGGAAATCGACGAGGATCACGTTGACCACATTGGTGCCGCCGCCGCCCTCGTAGCTGTTGTCGAGGTGGAACTGCGAAATGGTCGAGATGTCGCGCAACAAGAAGGCATAGGCCAATCCCCCGACGCCCAGACCCGCCACCACGGCGATCACCCCGTCACGCAGGCGGCGCAAGGCGCTGCTTTCGATGGGCGTTGTCTTGGGCAGGAAATGCAGCGCCAGAAGCAGCAGCATGATCGTGACCGTCTCGACCGAGATCTGCGTCAGCGCCAGATCGGGGGCCGACAGATAGGCAAATCCCGCCGAGATCGTCAGACCGATGATCCCGATCAACACAAGCGATGTGAAGCGGTCCCGGTGCAACAGGACCACGGCGACACTCGCCACGATCAGCATGAGCCAGCCGATCCCCACCACCGCAGGCACCGGCAACAGGTCGCGCGTCGGCGCGGACAGGCCGCTGCCGGTATAGGCGATCCACCCAAGCGCGACCGAGGTGACGACGAAAACCGCCAGATACCGGCTGATCGCCCCGTTGTGCGCGATCTCGGTGATTTGGCGCGACAGGGCGACGATGGCGGCCACCAGACGGTCAAAGATCACCTTGGCCTCGGGGCGCGGCGCCCCCTCCCATGCCGCCAGAAGCGGCTTGTGCAGGCCAAGCAGCGCACCACCCCCCAGAACCGCGATGACCGACATCCAGAGCGCGGGCGTCACGCCATGCCAGATCTTCAGATGCGGGTGCAGATCTGCCCCGGTGACGGCATTGGCGGCCGCCGTCACGACCCCCTCGGCCAAGAAAGGCGCGATCCCGATCACGACCACCAGAACGGTCAGGAATGCGGGTGCTGCCCAAAGCCCTGCGGGCGGATCATGTGGTTTGTGCGGATAATCATCGCGCACCGGCCCCAGAAAGACATGGCCGATGAAGCGGAAGGAATAGGCCACCGACAAGAGCGCGCCCAAGGTCGCCAGAACCGGCACGGCCCACGTGCTGCCCGCCCAATAGGTGTGCGATGCCTCCTCCAGCATCATCTCCTTGGACAGGAACCCGTTCAAAAGCGGTATGCCCGCCATGGACAGGGCCGCGATCGTGCCGATGGCGAATGTGATCGGCATCAGGTGGCGCAAACCGCCCAACCGGCTGATGTCGCGGGTATGGGTCTCGTGATCGACGATCCCCACCGTCATGAAGAGTGCCGCCTTGAACGTCAGGTGGTTCAGGATGTGAAACACCGCCGCCACCGCCGCAGCCTCCGTCCCGAAGCCCAGAAGCATGGTCAAAAGACCCAGGTGGCTGACCGTCGAAAAGGCCAAAAGCGCCTTCAGGTCATCCTTGAAAAGCGCAATCAGCGCGCCCAGCACCATCGTGACCAGACCCGTGGTCGCCACGATGTAGAACCACGCATCCGTCCCCGCCAGAACCGGCCACATCCGCGCCATCAGGAAAACGCCCGCCTTCACCATGGTCGCCGAATGCAGATAGGCCGACACGGGCGTCGGGGCCGCCATCGCGTGCGGCAACCAGAAATGGAACGGGAACTGCGCCGATTTGGTGAAGGCCCCCAAAAGGATCAGGATCAGCGCGGGCAGATACCATTCGGAGGCCCGGATCGCCTCACCCGCCTGCAGGATATCGGTCAGCTTGTAGCTTCCCGCGACATGGCCGAGGATCAGCATGCCCCCGATCATCGCAAGACCCCCTGCCCCGGTCACGGCCAGCGCCATCCGCGCGCCCTGCCGCCCCTCGGGCAGACGTTTCCAATACCCGATGAGCAGGAAGGACGAGAGCGAGGTCAGCTCCCAGAAGATCAGCAAAAGCAGGATGTTGTCGGAAATCACGATGCCCAGCATCGCGCCCTGGAACATCAGCAGATAGGTGTAGAACTGGCCCATCGGATCGTCGCCCGACAGGTAGAACCGCGCATAAAGCGTGATGAGCAGGCCCACGCCGAGGATCATCGCGGCAAACATCAGCCCCAGCCCGTCGAGGAAGAAGGACACCGACAGCCCCAGCTGCGGCAGCCACATCACCTCGGCCGTGATCACCTCTCCGCGCAACACGTCCGGCGCGAGGATCAGCAACAGGATCAAGGCCAGCACGGTCGGCACGGCGGTGAAACTTGCGCAGGCGTTGCGTCCTGCACGAATCATGATCCCCGGAATCACTGCGCCCAGAAAGGGCAACAAGGATATCAGGAACAGGAAATGGCCCTGGTCGTTCATTTATGCGTCCCTGCCGTGCACGCGGCGTTCCGTCTTGGATAAGCGGTTGCAAGCCGATGGAAAAGAGCCTGCCAGCCCCATGAACGACGCCCGGCGCAAAAAATGAAGCATGATCGGGCAGAAAACCTTTGCCGCGCCGTCAGGTCGCACCATGCGCCGCGCCGACATCGGCCGGCGCGACGGCAACCGATTTCAGAACCGCATGCACCGATACGCCCGGTTCCAGCGCCAGGGCCGCGACCGACCGGCGCGTGATCCGCGCCAGCACACGCCCCGCAGGCGTGTCGAGGGCCACCAGCGCCCCCGGACCCTCACCGGCCCGGATTTCGGCCACGACACCGGGTAGGATGTTGAGCGCGGACAAACCATCCGGCGCCGCGCGCGACAGGATCACGTCATGCGCCGCGATCCGCACCCGCAGGTTCACGCCCGCCTCGCGCCGCAACCGTGGCAGGAACAGCGCAATCCCGCCCGCCTCGATCTCGGTCAAGCCGTCCGCGTGATGGCGGACCACACGCGCCATCAGAACCGCCCCTGCCTCGCGCGCGCCGGTGGGCAGGACGGTCGGGTCGCCCAGCACCTCCGCCGCGGGTCCCGCCGCGATCACCCGTCCAGCCTCCAGCGCGACGATCGTCGTGGCCAGCCGCGCCACCTCGGATGCGGCATGGCTGACATAGAGGATCGGGATCGCCACCTCGTCGCGCAGCCGCTCGAAATAGGGCAGGATCTCGGCCTTGCGCGCCTCGTCCAGCGCGGCCAGCGGTTCATCGGCAAGGATCAGGCGCGGCGCGGAGAGCAGCGCGCGCCCGATGGCCACGCGTTGTTTTTCGCCCCCCGACAGCGCGCCGGGCCGCCGGTCGAGCAAGGGACCGATCCCCAGCATCTCGACCACGCGCCCCATATCCTCGCGCGGGGCGCCTTTGGGCGCGAACCACGCGCCATAACGCAGGTTCTGCCGCACGCTCAGATGCGGAAACAGTCGCCCTTCCTGAAAGATATAGCCGATGCGGCGTTTGTGCGGGGGCAGCCACTGGCGCGCAGCCGTATCGGTCAGGATCGTGTCGCCCATGGCGATCCGCCCCGCTTCGGGCCTGAGCAATCCGGCGACCGCGTTGACGATACTGGTCTTGCCGGACCCCGAGCGCCCGAACAGGACCGTGATCCCCTGTGGTGCGGCAAATTCCGCATCGAGCGTGAAGCCGCCAAAGCGGTGTTTCAGCCGCACCTCCAGCATCACGTGCCCCCGATCCGGCGTGCGACCGCCCGGCTGATCCATTCCGACAGGAGCAGCGCCGCCATGGCGATGACGATGGCCACGATGACCAGTCGCGCCGCGTCATCCTCCCCGCCCGGCACCTGCAAGAAGGTGTAGATGGCCGAGGGCAGCGTTTGCGTTTGCCCCGGGATGTTCGAGACAAAGGTGATCGTCGCCCCGAATTCCCCCATCGCCTTGGCAAAGGCCAGGATCGCGCCCGCGATGATGCCGGGCAGGATCAGGGGCAAGGTGACGGTCAGAAAGACCCAAGACCGCGTTGCGCCCAGCGTGCCCGCCGCCTGTTCGAGCTTGGGGTCCACCGCCTCGATCGCCAGCCGGATCGCGCGCACCATCAGGGGAAAGGCCATGATCCCCGCCGCCAGCGCCGCCCCCGTCCAGCGAAAGGCAAAGACGATCCCGAACCAGCTTTCGAGGAATTCGCCCACTGGCCCCCGCCGCCCGAAGGTCATAAGCAACAGGTAACCCGTGACCACGGGTGGCAGGATCAATGGCAGATGCACCAAACCGTTCAAAATCTGCTTGCCCGGAAAGCGCCAGCGCGCAAGCGCATAGGCGGTGAATATCCCGAACGGCAGGCTCACCACCGTCGCCCAGAAGGAGACGCGGAGCGACAGGAAAACCGCCTGCCATTCGCTGGGGGAAAGCCAATCCATCACGGCGTCAATCTAGCACCCTGAACCCCTGGGCCTCGAACCGGGTCCGCGCGGCCTCCGATCTCAGCGCGTCGAAAAAGGCGCGGTCTGCCGCATCCGCCGCCTCGATCAGAAGGGCGGCGGGATAGCGGATCGACGGATGGCTGTCGGCGGGAAAGGTGCCAAGGATCGTCACGGTGTCATCCGCGGCTGCATCGGTCGCGTAGACGATGCCGTATGGGGCCTCTCCCGTCGAGACAAGCGCCAGCGCGGCGCGCACATTGTCGGCTTGCGCAACCGACCCCTCGACCAATCCCCAAAGTCCAAGATGTTCCAAGGCCGCCTTGCCATATTGACCGGCGGGCACCGCCTCGACCAGCGCCATGGCCAAACGTTCCTCCCCCAGCATGCTCGCCAGGTCGAGCTCCGGGCCGATGTCGACCTGTGTTGCACCCCGATCATGCGCGACCAGAACCAGCGCATTGCCCAAAAGATCGGTCCGCGTGCCTTCCACAACCAGCCCCTCCGCCTCGACTGCATCCATCCAGGTCACCGCGGCCGAGATGAAGATATCGGCAGGCGCGCCCGCGAGGATCTGCTGGGCCAATTGGTTCGATCCGGCGTAGGAAATGGTAACCTGGTGGCCCGTCTCCGCCATCCAATCCGCCGCGACCGCGTCAAGTGCCGTCCGCAGGGATGCGGCGGCAAAGAGCATCACGCCCTCTGCCCGGGCCGGGACCGCAAATCCAAGGGCGAGCGCAAAGGCAAGCGCGGGTCGGGCAAAGGTGGACAGGCGCATGATCAGTCTTTCCGACACTGATATGTTTCATGAAACATATCGTAAGCCACCGGCCCCGAGGCAAGCGTTATTTTCCGTCGGGAATATCGCGTAGCAGAGCCGCAAGGGCCGCCACCTGCGGCGCGCCAGCCTTGGCCACGGTGGTTTCCATGTTGCGGTAGAGGGCCAGCACCGCCTGCCCCGTGGCGGTCAGATGCGCCCCGCCCCCGGCCTTGCCCCCGCGTGCCGACGCGACGAGCGGTTCACGAAAGGCCGCGTTCATATTCTCGACCAAAAGCCAGGCGCGCTTGTAGCTCATGTTCATCGCCCGCCCTGCAGCGGCGATGGAGCCCGTCCGGCCGATATGCTCCAACAGGTCCACCTTTCCGGGACCCAGCATCGTGTCTTCCCCGAACAGGATACGGATGCGCAGGCTGGCAGGGGCGGATCGGGCCGTCATGCGCCGATCATGCCAAGACGAGCGGGAGGGACGCAAGCGCGATACATTCCGCCTCCACCCTTGCAGAGATGCTAAAGTGTGGCACCGACGATCGACCCGATCGCACTCGTGACGCCCATGGCCACAAGACCCCAGATCGTCACCCGGATCGCCCCCCGCCTGCGCGATGCGCCGCCCGCCTGCGCGCCAAGCGCGCCCAGCGTCCCAAGCGCAAGCAGGGTCGCGCCACCCACCCAAAGCTGCAGATCGTCGAGCGGCGCAACCGCCCCCACGGCCAATGGCACCGAAGCCCCTGCCGCAAAGGTCAGGGCCGAGACCAGTGCCGCCTGCAGCGGACGCGGCGGGGACAGGTCGGTCAGACCGATCTCGTCGCGCAGATGGGCACCAAGCGCATCGGCCTCGGTCAGATGTTCGGCCACTTCGCGCGCCAACGGCGGCGGCAGACCACGGGTCTCGTAGATCGCGGTCAACTCGTCCAGTTCCGCCTCGGGGTTTTGCTTCAGCTCGCGCTTTTCCTTGGCGATATCGGCCTGTTCGACATCCTCCTGGCTCGAGACCGAGACATATTCTCCCGCCGCCATGCTGAGCGCGCCTGCCGTCATGCCCGCAACGCCGGCCAGAAGGATGGTGACATGATCGGCCGCCCCCGCCGCAACCCCCACGATCAGCGAGGCGGTGGACAGGATGCCGTCGTTCGCCCCCATGACAGCCGCGCGCAGCCAGCCGGAGCGGCCCGACAGATGCGGCTCGATATGGGCCGAAGGGATGCCGTGATGAATGGGCCGCGCCATCAGCCAAGCCCCATCTTGCCAGGGTTCAGGATGTTGAGCGGATCGACCGCGCGTTTGATCGCCTGCATCATGCCCATCGCCCCCTGCCCCAGTTCGCGTTCCAGATATCCCGCCTTGCCCTGCCCGATCCCGTGTTCGCCGGTGCAGGTCCCGTCCATCGAAATCGCCAGCTCGTTCAGCCAGCCGATGAACTCCTCGGCCTGCGCCACCTCGGCGGCATCCTCGGTATCGACCAGAAGCAGGCAATGGAAATTCCCGTCGCCCACATGGCCCACGATGGGCGCAAGCATGCCCATCGCGGCAAGCCTGTCCTGTGCGGCGCTCACGCAATCCGCCAGACGGCTGACCGGTACGCAAACATCAGTCGACAGGCCCCGCGCGCCGGGGCGCAGCTGCAATCCGGCCCAATAGGCGTCATGGCGCGCCTGCCACAGGCGGTTTCTGTCCTCCTCCCGCGTGGTGAAGGTGAAACCATGGCCCCCCATCTCTTGCGCGATCTCGCCAAAGGCGCGCGCCTGTTCGGCAACGCCCGCCTCGGACCCGTGGAATTCCAGAAGCAACAGAGGCGTCTCGGGAAGCGTGAGCTTGGAATAGGCATTGACCGCGCGCACCTGCAACGCATCCAGCAATTCGATCCGGGCGACCGGAATGCCATACTGGATCGTCGCGATCACGGCCGCGCAGGCCGCGCCCACATCGGGAAAGGAACAGGTCGCGGCCGATACGGCCTCGGGTATGCCTTGCAGGCGCAGGGTCAATTCCGTGATCACCCCCAGCGTCCCTTCGGAGCCCACCATCAGGCGCGTCAGGTCATAGCCCGCGCTGGTCTTGCGCGCGCGCTGTGCGGTCGTGACCACCTCGCCCGAGGGCAGGACCGCCTTGAGCGACAGGACATTGTCCTTCATCGTCCCATAGCGCACCGCATTCGTGCCGGACGCCCCCGTCGCGGCCATCCCGCCGAGCGACGCATCGGCACCGGGATCGACCGGAAAGAAAAGCCCCGTAGCGCGCAGATGCGTGTTGAGCGCCTTGCGCGTGACACCGGGCTGGATCACGCAATCCATATCCTCGGCATGAACCGCGAGAATGGCGTTCATCTCCTTGAAATCGAGCGAAATGCCGCCTGCGGGCGCATTCACGTGCCCCTCCAGCGAACTGCCCGCCCCAAAGGGGATCACGGGAACCCGGTATTCTGTGCAGATGCCCAGGATCGCCTGCACCTCTTCGGTCGAGGTGGGGCAGATCACCGCATCGGGCGGCTGGTTTCGCAGCCACGTGGTGGTATGCGCATGCTGTTCGCGCAGGGCCTGACCGGTCTCAAGCCTTGCGCCGAAACGTTGCCGCAACACCTCGATCGCGGTCGCGATGCCGGTTTCGTTGCGCGCCAGATCGTGAACGCCCGCCATCTTGTCCGCCCCCCGGTTCTGCTTGGCCGTGCCAATCGCTTAGACCCAAGCGGAGGGCCTGTGCAAGCGCACCCGCTGTCACATTCGCCGCGTCACGGTTGCACTTGCCTCCGCCCGCCGGGTCGTTTCAAGTGCAAGCTCGGGACTTTGGGGAGGATCCACATGACGCGACCGACGCCGCTTTGGCTACTCGTGGTCTTGCAAGGGGGCATTTCGGCCGCCTCGCTCGTGGTCGAGATCGTGGCGGGCCGGATGCTCGCACCGCATGTGGGCATGTCGCTCTATACATGGACGGCGGTGATCGCCGTGGTTCTCGCGGGCTTTTCCGCAGGCCATTGGTGGGGCGGGCGCCTGGCCGCGCTGCCGACCAACCGGGCGCTGGCCTGGACGGGGGGTGCCACGCTGGCGGCGGCGCTGACCACGGCGGCGGCGGTCCTGATTCTGCCCATGGTAGCGGGCCCGGTGCTGGCCGTTGTCACAAGCCCCGTATGGGGCATTACGGCGCTGACCATGGTGGTCTTTTTCCTGCCCTCCTTCTTTGCCGGTGTGCCCGCGCCCGTTCTGGCGCAGATCGCCATCACCTCGAACCCCGACCGGTCCGGCCCCGCGCTCGGCGCGATGTTCGCCTCGGGGGCTGTCGGGGCCATCGCGGGCGTTCTTCTGGCCGGCATCGTCTTCATCGCCTGGCTTGGCTCTGCCCTGACGCTCGTCGTGGTGACGGTTGTCTACATCGCCTCGGGCCTGTTGTTCTTCTGGCTCGCGCGCTCGCGCGGTTTTGCCATCGCGGTGCTGGCCGGGGCGGCGGCAGCAGGCATGGCGGGGCTGGCGCTGGCCGCCCCCCAGCAATGCCACCAGGAAACGCAATATTTCTGCCTCCGGGTCGAGGATCTGTCGGCCGATCCGTCCAGCCCCGTGCATCTGATGGTGATCGACCACCTCGCCCATGGGATCAGCGCCCGCGATGCGCCGCAGGTCCAGTTCACCGTCCATGGCGCGATGCTCGACACGCTGACGCGGCTCCGCGCGCCCCGGGCAGATTACAGCACCTACGTGATCGGCGGCGGCTCCTTTTCCGTGCCGCGCAGCCTGATGGCGCAGGGGGCGGGCCCCATGACCGTGGCCGAGATCGACCCAGAAGTGACGCAGCTTGCCGAAGACGCCTTTTGGTTCGACGCCTCCGCCGCCGAGATCTGGCACGAGGATGCGCGCCGCGCCCTCCTGATCCGGCCCGAGCGGCAATTCGACATCATCATCGGCGATGCCTTCACCGATGTGGTCGTGCCCGTTCACCTCGTGACGCGGGAATTCTTCGAACTGGTCGCGGCACGGATGACGCGTGACGGGTCCTTCCTGATGACCGTGATCGATTACGAGGATCGCCTGGGCTCGCTGGGGTCCATCGTCATGACGCTGCGCGAGGTCTTTCCGGTGGTCGAGGTCTGGACGCAGGCTGGCCAGCCCGCGCCCGGATCGCGGATGGTCTTTGCGGTGGTGGCGGGATCGGTCGAAACCCCGATCAGCCAATTCACCGCCCCTGCCCCCGATCTGATGGCCTTTGCCGCGCTTGATGACCGGTTCATCCGGGCGATCGCGGCCGACAGGGGCATGATACTGACCGATGATTACGCGCCCATCGACCGGTTGATGGGGCGGCCCGACTGAGCTTTTGAATGGTGCGCCTGAAGGCACACCCTACCATGCGCAACGGTCCGGGTAGGGTGCGCCTTCAGGCGCACCTACGTGCATTCACGCGAACAACTCGTGGCACAGCTCCAACGCCTCGATCAGCACATCCACCTCGGCTTCGGTGTTGTACATCCCGAAACTCGCCCGGCAGGTCGCGTTCAGCCCCAGATGCGCCATCAACGGACCGGTGCAATGCTGCCCTGCCCTGACCGCCACGCCCTTCTTGTCGAGCACGGTCGAGATGTCATGCGCATGGGCCGCCCCCTCGAGCGTGAAGGAAAAGATCGCCCCCTTGCGCGCCGACGTGCCTTGCACGTTAAGCCAGTTGAGCCCGTCCAGCCGCGCCCTTGCGTAATCGCAAAGCCGTTTTTCGTGAGCGGCGATATTCTCCATCCCCACGCCCATCATGTAGTCGAGCGCCACGCCCAATCCGATCTGCTGTACGATCCCGGGCGTGCCCGCCTCGAACTTCATCGGCGGGTCGTTGTAGATCACCCGGTCGCGATGCACCTCGCGGATCATGTCGCCGCCCCCGATGAAAGGGCGCATCTCGGCCATCCTGTCGGCCTTGATATGGATCGCGCCCGACCCCGAGGGGCCATAAAGCTTGTGGCCCGTGACCGCGTAGAAATCCGCCCCCAGATCGTCGAGGTTGAGCGGCATGTGCACCGCCGCCTGTGACCCGTCGACCAGCACCGGAATGCCGTGCGCATGGGCTGCCTCGATCACCGGTTTCACATCGAAAACGGTGCCCAGGACATTGGACATATGGGACATTGCGACCAGCCTGGTCTTTGGGCCCATAGCCTCGATCATCGCCTGCGGGTCCAGATCGCCCTTGGCATCGACCTCCACCCATTTCAGCACAACGCCCTGCCGCTCGCGCAGGAAATGCCATGGCACGATATTGGCGTGATGTTCCGCAATCGTCAGAACGATCTCGTCCCCGGCCTCGAGCCGCGGCATCGCCCAGCCATAGGCGACAAGGTTGATCCCTTCCGTCGCACCCGAGGTAAAGACGATCTCGTCCTCGTTTTTCACCCCAAGAAAGCGCGCGATGGTGCCGCGCACGCCCTCGTATTTCTCGGTCGCAAGGTTCGACAGGTAATGCAGGCCGCGATGCACGTTGGCGTATTCCATCGAATAGGCCTGCGTCACCGCGTCGATCACCACCTGCGGCTTCTGCGCGCTCGCCCCGTTGTCGAGGTAGACCAACGGCTTGCCGTTCACCTGCCGCGACAGGATCGGGAATTCCGCGCGGATCTTGTCGATATCATATGTCATTCAGACCGTCCCGAAGGTGATGCCCAGAAGCGTCAGCAAAAGGCTGAGGGCAAAGAGAAGCGCAAAGGCCGACAGGATCGTCATCACCGCCACCATGCCAAGCGACGTGAACCCGTGCAGTGCCGCGATGAAATTCACCAAGAGCCACAGGAAAAGACCCAAGGCCAGGATCGTGATCAGCCCTGCAACCGGAGGAAGCGCCACCAGCGCGATCAACTGCACCACCTGCACGCAGAGAAAGATGAATTGCAGCCAGATGATCAGCGCGAGCGCTTCCTCAAAGCGGCCCGTGCCGCCGAAAAGCCGCCCGATATGCGTGATCGCATGGGCCATCAGGTACAGGAACCCGGCCTGAAGCGCCCCCATCACGACCGGAGACGCCCCCATAGGACCGGTCAGCGGCCCGCCTTGCGGCAATCCGGCCAGAAGATAGAGGATATCGCCCAGAAGCATCGACAAGACGATGACCAGCGCGAATGCCAGCCACAGCGCCTGTCGCGGCAGCCCCAGCGCCAGAACCGTTTCGGCCCCTTCGCGGGGATTGGCCACCGTGTCGCGCGCCATCCGCAACAGGGGGCCCAGAGAAATGATATGGGTCATGCCCCCGCCTCGGGTTCGCGTTCCGCCTCGCGCAAGCAAAGGCCCCAGATGGCGAGGAAGGCAATGAGCAAAAGCCCCCCGGCGATCCTCTGCTCGATCCCCGGCCCGATGAAGCCCGCCACCAGCCCGTGAAAGAGCCATGCAGGCGATGTCGCAAGCAAGGACCAGAACAGCGCCAGCCGCGCCGAATACCACGTCCCACGCCCCCCGATCATCCGCGCAACCACATGCGTGATGCCGGCCAGGGCATAGGCCATCAAGGGCCAGATCATCAGCATCGAGAAAAAGGTGATCGCCATGACGGCTTCCAGCGGCGGACCACCTTCTGACGCAAGAAACGCCTCCCGGCTCAACCGTGGCCATTGCGCGACGAAGATCACGAGACAGGCCGCGATCAGCATCGCCAGCGCCCGATCCTCGCGGCGGCCCATGGACAAGAGCCGCCGCATGACCACGCCGGGCCTGCGCCATGTCGCCACGATATCGGTGGTCACCGCCATGGATCAGCCCCGCCTGCGCCGCTCCAGCCACATCTGCAACCGGACGCGGATATCCTCGGCCAGCCGCTCATCCTCGATCTCGCCGATGGCCTCGTCGATGAAGGCCAGAACCAGCAGGTCCGTGGCGGTATCGTTCGGCACACCGCGCGCACGCAGATAGAACAACGCGGTTTCGTCGATCGCCCCGGTGGTGGAGCCGTGCGAGCATTTCACGTCATCGGCGTAGATTTCCAGCTCCGGCTTGGCCTGGAACGACGCTTCCTCGTCCAGAAGCAGCGATTGGCTGATCTGGTAGCCATCCGTTTTCTGCGCGCCGGGTTTCACGAGGATCTTGCCCTGGAACACGCCTTCGGCCCCGTTTCTCAGCACCTTCTTGAACACCTGGCGGCTTTCGCAGCGCTCGGCGTCATGGGTGATGAACACGGTATCGTCATGGTGGAACGCATCGTTGCGCGCATCGCCCATCGCGGCGCCTGCGACATGGGCCACGGCATCGTCACCGGTCAGCTCGATCACGTGCTCGTTGCGCGTCAGCACGCCGTTCACGGTCAGGGTAAAGGATTTGTAGACGCTTTCCTCGCCCAGCCGCGCGAACATATGGGTCGCCGCGCGGCGCTCATGGTCGCGGCCTTGCGCGCGCACATGGTGGAACGTGCCGCGATCGGCCACGCTGATCTCCATGCATTTGTTGAACCGGGCTGCGGCCGGACCGTTCTCCAGAATGGTCAGCTCCGCCCCGTCCTCGACCCGCACGACATGGTGCAGGATCGCATCCGAGGTTTCCGAGCGGTGCAGGTAGACAAGGCTGATCGGCTTTGCGACCTTTCCCGTCGCCCGGATCACCACGCCATCTTGTGCAAAGGCCGTGTTCAACGCCGCCAGCGGACGCTGAACCGGGGTCTGGCCCGCGGTTTCCAGCTTGCCGTAATGCTCACGCGCCCAATGGATGTCGCGCGCCATTGCGTCCGACAGGCGCTCGATCTCCACCCCGGCAAGGCTCAGATCGTCGGATTGCGCGGCGTCAAAGACGCCATCGACAAAGACGATGCGCAGACGGTCGATCCCAGCAAAGATCGGCTCTTCATCCGTCGCCTCGAACAGGGCCGCGCGCGGCGCTGCCGCCTGCGTGAGGCTGCTGGGATCGGTGAACTTCCAATATTCGTCGCGCCGATTGGGAAGACCCATGGCGCGCAGCCGCGCCAGCGCATCGGCCCGCGCCGCATTGGCCCAAGCGCCCCCTTTGGGCAGGTCCAGCGCCGCGATGCGCGCCTCGGTCAGATCCTGCTTGGCTTGTGCAACCGCCATCACGCCACCTCGTTCAGGATATCGGCATAGCCGTTCTTTTCCACCTCGAGCGCCAGCTCCGGCCCGCCCGTCTTCACGATGCGGCCATCGGCCATGATATGGACGACATCGGGTTTGATATGGTCCAGAAGCCGCTGGTAATGCGTGATGACGAGGAACCCGCGCCCCGCATCGCGCAGCGCATTCACGCCATCCGACACCAGCTTCATCGCATCCACGTCAAGCCCGCTGTCCGTCTCGTCGAGGATGCACATCTTGGGCTCCAGCATCGCCATCTGGAGGATTTCGTTGCGCTTCTTCTCACCGCCCGAAAAGCCCACGTTCACGGGGCGCTTGAGCATCTCGGCGTCGATCTTGAGCGTCTTGGCCTTTTCGCGCACGAGTTTCAGGAAATCGCCCGCGCTGATCTCGTCCTCGCCGCGTGCCTTGCGCTGCGCGTTCAGCGCCGTGCGCAGAAAGGTCATGTTGCCCACGCCGGGGATCTCGACCGGATACTGGAACGCCAGGAACAGACCCGCCGCAGCGCGGTCTTCGGGTTCCATTTCCAGCAGGTCTTCGCCTTCCAGCGTCGCGCTGCCCTCCGTCACCTCGTAGCCATCGCGTCCCGACAGCACGTAGGACAGCGTCGACTTGCCCGATCCGTTCGGCCCCATGATGGCGTGAACCTTGCCCGCCTCGACGGTCAGGTCGACACCCTTGAGGATCTGCTTGTCCTCGTCTTCAAGCTTCACATGCAGGTTCTTGATCGTCAGCATTGGCGTATCCTCTCAGCAATCTTGACGCCCTCGGCGCGTGCCGGGGCCATGTTTCGTCATTCGGCGGCCAGCGTGTCCGGCCCTGCCCGCTCGGGGCGTTGTGTCGTTTCGGGAAGAAGGTCGATGTAATCATGCACCTGTTCGGGCCTGATCCGCTCGCGCTCGGCCAAGACGCCAAGCGCCGCGACGCCCAGATCCTGGCTCAGGAACACCGCATCGGCGAGGATCGCGAGATGCTTGAGCGCCTCGTCCTCCAGCCGCTCCAGCCCAAAGAGATGGCGCACGAAAACCGCGTCCCCGTCGCCCAATTGGCTGCGGTAATGCTTGCGCCGCAGGCGATTGCAATAGCCCGACCGGAACCCGAAACTCTTGAGGAACAGGAACTTGTGCAGCCCGAACCCCATCTTGCCCAAGACAGCGGCCTGATCGGGCAACAACGGCTGATCCTCGTAGATCGGCAGCGCCGAAACCTCCGAAATCACCGTGACAGCACCTGTCAGACGCGCCTGTCCATGCTCGAACACCGCGCATTCCCCGCCCTGCACGTCGATCTTCAACAGATCGAATTCGGGCAGCTCCGCGATATCGTCGAGCCGGATGGTCTCGACCTCCAGCCGTTCCACCACCTTGGCGCGGTCCTTGAACTGTCCCAGCGCCGCCATCGTCGCCCCGCTCGGCTCCAGTAGCGAGGTAAAGCCGCTGTCGGCGCACACCCTGAGCGTTCCGCGCGATCCATCGCCCACCACATGCGGCAGGTAATGCTCGCCCTTGCCCGCATCGCGACGCAGCTTTGCCAGCGCCTCTTCCTGCGGCTCGAAACCCCAGACCTCGCAGCCGCCCATCTTCAGCAGCCCCGCATAGGGCGGCACGTCCAACGGGTTGGCCCCCACATCGACGACCCGCGTGACGCGCGCAGGCGAAAGAATCCCGATCAGGGCCTCCACACGTTTCGCGTCGAAATCTGCCGACATGACCTTCCCCTCAAGCGCGCCGATAGGACCCGTCAGCGCCGCATGATCAGCTTGGCCGAGACATGGCTGATGATCGTCGCCGTCACCGCCGCAAAGGCCGCCATGCCCGGCCCGCCGGGCTGCCAGATCGGATAGGTCAGGCTCATCATGATCACGACCCCGATCGCCACCAGAAGCGCATAGCGCGGGCGCGGCTCGCCCGCCGTCAGCCAGAATTTCATGTTCATCGACCCACCTCGATACCAGACCCGTCTCGCCGCGCCGGCCCGATCAGCCGACGCTACCCTCCAGCGAAATCGCCACCAGCTGCTGCGCTTCCATGGCGAATTCCATCGGCAAGGCCTGCAAGACCTCGCGCGCGAAGCCGTTCACGATCAGGGCGACGGCCTCTTCCTCGCCGATCCCGCGCTGGCGGCAATAGAACATCTGCTCGTCATCCACCTTGGACGTGGTCGCCTCGTGCTCCACCCGGCTCGAGTTGTTCTTGACCTCGATATAGGGAACAGTATGCGCGCCGCATTTGTCGCCGATCAAAAGGCTGTCGCATTGCGTGTAGTTGCGGCTTTCCTTGGCCTTGGGATGCATCGACACAAGACCGCGATAGGTGTTCTGCGCGCGGCCCGCGCTGATCCCCTTGGACACGATGCGCGACTTCGTGCGCTTGCCCAGATGCACCATCTTGGTGCCGGTATCGGCCTGCTGGGCATTGTTGGCGATGGCGATGGAATAGAACTCGCCCTGGCTGTCATCGCCCCGCAGGATGCAGGAGGGGTATTTCCACGTGATCGCCGATCCCGTCTCGACCTGCGTCCACATCACCTTGGACCGGTCGCCCCGGCAATCGGCGCGCTTGGTCACGAAATTGTAGATGCCGCCCCGGCCTTCCTCGTCGCCCGGATACCAGTTCTGGACGGTGGAATACTTGATCTCCGCATCCTCGAGCGCGATCAGCTCCACCACCGCCGCATGCAGCTGATGGGTGTCGCGCTTGGGCGCGGTGCAGCCTTCGAGGTAGCTCACATAGCTGCCCTTGTCGGCGATGATCAGCGTGCGCTCGAACTGGCCCGTATTCTCGGCATTGATGCGGAAATAGGTCGACAATTCCATCGGGCAGCGCACGCCCGGCGGGATGTAGACAAAGGAGCCGTCCGAAAACACCGCCGAATTCAGCGTGGCAAAGAAATTGTCGGTGATCGGCACGACGGAGCCGAGGTATTTCTTGACCAGCTCGGGATGCTCGCGGATCGCCTCCGAGATCGAGCAGAAGATCACGCCCGCCTTCTTCAGCTCGGCCTGAAAGGTCGTGCCGACGCTGACGCTGTCAAAGACCGCATCGACCGCCACCTTGCGCCCTTCGGCCGGCGCATCCTCCGCCCCTTCGACGCCGGCAAGGATCATCTGTTCCTTCAGCGGGATGCCCAGCTTGTCATAGGTCGCCAACAGCTTGGGGTCGACCTCGTCCAGGCTCTTGGGCTTTTCGGCCATGCTCTTGGGCCGGGCGAAATAATACTGGTCCTGGTAGGCGATGGGCGGGTAATTCAGCATCGCCCATTCCGGCTCGTCCATCTGCTTCCAGCGCTTGAACGCCTGCAGACGCCAGTCGGTCATCCATTCCGGCTCGCCGTTCTTGTCCGAGATCAGGCGCACGATGTCCTCGTTCACGCCCTTGGGCGCGTAGTCCATCTCGATCTCGGTTTCCCAGCCGTATTTGTACTTGCCGCCCATCGCCTGGACGGTTTCGACCGTTTCGCGGTCGACGCCATCCTTGACCTGCGTGTCCTGCATGTCGGTATCGAGGGCTGCCATGTCACTCTCTCCTCTGCCGGCCTTGGCCGGGTCATCCTCTGGGGCCGGGTCCCGGCCGTTCGTCAGCGGCGCTTGGCCGCCCATCTGTCCCGCGCCGCGAGCCAGGCTTCGGCAAAGGCCATCACCTCCGCCTCCGTCGTCTCGGGCCCGAGCGAGACGCGCAGCGCCGATGCCGCCGCCTCCTCGTCCAGACCCATGGCGCGCAAGACGCCGCTGGCCTTCACCTTGCCCGAGGAACAGGCCGATCCCGCCGAAACGGCGAAACCTGCCAGGTCCATCTGCATCACCTGCGTCTCGCCCTTCCATCCGGGCGTGACCATCAGGCTGGTGTTGGGCAGCCGGGTCTGATCTTTCCCGACAAAAATAGTCCCTTTCGCGCGGGGTTCCAGAGTCTTTTCTAGAATATTTCTAAGTTTGTCCACCCGATCCCAAACGCCCGAGGCCAGATCTTGCGCCGCCGCCTCTGCCGCTGCGCCAAATCCGGCAATGCCGATCAGGTTCTCGGTGCCCGATCTGCGCCCCATCTCCTGACCGCCGCCGCGGATGCGCGCCTCGACATCTAGGCCCCGGCGCAGCACCAGCGCCCCGATTCCCTTGGGCCCCCCGATCTTGTGGGCCGAGACAAAGACCATATCGATTCCCGACCAGTCAAAGGCCACGGGCAGTTTTCCGAACCCTTGCGTCCAGTCACTCACCGCCAGCCCCTCGGGCAGATCCTGCACGATACCCGTCTCGGAATTGGCCAATTGCAGCGTGCTTGCGGGCGCATCCTCCAGCCGCACCCGGCCCGCGCCATCCACGGCCAGGTCCTCGACCACCCAGGCCCTGACCGCATCATGCTCGACCGCCGCTCCATGCAGCCCGCGCCCCGCCAGCGCCAGCGCCGCCGCTTCCGTGGACCCCGAGACAAAGACGATATCGGCCGCCTGCGCCCCCAGCGCCTCGGCCAATTGCCCCCGCGCCCGCTCCATCAGCGCCTTGGCCGCCCGCCCCTCCGCATGGACCGACGACGGATTGCCCACCACATCCATCGCCGCGACCATCGCCGCCCGCGCCTCACGCCTCAGCGGCGCCGTCGCGTTGTGATCAAGATAGATCCGCGCCATCCCGCCCCCGCTTCATCTTTCCAAAAATATGCATGGCCCGACGGGCATCCCCGATCCGGCCGCCCGTGGTCAGCCCTCGTCGACCACCTCGAACAAGGTCGGCACGGCCGGGCATGGCGTCAGCCCGTTCTGCACCACGTCCGACAACCGCGTCTGGTGCAAGAAGACATAGACATGCGCAGACAGGCTCTCCCAGAGCCGGTTGGTCATCGATTGCGCCCGGCTCCCCGATACGCCCCCCGTCGCGCCTGCCCCGGTATGCAGGGCGCTCACCGTCTCGTCCACGGCGGCAAAGATATCGACCACCCGGATCTCGGAGGCGGGCCGCGATAGCCGGTAGCCGCCCCCCGGCCCCCGGACCGAGTCGACCAGTTCCGCCCGGCGTAGCTTGACGAACAATTGCTCGAGATAGGGCAGCGAAATGTCCTGCCGCTTGGACAATTCCGCAAGCGACATCAGCCCGTCGCCGTTCTGCAGCGCAAGATCGGCCATCGCGACCATGGCGTAACGCCCCTTGGTGCTCAGCTTCATGCGCAGCCTCTCCCCTGCAAAGATTGACCTTTTCGATCCGCAGGCTTAACTGCGAAGCGACCCGGTTCCGGCTTCCCCGGCCCCGGCAGGAATTCATCGGTTCTAGGCAGCGGCCCCGAATGCGTCAAGCAGCGCCGCCGCCCGGACCCCGCTTGAGGAGAGTGCGTTTGCCCGAGGTGATTTTCCCCGGCCCCGAGGGTCGGCTCGAAGGCCGTTACCACCCGCAAAAGACCAAGGACGCGCCCATCGCGATCATCCTGCATCCGCATCCCCAATTCGGGGGCACGATGAACAACCGCGTCGTCTACAACCTGCATTACGCCTTTCACAAGATCGGCTTCACGGTGCTGCGCTTCAATTTTCGGGGTGTGGGCCGCAGCCAGGGCGAATACGACCAGGGCATCGGCGAACTCAGCGATGCGGCCTCCGCGCTCGATTACCTCCAGTCGATGAACCCCAATTCCAAGCATTGCTGGGTCGCGGGCTTTTCCTTCGGGGCCTGGATCGGCATGCAGCTCTTGATGCGGCGCCCCGAGATCACGGGCTTCGTCAGCGTCTCGCCGCCCGCCAACATGTATGATTTCAGCTTCCTCGCGCCCTGCCCCGCCTCGGGCCTGATCATCAACGGGGCCTCCGACCGCGTGGCCAAACCCCAGGATACCCGCATTCTCGTGGACAAGCTGCACGAGCAAAAGGGGATCACGATCACCCACCAGGAAGTGGAAGGCGCAGGGCATTTCTTCGAGGATCCCCACATGGATCCGATGATCGAAAGCGTGCAGACCTATGTCCGCCGCCGCCTGACCGAGAACAGCCGCTAAAAGGTCGCGCGCCATGAGCCGCATCGCCGAGGAACTGGCCGACAAGCTGGCCCGCGACACGCTCGAAGCGGCCGAACGCCTGGGCGACGACAAGCTCGTCGAGCAGATCGCCCAGGCCATCGGCGCCTCCTCCCCCACGACCGAGGAATTGTTCCGCACGCTGGTGCGCGTCCGCGTGGCCGAGGCGCGCGCCCGCAAATTGCTCGAGGCGCGTCTGGCCCGCGCAACCACCGCACCGGGCGGCTGACGCCCGGGCCACAGGCCATCCCCAGGATCGCTGACGACCCGGCCCCGCGACACTTGCGCCCGTGGCCGCAATCCTAACGTCCCGCCCCTAAGCTTTCGCCCCTGCCCGCCGTTTGCCCCTGTGCTCCCAGGGAACGCGCAATCCTCTGGCACCAAACGAAAGCACAGCATGACCCTTCCAAATCCCCTCAAGCTGAGGTCGCTCATCACCTCGGACACGGCCCTTTCCTCGGCCTCGCTCGCCACGCGCATCGTCGTCGGACGGTTGCGGATCGAGGTGCGCAACAACCCCGGCCTCATAGATGCCAAGGTGCAGGAACTTGTCACCTTTGCCCGCCAGAACGCCTTCGCCGCCGATGAACTCGTGCAGCTCTGAGAGAAAGTGACGATTGTGAAAAACGAACTTCTGACCCTTGAAGACGCCTCCGCCCGCATCCGTGCCGGGGCGATCCTGTCCATCGCGGGCGACGAGGCACTGCTGGCGCAATTGCCGCGCGGCAGCTGGATCGGCGGAACCTCCGTCTATTTCGTGACCGATACGGGCGGCGCGGTGATCCGCGACCGGCTGTTCTGCACCACGATCGAGCACGCCACCGCCGCCACGATCCGCACGATCGATCCCGATGATCTGGCCAGCATCCCCTCGGGCTATGTCGAGGGCGGCTTTTCCCTCGTCCTGATCCCCGCCTTTTCCCGTGCCCATGCCACCTTCGCCATGGACGGCGCGGGCTATCCGGGCTTTTTCGCCCAACCCCTGATGGGCTGGATTTCGGGCGTGCATCTCGACGACATCGGACGCGTCACGCCCAAGGTCTTCGACGGCCGGACCGGGCTTGCGCTCGAAGATGCCGCCGTGGTGATGCATCTGGCCCTTGGCGCGGGCGACCGGGTCGATCTCGACATCGTCAACATCTTCTCGCGCAGCGATGATGACAGCCTGACCTTCCGCTTCCCGCAAACGGGCTTTTCGGCCCAAACCGCGCTCGTGAACGGGCAACAGGTGTCGCTCGCCCGCTTCCTGACCGATAACGGGATCGACACGCGCCTGCCGCTCATCGCCGATTACGGCGGGGCGCTGGTGAATGTGTCGGTGCAATCGGTCGATGTCGCGGGCGATACGGTCGCTTTCTACGCGCCGGTCATGGCGGGGGTCGACTATCGCCTCGCCCGCCCGCTGCCCGATTACCGCGCGGCCTTTGCGGGCCAGCTCGGCACGGCAGGCTCGGGGCAGTTTTCGTGCAACTGCATCCTGAACTACCTTTACGGCGATCTGGAGGGCAAGGCGACGGGCGGCTTCACCGGCCCCGTCACCTTCGGCGAGATTGCCTATATGCTGCTGAACCAGACGCTTGTCCGTCTTGACGTGACACCGGCCTGATCATGGGCGCGGGGGCCGCTGCGGTCCCCGCCCACCCCGATCAATCCAATGCCTCGACCAGCACCAGGTCGCGTTCGGATGCGCCTTGCGCATGGCTCAACGCCTCCTGGTAGGTGGCGCTTTCGTAACAGGCATTCGCCGCCTCGAGGCTCGGGAACCGCGCCACGACATTGCGCGGATGCGCGCGGCCCTCCTTCTGGATCGCACGTCCCCCGCGCGCGAGGAATTCCCCGCCATGCTCGGCGATGGCCTTGGTCGCAAGGGCTGCGTATTTCGCATAGGCCGCATCATCCGACACGGTCACATGCGCGATCCAGAACGCTCCGGGCATCTGTCACTCCCCCTTCAGAACAGTTTCCGCCGCCGCGATGGCCGCCTCGGCATTGGCCGCGTCCTTGCCGCCGCCTTGCGCGAAATCGGGCCTGCCGCCGCCGCCCTTGCCGCCCAGCTGTTCCACCGCCGCGCGCACCAGGTCGACCGCCGAAACCCGGCCCACCAGGTCCTCGGTCACGCCGGCCGCGACCGCGGCCTTGTCGCCGGTATCCGCGATCAACAGCACCGCACCCGATCCAAGCCGCGCCTTGTGCTCGTCGATCAGCCCGGCCAGGTCCTTGCCGGTCACACCGCTCAAGGCCTGCGCGTGAAAGGCGATGCCGTTCACCTCCCGCGCCTCGGGTGCCGCCTGACCCGCGCCGCCCGCCATGGCCAGCGCCCGGCGCAGCTGCGCCACCTCGTTCTCCAGCTTGCGCCGCTCGTCCTTGAGACTGCGCACCCGCTCCAGCAATTCGGCAGGCGTCGCGTTCATCTCTTGGGCAAGCGCTGCCACGCGCCGATCCTGCCCCGACAGGTAGTCAAAGGCCGCGAGGCCGGTCAGCGCCTCGATCCGGCGCACCCCGGCGCTCGACGCGCTGTCGCCAAGCGCCACGAAAACCCCGATATCGCCCGTCTGGCGCACATGCGTGCCGCCGCACAATTCCAGCGAATAGGTCTGGCCATCCGCGCCCTTGCCCGATCCGGCCAGCGTCCCCATGGACACCACCCGCACCTCGTCGCCGTATTTCTCGCCGAACAGCGCCTGCGCCCCCAGATCGCGCGCCGCATCGGGCGTCATGATCCGCGTTTCCACCGGTGCATTCTGGCGGATGAAATCATTCACCTCACGCTCCACCCGCGCCAGGTCTTCCGCCGACAACGCCTTGCCATGGCTGAAATCGAACCGCAGACGGTCGGGCGCATTGAGCGAGCCGCGCTGTGCTACGTGATCGCCAAGCGCGCGGCGCAGCGCCTCGTGCAGCAGGTGGGTGGCGGAATGGTTGGCCCGGATCGTGGTGCGGCGGTCATGATCGACCTCCAGCTCCGCACCCTGACCGGGCTTGATCGTGCCGTCGGTGACTTCGGCCATATGCAGGAACAGGCCCGCGATCTTCTTGGTGTCGGTCACGCGCGCCTTGCCCGTCGCGGTGCGGACCATGCCGGTATCGCCGACCTGGCCACCCGATTCCGCGTAGAACGGCGTCTGGTTGACCACGATCGCCAGCGTCTCCCCGACGCCCGCCTGATCGACGCCCGCACCCTCGCGCACCAGCGCCAGAACCTGCCCCTCCGCGATCTCGGTGTCATAGCCAAGGAATTCGGTCACCCCGTGCTGTTCAACCAGATCGTACCAGATGGCCGCATCCGCCTGCTCGCCCGAACCGGACCAGGCCGCGCGCGCCTTGGCCTTCTGTTCGGCCATCGCGGCATCGAACCCGTCGGTATCGACCGCCCGGCCCTTTTCGCGCAGCGCATCCTGCGTCAGGTCGAGCGGGAAACCATAGGTATCGTAAAGCTTGAACGCCGCCGCACCGGGCAGCGCCGCCCCTTCGTCCAGCCCCGACAATTCCTCGTCCAGCAGTTTCAGACCCCGATCCAGCGTGGTCTTGAACCGCTCTTCCTCCAGCTTCAGCGTCTCGGTGATCAACGCCTGCGCGCGGCCCAGTTCCGGATAGGCTTGGCCCATCTGCTGCACCAGCGACGGCACCAGACGGTGCATCAGCGGGTCCTTTGCCCCCAACAGATGCGCATGGCGCATCGCGCGGCGCATGATCCGGCGCAGCACATATCCCCGCCCCTCGTTCGACGGCATGACCCCGTCCGCGATCAGGAAGGAACAGGACCGCAGATGATCCGCGATCACGCGGTGATGAACCTTTTGCGGCCCGTCGGGATCGACACTCGTCGCATGGGCCGCCGCCTCGATCAGCGCGCGCATCAGGTCGGTGTCGTAATTGTCGTGCTTGCCCTGCAACAGCGCGCCGATCCGCTCCAGCCCCATGCCGGTGTCGATCGACTGCATGTCGAGCGGCACCATCGAGCCATCCGCGAATTGCTCGTTCTGCATGAAGACGACGTTCCAGATCTCGATGAACCGGTCGCCATCCTCCTCCGCCGACCCCGGCGGACCGCCCCAGATATGGTCGCCATGATCATAGAAAATCTCGGTGCAGGGGCCGCAGGGACCGGTCGGCCCCATCTGCCAGAAATTGTCCGAGGTGGCGATGCGGATGATCCGATCCTCGGGCACGCCCACCTTCTTCCAGATCTCGAAGGCCTCGTCATCGGTGTGGTAGACCGTGGTCAACAGCCGCTTGGCGTCGATCCCGAAATCTCGGGTGATCAATTCCCAGGCAAAGGGGATGGCCTCGGTCTTGAAATAATCGCCGAAGCTGAAATTCCCCAGCATCTCGAAAAACGTATGGTGCCGCGCGGTATAGCCCACGTTGTCGAGGTCATTGTGCTTGCCGCCTGCGCGCACGCATTTCTGCGCGGTCGTCGCGCGCACGTAATCGCGCCGTTCCACCCCGGTGAACAGGTTCTTGAACTGCACCATCCCCGAATTGGTGAACATGAGCGTCGGGTCGTTGCGCGGCACGAGCGGGCTCGAGGGCACGACCTCGTGGCCGTTGCGGCGGAAATACTCGAGGAAGGTGGAGCGGATATCGTTGAGGCTGGCCATCGGGTCTCGACTGAAGCTGGGCGTGGGTCACGTCGGACAAGGCATGTATCCCCGCACCCCGCCCCTGTCCACGGCTGCGCGGCACCCGATGCGAAAAAAGGCGACCCCAAGGGGCCGCCTTTCTTGCAAACATGGTCCTGATGCCCTGCCACCCCGCCCCTTTGTCGGGGCGCAGGTGCCACGGGGCCGACCCTCAATCGTCGACCATCTCCATCGGGCCGTCCTCATCGCCCATGGCGAAATCCAGCCCGTGCGAGGCGCGGATCTTGTCCTCGATCTGCAGCGCGACCTCGGGATGATCGCGCAGGAACTGCTTGGCATTCTCGCGGCCCTGCCCGATCCGCTCATCCCCGTAGGAGAACCAGGACCCCGACTTCTCGACCACGCCGGCCTTGACGCCCATGTCGACAAGCTCGCCCATCTTCGAGATGCCTTCGCCATACATGATGTCGAATTCCACCTGCTTGAAGGGCGGGGCCACCTTGTTCTTGACCACCTTGACGCGGGTGGTGTTGCCCACGACCTCGTCGCGATCCTTGATCGACCCGATGCGGCGGATGTCGAGCCGGACCGAGGCGTAGAATTTCAGCGCATTGCCGCCCGTCGTCGTCTCCGGGCTGCCGAACATCACGCCGATCTTCATCCGGATCTGGTTGATGAAGATCACCATGCAGTTCGACCGCGCGATCGAGCCCGTCAGCTTGCGCATCGCCTGGCTCATCAGGCGGGCATGCACGCCCACCGAACTGTCGCCCATGTCGCCCTCGAGCTCGGATTTGGGCGTGAGCGCCGCGACCGAATCGACCACGACAAGGCTGACCGCGCCCGAGCGCACCAGCGTGTCGACGATCTCCAGCGCCTGTTCGCCCGTATCGGGCTGCGAAATCAGCAGCTCGTCCAGGTTGACGCCCAGCTTCTTGGCATATTGCGGGTCAAGCGCGTGTTCAGCATCGACAAAGGCGCAGACGCCGCCCTTTTTCTGCTCCTCGGCCACGACATGCAGCGTGAGCGTGGTCTTGCCCGAGCTTTCGGGGCCGTAAATCTCGATGATCCGCCCCTTGGGCAGGCCCCCGATCCCCAGCGCGATGTCGAGACCCAGCGAGCCGGTCGAGGTCGCCTCGATATCCTTGAGGGCGTTGTCGCCGCCCAGCTTCATGATGGAGCCCTTGCCGAACTGGCGTTCGATCTGGGCCAGCGCACTGTCGAGCGCCTTTTGCTTGTCGGCAGATTTGCGGTCGGTCATGTCGAGAAGATTTGCCGTTGCCATTGCGATGGCCTCCCTTATTCCACGTCGCTGCCGGGGCGGCAACGGGATGCTCGTGTTCACCTCTTGTTCCTGTGTATCTGTGCAAACAAAAGGAGAACATTTCAAGTGAATTCTTGTCTGGCCCGAGTTTTCACGTGATTGGTTAAAAAGGTGTTACCCTTGTGTTACCGCGTGGTGTGACCGCGTGTGGCCGCCGCGCGCGTGGTCTGGGAATTGTACGCATGTTGTTGTTCTGGAAAGCCAAACTCGTCCTTCTCGCGGTTCCGAAAACCGGCACCACCGCGCTCGAGGAGGCGCTCTTGCCCCATGCGGATGCGGCGATTCTGAACCCGCCCGACAAGAAACATGTCACCGCCCGGCGCTGGCGCGCGCAGCTTGCGCCCTATTTCGAGAACAAGGGCGCGCGCCCGCTCGAGACGATGGCGGTGATCCGCGAACCGGTCGATTGGCTCAAGAGCTGGTATCGCTACAGGGCACGGCCCGAGATCGCGGGCAGCCCCGCCTCGACCGCCGGTATCGATTTCGACGCTTTCGTGACCGGTTGGCTGTCCTATCCCGAGCCGGAATTCGCGCGGGTGGGGCGGCAATCGCGCTTCGTTTCCGACGCTTCGGGGCGGGTGATCGTGGATCACCTCTTTCGCTACGACGCCCTGCCCGCGGCGGTGGCCTTTCTCGAGGGCCGGCTGAATTGCACCCTCACGCTTCCCCGGCGCAATGTCTCGCCATCGGCCGCGCTTGCTCTCTCCCCCGCGCTCGAGGCGCGCCTGCGCCGGGAGGCCGCGGCCGATTTCGCCTTGTGGGACAGCATCGGCCGCTGAAGGATCATCCGATTTCGCGCGCCACCGTCTCCGTCAACTCGGTCAGAGAAAAGGGTTTTGCGAGGAACACGGAATTGGGCACTCCGATCGATCCATCCTCGATCTGGTCCTCGGCATAGCCCGACATGAACACGACCCTGACACCGGCTCGCCCCTCCAGCGCGCGGCGCACCCAGCTTGGCCCATCCAGACCCGGCATCACCACGTCGGTCAGGAAAAGATCGACCTCCAGCGCCGGATCATCGAGCCGTTGCAGCGCATCCTCGCCGCTCTCGGCCTCGATCACGACATAGCCGCGCAGGCGCAGCGCGCGGGCGGCAAAGGCGCGCACGGGCGCCTCGTCCTCGACCAGCAAGATCACGGGTGTTCCCGCGCGCAGTTGTGTCGTCGCATCGGGCGCGACCTCCTGCGCCGGGCAACTGGCCGGATCGACGATCCCCGCCCCCCGTCCACCGGGCGCAAAGGCATGGGCCGGACAATAGATGGTGAACCGGCTGCCCACCCCCACCTCGCTGTCCACGAAGATGTAGCCCCCCGTCTGCTTCACGATTCCATAAGCCATCGACAGGCCCAGCCCCGTCCCCTCGCCCACGCGCTTGGTGGTGAAGAACGGCTCGAAGATACGCTGCAGCTTGTCGGGCGGAATGCCATGCCCCTGATCTTCCACGCAGATCGTCACGTAGCGCCCTGTGGGCACCTCGGCCCGGTCGCGATAGAGCGGCTCCGACAGATGCAGCACGCGGGTTTCCACCCGGATCTCCCCCCCCTCCGGCATCGCGTCGCGCGCGTTCACCACGAGGTTCATGATCACCTGGTCCAGCTGCCTGCGGTCCGCCCGGATCGGCACCAGCGCGGGATCATGGACAAGCCTCAGCGTGATCCGTTCCCCGACCAGCCGGTTGAGCAGATGCGTCAGCTCGCCCATGCTGTCGCGCAGGTCGAAAATCTCGGGCTCGAGCGTCTGCTTGCGCGAAAAGGCCAGCAATTGCCCCACGAGCGCCGCCGCACGATTGGCATTCTGGTTGATCTGTTCCAGATCGGCGTAATCCGGGTCGCCCCGGTCATGGCGCAGCATCAACAGGTCGCAATGCCCCCCGATGGCGGTCAGCAGATTGTTGAAATCATGCGCAACCCCGCCGGCCAATTCGCCGATGGCCTGCATCTTCTGGCTCTGGACGAATTGCTGCTCCAGTTTCTTGAGCTCGGTCGCGTCATGCAGAACCGCCAGCAACGAGGGGCCGCTCGCATCAGTGATGCGGGCAAGCGTGATCTGGACAAAGACATCCTGATCCCGGTGGCGCACCCGCACCACCTCGGACCGGTCGGGTATCCGCGCGGCCAGCGTGTCCATCACCCAGTCATTCACCGGGCGGCCCAGCCCCTCGACCAGGGCGGACAGCGTCCCCCCTGCCTCCGCGCCGATCCCCAGCAGGTGGCGCGCGGGCAGGTTCGAGGCCAACAGCCTGCCATCGGCCCCAATGTGCAAAAGCGCCACGGGCAGCGATTCGAAGGCGCGCGCGGCCACCGGTGCCATGTCCGGTGCATGCGCCTCCGGCACCAGGTAGATCTCCCGCCGCCCGTCGCGGGCAGGCAGCACCACGGGCAGGATGTCCACCGCCCCCTGTGCGGCGATCATGCGGCAGCGGCGACCGGGGATCAGCGCCCCCTCCCCCTCGATCACCTCCGACAGCGCCGTGGCGCGCCGACCCAGGATATCGCGCAGCGCGCCGTTCATCGACAGGATCGTGTCCGAGGCGCTGACCACCATCATCGGCAGCCCGATCCCTTCCCCCGACGGCAGGCCGTCGGCCTCCAGATCGTCGAGCCGCCAGAAAATGCCCGCGCCAAGGCGATGGCCCGTTAGCCGAACCGCGCCCCGGGGTGCGGGGATCGTCTCTTGCGCAAAGGCGCGTCGGTCGAGCTGGCGCTGTTGGCGCAGGATGACAGCCGCCGCATTGGGCAAGGCCGGGCCAAGCGCACGGGCCAACAGCTGCCCCCGTGCCTGCCCGAAGCGTTCCAGCGCCGCGGCATTGAGAAACAGGATTTCTCCCGCCGCGTCGGTGCACAGACAGGGCGCCGGATCCTGTTCCACAAGCGCCATGGCAGCCCGCAACCTGCCCCGTAGGCGCCCCAGGTGCAGCCCCTGCCACAGCACGCCCATGGCCCCGGCCGCGAACAACCCGCCCGCCACGGCCCAGGCCCACAGGCCATAGGGTCCGCTCAGCGCGCTTGCCGCCACTGCGGCAGCCAAGCCGCCGAGCATGATCAGGATCATCGGTCGGCGTCCGGGTCCCGGCCGATGTGCCTCCCCGACAAGCCGTCGCGTCACATCCGCCTCAACACTCACCTGCACCTCCACAAGCGTCGCGCGACAGGGCCGCACATTCCGCCTCACTACAGGAGCAAGTGTTAAGCCTAGCTTAAATTCGCGCAAGCCTGTGCCGCATCAGGCCTCGGGGGCCCGCAGCACGGCGTGAAAGAACCCGTCCGAGGCCGACAGGGGCGTGTCGCAACCCGTTTGCGCCACCTGCCAACCGGTGGCTTGCGCGCAGAACCGCGCGATCTGGGCCTCGTTCTCGGCGTGAAACAGCGAACAGGTCATGTAGACGAGCGAACCGCCCGGGCGGACCAGCGGTGCGGCCTCGGCCAGGATCGCCGCCTGCACCCGCTCCAGCTCGGCCAACCGTTCCGGCGTCAGACGCCATTTCGCCTCGGGATCCCGCCGCCACGTGCCGCTGCCCGAACAGGGCACATCGCAGAGCACGGCGTCAAACCGTCCCATCCGCGCCAGCGCCGCCCGATCGAGCGTCCGGATGACGACCCCCGCCCGCTCGGCCCGCGGTGGCAGATCCGCCATGCGGCCCGGGTTCGCGTCATGGGCAAAGACCTGGCTTCCGCAGGCATCCGCGATGGCCAGCGCCTTGCCGCCCCCGCCCGCGCAATAATCGAGGATCCGCCCCTCGGGCCAGTCGATGCCGCGCACGGCCCGCTGCACCGACAGGTCCTGCAATTCCACCAGGCCATCCTGGTAGGCCGTGCAGGATTTGATGCGGCGCGCCCCCGATGTGACGACAAGCGCCGTGGCCGCGCCCGCGACCGGCTCTGCCGCCACGCCGTCGCGCGCCAGGGCCGCGACAGAACCCGGCAGATCGATCCGGCGCAGGTTCACCCTCAGATAGACCGGCGCGCGGCTCCGAAACGCCCCCAGTAGCGGCGCAAGCTCCCCGCCGACCCGTGCCTCCAGCAGGGGCAATGTCCAACCGGGCACGTCGGCCGTCCCCGCCGGTTCTGTGCCCCCGGCCAATTCCGCCTCCGACAGCGCGTCGGGCGCATGGCCCTGCCCAGTGAACAGGGCCGCCGGGTCGCCGCCTTGCATCCGCAGCAAACCGATCGCAAGCGCCCGACCGGTCTCGCCCCCCCCAAGGGCGGCGCAGGTCCCGCGCGCGCGCATGATGTCATAGACATGATCGCGCACCGCTGCCCTGTCGCCCGATCCGGCATAGCGCGCGGACCGGGCCCAATTGGTCAGGGCCTGTTCCACGGGCATACCCGCCACCCAGGCGTCCAGAACCACGATGGCCGCCTGCAGGCGCGCCCCCGGGGTCACGAAACCACCTCAAGATCGGCCCGCAGAACCCTCATCCCAAACGATAATTCGGGCTTTCACGGGTGATCTGCACATCGTGGACATGGCTTTCCTTCAGCCCCGATCCCGTGATGCGCACGAACTGGCAATTCTTCCGCATCTCCTCGACCGTGGCGCAGCCGGTATAGCCCATGGCGGCGCGCAAGCCGCCCACCAGCTGATGGATCACCGTGCCGGCAGAGCCCTTGTAGGGCACCTGCCCCTCGATCCCTTCGGGCACCAGCTTGTCGCTTGCCGCATCCTTCTGGAAATAGCGATCCGCCGATCCCCGCGCCATGGCGCCCAGGCTGCCCATGCCGCGATAGCTCTTGAAGCTGCGGCCCTGGTACAAGATCACCTCGCCCGGGCTTTCATCCGTGCCCGCGATCATGCTGCCCACCATGGCGCAATGCGCGCCCGCGGCGATCGCCTTGGCGAAATCCCCCGAATACTTGATCCCGCCATCCGCGATCACGGGCGTCCCGCTCTCGGCGGCGGCCTTGGCGCAATCCATGATCGCGGTCAGCTGCGGCACACCCACGCCCGCCACGATCCGCGTGGTGCAGATCGACCCGGGGCCGATGCCCACCTTGACCGCATCCGCCCCCGCCCCGATCAGCGCGCGCGTCGCCTCGCCGGTGGCGACATTGCCCGCCACGACCTGCACCGCGTTGGACAGCTTCTTGACCCGCTCCACGGCATGGGCCACGCCCTCGGAATGGCCATGCGCGGTGTCGATCACGATCAGATCGCAGCCCGCATCGATCAGGGCTTCCGAGCGTTCGAACCCCGCATCACCCACCGTGGTGGCGGCGGCCACGCGCAACCGGCCCAGCTCGTCCTTGCAGGCCTGCGGGTTCAGCACGGCCCGCTCGGTATCCTTCAGCGTCAACAGACCCGTCAGCTTGCCCTCGGCATCGGTGACAAGCAGCTTCTCGATCCGCCGCGCCTTCATCAGGCTGATCGCCTGGCCCCGGTCGGCGGGCTCGCGCAAGATGGCAAGGTTCTCGCTCGTCATCATCACCCGCACGGGCGTGTCGTCTTGCTCGGCAAAGCGCATGTCGCGGTTGGTGACGATCCCCAGAACACGGCGGTTCTCGTCGACCACCGGGAAACCGGTGAACCCGTAGCGCTCCATCAGCGCGCGCGCATCGGCCAGCGTCTGGTCGGGGGTCAGCGTCACGGGGCTGTAGACGATCCCGCTCTCGAAGCGTTTCACCCGGCGCACCTCGCGGGCCTGCGCCTCCACGTCCAGGTTGCGGTGGATCACCCCCATGCCGCCGGCCTGCGCCATGGCAATCGCCATGCGCCCTTCGGTCACCGTATCCATGGCCGAGGACAGAAGCGGGATGTTGAGGCTGATCGCCTTGGTCACCCTCGTCCGCGTATCCGCCGTGGACGGCAGGACCGAACTCGCCGCAGGCACAAGCAACACATCGTCGAAGGTCAGCGCTTCGCGAATCTCCATCGGATCCTCCTACAGGTCGGGGATTGCGTTGCCACGGCCCTATCCCATGGGTCGGGCGCGAAGAAAAGACCGAAATCTGGGGTCAGCCGCGAAACCCTGTCGCAACCACGAATTTCTCGGAACTGTCCGACCGGCTCGCGGGCGGCTTGACATTGGCCACCTTGTCGAACCGCTGCTTCAACAGCGTCTGCAACCCGCTCTCGGCCCCCCCCGCCAGGACCTTGGCGACAAAGGTCCCGCCGGGTTCCAGCACGTCAAAGGCCAGCTGCGCCGCCGCCTCGCACAGCGCCACGATGCGCAGATGGTCGGTCTGCTTGTGCCCCGAGGCGCTGGCCGCCATGTCGCTCATCACGACATCGGCCCGCCCCCCCAGCCAGCCCTTCACCTTCTCGTCCGCGCCATCCTCCATGAAATCGAGCACATGCAGCTCGGCGCCCGCGATCGGCTCAACCTCCTGCAGATCGACGCCGATGATGCGGCCCACAGCCTTGCCCGACTTCTCGCCAAGCGCATTGATCCGCGGCACCGCCACCTGGCACCAGCCCCCCGGCGCACAGCCAAGGTCCACGACCCGCGCACCCGGCACAAGGAACCGGTAGCGGTCATCGAGCTCCATGATCTTGTAGGCCGCCCGCCCCCTGTAGCCCTCGCGCTTGGCACGCTGGACATAGGGGTCGTTCAACTGCCGCTCCAGCCAGAGCGTCGAGCTCAGCTTGCGCCCACGCGCGGTCTTGACCTTGGCGCGCAACTCGCGCTGGCCGCGTCCGCTCGTGCTCTTGCCGGTCGGGCTCTTCGCCATGATCCCCAGATGCCTCGCTTCATCTTTCCACAAATATGCAGACAAGACGCCAAACACGAAAGCCCCGGTCGGGTCAACGCCCTCCGCTCAACCCCGCACGTCGACCACGACGCGTCCGCGCACCTCGCCCTTCAGGATCGCCGCCCCCAGCCGGGGCAGATCCTCAAGCGTGGCAGGCGCGATCATCGCCTCGAGCTTGTCCATCGGCAGATCGCGCGCGATCCTTTCCCAGGCGCGCAGACGGTTGTCATGAGGCTGCATCACGCTGTCGATGCCCAAGAGGTTCACACCGCGCAGCAGAAAGGGGATGACCGTCGCAGGCAGGCCCGCTCCCCCCGCCAGCCCCACGGCGGCGACCGAGGCACCGTATTTCATCTGTCCCAGCACGCGGGCCAGCATCGCGCCGCCCACCGCATCGACACATCCGGCCCAGGTCTCGGCCTCGAGCGGGCGCTTGACCGTCTCGGCCAGATCGGCGCGCGGCACGATCCGGGCGGCGCCAAGGCCCTTCAGGTAATCCTCCTGCTCCGGCCGCCCCGTGACGGCGGCGACCTCATGGCCCAGCTGGGCCAGGATCGCGGTCGCGACCGACCCCACGCCGCCTGCCGCCCCTGTCACCAGAACCTCGCCCGCGCCGGGTTTCAGCCCGTGATCCTCCAGCGCCATCAACGCCAGCATCGCGGTGAACCCCGCCGTGCCCACCGCCATGGCCGCCCGCGTGCTCAAGCCGTCGGGCAAGGGCACCAGCCAATCGGCCTTCAGCCGCGCCTTTTCGGCATAGCCGCCCCAATGCACCTCGCCCACGCGCCAGCCGGTCAGGACGACCTTGTCGCCCGCCTTGTAGCGCGGATCGTCCGAGGCCTCGACCACGCCCGCGAAATCGATCCCCGGAACATGGGGGTAGCTGCGCACCAACCCGCCGCCGGGACCAAGGCAGAGGCCATCCTTGTAATTCACCGTGGAATACTCGACCGCGACCGTCACGTCGCCCGGGGGCAATTGCGCCTCGTCCAGCGTCTGGACGGACCCATGCGTCTTGCCCTCGTCGTCCTTCTCCACCACCAATGCGCGGAATGCCATCTTGCCTCTCCTTCTCCGCCGCACATCAACGTCGCGCGGCAATTGCCTGTTTCAAATCCAGAAATTCTCGCGAACGCGCGCCGGAAAGGTGCCGTCCTGCGTCTCGACCGTCACCTCGGTGCCCTCGTCCCAATGCGTCATCCGCACCATGCCGATGGCCACCCCACAGCCGAAATCGGGCGAGACGGCGGCCGAGGTCACCTGCCCCACCCGTTTGCCCCGATCCGACAGCTGCCAGGCCCTGTCGCAGCGCGGCAATCGGTCGGTCTCGATCTCGATGCCGCGCACCTGCTTGACCGGACCGTCCTTGACCACCCTGAGCAGCGCATCGCGCCCGATGCAGCCGATGGCCGTCGCCGTATTGCAAAACCGGCCCAAGCCCGCCTCATGCGGCGTGTTCTCGCGCGTCATGTCATTGCCGTAGCTCAACAATCCGCCCTCGACCCGCTCGATCCCGTTGGGGCAGCCCGCCCGCACATCCAGATCGCGCCCCGCCTCCATCAGCGCATGCCACAGCGGCATGCCCATATCGGACCCCTCGACATAGATCTCGAACCCGCCCTGCTTGGAATAGCCCGAGCGCGCGATCACCATGTCGCGTCCCATGAAATCGAAATGCCCAAATCGGAAAAAGCGGATGCCCCGCACCCCATCGCCAAAGACCCGCGCCATCAGCTCATCGGCCAAGGGGCCCTGCACGGCGAGCGGCGAGACATCGGGCTCGTCGATCAGCACATCCAGCCTGTAGCCATGCGCGATCCCCTTCACCCAGAACAACAGGTCGCTGTCGGCGATGGAAATCCACCAGCGATCCTCCGCCAGTTTCACCGCCACCGGGTCGTTCAACATGCCGCCCGTCTCATCTACCATGGGCAGGTAGTAGCATTGCCCCGGCAACATGCCCCGCAGGTCGCGCGGGCTCAGCATCTGCACCAGCTTGCCCGCATCGGGCCCCCGCACCTCCACCTGCCTCTCGCAGGCCACGTCCCAGACCTGCACGGCGGATTTGAGATGGCGGTAATCCTCCTCGACCGAGGCAAAGACAGTCGGCAACAGCATGTGGTTGTAGACCGTGTAGGCGCTCACGCCCGCGGCCTCGACCCCGTCGGAAAAGGGCGTGCGCCGCAACCGGCGCGAGGGGGAAATCAGCGCCATTCGGGGATATCCTCGGGCATGAAGGGAAGATCGGTATCGTCGGGCCTCGCGCCTGCCGCCGTCAGCATGGCATGCACCTGCCCCCGGTGATGGGTCTGGTGGTTGAACAGATGCATCACGCAGACCGAGGCCGGCTTGCCGATCTCGCGACCCATGGCAAAGGAATGCCAGCGGATGTCCCCCGCCAGGTCCTCGCCCGTCACCATCCAGGCCCATCCCGCGATCCGCGCATCAAGCTTGGGGCGCTCGGACCAGAGCGTCGCCCAATCATACATCCCGGGCGAGGCCGCGATGCTGCCTCCCGGCCCCGCGCCGCCGTCGAACCGCGCCATCCACATCAGGTCGCCCCACATCAGGTGGCTCAACGTCGCCCGGATCGAGCCGAAGAACGCGCCCCTATGGGCCTCCCGCTCCGCCTCGGTCAGGCTTGCCGCCGCCTGAAAGATCGACTGGTTCTGCCAGGCGTTGTAGCGCGCCATCATCCGGCAATAATCGGGGGTGATCATGGATTTACCCCTTGCCCGGCCCGGACCAGTCGATCTGGCAGATCTCGGCCGACCGCCCCCCGAAATCCCAGACCCGGCCAAAGGCGCGCACGCGGCCCTTGCTGGCGGTGGCCACCGTGATGTCGGGGCCCATCCAGTACTTGGTGTTGCGGATCACGATATCCTCGTCGGGGTCCTTGCCGCCCACCGGATAGACCACGCCCTCGATCTTGCGGCCCACCGTGATGTGGCGCGTCTTGCCGTCGGTCTCGTAGCTGACGGGCTGGCGTTCCACCCCGATCACCTCGCCAACGAGCACGCTGAACAGCCCCGTGGTGCCCTTGGCCTTGCCCGAAAAGATGTCGACCAGCGCGCGATAGGCCGCGTCGCTGGCGCGGTCATCGATGAAGAGCGCCACCTTCCAGTTGCCCCGGCTCATCATGCCCGGGATCTCGATCAACAGCCCGATGTTCAGCCCCGACAGGTCGGTCTCGCCGTAATGGCCCGCGTCGATCCGGACCCCGCCCCAGGTCTGGCAATGCCCCTCGGTCGGCGGATGCAGGCCCAGCGACACGACGCAAGGGCAGAACACCGTGCAATTGCAGTTGAGGATCAACTCCCCCTTGATCGCCCAGGGGATCGTGCCTTGCCCCGACCGGGGCGCACCGGCCGCGCGGTTGTCGATCGGTGCCGCCACCGCGATGCGATCACTTGCCATCTCTCATCTCCTCCTCAAAGGGTCGTGGCCAGCGTCACCGCCGCCCCGCCCAGCAATGCAAAGCCCACGGGCCGCGTCAGCCAGCGCCCGATCTCGGGCAGTTTTTCCAGGACCATCAGAACCGTCGCGATCCCCATGAAGGCGAGGTTCATCACGCCCCCCACGAACCCCAGCAGCATCAGCGCCCAGCAACATCCCAAACAGACCGCGCCCAGCCGCAGCCCGTTGCGCCACGGCCCCTCCTCCCAATGCTGGAGGAAAAACATCATCGGCTGGCGGCATTTCGACAGGCAGGCCTCCTTGAACGCCGTGAATTGCCACGCCCCCGCCAGCGCCAACAACAGCGCCGACAGCAAGCCGGACAGGCTCGCCCCGAACGGGTCCAGCAACCCCGCGCCGACCAGCACCATCTGCGCCCCCGCGGCCAGGGCCGAAAACCCCAGCCAGATCATGAGGTAACCGCCCACCAGCGCCCAGATCCGCGTTCTTGCCCCCGCCGCCGACAGATCGTCATAGGTGGCCAGCGCGGGCAGCATCGTGGGAACCATCATCGCCGCCGACATGATCGCCCACATCGCGACCAGCCCCGCAAATCCCGCCGCATCGGGCGTGGCGACACACAGCGCCGCGATCAGCTCCCAGCCATAGACCTCGCCTGCCGCCCGCAGATCGGCGGGAATCGCCATCGCATAGATCAGGCCCCAGGCGACCAGGATCAGGCCGTAAAGACCCAGCCATTCCGGCTTGCCCATGCTGCGGATACGGGTGGCGATCATGCGGGCCGCCCTCCCCCAAGCGACTCAATCCTCTGGACAGGAAAATGTCAGACCTTTAAATGTCTGACAAATGAAAATCGACCCCGACCATCCCGCTGGCCTCTCCGCCCAGATCGCCGCCGCGATCCGCGACGCGATCGTGTCGGGCAAGCTGATCGTGGGCGACCGCCTCCCCTCCGAGGCCGAACTGGCCGAGCAATTCGCCGTCTCCCGCCCCACGGTGCGCGAGGCGCTGAAACGCCTGGCCGCGCAATCGCTCATCCGCACCCAGCGCGGGGCTTTCGGCGGGGCTTTCGTCAACCGGCTCAGCTATGCCGATGCCTATGCCCAGCAGGTCACGACCTCCACGCTGCTTTTGGGCATGAACGAGGTCAGCTTCGATGCCGCCTGCGAGGCGCGCTTTGCCATGGAACGCGCCTGTGCGGGCCTCGCCGCCGACAGGCGTCAACCCGACCATCTGGCCACCATGCGGGCCGAGATCACGCGCCAGGCCCAGCCCGGCCTGACGGACGAGGCGTTTTGCGCCTCCGATGTGGCCTTTCATCGCGCGCTCGTCGATGCGGCGGGCAACCCGGTCCTGTCCTACCAGCTTGCCGGCGCGGTCGAGGCGATGCAGCCCCTGATGAACATGATCACCTTCACCGCCCGCTCGCGCGAACGCATCGTGGCGCTGCACCGCCGGATCGCGGATGCGGCCGAGGATCGGGACGGCGCAGGGATCGCCCGCGCCCTCGAAGAGCTCGAGACCTATACCCGCCAGCTCGCGCAATCGGTCTTTGCCGCCCGCGCCGCCGCACCGGGCAGCGCCTAGGCCCCTTGGGCATTTTAACCCGAAACGCCCGGCAATTGCCCTTGTCCACTGCGCCCTGCACACTTAGGTTCCCACGCGATCCGAGCCCCGGATTGACACAACAGGGATCGCAGACACATGACCAATCGCACCGCCCTCGGCACTGCCATGGCCCTTGCACTCACCGTGCCCTCGCTGGCCGCAGCGCAAGACCTTCTCGTCTTTGACTATTCGGGGTTCGAAACGCCCGAATTCCACCAGCCCTTCATCGACCAGCACGGCGCATCGCCCGAATTCGTCTTCTTCGGCGACGAGGATGAGGCGTTTCAGCGCCTGCTCGCGGGCTTCCGGTCCGATGTCACCCATATCTGCGCAGGCTCCGTGCCGCGCTGGCAGGAATCGGGCATCATCGAAGCCTGGGACCGCTCGCGCATCGACGCCTACGAGACGCTGAACTCCGACCTTCTGGGCTCGGATGTGCGCGCAGGCTCCGCCGATCTGATGTGGGTTCCCACCGATTTCGGCTCGACCGCCATCGCCTACAATGCCGAAACCGTCCCGGCCGAGGACGTGGCCTCGCTCCAGATCTTCACCAACCCCGCCTATGCCGGGCGCCTGTCGATCCCCGACAACGTCGATGATGCCTATGCGCTGGCCTATCTCGCCACCGGCGTGACCGACTGGACCAACGCCACCGACGAACAATTCGAAGCCGCCACCGCCTGGCTGCGCCAGATCCACCCCAACCTGCTGAACTACTGGGTCGATCCCGGCGAGATCGCGCAGCTCATGGCCTCCGGTCAGGTTCAGGCCGCCTGGGTCTGGAACGAGGTTCCCGTCGCACTCGCGGACGAGGGCTTCCCCGTGGGCTTCCAGCGCAACACGACCGAGGGCACCTCTGTCTGGCTTTGCGGCTACGTGAACATGGCCAATGGCGAAGGCTCCGAAGATCAGGCCTATGATTTCATCAACGCGATGCATGCCGAAGTGTCGGCGGGCCCGCTGCTCGACAACGGGTTCGGCACCGCCAATGACGCCGCCCTTCAGGCGCTCGGTGCCGAGGCGCTCGAGGCCGCGGGCCTTGGCCCCGTGACGGTGCCGGTTCTGGCGCAACTCCCGATGTCCAACGAACAGCGCGAGCGTCAGGCCGAAGCCTTCGAACGGATCAAGTCGGGCTTCTGATCCGATCTGCACAGATCACCGAAACGGGCGCCCGTCGTGGCGCCCGTTTTCTTTTGGCTCAGGCCATTCCCGGATCGCGCGCCAGCATCGCGGCCTCTGCCCGGTCCAACCGCGCCCTTGCGCGCTTCGGGCACCCCTCCTCGGCCATGGCCCGCCGCCACAGCCGCAGGCAGGACCGGGGCGACCAGGGGCGCGCCGCATGGGCCACCCAATCGCGCAATTCCGCCGGCAGCGCATCATAGGCCCGCATCGGATCCTCCGCCCGCGACCGCCGCTTCAGCCGCGTCGCGCCCAGATTGCCGCCAGCCTGTGGCGCATGATCCTGCCGGGACGGCGCAAACCTGCTGAAACGGGGATCATGACGCATTGCCTGCCCTCCATGTGACGGAACAATACGTTATGTTATGTCATAACTATCATGCAAGGGGCCATTCCCGCGCCATCCATCTTGAAAACCCGAGCCCGCCCGCGTATCTCTGGGGTGTCCCGGCAACGGGACTATGGACATAAACGCGCTCGGAATAAGCGGCTCGGACCCGGGGGCGGTACCCGGCGGCTCCACCAACAACCGTCATTTGCGGTGCATGGGGCCGAAACAGGATCGACGAACGTCTAAAGGGGTTATGCTTTGTCCCGGTGAGGTACCACCGTTATCGGTCCGAAACGTACAGTTGCAAATGACAACCGTGCTCCGGCAATGGCTCTGGCTGCGTAAGCAGCTCGGGTCGCCGAAACTAAGTCCTTGCGCCTAGCAGCGTAAGGCGGGGTTCGCAGGCACCTGGCAACAGAAGCCTGCACTTTCCCCCCACATCGCCGACAGACAGCCCGGGGCCCTACCGACCCCGGACCGCCCTGTCGCAGCTCAGAAGGTTTCGAGCGTCAGCTCGGCACTGCAGATCTCGCTGCCATAGGTGCCGACCCAAACGTCGAACACCCCGTCGCTTGCGCCGACGATATCGATGACGGGATGCACCGCGCCGTTGAAATCATCCGAGAAATGCCACTGCCCCGTGCTGTCGTTGACCAAAAGCACCGTGTCGCAATCGCCCACCACCCGCAGTTGCAGCAGGTTGTAGCCCGCCAGGCCCGACAGCTGGAACTCGAAATCGGGGCCGGAAACGACCATGCCCGTGCCCGGAACCGACGGGCAGGCGTCCAGATCGATATCGCCCCCGGCCGCGACCCCGTAGCTGTTGGGGCTCCACAGATCCTCACCCGTGGTGGCGATGGTCATCCCCGCCGGATCCGAGACCGAGGGACACGCCAAGGCCCCCCCTGTCGACGCCAGGAAGACAAGCACACCCAGCGCGGTCAGTTTCGTCATGATGATCTCCTGTCGGTTCGGAAGACATGGCCGGTCGCACTGCATCGGGGGGCCAGTCCGGTCCGAACCCTGTACATGTCCATGGCAAATCCGATGCAGTCCCCCGTGAGCTATCAACCCGCCCCTATCCCGTCGAGAGAAAAGCGGCACCACCGTGCGTTTCGCCCAACTTTCGTGCAGCCCCATCCGCATGGCTTGCAGCGCCCGCGCCACTCCCGGCTCCGCCTTGCCCGACGCGCGCCCAAATTTTTTCACGCGCAAGTGATCCGCCCGGCTCCGCGCTACGTTAAAGAACCGACAGATGCGTCAAGATTGCCCGAAAGGACCCAGATGACCGCCCTCGACTTCATCAATTACGCGGTTGCGATCCTGACGATCGTCCTTGGCCTCATGGGGTGGCTCGCGCCGCGCTGGACGATGGAACAGCTCGACATGCAGGCAGGCCCCTCCAACATGGCCTATACCGAGGTGTCGGCCGCCTCCGGGTGCCTCTTCGTCGGTCTGGGCCTTGGCGCGATCTTTCTCGACCAGCCGCTCGCCTGGGTCGTCGTGGGCCTGGCCTATGCGGGCGCTGCGACCGGGCGCATCACCTCGATCTTCCGCGACAATGCCGCCAGCCGCCAAAGCTGGAGCTTTTTCGCCTGCGAGGCGGGGCTTGCCGCCTGGCTGATCCTCGCCAACCTGCCCGCCGCCTGAAACACCGCGCCCAAGCGTCAGGCTGCGCCTTTCAAATCGAAACGAATCTTCTATGGTGAGGGCACCTTACAGGGATGCCCTGCCGCTCATGTCCGACCGCCCCACCTCCATCGCCTATGGCCGCCTCATGCATCACGCGATGCGCGGCCTGATCCAGCGGGTCCTGTCGGAAGTCGCGGCAACCGGCCTGCCCGGCGATCACCATTTCTTCATCACCTTCGACACCACGGCCGAGGGCGTGGGGCTGGCCGATTGGCTGCGCGACCGCTACCCCGAGGAAATGACCATCGTCATCCAGAACTGGTATGACGGTCTGGCCGTGGATGATGACGGTTTCTCCATCATCCTGAATTTCGGGGACAATCCCGAAAGCCTGCGCATCCCCTTCGACGCGATCCGCACCTTTGTCGATCCTTCGGTCGAATTCGGCCTGCGCTTCGAGCGGACCGAAACCCCCGATGACGGCCCCGAGGATGAACCGCCCGCACCGCCCCCCACGGGCAAACCGGGCCAGGATGCCGAGGTCGTCAGCCTCGACCGGTTCCGCAAGAACCATTGATCCGTCGCGGGCGGGCTTGCCCTGCCCCCGGCACGGGTTAGAACACCCATCGACAGCGGGGCACAGCGACGGGGCGGACCATGGCCAACAGCGATTTCGCGCTCTTCATGGGCCAGCTTTTCCGCCGCCCGCACCAGGTGGTGGCGCTTGCCCCCTCCTCCCGCTTTCTCTGCGCCGAAATGGCGGCGGGTATCGACCCCGCAGCGGGTCCCGTGATCGAATTGGGGGCCGGCACCGGCAACATAACGCAAGCCATCCTCGATCGCGGCGTAGCCCCCGAAAACCTCCATTCGATCGAGATGAACCCCGATTTCTGCGAGCGCCTGCGCGCACGCTTTCCCCGGATCAACGTGCACCAGATGAGCGCGGGCGATGTCGGCACCCTGCCTGTCGCAGGCGCACAGGCCGTGATCTCGGGCCTGCCGCTCCTGTCCATGCCGCTGGCGCTCCAGCGCGACATCCTCACCGGCACCTTCCAGCGCGTGAAACCCGGCGGCAGTTATGTCCAGTTCACCTATGGCCCCAAGCCCCCCGTGGCCCGCGCTGTGCGCGAGGAACTGGGGCTCGACTGGACGGTCTCGCGCAAGATCTGGTGGAACATGCCCCCCGCCCGCGTCTATCGTTTCACCAAACCCGCCTGAGGCAGCTTGGCCGCATTGCACGACGCGCAAGGGGCCGCTAAACGGCATGCAACGGCATACCGGAGGGATCAAAATGACCGCCACACGCACAGAATCGGACAGTTTCGGCCCGCTCGAGGTGCCCGCCGACCGCTATTGGGGCGCACAGACCCAGCGGTCGATCATGAATTTCCCCATCGGCTGGGAAAAGCAGCCCGTGGCCATCGTCCGTGCCCTGGGCGTGATCAAGCGCGCCTGCGCCGAGGTGAACAAATCCACCGGCAAGCTCGACGCTGATCTCGCCGATGCGATGATCGCCGCAGCCCAGGAAGTGATCGACGGCAAGCTCGACGACCATTTCCCCCTCGTCGTCTGGCAGACCGGCTCCGGCACCCAATCCAACATGAACGCGAACGAGGTCATCTCGAACCGCGCGATCGAGATGCTGGGCGGTACCATCGGCTCGAAAAAGCCGGTCCATCCCAACGACCATTGCAACATGGGCCAGTCCTCGAACGACACCTTCCCGACCGCGATGCATATCGCCGCCGCCGTCACGGCACATGAGGTTCTGATCCCCGGCCTCGAAAAACTGGCCGAGGGGCTCGAGGCCAAGGCGCGGGCCTTCAAGGACATCATCAAGATCGGCCGCACCCATACGCAGGATGCGACGCCCCTGACGCTCGGTCAGGAATTCTCCGGCTATGCCATGCAGATCCGCAACGGCATCGCCCGGATCAAGCTGGCGCTGCCCGGCATCTACGAACTGGCCCAGGGCGGCACCGCCGTCGGCACGGGGCTCAACACCGACAAGGGCTGGGATACCGCCGTCGCCGCCCGGATCGCCGACATCACCGGCCTGCCCTTCATCACCGCCCCCAACAAGTTCGAGGCGCTGGCCGCCCATGACGCCATGGTCTTCATGTCGGGCGCGATCAAGACGGCGGCCATGGCCTGCTACAAGATCGCCAATGACATGCGCTTTCTCGGCTCCGGCCCCCGTTCGGGCCTTGGCGAACTGATCCTGCCCGAGAATGAACCGGGTTCCTCGATCATGCCGGGCAAGGTGAACCCGACACAGGCCGAAGCCATGACGCAGGTCTGCGCCCATATTCTCGGCAATGATGCGGCCATCGCCTTTGCCGGGTCGCAGGGTCATTTCGAACTGAACGTCTACAACCCGATGATGGCCTATAACCTGCTGCAGAGCATGACGCTTCTGGGCAATGCCGCCGACAGCTTCACCGAGCGTATGCTGATGGGCACCGAGGCGAACGTGGACCGCATCGGCAAGCTGATGCGCGAAAGCCTGATGCTGGTGACGGCGCTTGCGCCCACCATCGGCTATGACAATGCGACCACCGTGGCCAAGACCGCCCACAAGAACGGCACCACCCTCAAGGAAGAGGCGATCCGCCTCGGCTTCGTGGACGAGGAAACCTTCGACCGCGTCGTCCGCCCCGAGGACATGATCGGACCCAAGGGATGATCGCCCCGCGCGCCCGGGTTCTGCTGATCTGCCTTGCGCTTGTCGCAACGGCCTTTCTCGGCACCGGGCGCGCAATTGCGCAGGAACCCGCCTTGGCGGAGCTGATCACCGACCGGCTTGCCCTGATGCAGGATGTGGCGGCGTGGAAATATCTCCACGCCCTCCCGGTCGAGGATCTCCCGCGCGAGGCCGCCGTGCTCGAGGCGATGGCCGCACAAGCCACGTCCCTCGGGCTTGATCCCGCCCCCCTCGTCGCCTTTTCCGCCGCCCAGATCGACGCGGCAAAGGCGATCCAGTCCTGCTGGTTCGCGCGCTGGACGGACGGGTCTTTTCCCGCCCCGACCCAAGCGCCCGATCTGGCCGCCGTGATCCGCCCCGAAATCCTGCGCATCGATGCAGCGCTTGTGGCGCTCGTGGCTGCGGGACAGGTGCCCTCGACCATGCCGCCCCCCAGTCTCGACTGCCTCGCCCCGCAAACCGCCGCCACCTTGGCCGAGGCAGCCCTCGGCCTTGCGGGCGCAGGCTGACGGGGGGAAATCACATGGCGCGCGACGTGATCAATCTTGGCCGGGTCCGCAAACAGCGCGCGCGCGACGAAAAGCGCCGGACCGCCGACGCCAATGCCGCACGTTTCGGCCGGACCAAGGCCGAACGCGCCGCCGAAGCCGCCCGCCTGCGGGCCGAGGCCGCCCATCTCGACGCCCACCGCCGCGATCCCGCCGATCCTGCGGGGGAGCCCGAGGCATGAGCGGTACCTCCCGCCCGCGCAAACACTCCCTGACCCTGCGCGGTCACCGTACGAGTGTCTCGCTCGAAGATGCCTTCTGGACCGAGCTTCAGCGGCTCGCCGATCTGGAGGGGAAATCGGTGAACGAGCTGGTCGCGGAAATCGACGCCGCGCGGGGGGTTAAATCCGGGTTAGCCTCCGCCATCCGCGTTCACGTTCTGGAAAGAGTGAAGGCTGAATCTTAGGGCTCCGTTAACCGGAATCGGGGAAAACGGGGTATGGACAGGACACCGCCCCATCTCTCGCCCGAGGCGTATCTGGCCGATGTCTTCGGCAGCAAACTGGTGCGGAACGGCAAGGTGATCCGCAGGTCGCTGCGCGATGTGGATCGCTACTTCGGCCGCGACGCCTTTGTCGAAGAAGTGTACCGCCGTGGTTTTCGCGCGATAGAGAATGCGGGCCAGATCATCATCTTTTGCAACGCGGAACCCGTGCGCATCCTCCGCCCGAAATCTGCGCAGCATCCCGTCGCCTAAGCCGCCGGAAAACCCGGGTTTTCCGGCCTGGAAACCTCGAGGTTTCCAAGCCGTTTTCCTCGAGGAAAACGGCCGCATCTCACACGTCGACCCCAAGCCAACGCGAATGTGACGCGATGGCGCGTGACGCTCCCGCCGGAACAGGCTAGACGAAATTCATGTTCGGGATCGACCTTTTCGACGCCAGCCTTTTGCCCGCGATGCTCGTGGCCTTTGCCGCGGGCATCCTCAGTTTTCTCAGCCCCTGCGTCCTGCCCATCGTGCCGCCCTACCTCGCCTACATGGGCGGCATCACCATGGCCGAGATCGACGGCAACGCCCGCGCCGCGCGCCGCAAGGCCTTGATCGCGGCGCTTTTTTTCGTGCTCGGCCTATCCACGGTCTTCGTCTTCCTCGGCTTCACCGCCTCGATTTTCGGCCAGTTCTTCCTCCAGAACCAGATCCTTCTGGGCCAGATCGCGGGGGCCGTGATCATCGTCTTCGGCCTGCATTTCCTTGGCGTCATCACCATCCCGATCCTGAACCGCGAAGCGCGGCTCGACGCGGGCGATCAGGGCGGATCGGCCTTTGGTGCCTATATCCTCGGCCTCGCCTTCGCCTTCGGCTGGACACCCTGCATCGGTCCGCAACTGGGCGCGATCCTGTCCATCGCCGCGACCGAGGCGAGCGTATCGCGCGGCACGACGCTTCTGGCGATCTATGCCGTGGGTCTCGGCATCCCGTTTTTGCTGGCCGCTGGCTTCATCGACCGCGCGATGGGCGTGATGAACCGTATGAAAAGACATATGAAAACCATCGAACGCATCATGGGCCTCCTGCTCATCGGCGTGGGCGTGGCGCTCATGACAGGGGCGTTTTCCGCCTTTTCCTTCTGGCTGCTCGAGACCTTCCCCGCGCTTGGCCTTTTGGGCTGATCGGCCCTATCCCTGCCGCAATCCCGCAGTATCCTGCGCCGCATGACCAAGGTGGCGCGCAGGCATGTGTTCTATATCCCCGGCTTCGACCCGGTGCCGCCGCGCGCCTATCGGGAACGCTACCGGCGCGAGGCTGCGCGGCAGGCTGCCCTGTCCGGCTACGAGATCACGAAAGCCAAGGCCCCAGATGGCGCGCGGTTCGGCTGGGGCGTGAGCGCAAGGATCGAAGGACAGGAGGTCACGACCGGCTTCGAAATCCTCCATTGGGCCGATATCGTGCAGGCGGGGATGCGGGGCGGCATCCTTGCCACCTACCTGGGGCTGGTGCGCACAGCTTGGGCCTATATCGGGTCGGGCGCGCTGTTTCGCCTGATGCGCCTGAGAAAAGGTCCCGTGATTGCAGCCCTTTACCCGGTTGTGGTCCTTCTGGCCCAACTGGGAATCGCGGCGCTGGCCGGGATGTTGGCGGGCGCGGGGCTTCTTGCGTTGGTCGATGCGGCGGGCTTCACCCTGCCCTTTGCTCTGGCCCTTGTCTTGCAGGGCGCCGTAGCGCTCTTGATTGCCCTGCCCATGCTGCGCTGGTTCCAGCGCCGCGATCATCTCTACGCCTGGTACCTGATGAAGGATTACGCCTTTTCCTCGCGCCACGATGGGGCCTATCCGCCCGCGCAAGACGCGCGAATGCAAGACTTCGCCGACCGCATCGCAAGCGCGCTGGCCAGCGATGTCGACGAAGTGCTGATCGTCGGCCATTCCTCGGGCGCCTATATCGCAATCTCCGTTCTTGCCGACCTGATCCGGGCCGGACACATGCGCCCAGAAGGGCCGGCCCTGTCGCTCCTGACGCCCGGCCATGTCGTGCCGATGGTGAGCTTTCTGCCACGCGCGACACGGCTGCGGGCGGATCTCGCCTTTCTGTCGGTGCAGGATGTGGCGTGGGTCGATGTGACGGCCCCCGGCGATGGCTGCGCCTTTGCGCTGTGTGATCCTGTGGCCGTCTCGGGCGTCGCCCCGGTCGGCAAACGCTGGCCGCTCGTTATCTCCGGCGCCTTCACCCGGACCTTGCGCGCCGAGACGCGCGCAGCCCTGCGCTGGCGGCTTTTCGAGCTGCATTTCCAATACCTAAACGCATTCGACAATCTGCCGGGCAATCCCGATGATTACGATTATTTCCGCATCACCGCTGGCCCAATGACGCTTGGCGCGCGCTTTGCCGATCGCGCACCCTCGGCCAGCCGGATCGAGACGCCGGTGAACCGCCATACCGGGATCGCGGCATGAGCGAAGCACCCGATCTGCCACCGAAACCCCCCGCAAGGGCCGAGCGCGTCTCGCTCTGGCGTTACATGCGGCTTTTCCGGCAAGACATCCTCTCGGCTCAACCCGCCCGCCTGTACCGCGCCTGGATGGCGGAATTTCGCACGCCCTTTTTTCGCAGCTACATGATCAACCAGCCCGCGCTGATCGACGAGGTACTGAAAGCGCGCCCGATGGAATTTCCGAAATCCGACCGCGTGGGCGAAGGGTTGCGCCCCTTGCTCGGGCGCTCCGTCTTTCTGACCAATGGCGCGGAATGGCAACGCCAGCGCCGCATCATCGATCCGGCCTTCGAGGGGGGGCGGCTGCGCGATACCTTTCCCGCGATCTGGGCCGCGGGCGAGGCGGCGGTGGCGCGCATCACCCAAGGCACCCGCGAGATCGAGGAGGATATGAGCCATGCCGCAGCTGACGTGATCTTTCGCACGCTCTTTTCCCTGCCGATCGAGGATCGTGTCGCCGCCCGGGTCTTTCACCAGTTTCGCGCCTATCAGCGCACCCAGCCGATCCTGAATGCGGCGGCCTTCCTGCCCCTGCCCCGCTGGATGCCGCGCGGCCATCGGGCCGAGACGCGGCGCACCGCCAAGGCGATCCGCGCGCTGATCACCCAGATGACCGCCGCCCGCATGGCCGAGATCGTTGCAGGCACGGCGCCCGACGATCTGGCGACCAAGATCATGACAACCGCCGATCCCGAAACCGGCGCGCGCTTCACCACCGAGGAAATGGTCGATCAGGTCGCGATCTTTTTTCTGGCGGGCCATGAAACCAGCGCCTCGGCGCTGGCCTGGGCGCTTTACCTGCTGGCGCGATATCCCGAATGGCAAGAAAGGCTGGCGGCAGAGGCGGAAGAGGCTTTGGCCCAAGGCCCCGATTTCGCGGTCATGGCCAAGCTGCGCCTTGCGCGCGACATCTTCCGCGAGACACTGCGCCTTTATCCGCCCGTGCCCATGATGGTGCGAGAGGCGACCGGCCCGGAATGTTTCCGCGACCGTGACCTCCGCCGGGGCAGCCAGATCGTGATCTCGCCCTGGCACCTGCACCGCCACGCGCGCCTGTGGGACAATCCCGATGGTTTCGATCCCGGCCGCTGGACGACCGAGAACGGCAAAAGCTGCCTGCGAGAGGCCTTCATCCCCTTTTCCGCAGGGGCAAGGGTCTGCGCCGGCGCAGGTTTCGCCATGGTAGAAGGGCCGCTCCTGCTCGCCATGCTTATCCGTGCCTTCCGGTTCGAGGCCCTGCCCGAACGCGTGCCGATGCCGGTCGCTTATCTGACGGTCAGGGCGAAGGACGGGATCTGGTTAGGGATAAGTAAGCGTTAAGCTGCCTAAACATCAGGCATGCGAGCCGAGCCCGCAAATCTGTGCAAGACGCTCTTTCAATATTTCCTCAATTATACTTGCATGTGGCGTGTATTCGGAGCCTGTATATTTGGTCAGTGCAAAAATCTTGTTGTTGTTTATTCTACAAAATGTACTGCCAGCTTGAGTGATCAAATCTTCGCCTTGGTGCCGCAGCCTGATGTTTGGTTCCAGAGCTGTCATAAGTCCGTTCTCTATTCCGAAAACACTCAAATAAAATGCCATAAAGGCCTGCTCCGGAGCCCGCCCAAAGACCCGCCTGAGCTCTGGCCTGGCCAAGGCCCGTGCGAGGATCGGATCGAAAACACCGCCATGGGAAATGAAACCACCCATATTGTAGCCTGTTTGCGAATTCAGTCCAAGCTCACTCATCGACTGCGCGATGTGCCCGTTCAATATGGTCCTGCTTAACTTGGAAGGTCCGCGGAAATAAACTGAGCGTTGGCCCATCTTGGGGAAGTACCAAGAGGCACCCCAGGTAGACAAGACAATCGAATTGGCATCCAAGAATACAAATGAGTGGTTGTGACCACAGAAGGCATTGAACTTTCTGAAATAACGCCAAGATGGCACATTTGACCGATAGCATTCGCTTCCATAGATATTCCTGCCAATGTCATCGATTTCTGGATTAACGTCGATAATTTTTATCCGAGTGCAGTTCGATGAAAGGCGTGAAATCCTCGACATCGCCTCGTCAAACGGAATGACATAAAGGTCAGAATCGGGGTTGAAGGCAAAAAAGAAACGACAAAAGCGCGAAAAATCGTTATATCGGGCATCGCTCGCCATGGTAAAGAAACGGATCATTTTCTCCAAAACCTCTTATCGACCATGGGCATCAAAGCTGCCTTCAAGATGACGACTGTACCCGAGGTTTGCGAAATCAGTTTCATAAGCGGCCAGCACCATTTCTATAGCTTCCGCATCGTAATATTTTTGAACAAGCTCTACCGCGCCCGTCTTGGTGGGAGAGGTCATGATTTGGTCTATATCAGACGAATCCTTCGTCAAATCGACCTTCGGATAGATTTTCGTTGCTATGGAAATAAAGTCTTCCTTGAGCGTTTCGAAACGTCCGATCTTCACCTCGGGAAAAACTGTCAATCCCGATTGAGGAACCTGCGCGCGAGCATGGATTTCTCGCTCATCATCAGGAACTTCCAGGATTATAGACAACATCTTCTTGAATTCAAAATCGTCCCTGTCCGCACGATCACGGATCATCTTGTAGAGACCGGTATTCTTGCGTTGTGCGCGATCAAGGTAGGCGGAAAGCACCCGGGTAAAGGGGTTGCGTACGAAAGAAAATTTAAAAAACTCTTCTTGCGTCGCCAGGCGCATGTCGATGTCTTGAAAATTAGCAATTTGCCAGGGTGTTAGCAAAGGTCCATAGAGATTATCATGCACCAATATTTTCTGGTTTTGGTTGCGAAACGCTTTGGAGCTTTCGTCGTTGATCCTTCCATGCGTTTCAAGATTGTAAAGCATCCATTTCACGGTGCTGTTTGCTGCCTTGGCAATCGGGAAATAGACATAACGATTTCGCAATGAAATCCGGGGACGCATCATGCCTATCCCAGCCGAACGACATCTGTAGCAAAATCCCTGATCTCTGGATTTCACTTGGGGTCCTGGCACGGAATACACTCCTGGCACTGACACTTGAACAAAGGATACAACCCGCCCAGATCGCAGGATGAATATCATAGCGTAGTTGTTTAGCGGTAAAAAGCCTAGGCCGGAAAACTCAGGACAAAAGGATTTTTTCTTAACTCACCCGCAGAACATCACCATCGACCGTGGGTCCCAGGCGAGCCTTGCGCGTGCGCCGAAGTCCAGAACCTTGCGGCCGGGCATGTTGCGCATCGAGACGCGGACGGGCGATGGTGCGCCGTCGAGCAGGACGTCGTAATAGGTCATGTCGCCGTAATAAACGACCTCGCGCACCGTTCCCTCGGCCTCGCGCCCGCCTTCGGCGCTCTGGCCTTCGTAGAGGATCGTCAGGCTTTCGGGGCGGACGCCGATCTCTGCCGCGCCGATCGTGGCGCCGTTGGGGCATTGCGCGGCCTCGAGCTCGGCAGGCCCGAGCCCCGCAACCTCCAGCGCCACGCGGCCCCCGCCCGGACCTGTCGGCAGCACTTGGGCGGGCAGGAAATTCATCATCCCGATGAATTCCGCCACCCGCCGCGACTTGGGCCGGCGATAGAGCGTTTCGGGATCATCGAGCTGCGCAATTTCGCCCTCGAACATCACGGCGATCCGGTCGGACATGACCAGCGCCTCTTCCTGGTCGTGGGTGACGAGGATGAAGGTGATGCCGACCTCCCGCTGCAGGCGCATCAATTCGACCTGCATCACCTCGCGCATCTTCTTGTCGAGGGCGGACAGGGGCTCATCGAGCAACAGGACCTTGGGCTTCATGATCAGCGCGCGCGCAAGCGCCACGCGTTGCCGCTGGCCGCCCGACAGCGCATGGGCCGCCCGCGTCCCGAATTTGCCCAAGCCCACCATCTCCAGCGCCTCGCCCACGGCGCGGCGTTTTTCCTCGGCCGACAGGTTCGACCTGCGCAAGCCGAAGCCCACGTTTTCCGCGACGTTCATATGGGGAAAGATCGCGTAGGACTGGAACACCATGTTGGTCGGCCGCTTGTTGGGCGGCACGCCCTCCATGTCGCGCCCATCAAGCAGAAGCTGCCCCGAGGAGATATCCTCGAACCCCGCGATGGACCGCAGCAAGGTGGTCTTGCCGCAGCCCGAGGGACCCAGCAGCGAAAAGAATTCGCCCTGCCCGATATTGGCCGTGATCCCCCGCAACGCGTGGTAATCGCCGTAATATTTCTGAACGCCCGTCAGCGTGACGATGGGGGTTTTCTGGCTCACAGGAAGCCTCCGGTGTCTTTCAGGCCGGCCCGTTTCAGACCACGGCGGCGGAAGGTTTCGGCAAGGATCAGGAGAAGGACGGACAAAAGCACCAGGATCGTGCCAAGCGCCATGACCATCGGCAATTGCGCGGGAAACCGCAAAAGCGACCACAGGTAGACCGGCAGGGTCGGCGAATTGCCCGACAGGAAAAAGGCGATGATGAATTCATCGAGCGAAATGATGAAACAGATCAGAAGCGAGGCGACGATCCCCGGCGCGACAAGCGGCAGCGTGATCAGCCGAAAGGTCGACCATGGCGTTTCGCCAAGATCCACCGCCGCCTCCTCGAGGCTCTTGTCCATGTTGGCGAAACTGCCCTGCAGGATGGCGATGGCAAAGGGCGTGCAGATCAGCGTGTGGCCCGCGATGATCGACCATGTGCCGCTGTTCAGACCCATCTGCATCAGCACGATCAGAAGCGAGATCGCCACGATCACTTCGGGCAGTACAAGGGGCAGCATGATGAACCCCACGATCCCCGCCTTGCCCGGAAAACCATAGCGCGTTGCGGCGCGCGCGGCGAACAGGCCAAGGATGGTGGAAAAGATCGCGGTCGACACGGCGATGATCAGCGAATTCAGCGTGGCCGCGTGAAGCGCCGGCGTATCGAGCAAGGCGCCGAACCATTCGGTGGTGAAACCCCGGAGCGGAAAGGCGATGACCGAGCCGCTGTTGAAGGCGAAGAGCGGCAAAAGTACGATGGGCGCGTAGAGCACCACGAGATAGAGGCCCGCGAAAACGGCCAGCAGGTTCAGTTTCATATCCCCCACCTCCCCTTCGGCACCCGCGCAAGGATCAGGGCGGATGCGGCACTGACGATCAGCAACAGGCCGATGATCGCGGCCTCGGGTCCGACAAGACCCGGTGCTGCCGAAAACACGACACGGATCAAAGCGATTTCCGCGACAGCCGCGCCAAGGGCGATGGCCCCGCCCCGCAGGCCGCCGCCCATGCGATCGGCCAGCCACAGCCAGAACCGCAGGCGGCTGATGCCCCACAAAAGCGTCATGGCCACGATCAGCATCGCCAGAACGGCGAGCGTCGCACCCATCGGCCTGTTGTTGAAGGCAAAGATTTGCGCATGGATATTGTTGGCGATCATCAGGCCGCCCGATCCACCCACCAGTTGCGGCGTGACGTAATCGCCCACCGTGGGGATGAAGACGATCAGGACGGCGGCCAGAACACCGGGCATGGCAAGCGGCAGGGTGACGCGCAGGAAGGCCATGGCGCGGCTTTCGCCCAGATCGCGCGCCGCCTCCAGCAGGGACCGATCGATCTTTTCCAGCACGACGAAGATGGGCAGGATCGCGAATGGCGCATAGGCATGGGCGAGCGTGATGACGACCGAATTCGCGTTGTAAAGGATCCAGCCAAGCGGCTCGTCGATCACCCCAAGCGCCAGAAGCCCGCTGTTCACCGGCCCGTCATAGGCCAGGATCACCCGCCACAGGAAAACCCGGATCAGGTAGCTGGTCCAGAACGGGATTGTGATCAGGAAAAGCCAAAGCGACTTGCGCTCGGGCCGGACGTGGAAGGAGATGTAATAGGCGACCGGAAAGGCCAGAACGACCGTCACAAGCGTCACCGTGGCCGAAATGCGCAAGGACCGCAGCATCAGCGCGCTGTAGATCGGATCGCTCAGCGCCTCCTGGTAATTGCCCAGCTGGAACTCGCGGATGATCGTCAGGAAGTCCTGCGTCCAGAAGGACAAGAGCAGGATCATCGCCAAGGGGGCCGCAAGCAAAAGCAGCGCATAGACAAAGGTGGGCGAGATCAGGGTCAGCCCCTTGCCCGCTTCGCTGCGCATCATCTTGCCGATTCCGGCACCCTGACCCATTCGCGCCCCCATGCGCCCCGTTTCACACCACGTTGCGGATTTCGGCAGCGCCCGCAAGGGGATTGCTGCAGTGCAGCCCGAACAGGAGGGAAAGCGCAAGAGCCGCAGGCAGACGGCGCGCGCCTGCCTGCGAAAGGATCAATTCCCGGTTGCAGGTGCCTCGGGCGGCGCGACGGGATCGTCGGTTCTTACGCGCAGGGCCACCATGCGATCGGGTTCCCCGACCACCGCGCCGTTCTGGCCGCGCCCGCGCTTGATCGCATCGACCACATCCATGCCTTCGACCACCTGGCCGACGACCGTATAGGAACCGTCAAGGAATGGACCCGGCGCGAACATGATGAAGAATTGCGAATTGGCGCTGTCGGGGTTCTGGGCTCGCGCCATACCAACAACACCCCGGTCAAAGGTGATGTCGGAGAATTCGGCCGGCAGGTCGGGGTATTGCGACCCGCCCATGCCCGCATAGCGCATGTCCTGGCCCATCCGGCCGAATTCCACGTCGCCCGTCTGCGCCATGAACCCGTCGATCACGCGGTGAAACACCACATCCGAATAGGCACCCTCGGCCGCAAGCGTCGTGATCCGCTCCACGTGCTGGGGGGCCACATCCTCGAACAGGTCGATGACGATCGTGCCCTCGGCCTCGCCCGCGATGTCGATCTCGAGCCCGGTGGCCAATGCCGCGCCCGGCAGCACCGCGATCAGGGCAGCGGCGATTGTGTTACGCATCGGCGGCCACCTTGACCGAGATCATCTTGTCGGGGTTCGCGGGCGGCTCGCCGCGCGTGATCTCGTCGACATGTTCCATGCCCGAAATCACCCGGCCATAGACCGTGTACTGGCGGTTCAGGAAATGGTTGTCGGTGAAGTTGATGAAGAACTGGCTGTTGGCCGAATTGGGGTTCGAGGACCGTGCCGCCCCCAGCGTGCCGCGATCATGCGGAATGCCCGAGAATTCCGCCGGAAGATCGGGCTTGTCCGACCCGCCGGTGCCTGCACGGCGGATGTTGCCGCCCTCTTTCCCGTGTTCCACATCGCCCGTCTGGGCCATGAAGCCTTCGATCACGCGGTGAAAGATCACGCCGTCATAGGCACCTTCGCGCGCCAGTTCCTTCATCCGCTCGGAATGCTTGGGCGCGATGGCGGGCATCAGTTCGATCACCACGGTTCCGGTCTTGAGCTCGATGAGAATCGTGTTCTCGGGGTCCTTGATCTCGGCCATGTGCCAAGTCTCCTGTTTCAATGGTTGGGATATTTCAGATCCAGCGCCGCCTTGACCGGCGGCGTGACAAAGGCCGACACATCGCCGCCGAGACGGGCGATTTCCTTGACCAGTTTCGAGGCGATCGCCTGCCGGTCGGCTTCGGCCATCAGGAAAACGGTGTCGATGGAATGGTCGAGTTTCCGGTTCATGCCGACCATCTGGTATTCGTATTCGAAATCGGCAACGGCGCGCAGGCCCCGAATGATGATCGAGGCGCCCACATCGCGGGCGCAATCGATCAGAAGGTTCTCGAACGGATGGGCGATGATCTCGGTGCCGGTCTTTTCGGACAGCTTGGCGCATTCCGCCTCGACCATCGCCACACGCTCTTCGAGGGAAAACAGTGGACCCTTGTCACGGTTGATCGCCACGCCGATCACGAGCCGATCCACAAGCAGGCAGGCCCGCTTGATGATGTCTATATGACCCAAGGTGATCGGGTCGAAAGTGCCCGGGTAAAGCCCTGTCCGCATTGCCTGTCCCTGCCGCCGGTGCATTGCGGGCGCGACCCAATCACCGGGCGCGCGCCGATGCAACCCCCCCGCGCGTCGCAGGTGTCAGAAGCCCTTGATCATCCCTTCGAGCGCTTCCTTCTCCATGGCCAGTTCCGACAGCTGCGCCTTGACCACGTCCCCGATGGAGATGAGGCCCACCATCTCGCCCGCCTCCACCACGGGCAGGTGGCGGAACCGCCCCTCGGTCATCAGCGCCAGAACGGCATCGGATTTGTCGTTGCGCCCGCAGGTCACGATATCCCGCGTCATCACGCCGTCGATGCTCTCGGCCATGCAGCCCACGCCCTTGTTGGCCAGTTCCCGCACGATGTCGCGTTCCGACAAGATGCCCGCGACCCGCTTGCCATCGGGCGACACCACGACCGCCCCGATCCGCCGCTGCGCCAGAAGCCGCGCGGCATCGGCCAGGCTCGTGCCCGGCGCGATCGTCACCACGCCATCGTCGGATTTGGATTTCAGGATCTGCTGAACCAGCATGGCTTACCTCCCTTGGTGGCCGTCGTGTCTTCGGTCCCGTGGGCTCAGCGTCCACCCGCATGGGTTGATCTGTCAAGAAAAACACTTGCCTCAGCCAACCAGCGCCTCCAGCCGCGCGATCTCGGTGCGCATGCCCTCGCGCAGAAGCGTGGTGAACCGGTCAAGCCGCGCATCCCTCGGTCCTGCATGGGTGACAAGCCAGAAGGTCCGCGTCAGCCGCACCTGATCGGGCAGCACACGCACCAGCCCCGGCGCTGCGGGCAGCGCGAAATCATGCACGATGGCCAATCCCGCACCTGCGCGCGCAAGGTTGAGCTGCACCGACACCGCGTTCGACGCCATGGGCACCCGCGTCACGCCAAAGGCCGCGAGGTAATCCAGTTCCGCATCGAAAATCATGTCGGGGATATAGCCGATCATCCGCGCGCCCTTCAGCGCCTCGGGGCTTTCGGGCGTGCCGTGCCGCGCCAGCCAGTCGGTCGAGGCCGCCAGCGACAGGCGATAATCCGACAAACGCTCGGCGCTCAGGCGCTGGGTGGCGGGGGCAGACACCGTGATCGCCAGATCCGCCTCGCGCCGCGACAGGTTCACGACACGCGGCAGGGCCAGGATCTGGATGTCGAGATCGGGATGAACGGCCCCGATCGCGGCGCAGACCTGCGGCAGGAGGTAATTGGCGCAGCCATCGGGCGCGCCGATGCGGATCGTGCCCGATAGCCGCCCTGCCCCGTCACCGGCCTCCAGCCCTTCGGCCAAGGCCGCCTCGGCTGCTTCGGCGCGGGGCAACAGGCGTTGGCCGGCCTCGGTCAGGGTATAGCCCTGCGGCGAGCGGGCAAAAAGCACCGCGCCAAGGCTTTGTTCGAGCCGCGCGATGCGCCGGCCCGCCGTGGCCGGATCAAGCCTCAGGCGCGGGGCCGCTCCCGACAGCCCTTCGGCGCGGGCCACCGCCAGAAACACGCGCAGATCGTCCCAGTTCATGCCATTCCCATCCGTTGCGGCGCGAAGCTGCAGCTTCGCGGCGCGTTTTGCTCGAGCAAAACGGCACGGAAAACTCGAGTTTTCCGCCCGCTTGCCCGAGGCCATCTTGCAATTTCGCAAAACGACTTTGGCAACCTGCCGCTTTTCCCGGCATTCCTGCAAGGCTAGACTGAGCGCGAACACCAGATCACCCCAAGGGAGGGACAGATGCAGCAGATCGGACATTGGATCGACGGCAAGCACGTCGCGGGCACTTCGGGCCGCACAGCCGATGTGATGAACCCCGCCACCGGCGAGGTTCAGGCGCAGGTGGCCCTGGCCTCCAAGGCAGAGCTGGACGCCGCCGTCGCCAGCGCCGCCAAGGCACAGCGGGCCTGGGGCGCGACCAATCCGCAGCGCCGCGCGCGCGTGATGATGGAACTCGTGCGCCTCTTGAACCGCGACATGGACAAGCTGGCCGAAGCCATCAGCCGCGAACATGGCAAGACCTTTCCCGATGCCAAGGGCGATGTGCAGCGCGGGCTCGAGGTGATCGAGTTCTGCATCGGTGCGCCGCACCTGCTGAAGGGGGAATTCACCGACAGCGCGGGCCCCGGTATCGACATGTATTCCATGCGTCAGCCGCTGGGCGTGGTGGCGGGCATCACGCCTTTCAACTTCCCCGCCATGATCCCGCTGTGGAAAATGGGCCCGGCGCTGGCTGCGGGCAATGCGATGATCCTCAAGCCGTCCGAGCGCGACCCCTCCTGCCCGATGATGCTGGCCGAGCTCTGCCAGGAAGCGGGGCTGCCCGACGGCATCTTGCAGGTCATCAACGGCGACAAGGAAGCGGTCGACGCCATCCTCGACAACGAGGTTGTGCAGGCCGTGGGCTTTGTCGGCTCCACGCCCATCGCGCAATACATCTACAGTCGGGCGACGGCGAACGGCAAACGCAGCCAGTGCTTTGGCGGCGCCAAGAACCACATGATCATCATGCCCGATGCCGACCTGGACCAGGCCGCCGATGCGCTGGTGGGTGCAGGCTACGGGGCGGCGGGCGAACGCTGCATGGCGATTTCGGTCGCCGTGCCCGTGGGCGATGAAACGGCCGATCGCCTGATCGAGAAACTGGTCCCCCGGATCGAGGCGCTCAAGGTCGGCCCCTACACCGCGGGCAATGATGTCGATTTCGGCCCCGTCGTCACCGCCGCCGCCAAGGCCAATATCCTGCGCCTTGTCGAAACCGGCTTGGCCCAGGGCGCGAAACTCGTCGTCGACGGCCGCGATTTCAGCCTGCAGGGCTATGAGAACGGCTATTTCGTGGGCGCGCATCTTTTCGATCACGTGACCCCCGACATGGACATCTACAAGACCGAGATCTTCGGGCCTGTCCTGTCGACCGTCCGCGCGAAAAGCTACGAGGAAGCCATCGGCCTTGCCATGGACCACGAATACGGCAACGGCACCGCGATCTTCACCCGCGATGGCGACACGGCGCGCGATTTCGCCAACCGCATCAACATCGGGATGGTGGGCATCAACGTGCCGATCCCGGTGCCCTTGGCCTATCACACCTTTGGGGGCTGGAAGAAATCGGGCTTCGGCGATCTGAACCAGCACGGCCCCGACGCCTTCCGCTTCTACACGCGCACCAAGACGATCACCGCGCGCTGGCCCTCGGGCATCAAGGAAGGCGCCGCCTTCAACTTCAAGGCGATGGATTGAGCGTATCGGCGGGGGGCTGATCTGCCCCCTGCCCCAGCATCATCGGCGGCGCTGTCTCGACCGGGGGCGGCGCCGTTTCCTTTTGCGCCATGGCGAATGCGCGCAAGGCAAGCGCCTCGGCCCCGCGATGCTGGCGTGCCTTGAGACATTCGAAACTGCCCGCACGAAAGGCACGGCAGGCTTCCGGCCGGTCCGCGTAGATGGCGCACAGCGTCTGCCCATCGGGCGCGATCGTCAGCTGCGCACAATGCCCGCAGGCCATTTTCATGTAGCGCCGCCCCTCGATCTCATGGGTGGCGGTCTCTGGGATGGGGCGGTCGCGGTCCATGGGCAGGATGGCGATATAGCGGTCGTGACCGCCAAAGCAGCAGGCCCCGCAGGCCGTGCAATCGAATGTGGGGGAGGACACCGAGGCACCCGTATGATGCGCCGGCAGGGCCGGCCCGATGCCGCCCGCGATGCGCCGATCCGCGATATATCGCTGCTCCCGATGGCTCGCAATGGGGGTCGCGGGGCTTGCAAAACTGCTGCAACAGTCGGAAATTAAACAAGCGTTCAATTCCACGACACGCAAAGGGGAGGTGCGGGAATGGATTTCGCTTTGTCGCCGGAGGCAGAGGCCATATTCGACATGGCCCGCGACGTGGGCCGGGCCGAGATCGCGCCCCATGCCCGCGACTGGGAACGCGAGGGCACGATCCCCCGCGATCTTTGGCCGAAACTCGCCGAACTGGGCTTTGGCGGGCTTTACGTCTCCGCCGACAAGGGTGGCACGGGATTGTCCCGGCTCGAGGCGACGCTCGTCTTCGAGGCGCTGAGCCAATCCTGCCCCTCGGTCGCGGCCTTCCTGTCGATCCACAACATGTGCGCCAAGATGATCGAGTTGTACGGATCGGAGGATCTGCAAGACCGCTACCTGCCCCGCGCGCTTTCGATGGAAAGCTTCTTTTCCTATTGCCTGACCGAACCGGGATCGGGCTCGGATGCGGCAGCGCTCAAGACGCGGGCGGAGCGGACGAACGAAGGCTATCTCCTGACGGGGACCAAGGCCTTCATCTCGGGCGGCGGCTATTCGGACGCCTATGTCGTCATGTGCCGCACCGGGGAGGCGGGACCGCGCGGCGTGTCGGCGGTGATCGTCGATGCGGATGCGCCGGGCCTTAGCTTCGGCGGGCTCGAGGACAAGATGGGCTGGCGGTCGCAACCCACGCGGCAGGTGCAATTCGACGCCTGCGCGGTGCCGGCGGAAAACCTCCTGGGCGAGGAAGGCCATGGCTTTCGCTATGCCATGGCGGGGCTGGATGGCGGGCGGCTCAATATCGCGGCCTGTTCGCTGGGCGCGGCGCGCGCGGCGCTCTCGTCGACGCTGGATTACATGGCCGAACGCAAGGCTTTCGGTCAATCGATCGACCAGTTCCAGGCGCTGCAATTCCGGCTTGCGGATATGGAAATCGAGCTCGAAGCCGCGACCGTCCTGTTGCGTCAAGCGGCCTGGAAACTCGACACCGGCGCGGCGGACGCGACCAAATCCTGCGCCATGGCCAAGAAATTCGTGACGGAGGCAGGCAGCCGGGTGGTCGACCAATGCCTGCAACTGCATGGCGGCTACGGCTATCTTGCGGATTACGGGATCGAGAAACTGGTGCGCGACCTGCGGGTGCACCAGATCCTTGAAGGCACGAACGAGATCATGCGCCTGATCGTGGCGCGCCAGATGCTGGCCGCGCGCTGAACGGCGGGCGGGTTTGCATATTTTTGGAAAGATGAAGCCATGACCGAGGGGATCGGGATCCGGATCGAGGGGCGCGCGGGGCGCATCACGCTTGACCGGCCCCAGGCGCTGAACGCGCTGAGCTATGACATGTGCCGCGCCATCGATGCGGCCCTGATCGATTGGGCCGAAGATGACCGCGTGGCGCTGATCGTGATCGATGCCATGGGCGACAAGGCCTTTTGCGCAGGCGGCGATATCGCGCAGATGCACGCCACGGGCATGGCGGGCGATTACGATTACGGGCGACGGTTCTGGGCCGATGAATACCGGATGAACGCGCGGCTGTTCCATTTCCCCAAGCCCGTGATCAGCCTGATGCAGGGGTACACCATGGGGGGCGGCGTCGGTGTCGGTTGCCATGGCTCGCACCGGGTGGTCTGCGAGACGAGCCAGATCGCCATGCCCGAATGCGGCATCGGGTTGATCCCCGATGTGGGCGGCACGCTGTTGTTGTCGCGCGCGCCGGGGCGGCTTGGCGAATACCTGGGCGTGACCGGGGCACGGATGGGACCCGGGGATGCGATCCATGCGCAATTCGCCGATTACTTCATCCCGCGCGCCGATTGGCCCGCACTGATCGACACACTCTGCGCCACCGGCGATTGGGAGGCGGTGGACCGCGCCGCCCTACCCCAGCCCGAAAGCCCGCTTGCCGCGGATCAGGCCGAGATCGACGCGATGTTCGGGGGCGAGACGATCCGCGACGTGCTCAACCTGCTGCCCTTTTCCGAGAGCGCGGTCGCGCCCCGCGCGCTGGCGATGATGGAACGCGGCAGCCCGCTGTCGGTTGCCTGCACCATCGAACTGGTCCATCGCGCCCGGATGCGCGACACGATCGAGAATGCGCTGGAACAAGAATATCGCTTCACCTCCCGTGCGATGGAACGGGGCGATTTTCTCGAAGGGATCCGGGCTGCGATCATCGACAAGGACAAATCGCCCAAGTGGCGGCATCCGGCGCTCGACGCCGTGCCGCAGACCGACGTGTCGGGCATGTTGATGCCCTTGGGCGCACAGGGATTGAAATTTTGAACGGGGACAGGAACGCCATGAAGATCGGATTCATCGGTTTGGGCAACATGGGCGCGCCGATGGCCGCCAATCTGGTGGCCGCAGGCCATCGGGTGACGGGATATGACACCGCAGCCCCCGCGCCCGAGGGCGTCATCCCTGCCGCAAGCGCCGCAGAGGCGGCAAAAGGAGCCGAGGTCGTCATCACGATGCTGCCCAATGGCGCGATCCTGAAAGCGGTCGCAGCCGAGATCATCCCCGCGATGGAACAGGGTGCCGTGCTGCTCGATTGCTCGACCGTCGATGTCGCGAGCGCCCGCGAGGTGGCCGCCCTCGCGGCAGCCGCAGGCCTCGGTGCGCTCGATGCGCCCGTCTCGGGCGGGGTTGGCGGGGCTGCGGCGGGCACGCTCACCTTCATGGTGGGTGGCGATGCGGCGGATTTTGCCACCGCGCGCCCGCTTTTTGACATGATGGGCCAAAAGGCCGTCCATTGCGGCCCCTCGGGCAATGGTCAGGCGGCCAAGATCTGCAACAACATGATCCTCGGCGTCACCATGATCGCGACTTGCGAAGCCTTTGCTCTGGCCGACAAGCTGGGCCTCGACCGGCAGGCGATGTTCGATGTCGTCTCGACCTCATCTGGGCAATCGTGGTCGATGAACACCTATTGCCCGGCCCCCGGCATCGGCCCCAAAAGCCCCGCCGACAACGAGTACAAGCCCGGTTTCGCCGCCGATCTGATGCTCAAGGATCTGCGCCTGAGCCAGGAAGCCGCCGAAGGCGCGGATGCCGACACGCCCATGGGTGCGCTCGCTGCCACCCTATACGCCCGCTTCGTGGAGGATGAGGACGGACGCGGCCGCGATTTCTCGGCCATGCTGCCCCGGTTCGAAAAGCGGGGCCGCAAGGGCGAGTAACAGGCTTTCGAGATTTTTCTTGGAGATGTTGCCATTTTGTGGCACCTTGCCGGTGACACTCCAAGATATGTCCGCTCAAGTGCCCGGCAGGTCGGCGCCGAAGTTCAGGTGCACCTCATGCCGCCCCGCCGGGCCGCGGACAAACCTGTCCCGAAAGCCCAAATCCCTCAGACCAGTTCGATGGTGATGCGCCGGTTCTGACGGCCCTTTTTCTCCATCTTGCCGATGGCAAGCTTTCCGATCTCGCCCGTGCGCTTCACATGCGTGCCCCCGCAGGGTTGCAGATCGACCTGCCCCGCCCCTTCGCCGATGCGGACAAGCCGGATACGGCCCGCGCCGCGCGGCGGCTGGACCGACAGCGTCTTGACCAGGCCCGGATTGGCGTCAAGCTCGGCTTCGGTGATCCAATCCTCGCTCACCGCCAGATCGCGTGTGATGAGCGCGTTCAACCGCCCCTCGATCAGCGCCTTTTCCTCGGGCGCATCCGGCATGTCGAAATCGAGCCGCCCCTTGTCCGCGCCGATGGCCCCGCCCGTCACCGGAAAGGGCATGACGACCGACAAAAGATGCAGCGCGGTGTGGATGCGCATATGGCCATAGCGGCGGTCCCAATCGATGCGCTGGTTCACCTCGGCCCCCACGGGCGGCAGACGGCCGGGTTCGGCGGGGACCAGAACGATGGCCGCGCCCTCGCCCTTGACGGCGGTCGCCACCGGGATGCGCCCCCCCTCCCAATCGAGGATGCCGCTGTCGCCCGGCTGGCCGCCGCCCCGCGCGTAGAAAATCGTGCGGTCCAGAACGATCCCGCCCTCCTCGGTCAGCGCGATCACCCGGGCGCTGGCGGATTTGCGGTAGGCATCGGTCATGAACAAGGGCTCGGTCATCATGCCGGTTGGTCCTTTTGGGGGGCGGCTGCGTGCGGCAGCGCCTCGGATGGGGGGCGCAAGGCTTCGGGGTTGCGCAGCCAGATGTCGCGCTGTGCAAAGGGAATCTCGATGCCTTCTTCCTTGAAGCGCTCGGCGATCTGGTGATGCACCTCGGTCTTGACGGCGACCAGCTTGTTGATGTCGCGCAAGATCATGCGGACCCGGAAATCAAGGCTGTCGGCACCGAAGCCCAGGAAATCGACACCCGGTTCGGGATATTTCGCGACATCGGGATGCCCGCGCGCGATCTCGAGCAAGATCTCCTGAACGCGGCGCGTGTCATTGCCATAGGCAACGCCCACCAGCACCACGGCCCGCCCGATCGTGTTGCCGCGCGTCCAGTTCGTCACCGTGCCCGCGATCAGGTCGGTATTGGGCACGATCACATCGGTCTTGTCGAAGGTCTCGATCGTGGTGGAGCGCACCGAGATCGCCTTGACGATCCCCATGGTCGGGCCGACCTCGATCCAGTCGCCTTCCGAAATCGGCCGCTCGATCAGCAAGATGATGCCGGAGACGAAATTGCTCACCACGTTCTGCAGGCCGAAACCGATGCCGACCGACAAGGCCCCCAGAACAACGCCAAGCGCGGTCAGATCGATGCCAGCGGTGGTGATGGCGATGACAGCCGCCAGCGCGATCCCCACATAGCCCACGCCCGATGAGACGGCGTTGCGCGCGCCCACATCCATCTTGGTGCGCGGCAGGATCGTGCTGCGCAGCGCCCCTTGCATCATGCGGGTGGCAAACAGTCCGATGGTGAAGACAAGGATGACCGCCAGCACGATACCGGGCGTGATCCGCGTATCGCCAAGCGTGAAGCCAGCCGACAGGCGCTCGTAGACCTCGCCCAGTTGTTCGGGCCGCATCCCCCAGATCAGCGCCACCACCGGCAGGGCCGACAGGATCAGCAAGAGGTTCACCAGAACCGGCAACAGCGCCTGCGCCGCCTCGTCATAGCTCTTGCCCGAGATCAGCGCGTAAAGATCACGGATCGGCCCCTGTAGCGCCAGCAACAGACCGATAAGGCCCAGCGTCATCGCCGTGGGCGTCATGATCGCCTCGGTCAGGTTCAGGTAGCCCGCCGCCGCCAGAAGCGGACCTGCCACCGCCACCAGACGCAGCAATTGCCCGATGATGGCGATGCTGCGCCCGGCAAAGCCGGTATCACCGCTGGGCTCTTCGGCCTCGCTGCCGCGCGCGGCCAATTCGGCCCGCCGCACCCGCCGGATCAGGGCGGCAAGCCGGTAAAAGCCCCAGGCCAGCCCCAGGTAGACAGGCAGGACGAAAATGCCCCGCGCCTCGAGCGGCACGGCATCGAGCGTGGACAGCGTTTCGGCAAACCCGCCCAGTCCCAGGAAGACGCCGATGGTCACCACCGCCCGGCGCAAGGCTGGCCGCAACTCAAGCGCTGCGCCAAGCGCGCCGGGGCTTTCCTCGTTGACCGGAAACAGCCGCCCCGCCAACCACAGCGCGGCAAAGATCGCGGCAAAGACCCCGATACCGCTGCCCAAAAGCGCGATGCCCGAGGCCCCCAGAACATCCACCGTGGCCACCGCGACCCCGAACAGGATCAGCCCGACCATCGGCAACAGCACCTGCAACAGCGACACGAGGAAGGCGAGCGCGATCCGTCCGCGCCGCGCGCCAAGCCGCATTTGCACCCGCTCGGTCCAGCGCCCGACGAAATACCGGCTCCGGGTCAAAAGCCCCAGACCCACAAGCCCAAGCAGCCCGGCAAAGGGCAACCTGTCCCAGGGCGATTGATCGGCGCGGCGTTGCGTTGCGATCTTGGCTTCGATCTCGCGGTCGAGATCCATCACCACGTCGCCGAGTGCTGCCAGTGCCGTACCCCAATGCAGCGGGTTGACCGGTGCGGGGTCGCGTTCCAAGAGCGCGCGCGCCTGCCGTGCGGCAAGGATCGCGTCGATCTCTCCGATCAGGCCATTGGCGCGGTTGAAGGCTTCGGTCGCAGTCACCCGCGGCACCTGGGCCTCGGCCAGCTGCGTGGCCAGCTGCGCGCGGCGCTCGGCGATGGCGGCAGGCTCGCTGTCCCCCTCGGCGGGCGGCGGCCCCAGGGCCGTCAGCTGCGCCTGGATGGTCGCGATCCGCGTGGCATTCGCCCCCTGCCCTTCGAGAAAGCGCGCCCGCCATCCCACCAGCGTGTTGCGCAGATTGGCCAGAAAGGCGGTCGAGGCCGTGCCTGCCGCGATGATGTTCTCGGCGCGGGAGGCTTCGGCCTCCCAGGCGGCGAAATCGATCGCGCCCGCATCCGCCGGGGCCGATGCCGCAGGGGGTGCCGGTTCCTGTGCCCATGCCGGTGTGACGACGCTGCCCAAAAACAGCGTCAGTATCAGGACAAGGCTCAGGGAAATCCGGTTGATCATGCGTCCTCGTATACGTCGGGAATATCGGCGGGGCCGCGCACCAGCCATTCCGGCACCGGCAGCCCCTTTTCCTGCAGAAAGGCAGGGTTGAAGATCTTGGATTGGTAGCGCGTGCCGTAATCGCACAGGATCGTCACGATCGTGTGGCCCGGCCCCATCTCGCGCGCCATGCGCACGGCACCCGCCATGTTGATGCCGGACGATCCGCCCAGACAGATGCCCTCCTCGGCCAGCGTGTCGAACACGATGGGCAGCGCCTCGGCGTCGGGGATCTTGTAGCAGACATCGGGGGTGAAGCCTTCGAGGTTGCCGGTGATCCGGCCTTGCCCGATCCCTTCGGTGATGCTGTCCCCACCCGCGTCACGGCCGGTGTAAAGCTTGTACAGCCCAGACCCCTCGGGATCGGCCAATCCGATCTTCACGCCCTTGGGCTGCAGCGCCATGCCCACGCCCGCCAGCGTCCCGCCCGATCCCACGGCACAGACGAAGCCATCGACCTTGCCTTCGGTCTGTTCCCAGATCTCGGGGCCCGTCATCTCGACATGGGCCTGCCGGTTGGCGACATTGTCGAACTGGTTGGCCCAGATCGCGCCATTGGGCTCGGATTGCGCCAGCCTTTGCGCCAGACGCCCCGAATAGCGCACGTAATTGTTTGGGTTGGAATAAGGCACCGCCGGCACAAGGATCAGCTCCGCGCCGGCCAAGCGGATCATGTCCTTCTTTTCCTGGCTCTGCGTCTCGGGCATCACGATGACGGTCCGAAACCCCATCGATGCGCCGACCAGCGCCAGACCGATCCCGGTGTTGCCCGCCGTCCCCTCGACGATCGTGCCACCGGGCCGCAGCATTCCCTTGGCCATGGCATCGCGGATGATGTAGAGCGCCGCGCGATCCTTGACCGATTGACCGGGGTTCAGGAACTCGGCCTTGCCGAGGATTTCGCAGCCGGTCTCCTCGCTCAGACGGCGCAGGCGGATCAGAGGGGTGTTGCCGATGGCGGCGGCAAGATCGGAATGAACATTCATCGATAGGGCCCTTATGCGGCAAACGCCGGAAACGAGACCTAAGGGATAGGGGCGCGCGGCGGAAACCTCAACCCGATCCTCCGTGTCCGCCCGATCACGCCAGCGCGAGATGTCAGGCCCCGGCGCGCAGCCTGTCTCGGTTCAGCATCAGCCATTGCATCGACAAGACCAGCGGCGCATTGGCCATGTCGCCCCGCTCCAACATGGCGCGCGCCGTCTCCCAATCGACCAGATGGGACAGGATATCCTCTCCCTCCGAGATGTGGCCGCCCGTCCCCGTCACCCCGTCGGGCAGATCGGCCAACGCCACGTAGGAAATCAGCACCTGCGCCAATCCTCCCGGGCTGGGATAATAGCGCGCCACAAGATGCAGCGCGCCCAGCTCCAGCCCCGCCTCTTCCACCGTTTCGCGCCGCGCCGCCGTCTCGGGCGTCTCGCCTGCATCGATCATGCCCGCCACAGGCTCGAGCAGCCAGGGATGCGCATCCCCATGCACGAAAGGCCCCATGCGCAATTGCTCGATCACCAGGATCCGGTCGCGCACAGGGTCATAGGGCAGCACCGTCACCGCATCGGCCGCCCGGAACACCGACCGCCGCTGTGGATCGGACAGGGCGCCGTCGAATTGCCGGTGCCGCAGAACCAGCTCCTCGACCGTGTGAAACCCGGAATAGGGGTGGTGACGCTCGATCACCTCGACCTTGTCGCGCGCAGGGCTTTGCCCGACCAGCGCGGGCCTGCGCCATGCGCCTGCCGACACTTCCGCTTGCGCGCGCGCCGCGATCATCCAGTAGCGCGCGCCCACCTCCGCCGCCCCGGCCCCGCCCGCGCGCTGGCGCATCACCTCTGCCGCCGCGATCACCGCCAGATCGCCCCAGTCGCGCGCCCAATCGACCAGCGACCATGATCCATGGGCCGCCACTCCGGCGGCGCCGGGATCGGGCCGCCAGACCTCCGCCTGACGCATGGCTCCACCAACCACGACCCCCACGGCCTCGCGCCGATAGCCGAAACAGGCCTCGTAGAAATCGAGCCGCGCCAGCGCCTCGCCCGCGACCTCGATCAGCGCGCCGTCAGCCCGCCCGCCCTTTTGCGCCACCAGAACCGGATAGGGCGCGCCCTGCACCCCCGCGACCGCCGCATCGGGCAGCACGGCGGGAACCATGGCCAGATCTTCCCCCGCCACCGCCCGCAACAGGGGCGCATGCAACAGCGTGCCAAAGAGAAAGATCGCCGCCATGAAAACCCCGCCCCGGCCCAGCCTCAGGCCGGCCGGGTCACCGTGATCTGCGTCACATCCGTATTGCCGAAATGAAAGGTCGCGGCACAAGACGTCAGGTAGAAATTCCACATCCGGCGGAACCGGTCATCGAACCCCAGCGCCGCCACCTCGGGCCAGCGCGCGTTGAACGTCTCGTGCCAGCGCCGCAGCGTCTGGCTGTAGCTTTCCCCGAATTCGATGGAATGCGAGACGCGCAAGCCCGCCTTCTCGACCTCGGCGCGCAACACCTTCGGTGCGGGCAGCATGCCGCCCGGAAAGATGTATTTCTGGATGAAATCCACGCCGCGCTTGTAGACCTCCCAGCGGCGGTCCTGCACCGTGATGATCTGCAAGGTCGCGTTCTTGCCGGGCTTCAGGTTCTCGCGCAGCGTCTTGAAATAGACGGGCCAGTAGCGCTCGCCCACCGCCTCGAACATCTCGATCGAGGCGATGCCGTCATATTGCCCGCGCTCGTCGCGGTAATCTTGCAGCTTGATCTCGACCCGGTCCTGCAGCCCCGCCCGCGCCACCCGCGCGACCGCGTAATCGTATTGCTCGCGGCTGATGGTCAGCCCCGTGACCTTCAGCCCCCGCTCCTTGGCGGCATATTCGGCAAAGCCGCCCCAGCCGCAGCCGATCTCCAGCACATGGTCGCCCGGCACTGCGCCCATCTGGTCGACCATGCTCGCGTATTTCGCGATCTGCGCGGCCTCGGTCGATTCCTGCCCCGTGGTGAACAGCGCCGACGAATAGGTCATCGTTTCGTCCAGCCACAGGCCGTAGAAGTCATTGCCCAGATCATAGTGATGGGCGATGTTCTTCTTGGCCTGGCGCTTGGAATTGGATTGCAGCCAGAACCGCAGCCGCTCATAGGCGCGCACCAGCCCCATCCCCAGAAAGCCGTCATAGACCTCCTCGTTGTCGGCATGGACAAGATCCATGAAGGCCTGAAGATCCGGCGTCGACCACCATTCGTCCAGATAGGCTTCGCAAAAGCCCAGATCCCCCTCGCGGATCAGCCGCGCGAAAATCTCGGGATTGTGGATATCGAGCTCGGCCACCGGCCCCGGCGCATGCCCGCCCGCGCGAAACACCCGCCCATCGGGCAGCACCATGTCGAGCCTGCCATGCTTCATCTTGGTCGCGGTCTCGAACACCGCCGCGAAATACCGGGGGAGATTGTCCTCTCCCTTCGTGCTTGTCTTGATATCCATGCAATCCTCTTGTCTGGCGCCCGATTTGGACCGAACAAACCACGTCGCACAAGTCCTGATTGTTTCGACCTGCCGAATTCGCCCCCTTTGCGACGCTCGCCTCAGAACCCCGCCTCAGAACCCCCTGTTTTCATAGGCGGCAAGCGCCCGTTTGCGCCCCTCGGCCGCATCCACCACGGGCCGTGCCGGATAGGGTTGACCGGGGTGCATCTCCCACGACCTTGGCACCGCCTCGAAATAGGCCAGCGCCGTCTCGGGCGGCCGCCCGGACAATTCCGCCACATAAGCGCGCCGATAGCGGCCCAAGGGGTCGAATTTCTCGGCCTGCGTCTCGGGGTTGAAGACGCGGAAATAGGGCGTGGCATCCGGCCCCGATCCCGCCGACCATTGCCAGCCCATGGCGTTCGACGCCGGGTCCCAATCCACCAGGCAGTCCGCGAACCAGTCCATCCCGATCTTCCAATGCGTCATCAGATGCTTGGTGAGATACGAGGCGACAAGCATCCGCGCCCGGTTGTGCATCCGCCCCGTCACATACATCTCGCGCATCGCGGCATCGACGATGGCCATTCCCGTCCGCCCCCGCATCCAGGCCTGCACATGGGGATGGTCCGCATCCGTGTTCCAGGGGAATGCCTCCCAATCCTCGCGCCAGTTCCGCGCGACGATATGGGGCGTGTGATGCATCAGGTGATAGGCGAAATCGCGCCAGATCAGTTCCTTGAGGAATGTCTCGGCCCCGGCCTTTCCCTCCGCCATGGCCCGCATCCCGGCATGCCAGCAAACCCGCGCCGAAATCTCGCCATGGGTCAGGTTCTCCGACAGGCCCGAGGTGCCATCGACATCGAGCCTGTCGCGCGCCTCCCCGTAATCCCCGATCCGATGCGCGATGAAAGCGCCAAGCCGCCCCTGCGCCCCCGCCTCCCCGATCACACAATGGGGGCGCACCACCGCCGCACCCCGATCCATCGCGCGGCCCATCCCCCAGGCCGCGACATCCTCGCTCGCGGGCCAGACCTCGGGCATCTGCAACTTGGGCACGGCGAGGGGCTCGGCCACCTCGCGCCCCCGCACCGCTTTCCAGAACGGCGTGTAGACCTTGTAAAAGCCTCCCGTCCCCGTCTCGACCGTCCATGGTTCATGGACCAGGTGGCCCGCATGGCTCACCACCGTCACGCCCTCTGCCTTCAGCGCCGCCTTGACCGCCTCGTCGCGCTTGCGGCTCACCGGATCGTAAAGCCGGTTCCAATGCACCGCCCGCGCCCCCGTCTCGGCCACCAGCGCGCGCAAGACCACCAGCGCCTCGCCCCGCCGGAACACCAACCGGCTGCCGACCTCCGCCAGCCGCGCGCCAAAGGCTTCCGCGCCAAGCCCCAGCCGCCACTTGGGCGCCGCCCCCAAGGCGTCGATCGTCTCGTCATGGACAAAGACCGGGATGACGGGCGCGCCGCTCTCGCAGGCGGCGACAAGGGCCGGATTGTCCGACAGGCGGAAATCCCGGCGGGTCCAGTAGATCACGGGCTCGGTCATGGCGGGTCTGGTCTTTCGGCTGCTCTTTGCCGCGTGAACCTAGCGCTTGCGCCGGACGGTCAAGCCAAACCCTGCCCTTCATCTTTCCCCAAATATGCACGGCCCGACGCCGCCGCCGCCCCAGCGCCCGTCAAGAGCGCTCAGAACGGCCCGTCCTCCAGCACGCCATCGGCCGACATCTGCGCATAGAGCAGCCCCTCGCGCAGGCCCCTGTCGGCCACGCTCAACCGATCCGTCGGCCAGGCGCGCAACAACGCCTGCAAGATCGCGGCCCCCGACATGATCAGCGTCTGCCGGTCGCGCCCGATCCTCGGGTCCTTGCGCCGCCCCTCGGGCCCCAGCACCAGGTAATCCTGGATCACCCGGTCGATCTGGTCCGAGGTCATGCGCAACCCGTCCACCTTGTTGCGGTCATAGCGCTTGAGCCCCAGGTGCGAGGCCGCGACCGTCGTCACCGTGCCGCTCGTCCCGATGATCTGGAACCCCTCACGCGCCTGGTCGGCGGCATCCTCATAGGGCGAAAACCCCGCCAGCTGCTCCTCGAAATACCAGCTCATCAGCGCAAAGCGCGCGCCGTCATCGGCGACATCGGCATACATGTCCTTGAGCGTCGCCACCCCCAGCGGAATGGAAATCCAGTCCACCACCTTGGCGCGGGGGAAAACCGTCTCCTCGTGATCGAAGCCCTGGTGCAGCCGCATGATCGCGCGCGGCCGCTCCACGGGGGGCACGCGGCTCAGGTCGATCCAGACCAGCTCGGTGGACCCGCCCCCGATATCGACCACCAGCAATTGCTCGGTCTTCATCGATACGAGCGGCGCGCAGGATACGACCGCCAGCCGCGCCTCCTCCTCGGGCTTGATGATCTCGAGCGCGAGCCCCGTCTCCCGCTTGACGACCGAGATGAACTCCCCCGCATTCGAGGCCCGCCGACAGGCTTCCGTCGCCACCAGCCGCATCCGGCTCACCCGGTGCTTCTCGAGCTTTCTTTGACAGATCTTGAGCGCACCCACCGCGCGGGCCATGGAGGCGCGCGACATCCGCCCCGAGGCCTCCAGCCCCTGACCCAGCTGGACGCTTTTCGAAAAGCTGTCCACGACATGCAACTGGTTGCCCTTGGGCTGGGCGATCAGCATCCGGCAGGAATTCGTGCCCAGATCGAGCGCCGCATAAAGATCGGCGGGGTCGGGCCGGGAATCGGGCCTCAATTCGGGCGCAAGGCGCCGTTCGACTGCTGGGTCGGGCATCGGGACCAAGGGGATCACATTTGCCGCGACACCGGGGAACGGACCGGCGCCGCCTTTGCGCTTGCGCGACATGCGGGGCCTCCGGGAATGGTGTGTCGCCTTGAATGTAGCAACCGCTGCGCCGGCTCACAATGACATTGATGGCCAGCCTTGCGCACGGATTACCCGGCCACGTTCCCGGGCCCTCAGGCATGCGCGGCCCCCCTCGGCCAACCCGCTTCAACATCTTCATGAGAATTATGGGCCGCCCCGCCCCTCGCCCCTAACCGCCCTTCCGGCTATTTCCCGATGCAGGCCGGGTCGCTCCCGCCCCGGCTTGTGTCGAATTCGGAACCCGCGCCGCACCCGGCCTCGCCTATGGTGCGCCTCAACCACAGGCCCCAGGCCAGAACAAAGGACCCGCCCCATGCCCGCAATCACCCATGTCTTCTGGCGCGACATCCCCGCCCAGGTCATCGTGGGCAAGGGCCGGACCGGGGCCAAGGCCGTGCTGCCCGAGCGTTTCGAACAGGCCATCGACCGCTGCGCGATGAAGATCGGCGCCAAGGACGAGGATGCCTATCTCGCCGAATGGCGTCGCATCCCCGCAGGCGAGGCCGAGGGCGATCCCGCCACCATCGCCGCGGCCGAGATCGCGCGGCTTGACGCGGAATACGACACCGACCGCCTCAAGCGCCTGATCGCCAATGACGGCCACGACACAGACAGACCCGCCGCCTGACACCATGGCCGCCTTCCGGGAGACACTCATGGCACTTCTCAAATTCCGCTCACGCGACACGGCCCCCACCCCTGCGGGCCTGGCCGATCTCTTGTCGGGCTATTCGATCGAGGTCATGCCGCGCACCGCCGAAAAGGTGGAGGATTTCCGCAGCCTCCTGCCCGCCGGCACAAGGGTCTATATCGCCCATATCGACGGCACGCCCTTCGAGGACATGCTCGCCACCGCCCGCCGCCTGCGCGCCGAGGGCTTCGAGCCGATGCCGCATTTCCCCGCCCGCTCCATCGCGGACCGCGCCACGCTCGCCGACATGGTCGCCCGCTACCGGGGCGAGGCGGATGTGAAACAGGCGCTCCTCCTCGCAGGCGGCATCGCGAGCCCCCGCGGGCCGTTCCACTCCTCCATGCAGCTTCTGGAAACGGGTCTCTTCGACGGCTTCACCCGCCTCCATGTCGCAGGCCACCCCGAGGGCAACCGCGACATCGATCCCGACGGCGGCGAGGCCGAGGTGATGGCGGCGCTCAGCTGGAAACAGGATTTCGCCGACCGTTCCGATGCCGCCTTCGCCATCGCCACCCAATTCGCCTTCGAAGCGCCCCCCGTTCTGGCCTGGGCCGACAGGCTTGCCGCCAATGGCATCACCATGCCGATCCATCTGGGCATCGCGGGGCCCGCGAAACTCCAGACGCTCATCAAATTCGCCATCGCCTGCGGTGTCGGCGCCTCGCTCTCGGTCCTGCAAAAACGTGCCCGCGACGTGTCGAAACTGCTCCTGCCCTTCGAGCCGGACGAGATCCTGACCGATCTGGCCCGCGCCCGCGCCGAAGGCCGGGGCAAGAACATCCAGTCGATCCATTTCTTCCCCCTTGGCGGCATCAAGACCAATGCCGAATGGGCCACGGCCCATGGCGGCACCGCGCCCGCGCCCCAAATCTGATCAGGAAAGCAAGAACACATGACCCGCACCGTCATCGAATCGCAGACCCGCACCACCGTGATCGGCTTTGATCAGCCCTTCTGCGTCATCGGCGAACGGATCAATCCCACCGGCCGCAAGATCCTGAACGAGGAACTGGAGCGGGGCGATTTCTCCCGCGTGGAATCCGATGCCGTGGCCCAGGTCGAGGCCGGCGCGACCGTGCTCGACGTGAATTCCGGCGCGGTCTTTTCCAACAAGATGGGCGAAGACGCCCGCTACGCCGACAACAATTTCGTCGAACCCATGCTGATGCCGGAACTCATCCGCGTGGTTCAGGGCGTCACCGATTGCCCGATCTGCATCGACAGCTCGGTCCCCGGCGCGCTCGAGGCGGGGCTCGCCGTCGCCCATGGCCGTCCGCTCGTCAATTCCGTGACCGGCGAGGAGGAACGCCTCGAAATCGTCCTGCCCCTGATCAAGAAATACAACGTCCCCGTCGTGGCCATCTCGAACGACGACACCGGCATTTCCGAAGATCCCGATGTCCGCTTCGCCGTGGCCAAAAAGATCGTCGAACGCGCCGCCGATTTCGGCATTCCCGCCCATGACATCGTCGTCGACCCGCTCGTCATGCCCATCGGGGCCATGGCAACGGCAGGCCAGCAGGTCTTCACCCTCGTGCGCCGCCTGCGCGAGGAATTGGGCGTGAACACCACCTGCGGGGCCTCCAACATCTCCTTCGGCCTGCCCAACCGCCACGGCATCAACAACGCCTTCCTGCCCATGGCCTATGGCGCGGGCATGACGAGCGCGATCATGAACCCCGTGGCGCTCCCCGTCGGCCCCAAGGCCATCGCCGCCAAGAAGGCCGAGATCGAGGCGGCAGGCATCATGCTGCCCCCCGACATGGACGACGAGACCTTCGTCAAGCTCTTCGGCATGGGCTCCACCAAACCCCGCCCCGGCAAGGAGATGGAGGCGATCCGCGCCGCCAATTTCCTGATGAACCAGGATGATGGCGGCGGCGCCTGGATCAGGTTCAACCAGGACCCCGACGCGGCGCTGCGCGGCGGGCGCGCGGGCGGACGGCGGCGGCGCGCCGGGTGAGTAACAAAGGTTTAACCAGAATCGGGACAGGGTCGCGGCATGACCATGCTGCGCCCCGTCATCCCGCTTCCCTCGGCCCCTTGGGTCGAACAGGTCTTTTCGGCCAAGGCCGTGGATCGGGGCGGTGTCGTGCGCCGCTCGCTCCGCTGGGTGGAGGCCGAGGTGGGCCGGCAGGTTTTCGAGGCCGAGGTGCGCCGCCGGGGCTGGCATCTGGTGGAATGCAACGGCCAATTGGTCGTCTTCTGCACCCGTCGCCCCATCCAGGTTCTGTTCTGACCCGAAAATTCGTACGAATTTTCGCCCCCACCAAATTTTCGTACGAAAATTCGGCCCCTACCCCCGCGAGACATCCATGACAATCGATCCCCTCGTCATCTTCACGCCCTCGGGCAAGCGCGGCCATTTCCCGGTCGGCACCCCGATCCTGACCGCCGCGCGCCAGCTGGGCGTCGATCTCGACAGCGTCTGCGGCGGGCGCGGCATCTGCTCGAAATGCCAGATCGCCCCCTCCTACGGCGATTTCCCCAAACATGGCGTCACCGTGCGCGAGGGCGCGCTGTCGGACTGGAACGCGGTCGAGGACCGCTATGACCGCGTGCGCGGCCTGAAACCTGGTCGCAGGCTTGGCTGCCAGGCGACCGTCCAGGGCGATATCGTCGTCGATGTCCCCCCCGAAAGCCAGGTCCACCGCCAGGTCGTGCGCAAGGCCGCCTCGACCCGCGCCATCACCATGGACCCCGCCACGCGCCTCGTCCTGGTCGAAGTGGTCGAACCGGACATGCACGAACCCTCGGGCGATTTCGAACGCCTGCAAGCGGCGCTGCGCGACCAATGGCAGATCGACAGCGTGACCGCGCCCCTCAGCGTCCTGCAAAAACTGCAACCCGCACTCCGCAAGGGCAATTGGCAGGTCAGCGTCGCCCTCCACCAGCCCGCGCATTCAGACAGTTTCCAGATCCTCGATGTCTGGCCCGGCCTGCACGAGGGCGGCCTTTACGGCCTCGCCATCGACCTCGGCTCGACCACCATCGCGGCCCATCTGTGCGACCTCGCCGATGGGCGCGTGCTGGCCTCCTCGGGTCTCATGAACCCCCAGATCCGCTTCGGCGAGGATCTGATGAGCCGCGTCAGCTACGCCATGATGAACCCCGGCGGTGACCGGGAAATGACGCAAGCCGTCCAGCAGGCCATCGCCACGCTTGCCACCGAAATCGCCGCCGAAGGCGGGATCGACCCTCGGCTGATCATGGAAACCGTGATCGTCTGCAACCCGGTCATGCACCACCTGCTTCTGGGCATCGACCCCGTCGAACTGGGCCAGGCACCCTTCGCGCTCGCCACCTCGGGCAGCCTGACGCTCTCTGCCCGTGACATCGGCCTCACGACAATCGCGCCCGCGGCCCAAGTCTATCTCCTGCCCTGCATCGCGGGCCATGTGGGGGCCGATGCCGCAGCCGTCGCCCTGTCCGAAGAACCCGATCAGGCCGACCAGCTCACCCTCATCGTCGATGTCGGCACCAATGCCGAAATCCTCCTCGGCGACAAGACAGGCGTTCTCGCCTGTTCCTCGCCCACCGGCCCGGCCTTCGAGGGCGCACAGATCAGCGCGGGCCAACGTGCCGCCCCGGGTGCCATCGAACGGATCGAGATCGACCCCGTGACCAAGGAGCCCCGCTTCCGCGTCATCGGCTGCGATCTGTGGTCCGACGATCCGGGCTTTACGGAGGCCACCAAGGATACCGGCGTCACCGGCATCTGCGGCTCGGGCATCATCGAAGCCGTGGCCGAAATGCGCATGGCGGGCCTTCTCGACGCCTCGGGCCTCATCGGCGGGCCGGAGGCGACCGGCACCCCCCGCGCCGAACCCACGGGCCGCACCTTCGCCTATCTCGTCCATGACGCGACCGCCACGGGCGGCCCCCGCATCACCGTGACCCAGGGCGATATCCGCGCCATCCAGCTGGCCAAATCCGCGCTCTACGCGGGCGCGCGCCTCCTCATGGACAAGCGCGGCGTGGATCGCGTCGACCGCGTCGTCCTCGCGGGTGCCTTCGGGGCCCATATCAGCCCCAAACATGCCATGGTTCTGGGCATGATCCCCGATGCCACGCTCGACAATGTCACGAGCGCGGGCAATGCCGCAGGCCATGGCGCGCGCATCGCGCTCTGCAACCGCGAGGCCCGCCAGCGGATCGAACGGATCGTGCGCCGCATCGACAAGATCGAGACCGCCATCGAACCCCGCTTCCAGGAACATTTCGTCAACGCCAATGCGATCCCGCATGCGACCGACCCTTTCCCGGAACTCGCCAAGATAGCCCCCCTGCCACAGGTGGCCTTCGGGGCCAGCGGCAGCGCACCGGGCGGCGAAGGCGGGCGCAGGCGCCGCCGGGGCTAGACCGGTCATCGGACGGGGCTGCGTCGCGGCCAAGACAGGATCAAAGCGGGGCCGAGGGGCCTTGACGCCCCCGCCCCCGCAGGACTATCTCACCCTCGTGATGCGGGTATGGTGAAAAGGTATCACGAAAGCTTCCCAAGCTTCAGTTACGGGTTCGATTCCCGTTACCCGCTCCAAACCTCCCGGACGCAGGCAGCTTGAACAGCGCCACGCGCGGGCCTCCGTAATACCCCCGAACCATCCCGAACGCGCCCCATTCCCGCCGCGATGCGGGGGCAATCTCCTCCCATCGAAACCTCGGGCCTCTCTCCCTCCTCCCAGCCCACACGGTTTTTCCTCCCTGACCCGACTTCGGGCCGCGCTCCCCCCGGCGCGGCCCGTTTTTCACGAGGACCCAAGCGGCCCGATCCCCCCGCGCCGCGCCCTTGCGATCATCACCGGCACCAGCACCGTCAGAACCAGCAGGCGGAACACGTGATGAGCCGCCACCAGCGCAGGCTCGAGCCCGGTTTCCACCGCGATCGCCGCCATCACCTCCACCCCGCCGGGGGCAAAGGCCAGCAACAGCGCCGCCGCAGGCAATCCGATGATCCAGGACGCCACCACCGCCCCGACCGAGGCCACGGCACAAGCAACCAGCGTCGTCACGATCCCCGCCCCCAGCGCGCCCCAGACCCCCCTCGGGTCAAAGCCGCGAAACCGCGTCCCGATCAGAACGCCCATGCACAAAAACGCCCCGATCTGCAGCCAGGCCGGGATCACACCGGGGGTCAACCCGCTGCCATGCCCGATGGCCGATACCGCCATCCCCCCCAGCACCAGCGCCGCAGGCACATGAAGCCGCAAGAACACCCAGCCAAGCGCCAGCGCCGCCGGGAATGTCAGCGCCAGCGCCAGCGGGGAAATCGCCCCGTAATCGGTCAGATAGGCCTGCCCCTCCACCCCCCAGAGCGCGATCAGAACCGGCACCGCCAGCGTCAGCAGCAAGACCCTGACCGTCTGCACCAGCGCCACGCGCGGCACATCCGCCCCAAGCTCGGTCGACAGCGTCAGCACGTAACTCAGATGCCCGGGCGTCGCGCACAACAGCGCCGTCATCTTGTCATAGCCAAAGAGCGCCACAAGCGCCCGCTGCGCCACCACGATCACCGCAACCAGCGTCGCCACCAGAACCGCCAAGGACACGGGCCAGCTCAAGGCGGTGGCGATCACCTCGGGCGTCACCGTGCTCCCGATCGTCACCCCGATCACCAGGAAAACCCCGTCGCGCAGCCGCGCGGGCATCAGCGTCGGCACCCCCATCAGCGTCGCCACCGACACCGCCGCCGCAGGTCCCGTCAGAACCGCCGCCGGAAAGCCGATCAGCCAGAACAGGACCGCCCCCGCCGCCCCGATCGCCAGCGTCACCAATGTCTCGAAGATCGCCCTGCCCATCCTGCCCGCCATGCTGCGCCCGCCCACCGCACGAAAGCGCGATTGCAGCCTGGGTTCAAGCGGGCTTGCACCGCGCGCTTGCCCGCGCCAAACCATCCCCATGGATCTGCGCTATCACACCCCCCTCGATGCCCCGGCGCTGCGCGCACAGGGCATCCCCGCGCCTTGGGGCTTCGGCCTCGCCGACCGCGTCCGCTTCGGCGAGATCGACGCGCTGGGTCACGTCAACAACACCGCCTATCTGCGCTGGTTCGAAAGCTTCCGCCTGCCCTATCTCTCGGCGCGCCATGTCACCGATTACGGCCCCGACAGCCCGCGCCTTGTCCTCAAACACGCCAGCTGCGACTACCTGGCCGAGATGGTTCAGGCGATGGATTACGTGGTCACGGGCCGCACGCGGGCCTTTCGCACCACGTCTTTCACCATGGATTACGCCGTCTGGCTCCCCGATCCCGCAGGCGCGCGCCAGACCGCGGCGGGCAGCGCGATCATCGTGCTCCTCGACCGCCACGGAAACGGCCGCCACAAGATCCCCGTGGAAGCCCGCGACGCCCTCCAAAATCTCGACGGCGCCGTCCCTGAAAGCGCCTGATCCTTCATCTTTCCAGAAATATGCAGGCCAGCAAGCCCCGCATGGCGCCGCGCCGGGGGTCAGCCCTCCCCCCGCGCAAAGGCGACAAGCGCCAGCGTGGAGCCGTCCTTGCCACGGCCATCGCTTGCCCCCGACAGAACCGGCTCGAGCGACTTCGCCAATTCCTTGCCCAGCTCGACCCCCCATTGGTCAAAGGAATTGATGCCAAGGATAACCCCCTCGACAAAGACCCGATGCTCGTAAAGCGCGATGATCCGCCCCAGCATCGCAGGCGTGAGCTTGGGATAGATCAGCGTGGTCGAGGGCCTGTTGCCCGGAAAGACCCGGTGGCGCGCCTGCCGCTCCAGCTCCGCCCCCTCAAGCCCCTTTGCGGCCATGATCGCGCGCGCCTCCGCAAGGCTCCGACCCCGCATCAAGGCTTCCGATTGCGCCAGGCAATTGGCGACCAGCAGCCGGTGATGATGCGCCAGTTCCGGCTCATGGCCTTCGGCGGCGACAAGGAACTCGCAGGGCACCACCCGCGTGCCCTGGTGGATCAACTGATAGAACGCATGCTGCCCGTTCGTCCCCGGCTCGCCCCAGACAACCGGCCCCGAGGGTAGCGCCAGATCGCTCCCATCCATCGCCACGCGCTTGCCGTTGCTCTCCATCTCCAGCTGCTGAAGATAGGCGGGCAGCCGCGACAGCCGCTGATCATAGGGCAGCACCGTGCGGGTCGCATGGCCCTGCACCTGCGCATGCCAGATCCCCACCAGCGCCAGCAGCACGGGCAGGTTCTCGTCCAACTCCGCAGCCCGGAAATGGTCGTCCATCTCGCGCGCGCCCTGCAGGAATTCCCCGAACCTTTCCGGCCCGACCGCCAGCATCAGCCCCAGGCCGATGGGCCCCCACAGCGAATAGCGTCCGCCCACCCAATCCTCGAAACCAAAGACCCGCTCGGGGTCGATGCCAAAGGCGCTCGTCAGATCGACGGCACTCGACAGCGCCACGAATTGCTTGGCCGGATCGGCCACAGCGCGCCCCATCCAATCCCGCGCCGTCTGGGCATTGGTCATCGTCTCGATCGTGGTAAAGGTCTTGGAGGCGACGATCACCAGCGTGCGCGCAGGGTCCAGCCCCTTCAGCACGTCATGGATATGCGCCCCGTCCACGTTCGAGACGTAATGCACCCTCGGCCCGTCATGCCAAGGCGCCAGCGCCAGCGTCGCCATCGCAGGGCCCAGATCCGATCCCCCGATCCCGATATTGACCACATCGCTATAGCGCCCACCCGCGCCTTTGATCTCGCCCGCCCGGATCTTGTCGGCGAATGCCGCCATCCGCGCCCGCGTTTCCAAAACCCCCGGCATCACGTCCTGACCATCGACGCGGATCGGACCGCTCTCGGCCCTCAGCGCCGTATGCAGCACCGCGCGCCCCTCGGTCTCGTTGATCTTGTCGCCCGAAAACATCGCCTCGCGCCGCGCCTCGACACCCGCCGCCCGCGCCAGATCGATCAGCCGCGCCAGAACCGTATCGTCGATCTGCGTCTTGGAAAAATCGAACAGCATGTCGTCCATGCGCCGCGAAAACCGCGCAGCGCGGCTGTCATCCTCGAACAGCGAGACAAGGCTCCGCCCCTCGACACCCGCCGCCAAAGCCTTGAGATCATTCCAGATCGCGTCCATTTCCCTCACTCCGCCCAATGCACCACGGCCTGCCCCAGCACGGCGCGCACCGGCGCTTGCGTCGCGGACAGATGCTGCGCCCGTTCCAGGGCCGCGCGCTTCTCCGCCCCCGTGATCAGGATATGCAGGCTCAACGCGCCCTTCAGCACGGGGGCCGTCAGCGTGATGCGCGGCTCGCCCGCGCCCTCGGCCCGCATCGCCATCAGGGGCGGCGCATCCTCGGCCAGCGCCGCCTCAAGATTGTCGGCACCGGGAAAGAGGCTCGCGGTATGCATATCCGCCCCCATCCCGAGCAGCACGACCGACAGCGGCAAATGCGGCACCAGCCCCTCGGCCAGCTCCGCGATCTTGTCCTCGGGCTGTGCGGCGGGCGCGTAAAGCGGGATCAACGTCGCCGCCGATGCCTTTGACACCAATAGCCTTTTGCGCAGCAGCCCCGTGTTCGACCGGGGGCTGTCCTCGGGCACCCACCGCTCGTCGTTCAACACCACCGACACCCGGTCCCAATCGAGCGCCTGCTCGCTCAACAGATCGAACACCGGCCCGGGTGTCGTGCCCCCCGGCACGCTGAAACTCGCCCGTTCGTTCAACCGCAAGGCTTCGGCCAGATCGGCGGTCAGCCGGTCGGCCAGACCCAAGCTCAACAGGTCGCGGTCGGGATATTCGATCAGCTCCATCTCAGATCTCCCGCCAGCGGCGGTTGTCGCGATGCATCAGGATCGCGGCTTCTTCCGGCCCCGAACTGCCCGCGTGATAGGGCACGGGCCGGTCGCCCCGCGCCTCCCATCCCGCGATGATCGGGTCGGTCCAGCCCCAGGCCGCCTCCACCTCGTCGCCGCGCATGAACAGCGTCTGGTTGCCCCGGATCACATCCATGATCAGCCGCTCATAGGCATCGGGCACATCGGCCACTTCCGGTCCCAGCGCATCGGCGAAACTCATGTCGAGCGGCACGTCGATCAGGCGCATGCCCCCCGGCCCCGGCTCCTTGATCGTCACGCGCAGATCGATCCCCTCGTCGGGTTGCAGCCGGATCGACAGCACATTGGCGCGGTTTCCCGCATCCGCATCGAAAATCGAATGCGGCGTCTCCTTGAAATGGATGACGATCTCGGATTTCCGCGCGCGCAGCCGCTTGCCCGTGCGCAGGTAGAACGGCGTCCGGTTCCAGCGCCAATTGGCGACATGCAGCTTCATGGCGATGAAACTTTCGGTGCGGCTCACCTCCGCCTCCACATCCTCCAGGTAACCCGCATGACCACCCGCCGCCTTGTATTGGCCCCGCACGATGTCGATGGGCGCGACCGGATCGAGCGCGCGAATGACCTTCAGCTTCTCGTCGCGCACCGCATCGGGTTCGAAGCGCGCGGGCGGCTCCATCGCGGTCAGGCACAACAGCTGCATCAGGTGGTTCTGCACCATGTCCCGCATGGCCCCGGATTTGTCGTAATAGGCCCCGCGCCCGCCCACGCCCACCTCCTCGGCCACCGTGATCTGCACGTGATCCACGTATTGCGCGTTCCACAGCGGCTCGAACAACGTATTGCCGAACCGCACCGCCATCAGGTTCTGGACCGTCTCTTTCCCGAGGTAATGGTCAATGCGATAGATCTGGGCTTCGTCGAAATGGGTGGCCAGCGTCGCGTTCAGCGCGCGCGCCGTCTCCAGATCGCGGCCAAAGGGCTTTTCCACCACGATGCGCGCGTCCTTCCGCGCGATCTCGAAATGGTGCAGCCGCTCGGCCAAGGCCCCGAAAAGCCCCGGCGCGACCGAGAAATAAAAGGCCTGCACCACGTTCTCGCGCATCGCGGCGCGCAGATCTTCCCAACCCGCATCGCCATGGGCATCGACCGCCACATAGCTCAACCGCTCCAGAAAGGCCGCAAGCCCCTTCGCATCCCGCTTTTGCGCCGGCAAAAAGGTCTCGATCGCCTCGGCCACCTGCTCGGCAAAGGCCGCATTATCCTGTTCGGTCCGGGCCGCGCCGATGATCCGCGCCTCGGGCGGCATCTGCCCGTCGCAGAACCGCCGGTACAGCCCCGGCAGGATCTTGCGCCGCGCCAGGTCGCCCGTGGCCCCAAAGATGACAAGGTCGAACGGATCGACCGGAATGACACGCGATACCATGACTGCCTTTCCCCTGCCAAGCGGGTCCCGTTAGCGCTAACGGACCCTGTGACCGGCAGATACACCCTGCTTGCGCGCAAGTCTAGCAGAAGGCCCGCCTGCGACAACCGCCCGCCCCGGCTTGTGCGCTCACCGGCGGTGACCGGCCCACCATTCGGCCGGTTTCGCACGCCGCGCGACGCCGCGCCGACGCTCCCAGATCCGGGCAAGCCTGCGCCCCGACGGCCCGAACCGCCCCATGGCCAGCCCCCGCCACAGGCGCGCGGACAGCCCCCTCACCGGTCGCGCAAAGGGGCAGACGCGCATGCAGATCGCGCAATCCGTTTTCAGCTTCGCCCAATAGCCGAAACAGGCCTCCGCATCCGACGACCATTTGCGCACCCCCCGCCAGGTCGAGGGCGAACCTTTCGTCACCTCTTCCCCGAAATCGGGCGCGCCAAAGGGCAAGGCCCTGACCGGACAGGCCCGCGCACAGATTTCGCAGCCCTCGCAATAGGCTGCCATCCCCAGCTTGCGGGGGGTGTCCACGGCCAGCGGCAGATCGGTGAAGATCTTGGAAAACCGCACCCTCGGCCCGAATTCGGGGGTCAGCACCATCTGGTTCCGCCCGTATTCCCCCAGCCCCGCCTTGATCGCATAGGGGATGACCAGCGCCGTGTCGTTCATGCTGGCCACCGCCTGATAGCCCAGGTTGCGGATATAGGCCGCGACCTGCATCACGATGGCCGCCTCGTGGCTGTATTCCCGCCCCGTCGCGGCCCCCGCCAGCGCACTGGGATAGGTCTCGACCAATCCCGCATCCATCGCATGGCCCATCACGATGACATGGGTCAGCCCCTCGGGCAGATCGTTGGCGACAGGCTCCATTGTCCGCACATCCGGTCGCTCGGCATAATGCCAGCGCAGGTCCAGATGGGTGATCCCCACCAGATCGGCCCCGAACAGCTTTGCCACGGCCTTGATCTCGGCGGCCTCCGCCTCGGGCGATCCCAATTCCGCCCGCTCCGGCGCAACCGGCGTATCGGCCTGGATCGGGGCCTGGAACCCCTCGCGCAGCCCTTCGGCGGCCGAGCGTTCCGACACGATGTCCGAAATCAGCCAAGCCGCGTTGCGCAACGCGAAATCCTTTTGGGTGAATCCGTCGCCCCGGCGCGGCGCGGCCTCCATCCGGTAGCTGGCGAAAAAGGCGTCGGTGTCCTTCGTCCGCACCCTCTCGTCGCGAAAGGCGCGGGTGAAGATGTCGTTCATCTGGCTGAACCGCCCAGCCCCCGCCACCACCTCGAACCCGGCCCTTCGGTCGGTTTCCAGCAGATGCGCGGGCGTGCGGTCCGCAGGCGTGGTCATTCCGGCAACATCGCGCACAGCAGCTCGAACATCACCGATGCCCCCAGCCATGCCGTGATCCCGCCCGTGTCGAAGGGCGGCGAGACCTCGACCAGATCGGCCCCGATGAGATCAAGCCCCCGCAGCGCCCGCACGCATTGAATTGCCTCAAAGGAATTCGGCCCCCCGACCTCCGGCGTCCCGGTTCCCGGCGCATAGGCCGGATCGACGAAATCGATGTCGAAACTGGCATAGGTCGGGCCATCCCCCACGACCTCCCGCGCGATCTGCATGACCGCAGGCCAGCCAAGCGCGACACATTCCTCGATGGGCAGGATGCGCACACCCCGATCCCAGCCATACTGGAAATCCGCGTTGTTGTAGGACGTGCCCCGCATCCCCGCCATGACGCAGCGCGTAGGGTCCAGACAGCCTTCCTCGATCGCCTGCCGGAACGGGTTGCCATGGGTCAGCGTGCGGCCCCCGAAATAGGGCGGGTAAAGATCGGTGTGGCTGTCGAGCAGCACAAGCCCAAAGGCCTCCCCCCGCGCCGCGCGCAATTCGCGCAGAACCGTCAGGGTGCACAGATGATCCCCCCCAACCATGAAGGGCCGGATCCCCTGCCCCAGAACCCCCGGATGAAGGCCTGCGCATTCCCCAGCGCCTCGTCCTGATCGACCGGGCTCATCGCCACATCGCCCAGGTCGGCGATCTTGACCGCGCGAAACGGCTCTTGCCCGGTCGCGCGGTTCCTTTCCCGGATCATGGTCGAGGCATCGCGCAAGGCCCGTGGCCCATGCCGCGCCCCCGGCCTGTTCGAGGTCGCCCCATCCCAGGGCAGGCCAAAGATCCCGATATCCACCTCCGCCCGGCGCGGATGCTCGGGCGGCAGATAGGGCAACCGCATGAAGCTGGGCACACCCGCATAGCGCGGCAGGTCCGTGCCCGAAGGCGGCTGGAAAAACGGGTCGGTCATGGGCGGCACCTTTGGGTTGGACGGGCTTTGGCACAGGCTAGCGCCCGCCGCCCCGCCCGTCTACGCTCCGCCCGTCTCGGCCCCGCCGCCCTCGGCCTCTTCCTCCTCGGCCATCTGCCTTGCCCACATCGAGGCATAGCGCCCACCGCGCGCCAGCAGCTCCTCATGGGTGCCGCGCTCCACGATCTCTCCTGCCTCGAGGACAAGGATCTGATCGGCCTCCACCACCGTCGACAACCGGTGCGCGATGGTGATGACCGACCGGCCCTGCCCCATCATCCGCAGCTCGTTCTGGATGTCGCGCTCGGTTTCCGTATCCAGCGCCGATGTCGCCTCGTCCAATAGCAGGATCGGCGGGTCCTTCAGCAGCGTGCGCGCGATCCCCACCCGCTGCTTTTCGCCCCCCGACAGCTTCAGCCCCCGCTCGCCCACGGCCGTGTCATAACCCTCGGGCAGGGACAGGATGAAATCATGGATGCGCGCGGCCTTGGCGGCGGCCACGATCTCGGCATCGGTCGCGCCCGCGCGCCCGTAACCGATGTTGTAGCGGATCGTGTCGTTGAACAGCACCGTGTCCTGCGGCACGACGCCGATCGCGTCATGCAGGCTCACCTGCGTCACGTCGCGCAGATCCTGCCCGTCGATCAAGATCGCGCCCCCCGTCACGTCATAGAACCGGAACAACAGCCGCCCGATGGTCGATTTGCCCGATCCCGACGGCCCGACCAGCGCCACGGTCTCGCCGGGCTTCAGCGTGAAATCCAATCCCTTCAGGATCGGACGGCTCGGATCATAGGCAAAGCGCACGCCCTCGAACCGCACCTCGCCGCCCGCCACCCGCAATTCGGGGGCATCCGGCTTGTCCGCGATCTCGCGCGGTTGTTCCAGCAGATCGAACATCTCGCCCATATCGACCAGCGCCTGCCGGATCTCGCGATAGACCGTGCCAAGGAAATTCAGCGGGATCGTGATCTGGATCATGAAGGCGTTGACCATGACGAAATCGCCCACCGTCAGATCGCCTTGCTGCACGCCGATGGCCGCCATCACCATGACGATCACAAGCCCCGCCGTGATGATCACCGATTGCCCGAAGTTCAGAACCGCCAGCGACAGCGCCGTCTTGATCGCGGCCCCCTCGTAACCTGCCATCGCGCGGTCATAGCGCTCCGCCTCGCGCGCCTCGGCCCCGAAATACTTGACCGTCTCGAAGTTCAGCAGGCTGTCCACGGCCTTCTGGTTGGCATCCGTGTCCTGCGCGTTCATCTCGCGCCGGATCTTCACCCGCCATTCCGTGACGGTGAAGGTGAACCAGACATAAAGCACGATGGTCACGATCAGCACGACCATGTAGCCCAGATCGAAATAGAGACCCAGCACGATGGCCGTCAGCAGCAGCTCCACCAAGAGCGGCCCGATGGAAAACAGCATGAAGCGCAGCAGGAAATCGACGCCCTTCACCCCGCGCTCGATGATCCGGCTCAACCCGCCCGTCTTGCGCGTGATGTGATAGCGCAAGGACAGCGCATGGATGTGGTTGAAGGTCTCCAGCGCCAATTGCCTGAGCGCACCTTGCGCCACCCGCGCGAAAACCGCGTCGCGCAATTGCTGGAACCCCACATTCGCCGCCCGCGCCAGACCATAGGCGACCGTCAGGCCCACAGCCCCCAACCCCAACAAAAAGGCAGGGCTCGTGACCTCGCCGCCCAGGCTGTCGACGGCATATTTGTAGAGAAACGGCGTCCCGATCGAGATCAGCTTGGCCAGGATCAAAAAGCCCATGGCCGCCACGACCCGCTGTTTCACCCATGGCTTGTCCTCGGGCCAGAGATAGGGGGCCACCTTGCGGATCGTGCGCAGCCCAGAACGGCGCTCGTCGGCCTCGATACGGTCGGGCTGCGGCGGCGTCGCGCGGCTTGCGCCGGTCCGGGTCTCTGCGCCGTTTCCGGCTGCGCGTGTGTCGGCTGGCATGGTCGATCCTTGCGGGCGTGTCGCCGTCTACCTATGCCCCGCCAAACGAAATGGCCAGAGCCGCCCGCCCTCAGGGGGCGGCGCGCGGCAGATCGGGCAGCGCAAAGATCTGGCCCGGAAAGATCAGGTCCGGATCGCGGATCAGGTCGCGGTTTTCCTCGAAAATCTGCACGTAGCGGATGCCGTCGCCGAAATTCGCCTCCGCGATCCCCCACAACGTGAACCCGCGCTGGACCGTGATGACCGTGGCACCGGGATCGACCAGCATCGGATTGTCGCGGATACGGTCGGGATCTTCCCGCAAGAAGGGCGTTTCGATCCGCCCCGTCACGCTGCCATCGGCGGCCAGCTGTTCCAGCCGCAAGGTATAGGTGCCCGGATCGACATCGGGCAGATCGAGGCTCCATTCCCCGCCCGGACCGACCGCGCCACTCGTGACCTCGCGGTTGTCGAGCGTCGCGCGCACATCGCCCTGACCCGGCGCACGCCCCGCCAGCGTCACGGCCCCCGCGACATCATAGGTGATCGCATCGAGCCGCAATTCCGGCAGGGTTTCCGCAGCCCCCCCCGGCCCCTGCAAGACCCGAACCCCCGTCTCGTCGGCCAAAAGCACCGCCGGGGCTTCGGGCGCGGCCACGGGCGCAGGTTCGACCACCGGCGCTTGCGCGGCCTCCTCGACCGGGGCAGGTGCCACCGCCTCCGCAACCTCGACCGCAGGGGCCGGTTCCGGCGCGACCACGGGCTCGGTGACCGGCTCGGCCACGGCCGCAACCTCCTCGACCGGTTCGGGCGCAGCCTCGGGCGCGCTCTCCACCGTCTCGGCCACAGGCTCCGCCTCGGCCACCACGGCCTCCTCTGCCGCGACCTCGGTCGGCGCGGCCTCTGCCGGGGCTTCCGCAACTGCCTGCGCCTCATCCGCCGGGGCCTCTGCCGGGGCTTCGGCCACGACCTCTTCCACCGTCTCCGGCGCGGGCGCTTCCGGGGTCTCGGCCACCACGGGCCCGGCAAAGGGCGCGATCAGCGCCGTGCCCGCCCCGTCGATCTCCGTGCCATCCGGCATGACCGCCCGCAGTCCCAGAATGCGCGGCGCCTCCGAGGGCTCGAGCGACAAGAACGCCGCGAATTGCCCGCCCGCATCCGCCGTCACCGTCTCGACGATCTCGCCATCCAGAACCAGCACCACCGACGCCTCCGCAGGCGCGCGCCCCGCGATCACCGCGCTGCCCGTCGCATCGACCCGCACCAGATCGAACCGGGGCGGCTCCGGGGCCACCACAGCCTCCTCCGCGACAGGGGCCTCCGATGCGACCTCGGTCGCGCTCTCCTCGGCCTCGGCAGGCTCCGCCGGCGCTTCCGCAGTCGTCTGCGTCGCCTCAGGCGCGCTTTCGGGCGTTTCCCGCATCACGGCAAAGCCGACCGCCACGGCGACCAGCACAAGGCCCACCAGCGCCGCGATCGTCACCTGCGACATCGCCCCCGCAGAAGCCTGTCCCGTCGTCTTGGGGTCCGCCATGGATGTTCCGTCTCCCTGTCTCCGGCGGCGATCCGCCCGGCGACCATGTCCCGGCCTGCTTGAGCGCAAGCCCCTTTGCGCCTATCAGGTGGCAAAACCCGTTCAAGTGCAAGGGATGCCGATGCAAAGCCTCTCCGTCTGTGTCTATTGTGGCGCGCGCCCCGGCACCGATCCCGCCCATATGGAAGCGGCCACCGAACTGGGCCTCAGCCTCGCGGGCGCGGGCCTGCGCCTCGTTTATGGCGCGGGGGATGTCGGGCTGATGGGGGCCGTCGCCCGCGCGGCCCAGGCGGCAGGCGGCCAGACCTTCGGCGTCATCCCCGCCCATCTCATGGCATGGGAGGTCGGCAAGCGCGACCTGACCACCTTCGTCGTCACCGAAACCATGCATGAACGCAAAAAGGTCATGTTCATGAATGCCGATGCTGTGGCCGTCCTGCCCGGTGGCGCAGGCTCGCTCGACGAATTGTTCGAAGTTCTGACATGGCGGCAATTGGGGCTCCACGCCAAACCCGTCTACCTCTTGGACGTGAACGGCTACTGGCAACCGCTTCTGGCGCTCATCGATCACGTGATCGCCCAGGGCTTCGCCGATCCGGGCTTGCGCGATTACCTCACCGTGGTCCCCGATGTGCCGGCCCTCATGGCCCATCTCGCCCCCTGACCGCCGCAAACGAAAACGGCCCGCCAGATCGGGCGGGCCGCATCGCATCGTGACCGTCGGAAATCAGAGGCGCGAGGCCACGTTTTCCCAATTCACCAGCTTGTTGAGGAAATTCTCCAGATAGGCGGGCCGCTTGTTGCGGAAATCGATGTAGTAGGAATGTTCCCACACATCGCAGCCCAAAAGCGCCGTCTGGCCAAAGCACAGCGGGTTCACCCCGTTCTCGGTCTTGGTGACCTTCAGCCCGCCATCGACGTCCTTCACCAGCCAGCACCAGCCCGAGCCGAACTGGCCCGCGCCCGCCGCCGAAAACTGCGCCTTGAACTCGTCGACCGACCCAAAGCTTTCGACCAGCGCCTTTTCCAGCTCGCCCGGCATGCCGCCTTCGCCCGGACCCATCATGTCCCAGAACTGGTTGTGGTTCCAATGCTGCGACGCGTTGTTGAAGATGCCGTTCTGCGCCACAGCACCCGCCTGGTAGGTGCCGGTGATGATCTCCTCGAGGGATTTGTTCTCCCACTCGGTGCCCGCGATCAGCTTGTTGCCGTTGTCGACATAGGCCTTGTGATGCAGGTCGTGGTGATATTCCAGCGTCTCGCGGCTCATGCCGAGGCCTGCCAGCGCATCATGGGAATACGGAAGATCGGGAAGTGTGAAAGCCATGTGTCGGCCCCCCTCGTTGTTGGTTGTCGGTTGCGGCACAGATGGAGGTCGGACCGGGGGGGCGTCAACCCCACGCCCCCGTCCCATCCTGAAAAACCCGGGTTTTTCGGGTGGGAAACCCCGGGGTTTCCCGCCGTCTCAGTGATAGCCGACAGCGCCCCCCTCGCGCGCCGACATCGCCATGAGATCGAACACATAGCGCGCGACCGACCGGAAACAGATCACCCGCGCCTCGCCCTCGCTCTGAAACCAGATGGCCCCCGCCACCTGCTGCACCCGCGTGCGCCGCATCTCGCCCACGGCCAGCGCCCCGATATCGGCGGGCGTGATCTTGGCCAGCACGTCGCGGATGGCCCCGTCCGCGCCCGTGACCGAAAACATCGCCCGCGCATCGCTGATATCGAGCGCCAGGTGATGCTGGCCGGTCAAGGCCTCCGACAGGTCAAAGGCGATCTTGCCCGCCTGATCGGCGTCGCACAGGATCAACAGCTCGTCAGGCGACATCCACGCCACTGCGCAATCCTTGCCCGTGCTGATCCTGCGCCGGGCGGGCATCTCGGCCCCCGTCACGCGGGCCACGGCCCGGGCCGCCTCCCCCAGATCGGCGCGCAGGCTCACCATGCCCTGCCGCCCCATCTCCCTGATCGTGACCAAGCCCCTGGCCTCGGCGCCCTGCAGCGCGCTCACCGCAATCTCAGACATTCTGCTTCTCCCCCTCGGGATCGTAGAAAACCGGGCTGACGATCCGAGCCTTCACGGTCTTGAACCCCTCGCCCTTGGCACCAGGCTTGGTGGTGTTGAATTCGATCACCTCACCCATGCGGTCCGGCCCGTTGAGCACCAGACCCATGGCGATGCCCCGCCCCAGCGTCGGCGAATAATAGGTCGAGGTGACGCGCCCTTGCGTATTCCCCTGCCCGTTCTCGTTCACGCCATCGGCCACCGCATAGCTGCCATCGGGCAGGACCGAGCCATCGAGCGTTTCCAACCCCACCAGCTTCCACCGCGCAGGATCGGTCATGTGGCTGCGCGCCTGCGCCCGCTTGCCCAGGTAATCGTCCTTCTTCTTCGAAATCGCCCAATCAAGGCCCAGGTCCTGCGGAATGACCGTGCCATCCGTCTCGTCCCCGATCATGATGAAGCCCTTTTCGGCCCGCATCACATGCAGCGCCTCGGTGCCATAGGGCGTTGCGCCGAATTCCGCGCCCGCCTCCAGAAGCTTGTCCCAGAATGCCCGGCCCTGGCTCGCCGGAACAGCTATTTCAAAGGACAATTCCCCCGAGAATGAGATACGGAACACCCGCGCGTCGAACCCGCCGATCCGCCCCTCGGCCCAACCCATGAAGGGCAGCGCCTCCCTGGACAGGTCGACATCCGCCCCGATCTTTTCCAAAAGCGCCCGCGCCTTGGGCCCCACGACCGCGATCTGCGCCCATTGTTCGGTGACATTGGCGGTATAGACCTTCCAATCCCACCATTCGCATTGCAGCCAATCTTCCATATGCGCATGGATGCGATCGGCCCCGCCCGTGGTGGTATGCACAAGGAACGTCTCCTCGTCCAACCGCGCGACCACGCCGTCATCCATCAGGAAACCGTTCTCGCTGCACATCAGCCCGTAGCGGCATTTGCCGGGTTTCAGGCTGCTCATCACATTGGTGTAGAGCATGTCCATGAACCGCCCCGCATCGGGGCCTTTCACGATGATCTTGCCCAGCGTCGAGGCGTCGAGCAGGCCCACACCGTTGCGCGTGGCCAGGATCTCGCGGTTGACCGCATCGCGGTGGCTCTCGCCCTTTCGGGGAAAGCAATAGGGCCTGCGCCAATAGCCCACCGGCTCGAAATGCGCGCCATTCTCCTCGTGCCAGCCCTGGATGGGCGTGCGCCTGAGCGGCTGGAACAGCACGCCGCGCGCCTCGCCCGCAAGCGCCCCCATCGAAATCGGCGCATAGGGCGGGCGAAAGGTCGTCGTGCCCACCTGCGGGATCTCCGCGCCAAGCGCATCGGCCAGAATGGCAAGCCCGTTGATGTTGGAAAGCTTGCCCTGATCGGTCGCCATCCCCAGCGTCGTGTAACGCTTGGTATGTTCGACGCTCTCGTAGCCCTCGCGCGCGGCCAGCTGCACGTCCGACACTTTCACGTCGTTCTGGAAATCGAGCCACATCTTCGACCGCTTCTTCGGCCCCGCCTTGGCGGGCATGACCCAGACCGGTTCCATCGGGGCCTCATCAGCGGCAGAGGCGTTAACGACCGGTTGATCGCTCGCGGCGATGTTAAGGGATGCCAAGGATTTGCGCGTGGATTTTAACGCATCCTCAAGGGTTTGGGCCGCCTGTAAAGCGCCATTGGCAGCGCCCGCACAAATGACAAAGCCCGCCCCGTTCTGATCGGTCGGCGGCCTGTCCGGGTCAGGCTTGAAGAAAGAATTTTCTTTGTCCCACAACAGCTTGCCACCGCAATGCGACCACAGATGCACGACCGGCGACCAGCCACCCGACATGGCGACCGCATCGCAGATCACATCCTCGATGACCTCGCCCGAGCCATCCTGACGGCAAAGTTGTGCTGCAACAACGCCGCGCAAGCCCTTGATATTGCTGATTCCCATTCCGGTCAAAACCCGGATGCCCCGCGCCCGAACGGCCCTGGGCAGCGCACCTTCGGCCCGCGCGCGCGCATCGACGACGCAAGGCACCGTCAGCCCCGCATCCGCCAACACCAGCGCCGTGCGATAGGCGTCATCATTATTCGTAACGATTACAATACGTTCTCCGGGGGCGCTGCCGTAATTTATCAGATGGTCCCGCACAGCCGAGGCCAGCATCACCCCCGGCTTGTCATTGCCCGCAAAGCTCAAGGGCCGCTCCAAAGCGCCCGTCGCCGCGATCACGTTGCGACTACGGATACGCCAAAGCCGGTGGCGCACCACATCATCTTGTGGCGCATGATCGCTGACCCGCTCATAGGCCAGCACATAGCCATGGTCATAGACGCCCGCCACCATGCAGCGCAGACGAAGATGGACATTCTTCATCTTTTCAAGCGCTTCAACGGCGTTCTTTATCCAAATCTCGGCTGGTTGTCCCTCGATCTCGACCCCATCCACCGGGGCGCGTCCGCCCCAATGGGCACTCTGCTCGCACAAGATCACCTGCGCGCCCGCGCGTCCCGCCTCGAGTGCTGCCTGCAATCCCGCAATGCCGCCCCCCGCGATCACCAGGTCGGTATGGGCGTAGAATTGTTCATATCTATCAGGGTCTTGCAGCTTCGGATCGGGCGCCTTGCCCAGACCCGCAGACTGCCGGATGAAGGGCTCGAAGACATGTTTCCAGAAGGCGCGCGGATGGATGAAGGTCTTGTAATAGAAGCCCGCCGGCAGAAACCGCGGGATCAGCGCGTTCACCTCGCCGATATCCCAGGCCAGGCTCGGCCAATGGTTCTGGCTAGTGGCTTGCAATCCCTCGAAAATCTCGGTCGTCGTGGCGCGCTGGTTCGGCTCGTGCGTCTTGCCCTTGCCCAGGTTGACAAGCGCGTTGGGCTCTTCCACGCCGCTTGCCACCACGCCGCGCGGGCGGTGGTATTTGAACGAACGCCCCATGATCCTGTGCCCCGACCCCATCAAGGCCGAGGCCAAGGTATCCCCCGCAAACCCCTTCAACCTCTTGCCGTTGAAGGAAAAACCGATCGTTCGGCTGCGGTCGATCAGGCGACCGCCCTGTGGCAAACGCAGGCTCATGTCAGGCTCCAGTCCGGCCGCTTGGCGCGGATCGCGTCGATGATGTCTTTCGGAGGTTCAAGGGTTTGCGCCGAATAGGTTCCAAACACCTCCAAGGTCGCGGTGCAACGTGCCGCAAGGAACCACTTTCCGCAGCCCATCGCATGCCGCCACCGTTCGAAATGCACGCCCTTGGCATTGTGGCGCAAGAACAGGTAGCCCTCGAAATCCTCGTCCGTGGATCCGGGTCCGAAGCGTTTCAGATGCGCCTCGCCACCGGGCGCAAGCTCCGTCTCGCAGGCGTCGATGCCGCAACAGGGGCAGCGGAATGTCAGCATGAAATCACTTCCTTTTCAGGGTCTTGCGCCAGTTCCAGCGGCAATGTCGCCTCGAGTGTCGCCTGGACCTCGGCCTTGGTCATCCCGGATCTTGCCGCATCCTCGGGGGCGTAGCGATCCTTGGTCGTGCCCCAGTGATGCTCGGAATAGACCTGCCCCGGCCCCTCGTATCGCGGCCCGTCCTTGTGGCGCGGGATGAAGGTATAGGCCGGCAGGATGCGGCAATCCCCGACCACCTCCCGGTTGCGCTCCATGAAACCGCGCAAGAACAGGTTGCCGACCGACATCCACGGCTGTTCGGCCTTGGCGGGATCTTCGGCATAGGCCTCGTGGATCTCGTCGATGGTCATGGCCAGCGTCAGCGTTCCGGGCGCGGAGGCGAGCCAGGGCACGATCCTGCAGCGCCCCTTGGGATGGGTTTCATAGCAGGAATAGGTCACAGGCTTGGCAAAGAGCGCATCACAGGGGCGCAGCGCCTCGAAATCCGCGCCGGGGATGAAGCCGCCCGTCTCGAACAGGATCTCGTAGCGCATCAGATCGGCCACGCCCTCAAGCCGCCCACGCCGGAAATATTCGGCCATCAGCCGCTGGTTGCGCCAGCGCCGGCCGGTCAGATAGGCGTTGTCGTAAAGCCGATATTCCCAATCGGGATGGTGGTCGCGCCATGTCTGCATCCAGTGCAGCGGCGGCGGCCGTTCCCCGATCCAGATATGGGCAAGCCGTCTGGGAATGGCCGGGATCAATGCGCCACCCCTGCCGCCACGCTCTCGTCGATGAACCGCCCCTCGCGGAACCGGTCGAGAGAAAAGGCATCGGCGAGCGGCGAATGCCCCTTGGCCATCAATTCCGCCATGGCCCAGCCCGAGCCCGGAATGGCCTTGAACCCGCCCGTGCCCCAGCCGCAATTGACGAAAACCCCCTCGACCGGCGTTTTCGAGATGATGGGGGAGCGGTCGCCTGTCATGTCCACGATGCCGCCCCACCAGCGCAGCATCTTGAGCCGCGAGATGATCGGGAACGTCTCGATCAGCGCGCGCACGGTTTCCTCCACATGGTGGAAAGACCCGCGCTGGGTGTAGTTGTTGTAGCCGTCCGCGCCGCCACCGATGACCATTTCGCCCTTGTCGGACTGGCTCATGTAGCCATGCACCGTATTGGCCATCACGACCACGTCCATCACAGGCTTGATCGGCTCGGACACGAGCGCCTGAAGCGCGACGCTTTCGATGGGCAGGCGAAAGCCCGCGCGCTCGGCCATGACGCCGGAATGGCCCGCCACCACGATGCCAAGCTTGCCGCAGGCGATGGGACCCTTGGTCGTGTCGATGCCCACGACCTTGCCCCCTTCGCGCTTCACGCCGGTCACCTCGGTCTGCTGGATGATGTCCATCCCCATGTCCGAACAGGCCCGCGCATATCCCCATGCGACCGCGTCATGACGCGCGGTGCCCCCGCGCGGCTGCCAGAGCGCGCCCAGAACCGGGTAGCGCGGCCCGTCGAGGTTGATGATCGGGCACAATTCCTTGACCCGGCGCGGGCTGATGAATTCGGTCGCGACCCCTTGCAGCGCATTGGCATGGGCGGTGCGCTGATAGCCGCGGATCTCGTGTTCCGTCTGGGCCAGCATCATCACGCCGCGGGGGCTGAACATGATGTTGTAATTCAGGTCCTGGGACAGCGTTTCATATAGGCTGCGGGCCTTTTCGTAGATCGCGGCCGACGGGTCCTGCAGGTAATTGGAGCGGATGATCGTGGTGTTGCGCCCGGTGTTGCCGCCCCCGAGCCACCCCTTTTCGATCACGGCGACATTGCGGATGCCGTGGTTCTTGCCAAGGTAATAGGCCGTGGCAAGCCCATGGCCGCCCGCGCCGACGATCACGGCGTCATAGCGCGCCTTTGGCTCGGGGCTGCGCCAGGCGCGTTCCCATCCCTCGTGGTGACGAAAAGCCTCGCGGGCGATGGCGAAGGCGGAATAGCGGCGCATCTGTTGCGGCTCCCTCTGGCTGCTTGCCTGATGTGGGACAGGACAGTCCCGAACAGGATACCAAGGCCGACCACATCTGCGCAAATTGCGACGCAGGGGCAGAATGTCTCAAGCCTGCGGCATCTGCCCGGGTTTTCCGGCACAGGCGCAAGGCTTATGTGAGAACGAACAGGATAGGCAAGGGCGCGCAAGGAATGGGATTCTGGATTGCAACGGGGGCGTTTTCGGCGCTGGTGATGCTGGTGCTGATGCTGGCCGTCCTGCGCCCACGCAAGGCGACGGTCCCGGCGGCGGCTTACGACCTGCAAGTCTACCGCGACCAGCTGCGCGAGGTCGAAAAGGACATCGCGCGCGGCATCCTGTCCGAGGAAGAAGGGGTGCGCGCGCGCACCGAGGTGTCGCGCCGCGTGCTGGAGGCGGACCGCGCCCTGCAACAGGCCAAGGCGGCGGAGTTGCGCGCAAGCGGGCTTGACCGCGCCATCCTTGGTGTGGGGCTTGTGGCGACCGTGGCGGGGGCCTTTCTCGTCTATCTCCAGATCGGCGCGCCGGGCTACAGCGACCTGCCGATTGCCACCCGGATCGAACTGGTCGAGGAACGCCGCGCCACCCGACCCGCACAGGCCGAGGCCGAGGAACAGGTGCCCTTCCGCGAAGGTCTGCCACCCGATCCCCGCCGCGAGGAACTGGTGGCGCAATTGCGCACCATCATGGAACAGCGCCCAGACGACGCGCAGGGTCTTGGCCTTCTGGCGACGAACGAGGCTGCCTTGGGCAACTTCCGCGCCGCGCGCGTGGCACAGGAACGCCTGATCGCGCTTATGGGCGATCAGGCGACTGGCTTTCATCACATCGACCTGGCCGAGATGATGATCCTTGCCGCAGGCGGCTATGTCTCGCCCGAGGCGGAGGCGGCCTTGACCCGTGGCCTGCAACTGGAACCGCGCAACGGAACCGGGCGCTATTACGCGGGGCTGATGTTTGCCCAGCAGGGTCGGCCGGATCTCGCCTTTCCGATCTGGCGCAATCTTCTGGCCGATTCGACCATCGACGCGCCCTGGGTCGAACCGATCCTGTTGCAGATCGAAGAGGTAATGTTCCTCGCCGGTGTGCCCGAAAGCATGTCGGACCTGCCCCAGCCCGCCCCTGCCGCCGGCACCGCCCGTGGCCCCAGCGCCGAGGATCTGGCGGCCGCCGAAAACATGAGCGCCGAGGATCGTCAGGCCATGATCGAAAGCATGGTCGAGGGTTTGGCCGCCCGTCTCGCCTCCGAAGGCGGCACGCCCGAGGAATGGGCGCGCCTGATCGGGGCGCAGATCGTGCTGGGTCGCACCGATCAAGCCCGCGCGATCTATGACGAGGGCAGAACCGTCTTTGCCGAAAGCCCCGAGGCCCTGACCATCCTCGATGCGGCCGCAGCCCCCTTGAACGAGGCGCAGGATTGATTTTCGAGGATATCGCCGGTTTCGCCGCCGCCCTGCCAAGGGATCGCGGCCTGATGGGGCTGGACCTCGGCACCAAGACGATCGGCGTCGCGCTCTCTGACCGGCTCTTGTCGGCGGCGAGCGCACTGGAAACCGTGAAGCGGGTGAAATTCACCCAAGACGCCGCAAGATTGGCCGAAATCGCCCGTGCGCGCGAAATAGGCGGCATCGTGCTGGGCCTGCCCGCCAATATGGACGGGAGCGAGGGGCCGCGCGCGCAATCCACCCGCGCCTTTGCCCGGAACCTGTCGCGCCTGCCCGAATTCGAGGGGCTGCCCATCACCTTCTGGGACGAGCGCCTCAGCACGGTTGCGGCAGAAAGGGCACTCCTCGAGGCGGATACGTCACGCAAACGTCGCGCAGAGGTGATCGATGCGGTCGCCGCAGGCTATATCCTGCAAGGAGCGCTGGACAGGCTCCGGCATTTGCGAGGGATAGACCATGACCGATGAGATCTGGAGCCGGGCGGAAATCGAAAGCCCCTGCGTCAAGATCTGCGTCGTCCATCCCGAGGCGCGGATCTGCACCGGCTGCCTGCGCACCATCGACGAGATCACGCAATGGTCGCGGATGAGCCCCGAGGACCGCCGCACCGTCATGGCGGCCCTGCCCGCCCGCAAGAGCGCGCTGGGCCAGCGTCGGGGGGGGCGTGCCGCCCGCATCAAGCGGATGGGCGAAGGCTGAGCCATTCAGGCCGCGCGCGCCGTCACCTCGGCCAGCGCGTGTTCGACCACCTCTGGCCCCGCCCCATCGCGATGGGCATTCTCGCTCAGGTAGCGCTTCCAGCCCCGCGCGCCGGGACGCCCCGCAAAAAGCCCCAGCATGTGCCGCGTGACCTGGTGCAGCCGCCCGCCCGCCTGCAGATGCGCCTCGATATAGGGCAGCATGGCTTGCGCGACCTGTTCGGCGGTCCTGGGCGGGGTCGCCGCGCCAAAGATGTCGCGGTCAGCGAACAGCAAGATATCGGCGGGCGTGTGATAGGCCGCGCGCCCGATCATCACCCCGTCCATCCCGGCCGCCAGATGCGCCTGCGCCTCCTCCAGCGTGGTGATCCCGCCATTGATCGACAGGTGCAGATCGGGAAAGGCGCGCGTCATGGCATGGACCAGCGGGTAATCCAGTGGCGGGATATCGCGGTTTTCCTTGGGGCTCAGACCCTGAAGCCAGGCCTTGCGCGCATGCACCGCAAAGCGGCGCACCCCGGCTGCCGACACCGTTTCCAGAAAGGCCGGAAGCACCTCTTGGGGGTTCTGGTCATCGACGCCGATCCGGCATTTCACCGTCACCTCGACCGGGCTTGCCGCGATCATGGCGGCCACGCAATCGGCGACAAGACCCGGCCGTTCCATCAGGACCGCGCCGAAACACCCCGATTGCACCCGGTCCGAGGGGCAGCCGACATTGAGGTTGATCTCGTCATACCCATAGGAGGCGGCGATCCGCGTGGCCTCGGCCAGTTCGGCCGGATCGGACCCGCCCAGCTGCAAGGCCACCGGATGCTCGGCCGCGTCAAATCCCAAAAGCCTGTCGCGATCTCCGTGAATGACGGCGGGGGCCGTGACCATCTCGGTATAAAGCAGCGCCTCACGCGACATCAGCCGGTGCAGATACCGGCAATGACGGTCGGTCCAGTCCATCATCGGGGCAACCGACAGGCGCGCGGCAGTCGTGGCGGCGGTCAGGGACATTCAAGGCTCTCCTCGGGGGCACTTGGCGTCACAGCGGCCCGATCTGCGCCCTTTTACGCATAATCGATCCCTCGTGCCACCCGGCCCGGCCCGCCACCTGCACATGTCGCGCGGCACATGGCCCGGTGACGGGGGCGCGCAGGACGCCGCCCCATCCCCGGCGCGCCGGACTGTCACGCATCGACCTGTTCCGTTGCGCCCTCCAGCGCGCGCATCTGGTCGCGCAGAACGAATTTCTGGATCTTGCCGGTCGAGGTGCGGGGGATCGTGCCGAAGACGAAATGCCCCGGAACCTTGTAATGCGCGAGGTGGTCACGGCACCACCTGCGCAGGCTGTCGCCATCGGCGGCTTTCCCCTCGACCAGTTCGACAAAGGCGCACGGTGTCTCGCCCCATGTCGCGTGCGGCATGGCGACCACCGCTGCAACGGACACGCTCTCGTGCCGGTAAAGCACCTCTTCGATCTCGATGGACGAGATATTCTCGCCCCCCGAAATGATCACGTCCTTGGATCGGTCCTTGATCTGGATATAGCCGTCGGGATGCACGACCGCGAGATCGCCGGAATGAAACCATCCGCCGCGAAAAGCCGCTTCGGTCGCCGCCGGATTGCGGAAATACCCTTTCATGACGACATTGCCCCGGAACATCACTTCGCCAATGGTCTCGCCATCCCTCGGCACCGGCAGCATCGTCTCGGGATCGCGCACGTCGAGCCCTTCGAGCGGCAGGTAGCGCACGCCCTGGCGCGCGTTCAGGCGGGCCTGTTCTGCAGGCGGCAGGAACGACCAGGCCTCATGCCAGTCATTCACCACCGCAGGTCCATAGGTCTCGGTCAGGCCATACAGATGCGTGACCTCGAAACCGGCCTCCCGCATCTCGGCCAGCACTTTCTCGGGCGGCGGCGCGGCGGCAGTGAAAAAGCGCACGGGCCGGGGCAAGGCGCGTTTGGCCGTGTCGGATGCCGACAGCATCAGCGACATCACGATGGGCGCGCCACACAGATGCGTCACGCCTTCCTCGGCAAGCGCCGCCCAGATCGGCTCGGCCCGGACCTGCCGCAGACAGACATGCGTGCCGACGATCGCGGACAGGGTCCATGGGAAACACCAGCCGTTGCAATGGAACATCGGCAGCGTCCAGAGATAGACCGCGTGCTTCGCCATCGACGCGGTCAGGGCATTGCCCTGCGCCAGCAGATAGGCCCCCGATGATGGGTCACCACGCCCTTGGGGTCGCCCGTGGTGCCCGAGGTATAGCTGATCGCGATGGCGTCCCATTCATCCTCGGGCACAAGCCAGTCGAATTGCGGGTCACCTGAAGCAACGAAGCGCTCGTAGTCGATGGCGTCAAAGACAAGCCTCGTCCCGGCGAATTCGGGATCGTCATACACCACGACGGCCGGTTTCGTCGCCGAAAGCGCCAGCGCCTCCTTCAAGAGCGGCAGGAATTCGGCATCGACGATGACCAATCGCGACAACGCATGATCCAGCTGGAACGCGACAATGGCCGCATCGAGACGGGTGTTGATCGCATGCAGCACCCCGCCACACATCGGCACGCCAAAATGGCATTCCAGCATGGCAGGCGTGTTGGCCAAGAGCACCGACACCGTATCGCCGCGTCCGATCCCCAGCCCCGCCAGCGCCGAGGCCAACTGCCGGGACCGGTCATAGAAGGCCGCGTAACTGCGGCGCAGCCCACCGTGAACGATGGCCGTGTGATCGGGAAACACTGTCGCTGCGCGTTCCAGAAACCCCAGGGGCGTCAGCGGCTGGTAATTCGCCGAAGTCCTGTCCAGCCCCGTGTTGTAGAAACTCTGCATCAGGCATCCACCCAGACGGGCGCGCGCTTTTCGACGAATGCGCCGATCCCCTCTTCGGCATCGCGGGCCAGCATGTTCTCGACCATGACCTGCGATGCATGGGCATAGGCCTCTGCCAGCGGCATCTCGCGCTGCGCGTAGAACGCGCGCTTGCCCGTGGCCAGCGTGAGGGCGGATTTGGACGCGATCTTGCGCACCAGGCTCGTGACCTCGTCCCGCAAGACTTCGGGCGCCACGCTGCGGTTGAGCAATCCGATCTCTGCCGCGCGGGCAGCAGGCATCATGTCGCCCGTAAGCAGCATTTCCATCGCATGCTTGTTCGAGACATTGCGCGACAGCGCCACCATGGGCGTCGAACAAAACAGCCCGATATGCACGCCCGGTGTGCAGAACATCGCCGTTTCGGCGGCAAGGGCAAGATCGCAACTGGCCACAAGCTGGCAGCCCGCCGCCGTCGCGATCCCGCGCACTTCGGCGATCACGGGTTTCGGGCAGGCCACGATCCCCTGCATGACAGCCGAACATTGGCCCAGGATGCGCGTGAAATAGGCCCTGCCCCGGTCCTGTTCGGCGCGGCCGGCGGTCATCTCCTTCAGATCATGGCCCGCGCAGAAAACCGGCCCCTCGGCCGCCAGCACGATCACCCGCACCTCCGGGTCGCGCCCCGCCTCCTCGACGGTTCCGCCAAGGGCCGTCAGCATCGCCTCGGACAAGGCGTTTCGCCGCGCCGGATCGTTCAGGGTCAATCGCAAGACGCCATCGGCATCCTGTTCGCGCAAAAGAATGCTCATGAGCGGGCCTTCAGCAGATGTTGATCTCGACCGTGTCGGCCAGGGTGTTCGCGATGAAACAGTATCGATGGGCGCGATCCTGCATCTCGGCCATGGCGTCATCGGACACGGCAAAGCCCGCATCGAAGCGCACGACCGGATGCAGGTCGATCCGGGTGACCGACATCTGTCCCCTGGGGTTCTTGCCCAGATAGGCCACGGCATGGTCGGAATACCCCGCCACCGGCCAACCCGCCTTGGCCGCAAGCGCGAGGAAAGTCATCATGTGACAGCTCGACAGCGCCGAGGCCAGCGCCTGTTCGGGATTGGTATGGGCCGGGTCACCGCCCCAATCGGGGGCGGCATCCACCTCGAGATCGTGATGCGCATTGAAAGACACCCGGTGCGCATTGGAATAATGGCCCGCCGCAAGCACGGGTTCCGCACGCTGCCAGTGCAGTTGGATCGCCAGATCGGACATCGCTCGACGCTCCCGCTCAGGCCGCAGCCAGCGACTTCTTGGGATCGAAGAAGGGGCGTTCCACGACCGTGGCCGTCGTCGGCCCCGAGGGCAGCACAACCTCCACCTGCAGGCCGAGATGGGCATGATCCACCGCGACCATGGCCAGCGCGATATTGCGCTCGAGCCTTGGCGAATAGACGGCCGATGTCACCTTCCCGATCTCCGCACCGTCGCTGTTGATCGGCCAGAAGGTGGTATTGGGCCCCGTCAGCGGATCGGCATCGATGATCAGCCCGACCTGTTTGCGCGCAACACCCGCGTCGCGGATGCGCCGCAGCGCCGCCTTGCCGATGAAATCGGCCTCCATGTCCAGGTTGACGAGCCGGTCCAGACCCAGCTCGAACGGATTGGTGTTGATGTCGGCATCCGCATGGTAGGACAGCATCCCGCCCTCGATCCGCCGGATCGACGAGGTATGGCCGGGTTTGAGCCCGTATTCCATCCCCGCCGCCATGATCAGTTCCCACAGCATGTCGCCTTTGGACCCGTCGCGCAGATACAGCTCGTAACCCAATTCGCTCGACCAGCCCGTGCGCGAGACGATCAGCGGGATACCGTCCAGCTCGACTTCCCGCAGCCAGTAGTATTTGAGATCGAGGATCTCCTCCCCGAACAGCGCCTGCATGATCAGCCCCGATTTGGGCCCCTGTAATTGCAGGGGCGACACATCGGGTTCACGGATCTGCACGTCGAGGCCGGAATGAACCGCCACACCCTGCGCCCAGAGCAGGATGTCGCTGTCCGCGAGTGATATCCAGAAATGGGTTTCGGCCAGACGCAGCAGGATCGGGTCGTTGAGAATGCCGCCATCGGCATTGGTGATCAGGATGTACTTGCACTGCCCCACCGCCATCTTCGACAGATCGCGCGGCGTGAGCATCTGCACGAAGCGCGCAGCATCCGGGCCGGTGATCTCGACCTGCCGCTCGACAGCGACATCACACAGGATCGCATCATTCACGAGGTTCCAGAAATTCTGTTCCGGATCGCCGAAATCGCGCGGGATATACATATGATTGTAAACGGAAAACCCCTTGGCTCCCCAGCGGATGGTCGCATCGAAAAAGGGGGATTTGCGGATCTGGGTGCCAAAGCCGAACTCATCTGCCTGCATGGTCTTGCGCCCTTCATGAGACCCGGATTGACGCCCGGTGGATGGTGGAACATGCCGCTTTTCTACGCATCGAGGCCCGCCCGATGTGGTCCAAAATTCGCGCCGAAACCTGTCTGATCGGGCTGAATTCAGGGCCTGTTCTAGACCGTTCGGTCGCGGGGAACGGGACCGACGAGTTTCGCGATGTTCGGCCGTGCCGCCTTGATGACCCGAGTCGCGATATAGGTCATGTAGCGGTCGATCCCGAGCTCGGCCTCGACCATGGCCTGCATCATCGCCTGGAATGCGCCAAGCGAGGGGCAAATGACCTTCATCACGTAATCCATGCCGCCGCCGGTCGCCATGCATTCGGTGACCTCGTCATGCGCGCCGACCCAGGCTTCGAACCGGTCGAAATCGGCCTTGCGATGATGCGTCAGGGATACCGTCACGATCACCTGCGAGAAATCGCAGATCCGCTCGAGCGCGATATCGCCGTGATACCCCCGGATGTAGCCCGCAGCCTTGAGCCGGTCGAGCCGCGCCCAACACGGCGTGGCCGAGATGTTCACGATCTCCGACAGCCGCGTCTTGCTGATCTGGCCGTGGCTCTGAATGGCGTTCAGGATACGGATGTCGGTCGCATCAAGGCCGATTTTCTTCACTGGGTCATCGCTTTCGCTGCCGGAAATCAGGGGACGGCCCGCAGTCGGCCCCCCGCGGGAGAGCTGGACTTTAGGTCATGCGCCCGACCTGTCGGTGCCTTTTGCGACCCGCCTTCCGCCAGGAACGGCAAAGACGACAGCGCCTTGTGCCAAACCACCCGGATGATGGATCCATCCTGCAGAAACCATTCTGCTTGGGCATGTGGGCTGTGCCGTCAACGCTCCCATGCGGACAGGCCAGACAGCCACAAGACCGCAGCGCCTTGGCGGGCCTTGCGCCCTCGCATGCCTAGGCCAACACAGGTCCGAGATGTCACGGAAACTGGCGCACCCGACAGGATTCGAACCTGTGACCTCTGCCTTCGGAGGGCAGCGCTCTATCCAGCTGAGCTACGGGTGCTTTCCGACTTGGCGTATAGCGGGCAGCACGGCGGCCCGCAACGCAAAATCAGGGGTCATTCCGCCGCTTGGGTTTCCGCCGCGCGCGCGGCCTCGATCTCGGCGGCCTTCTTTTCCACCTGCTCGACGATATGCTCGATCATGCCTTCGTTCGACAGCTTGTGGCTCTGGACACCGGCCAGATAGACCATCCCCGATCCCGCCCCGCCGCCGGTGAAACCGACATCGGTCATCAGCGCCTCGCCCGGCCCGTTCACCACGCAGCCGATGATCGACAGGCTCATCGGCGTCTTGATGTGCTCCAGCCGCTTTTCCAGCGCCTCGACCGTCTTGATCACGTCGAACCCCTGCCGCGCGCAGCTGGGGCAAGAAATGATGTTCACCCCGCGATGGCGCAGACCCAGCGATTTCAGGATCTCGAAGCCCACCTTCACCTCTTCGACCGGATCGGCCGACAGGCTCACGCGGATCGTGTCGCCGATCCCGGCCCACAGCAGGCTGCCCAACCCGATGGAGGACTTGATCGTCCCCGACATCAACCCGCCGGCCTCGGTGATCCCCAGGTGGATCGGCGCATCCGTCGCCTCGGCCAGACCCTGGTAGGCGGCAGCGGCCAGGAACACGTCCGACGCCTTGCACGAAATCTTGAACTCGTGGAAATCGTTGTCCTGCAGGATGCGGATATGGTCGAGACCGCTTTCGATCATCGCCTCGGGGCAGGGTTCGCCGTATTTCTCCAGCAGGTGCTTTTCCAACGACCCGGCATTGACCCCGATCCGGATCGAACAGCCATGGTCGCGCGCGGCCTTGATGACCTCCTTCACGCGCGTTTCGTCGCCGATATTGCCGGGATTGATCCTGAGGCAGGCCGCGCCCGCCTCGGCCGCCTCGATCCCGCGTTTGTAGTGGAAATGGATATCGGCCACGATCGGCACCGGGCTTTCGCGCACGATCTCCTTGAGCGCGCGGCTGCTGGCCTCGTCGGGCACCGAGATGCGCACGATATCGGCCCCGGCTTCCGCACAGCGCTGCACCTGCTCGACCGTCGCCTTCACATCGGTCGTCAGCGTATTGGTCATGGTCTGCACGCTGATCGGCGCATCGCCCCCCACCGCGACCGGGCCCACCATGATCTTGCGGCTTTTCCGGCGGTCGATGTTGCGCCAGGGACGGATGGGATTGTGCGACATGGACAGGGCCTTTGCGGGATATGCCGGAGCTTTTTCGCGACGATAGCCCTGTCGGCGCGCCACGACAACCGGGGGCACCCGCCCCATGGCTGGGACGCAGAGCCGCGCCTCAGCGCGCGGGATCGCCCGACAGGATCAGCTCCGCCACTTCGGGAAGATCCGGGTCGGCGGCGGCATCGGCCATGGCATAGGTCGTGCTGATTGCATCGGCCGACAGCACGACATCGCGCGCGATCGTGGCACCGGGTCCCGCAGGGCCCATGGTGACCCCGTTCACCGCGAAATAGACCGAACCCGCATTGCCTGACCGCAGCAAGGGCGCCTCGGCGCTTTCAGGCACGGTATAGCTGTCGCCCCGGTTCAACGTCCCCTCGAACAGCGTCGCCCCCGAGGCGGATGTCACCCGCACCCAGGACGGGCGCACCGCAAAGATCACCAGCTCGTCGCTGCGCGCTTCGGTCACGCGCACGCTGGCCGGTTCTTCGGTCGCGCGCGGTTCTGCCGCCACGGACCCGGCCAAGGCCAGCCGCGGCACGTCGCGCGTCGGGGCAACGTCCAGCCCGCCCAGGGTTCCGACCTCGTCGGGATCAAGCTGCGCCAGCGCGCCGTCACGCGGGGTCAGAACGGGGGTTTCCAGCGCCTCGGGCCGGTAGATCCGTCCGAAATTGTCCGGCCCCGGCACGGCGATGTCGAACTCCTGCGCCACGGCAAAGGCCCCTTGGGTCGCCCCCGCCAAGGGGTCGAGCTGCGCCAGCGGCACCGGCGCCTCGTCCACGGGCGCGATCTGCAGGCGCTGGATGTCGTGCAGCACCGACCAGGCCCCGTAGCCCAGCCCCAGCACCAGCGCGACCAGCACCGCCGCCGATCCAAGCGCGCCGGGTTCCATCCCCGAAAACAGCCGCTCGCGTTCCGGCGCGAAACTGATCCGCGCGCTCTGGATCACCTCGTTGGGGTCGACACGGCGGGGCGGCGCATCGCTCACCTCGCGCTTGGCCGCGCGCGCCTGTTGGGCCGAGGGCCCGTGCACCCCGTAAAATCCGGTTTCGTCGCAAAAGCGGCGGAAGGTCCATTCCGGGTCGATGCCAAGATAGCGCGCATAGGACCGCACATAGCCCGCGATGAACCCGGCCGAGGAAAAGGCCCCCACATCGCCATTCTCGATGGCGGCGATATAGGCGGCGCGGATCTTGAGTTCGCGTTCGACATCCAGAAGCGACTTGCCCAGCGTGGCGCGTTCGCCCCGCATCAGGTCGCCCAGCGGCACATCGGTCACGTCATAGCCGTCAAAGGCACCGGCCACGGCGGGGCTTGCGCTGGGTTGCACTTCACCCTGCCCCTGCCACTGGTCGTGGTCTTGACCCATCCCTCGACTGCCTTCCCTGCCCGTGCCCGCGGCAAACTTGGACCAGCATCTGGTAGGTCAGACGCAACCCGCTACCGCATATACTAGTCAAACTTGGGGTGATTCCCCAATACCTCTCACATGATCACGGGTATCATGCGTCCGGCAGGCTTTGCATCAAGAGAATCCGTCAGGCCGACATCTCGGCACGATTCAGCGCACAATGGCTCCAGAGCGCGTCCATCGCCCGCACCAGCGCATCCAGCGACTTGGGGTCATGCACGGGCGACGGCGTGAAGCGCAGCCGCTCGGTGCCACGCGGAACCGTCGGGAAATTGATCGGCTGCACGTAGATGCCGAATTCCGACAACAGCATGTCCGAGATCTTTTTCGTATGCACAGGATCGCCCACGATCACCGGCACGATATGGCTGCCATGGTCGATGATCGGCAGACCCATGCCCTTGAGCCGCAGCTTCAGCACGGCGGCGCGTTCCTGGTGCAGGTCGCGCAAGCCCTGATCGGTCTTCAGATGCCGCACGCTCGCCGCAGCCCCCGCCGCGACGGCGGGCGGGATCGAGGTGGTAAAGATGAAGCCCGGCGCGTAACTGCGGATCGCGTCGCACATTTTCGCGCTGGCCGCGATATAGCCGCCCATCACGCCATAGGCCTTGCCCAGCGTGCCGTTGATGATGTCGATCTGCCCGGCCAGACCCAGCTTTTCGGAAACGCCGCCGCCGCGCGGGCCATACATGCCCACCGCATGCACTTCGTCGAGATAGGTCAGCGCGCCGAATTCGCGGGCCAGTTCCACGATCTCGGCGATGGGGCCGAAATCGCCATCCATCGAATAGACCGATTCAAAGGCGATGAGCTTGGGCGCGGCCGGATCGTCGGCGGCAAGCTTGGCGCGCAGATCGGCAAGGTCATTGTGCTTGAAGATGCGCTTGGCCCCGCCGTTGCGACGGATCCCCTCGATCATCGAGGCGTGGTTGAGTTCGTCCGAATAGATGATCAGCCCGGGAAACAGCATCGGCAGCGTCGACAGCGTCGCGTCATTGGCGATGTAGGCCGAGGTAAAGACAAGCGCCGCTTCCTTGCCATGCAGATCGGCCAGCTCGGCCTCCAGCGCCTTGTGATAGACCGTCGTGCCCGAGATGTTGCGCGTCCCGCCCGAGCCTGCGCCGGTCGCCTCCAGCGCCTCGTGCATCGCGTTCAGCACGACCGGGTGCTGGCCCATGCCCAGGTAATCGTTGCCGCACCAGACGGTGATCTCTTGCTCGGTCCCATCGGGCTTTTTCCAGATCGCATGGGGGAAATTGCCCCGACGGCGCTCGATGTCGATAAAGGTCCGGTACCGGCCTTCTTCGTGCAGGCGATTCAAGGCTGCGTCGAGCGCGCTGTCGTAGTTCACTGGCTGTCTCCCCTTCCCGGTTCCCCTCTCCGGGAACCCACCGTCAAGACGCTGGCGTAATCATTCAGGCTTCGGAATATGTCCTTTGCATGTCCCGGGCCAAGTTACAAATTGACGCGCGCCCGACTTTGACCTGTGTCAAGCGGCGCGGGCCTTCTGTCCTAGCCCTCCACCACGGCGCGGCAATCCTCTGCGCCGCAGGCGGCGATCGCGGCCTCCCGGCTTTCCCCGATCCCCCATTGTCCCGTCGCGGGGCTGATCGCCATGGCGCGCGACCGACGCGGCAGGCGGCGGTAATCGCCCGTCAGCACCTCGACCGCCTGCGCCGACAATTGCAGCGGCCGACCCGGCTCCCATCCGGCGGGGCGGATCACCATCACCACCGCGCAATCCTCGCCACAGGCCGCCATGGCGGCGGCACGCGCATTGTCCTCGTCATGGTAATTGGCCGCCAGCGAGGTCCGCTCCGACGCCAGCCCCGAGGCCGGATGCACCGCCATCGCCGCGTAATGGGGCTGCGGCTGGATCAGGTTGATCTGCTCCAGCGTGGCGATATCCGCATCGCTCAAGCCCTCGACCGGGAACACCTCCCATGCGATGCCCGCATCCTCGTAGACCAGCCCCCGCGCCTCGCGCAGATTGGGCAGGTCCTGCGCCATGCCGGCCCCGCAAAGCCCAAGCACAAACGCCCCTGCCAGACCGCCCCGAAAAACTGTTCGCACCATGGCTCTCTCGCTTTGTCCTGCCGCCTGCCCCCGAAATAGCCTCCCCTCGGGCATCCGGCAACCGCTGGACATTCCCCCGATGCGCGGGCCAGTGTCCCCGCGACCGAGTTTCCAACCGAAAGGCCCCGGCCCATGTCGCTTGATGCCGTTCTCGCCCGGCTCGATGCCGATCTCGACGCTGCCACCGCGCGTCTTTTCGAATTGCTGCGCATCCCCTCGATCTCGACCGATCCCGCCTTCGCCCCCGATGTGCGCCGCGCCGCCGATTGGCTCTGCGCGGATCTGGCGGGCATGGGGTTTCAGGCGGCGGTCCATGACACGACCGGCCATCCGATGGTCGTGGGCCACCATGACGGCCCCGGCCCGCATCTGCTCTTCTACGGTCATTACGACGTGCAGCCGGTCGATCCCCTGTCGCTCTGGGACCGCGACCCTTTCGATCCCGAACTGCAGGAGACGCCCAAGGGCCGCGTGATCCGCGCGCGCGGGGCCGCCGATGACAAGGGCCAGCTGATGACCTTCCTGGAGGCCTGCCGCGCCATCAAGGCCGAAACAGGCACCCTGCCCTGCAAGATCACCGTCTTTCTCGAGGGGGAGGAGGAATCGGGTTCCCCCTCCCTCGTGCCTTATCTCAAGGCCCATGGCGATGCGCTCCGCGCCGATCTCGCGCTGATCTGCGACACGGGCCTTTTCGCCGAGGGCGTGCCTGCCATCGTCACCCAGCTGCGCGGCCTTCTGGGCGAGGAGATGACGATCACCGGCCCCCGCATCGACCTGCATTCGGGCATGTATGGCGGCATGGCGATCAACCCGATCCGGGTGCTGACCCGCATTCTCGGCGGGCTGCATGACGATCAGGGCCGCGTGCAGGTGCCGGGCTTCTACGACGGGGTGGAGGAGATCTCCGAGGATCTGGCCGCGCAATGGGCAGGCCTTGGCTTTGATGCCGACGGCTTTCTGGGCGATGTGGGCCTCTCGGTCCCTGCGGGCGAAACCGACCGCACGCCGCTCGAATCGCTCTGGTCGCGCCCCACGGCGGAAATCAACGGCATCTGGGGCGGCTATACCGGCGCGGGCTTCAAGACCGTCCTGCCGTCCGAGGCCCATGCCAAGGTGTCGTTCCGCCTTGTCGCGGGCCAGGACCCGTTCAAGCTGCGCGAGGCCTTCCGCGCCTGGGTCACGGCGCAACTGCCCGAGGATTGCACCATCGCGTGGAAAGACCATGGCGCAAGCCCGGCCAGCCGGATGGATATCTCCCACCCCGCCTTTGCCATCGCGCGCGCGTCCCTCAGCCAGGAATGGCCGGGCGAGGCCGCCTTCATCGGCGGCGGCGGCTCGATCCCCGTCGCGGGGCATTTCAAGGAGATCCTCGGGATGGATTCGCTCCTTGCAGGCTTCGGCAAGGATGACGACGCGATCCATTCCCCGAACGAGAAATACGACCTGGACAGTTTCCACCGGGGCATGCGCGCCTGGGCCCGCATCCTGACGGGCATCGCCGAAAGCTGAGGCTGCGACCGCCCTTGCCCCTCGGATCGCTCGGGGGGCAAGGGCGCGCCGTGAGTATTTGTGAAAGCAAAGACAGGCTGGATCAGGCCGGGGCGGCGCCCCCGGTCATCCGCGCAGGCCCCCGCCAGAAGCGCGCCATCATCAGCCCGCCCGCAAAGGCAAGACCCACGACCAGCCCCGCCCAGATCCCCGGCCCCCCGTAGCCCAGGGGAAAGCCGATGACCCAGGCCGCAGGCAGGCCAAGCCCCCAGTAGGACACAAGCGCATAGATCATCGGCATACGCGTATCCTGCGCCCCCCGGAGAAGACCCAGCGCCATCACCTGCCCCGCATCCGCCAGCTGGAACAACGCGGCCACCAACAAAAGGCTTACCCCCATCGCGATGATCTCGGGCCGCAGCGGATCGGCGGGGTCAAGGAAAAGGCCGATCAGCGGCTCGGGGATCAGCACGAAGGCGAGAATGGTCAAGCCCACCATCCCCCCCGACAGGATCAGCGCGGCAAAGGCGGCCAGCCTGAGCCCCGCCTGGTCCCCCCTGCCCCAGGCGCGCCCCGCGCGCACGGTCGCGGCCTGGCTCAGGCCGATATGCACCATGAACGTCGCCGAACAGATCTGCAGCGCGATGCCATGGGCCGCCAGCGGGTTCGGCCCCAGCCAGCCCATCATCACCATCGTCGCCATGAAAAGCCCCGATTCCGACAAAAGCGTCAGCGCGATGGGCCAGCCCAGGCGGAATACCTGCGCGAACGCCTCCCAATCGGGCCGCCAGAAGCGGGCAAACAGCGTATCCTGCCTCAGGTCCCGGTGCAGCCCCGCATGCAGCGCCAGGATCAGCGCGATCAGGGCCTGCGTCCCGACCGAGGCATAGGCCGCCCCCGCGATGCCCAGTTCCGGCGCGCCGAGATTGCCGAAGATCAGGATCCAGTTGAGACCGGCGTTCAACCCCGCCCCCGCCAGCGTCGCCCAAAGCACCACGCGCGCATGATCGAGCGCGGACAGATGGCTGCGCAGCATCGTCATCACCACCGCAGGCGCGATCCCGAACCCCGCGATCCTCAGATAGCTTTGCGTCATCCCGGCGATGATCTCGCTCTGGCCAAGCGCCAGCAGGATCGCCCCCGAGAACCAGAAGAGCGGCAGGACCAGCGCCGAAAAGATCAGCGCGATCCAAAGCCCCATCCGCGTGATCCGCCGCACCTGCCGCCGGTCGTAATTGGCCGCCGCCGCCGCCACCATCGGCATGACGGCCAGCCCGAACCCCATCCCAAGGATCAGCACGACATGGAAATAGGACCCGCCAAGCGCCACGGCGGCCAGTTCCGGCACCCCGTACCAGCCCATCATCACCGTATCGGTGAGCGTGATGGCGATCTGCGCCAGCATCCCCCCGATCAGCGGCAGGCCAAGCGTCAGCGTCGCGCGGATATGGGCCGAAAGTGTCGTCATGACCGGGCCTTAGACCCGCGCCGCGCCCCCGGCAAGCCTGCCTGCGACCTCAGAGCGCCGCGAGCGCCAGTTGCGCGGCCAGGACCGCCACGACGCCGCCCACCGCGATCTCCAGCACCGGTTGGGCGCGCGCCAGTGCCGCGCTTTCCGCCATCCCCGCCAGAACCCCGCGCCGGAGCGTCACCGCCGCCAGCGCCACCGCCACCGTGACCGAGGCCGTTCCCAGCGCCATGGCAAGCGTTCCCGCGATGCCCACCGCGAAAATCCCCATCTGCGCCGTCACGATCAACACGAAGAGCGCGCCGGTGCAGGGCCTGATCGCGACCGCAGCGATCAACGCCGCGATCTCGCGCCAACCCGTGGCCTGCGCCACAGCGCCCGGATCGGGCGCATGGGCATGGCCGCAGACGGCGCAGGCCGCGCCATCGTCATGGCCGTGGGCGTGGTCGTGACCATGCCCCGCCCCCCGCGTCACGACAATCAGTCGCCGCACCCCGCGCCAGACAAGCCACAGACCGACCAGCGAAATCGCCGCGAAACTCACAGTGGCCAGCAGACGATCGGCCATGTCGGTCATCGCCTCCCGCCCCAACCGCCAGACCCAAAGACCAAGGGCCACAAGCGCGATGGCGCTCGCCCCCTGCGCAAGGCTCGAGGCCAGGGCGACAGCCGACAGTCGAAAGGCCCCGATGGACCGCGCCGCGCCATAGCCACCGATCAACAGCTTGCCATGCCCCGGCCCCGCCGCATGGAAAAACCCGTATCCGAAACAGACCGCCAGGAACCCCGCCAGCGCCGCAGCCTCGCCTGCCCTGAGCGCGCGCAACCCCCGCGCCATGGCCCCTTGCGCCTCTTGCTGGCCCGCCAGCGCCCAGGCCTCGATCACCCGCGCGCCGCCCGACAGGTAGAGCGCTGCCAGACCCGCGATCCCCGCCAGCGCCGCCAGCGCGATCAACCGGGGCATGTCACCTCCACCCGGTCGGCGAAATAGGCCCCCACGGGCGGGAAATTGTCCTCGGCCGCGACCGCGCCCCCGATCTCCTCCAGCGCGGTTTCCAGAACCGCATAGGCCGCATCCAGATCGGCGCGCACCAGGTCGGTCGCACAGGCGGGGCTTCCTGCGACACTCACCGGCAGGATCATTTCAAAGGCGATGTAGAATTCGGGGTCATAGACCTGGGCCACCAGATCGCCCGCAACCGCGCCCTGCACCGCGCGCCGATGCGTGGTTTCCAGCTGTCCCGAGGGCAAAAGCGCCAGCGAAACGGGCTCGGGCGCGCCCAGATCGAGCAGCCTGTCGCCCTGCCGCACCACCAGCCCCCCTTCGAACCCGCCGCTCCAGTTCAGGTCGAAACCCAGCATCTGCGCGACCTCCGCCTCGGTCAGCACCAGGTCATAATCGGGATCGATCCCGTAATCCTCGGTCAAAAGCAGGGTGTAAAGCTCGTCATAGCGCCAGGTCACCTCGACCGCCGTCACCACGCCGGCCTCATCCCGCAACAGCCTCAGCCCCGCATCGACGAAGATATGCGGATGCGCCCCGAGCGGCGCGGCCCAGAGCGCAAGACAGATAGCCGGAAACAGACGCGCGGGCGTGATCATGGCCCCCACTTAGGATGACCATGGCCCCCGGGACAATCCCCCGCCCCGCCTGCCCGCCACCAGGGCCCGTAGGGCGGCGGCGGATTGCCGATCCCGCCGCGCGCAGCGCGGATTGTTTCCGGACCGACGGGACAGTGTTCACAGACATGCAGACAAACGGCCACAATCCTACCCTTTTTCAGCTCTAGAGCAGGTCGGGTAAGTGGTGCGCAGGACAGTATGTCAGCGATATTTTCGAGTTTTCTTTCAGATGAAAGCGGCGCGGTGACGGTCGATTGGGTGGTGCTGAGCGCCGCCTCCGTCGCCATGTCGATCGCGACCGCGGGGGTTCTGACCGGCGGTCTCGACGCGATGGTCTCCCGCCTCGATGCGGAATTGCGCGACCAGCAGATGAGCGACAGTTTCGTGCGCTTCACCTCCGCCCATTTCGAACCCTTCTACGAGCGCGGCCTTGCCACCCCCGAACAGGCCCTCGAAGCCTTCGACGCCATCAACCTGATGATGAACCAGGAAATCATCGACTGGCTCGAAGCGGGCATCGCCCAGCTTCAGGCGGGCCAACTGACGCCGGAGGACATGCTCTACCTCACGGCCATGGCCTCCGTCGCGCGCCAGCGCAACATCATCGACGCCCAGATCCTCGATCAGTATTTCGGCGTCGACGGCGGCACGGGCAGCCTCGAATCCTACCTCTGACACAAGGCGCCGTCAGCCCTCCGCCCGCGCCCGCCCGCGCCGGATATCGGGGTGGAGCGAGGCGCCCAGGATGTGATCGGCCTTGTGGATCACATGCCCCGCCTGCCCCACGATCAGCGGATCGGGCGCATGGACCAGCCGGCGGTCCTTGCCCGGATAGTCCAGACCGCTCAGGAAATGCAGCATGCAGTTGATCCTTGCGCGTTTCTTGTCGTCCGACTTGATCACCGTCCAGGGCGCATCGGCCGTGTCGGTGTAAAAGAACATCGCCTCCTTCGCCTCGGTGTAATCCTCCCATTTGTCGAGGCTCGCGCGGTCGATGGGCGACAATTTCCACTGTTTCAGCGGATCGCTCTCCCGGCTCAGGAAGCGGCGGCGCTGCTCGTCGCGGGTGACCGAAAACCAGTATTTGTAAAGCCGGATCCCCGAACGCACCAACATCCGCTCCAATTCGGGGGTCTGGCGCATGAACTCGAGGTAATCATTGGGCTCGCAAAACCCCATCACCCGCTCGACACCCGCCCGGTTGTACCAGCTGCGATCATAGAAAACGATCTCGCCCGCGGTCGGCAAATGGTTGACGTAGCGCTGGAAATACCATTGCCCGCGCTCCTCGTCGGTGGGTTTGTTCAGCGCGACCACCCGTGCCTCGCGGGGGTTGAGATGTTCGGTGAAGCGCTTGATCGTCCCGCCCTTTCCCGCCGCGTCCCGCCCCTCGAACAGGATCACGATCTTCTGGCCGGTCTCGCCCACCCATTTCTGCACCTTCAGCAATTCCGCCTGCAGCCGCGCCTTCTGCGCCTCGTAGCTTCGGCGCGACAGCCGCCTCTGATAGGGATATTCCCCCGTCTCGAAAGCCGCGCGGATCTCGGCCACCGAGGGCGCGGGGCGGCGCAACCGCGGCGCGGGCGCCTCCTCGGCCGGATTGGCTTGCGGGGCGGTTTCGGCCTCCACGGGGGCGTCCACGATCTCTGCGCTCATGTCTTTCACGGGGTCTGTCCCTCCTCTGGCCGGGTGTTCCTGCGCGCCCATCCTCGCAGATCCCGCCCCCCCCCCGCCTTGAGGCAGGTCAATCTCGCGCCCACCTCCCCTTTCCCCGCGACCCCAAACCTGCCATGATCGCGCAAAACGCCCACAAGATAGAGCAGAGGCAGCGAAACCCCATGGCCGATGACCTGCTGAAAAACACGCCCGACCCCTCCACCTACGACGCCTCCTCCATCGAGGTGCTCGAGGGGCTGGAACCCGTCCGCAAACGCCCCGGCATGTATATCGGCGGCACCGATGAACGCGCGCTCCACCATCTCGTGGCCGAAGTGCTCGACAATTCCATGGACGAGGCCGTCGCAGGCCACGCCTCCCGCATCGAGGTGGAGCTTCACGCCGATTTCTCCGTCACGATCCGCGACAACGGGCGCGGCATCCCCGTCGATCCGCATCCGAAATTCCCCGACAAATCCGCGCTCGAGGTGATCCTCTGCACCCTTCACGCGGGCGGCAAATTCTCGGGCAAGGCCTACCAGACCTCGGGCGGTCTGCATGGCGTGGGCGTCTCGGTCGTCAACGCGCTCTCCGACCATGTCCGGGTCGAGGTCGCGCGCAACCGCGAATTGTTCGTGCAGGAATTCTCGCGCGGCATCCCGCAGGGGCCCGTGCGCGCGGCGGGCGCCGTGGCCAACCGGCGCGGCACCTCCGTCACCTTCCATCCAGACGAACAGATCTTCGGCTCGCACCGCTTCAAACCCGCCCGCATGATGAAGATGGTCCGCTCCAAGGCCTATCTCTTCTCCGGCGTCGAAATCCGCTGGAAATCCGAGATCGACGACGGCGAAACGCCCACCGAAGCCGTCTTTCACTTCCCCGGCGGCCTTGCCGATTACCTCAAGGAAACGATGGGCGCTGCGGCGACCTATTCTGAAACCGCTTTCGCCGGAAAAGTGGAATTCCAGCCGCGCTTCGGCCAGCCGGGTTCCGTCGAATGGGCGATCAACTGGACGCCCGCGCGCGACGGCTTCATCCAATCCTATTGCAACACCGTCCCCACGCCCGAGGGCGGCACGCATGAAGCGGGCTTTTGGGCCGCGATCCTCAAGGGCATTCGCGGCTATGGCGAACTGGCCAGTAACCGGAAAGCGGCCAATATCACGCGTGACGATCTGGTCTCGGGCGCAGGCGCGCTTGTGTCGTGCTTCATCGCCGAACCCGAATTCGTGGGCCAGACCAAGGACCGCCTCGCCACGACCGAGGCCGCCCGCATGGTCGAAGGCGCCGTGCGCGACCATTTCGACAACTGGCTTGCCGCCAACACCAAATCGGCGGGCGCGATCCTCGATTTCCTCGTGCTCCGCGCCGAAGAACGCCTGCGCCGCCGCGCGGAAAAGGAAACCGCCCGCAAATCCGCGACCAAGCGCCTGCGCTTGCCCGGAAAGCTCGTCGATTGTTCCCAAAGCGCCCGCGACGGCACGGAACTCTTCATCGTCGAGGGTGACAGCGCGGGCGGCTCGGCCAAGATGGCCCGCGACCGCAAGACCCAGGCCCTCCTGCCGCTCCGGGGCAAGATCCTGAACGTTCTGGGGGCTGCCAGCTCCAAGCTCGGCCAGAACACCGAGATTTCGGACCTCTGCCAGGCGCTTGGCGTGGGCATGGGCACGAAATTCAACATCGAGGATCTGCGCTACGACAAGGTCATCATCATGACCGACGCCGATGTCGACGGCGCGCATATCGCCTCGCTCCTGATGACCTTCTTCTTCAGCCAGATGCGCCCGCTGATCGACGCAGGCCACCTCTATCTCGCCTGCCCGCCGCTCTTCCGCCTGACCCAAGGCGCGCGCCGCGTCTATTGCCTGGACGAGGCGGAAAAGGCCGAATGGATGGCCAAGGGTCTGGGCGGCAAGGGCAAGATCGACGTGAGCCGCTTCAAGGGTCTGGGCGAGATGGACGCGAAAGACCTCAAGGACACCACGATGGACCCTGCCTCCCGCAAACTGATCCGCGTCTCGGTGGACGAGGACGCGCCGGGCGAAACGGGCGACCTGGTGGAACGGCTGATGGGCAAGAAGCCCGAATTGCGCTTCCAGTATATCCAGGAGAATGCGCGGTTCGTGGAGGAGTTGGACGTGTAGGGTGGGTGAAACCCACCATGATACGAAAATGGGGCGATTGGTGGGTTTCACCCACCCTACACACCCGCCTGCGCCACGCTCCCGACGCGGATTTCACGGTGAAGGGACGAATACGGCCAATCGACCGCGCGACACACCAGCCCGTGTTTCACCGGATTGGCCCAAACGTATCGCAACGCGGCTGACAATTCCGCCTCGTCGCGGATGCAGCGCTCCCAATACCGGCGCTGCCAGATGCCGGCCTCGCCCTTGGCCCACTTGCTGGCACTGCGCGGCCGCGTTTCACCGACGCGGACCGTAAAGGACCGTTTGATCCGCTTCCACCGCTCCGGGAAATCGCTGTCGCCCTCGGGCAAGGTCCAGATGGCGTGCAGATGATCGGGCAAGACGACGATCGCCCTCGTCTGCACCGGACGATCACACAGCCCCTCCGCGTAGGCGGCCCGCAAATCCCCGATACGCGACACCAAAAGATCACCCCCCCTCCCGGCCAGCGCGACCGTGAAAAAATAGGTGCCCCCGGGCACGAAGAGACGGCGATACTCCGACATGCCGTCTTGTTGCCGGAACCGGGTTAACAAAGCCTTACCCGTAGGGTGGGTGAAACCCACCATTCAACGCCCCCCCATAATCGTCGCGGACACGTTGGGTTGCACCCACCCTACCTAGCCTCCGTAGGGTGGGTGAAACCCACCACCACCCCCCACCACACCTGTAACGACAGATTCCCTACACATCCCCTACGCATGCCCTACCCTTTCCCTACGCCCCTTGCCCGGTCCCCGTCCCGCCCCTACCCTCCGGCCATGCGCCGCGCCCTTGCCCTCGTCCTGATCCTCGCGCTCGCCGCCTGCGGCCGTCCCCTGACCGAGGCGGAGGTCGCCTATATGGCCGATCTCCAGGGCGACACATTCGACTCCGCCCCCGTCCGCATCGCCGAAAATCCGCTCATCGGCCTGATCGTGCAGCGCTACCCGGCCCGCCCCCAGACCACCTGCCGCGAGCGCGTTCTGCCGCCGCCCGATGGCCCCGTGATCGAAGGCCGCACCGCCGGAATGGTGCTGTTCAACACGCTCCACATCCGCCGCGACATGAGCGTGCCCGACTATACCTTGATGCCGGACGGTCGCCGCCACCTATATGCTGCGATGTTCTTTGCCCATGAGATGACGCATGTCTGGCAATGGCAGAACCGGGAGCTCACCGGCTACCACCCGCTCCGCGCCGCCCGCGAACACGCCCGGATCGAGGATCCCTACCTGTTCGACACCACGGAAAACCGCCGGTTCCTCGACTACGGCTACGAGGCCCAGGCCTCTCTTGTAGAAGAATACGTCTGCTGCCGCGCCCTCGACCCCAGGGGCAGCCGCACCGCGCGGCTCGAAAGCCTGATCGCCCAGGTCATGCCCGTCACCCCCTGGCAGACCCGCGCCGACGCCGTCGAAACCTTCCTGCCGTGGCAGGGAATCGAGCCGAACGGCCTCTGCTCCTAACCCGCGGATTCGGCCTTTTCCTCAAGAAAAAGCCATTCTTCCTCCGCCGCCGACAGCTTCGCCTGACGCTCCGCCATCGCCTCGGTCGCCTTGCGGAATTTGACCGGTTCGCGGCTGAACAGTGCCGGGTCGGAGAGCAATTCCGCAAGCTTCCCGATCTCCGCCTCGAGCCGCGCAATCTCGTCCGGCAGCGCCTTCAGCCGATGCGTCTCGGTGAAAGACAGGCCGGATTTTGCATTCTGCGCCTTGGGCTTGGCCTGAACCACCGGTGCCGCGCCGCGCGCCGGTTTCGCCTCGGCCACCGGGTCAACCTGCCCCCTCTGGGCCGCCATATCGCTCCAGCCGCCAGCATAGACCGTGGCCCGCCCCCGCCCCTCCAGCGCGACGGTCACGCTGGCCACGCGGTCGATGAAATCGCGGTCGTGGCTGACCAAAAGCACCGTGCCGGGATAGTCCCCCAACAAATCTTGTAGAAGATCAAGCGTCTCGATATCCAGGTCGTTGGTCGGTTCGTCGAGCACCAGAAGGTTTGAGGACCGCGCCATGATCCGCGCCAGCAAAAGCCGCGCTTTTTCCCCACCCGACAAGGACTTGACCGGCGCGCGGGCCTGCGCCTCGTCGAACAGGAAATCCTTGAGGTATCCCACCACGTGCCGCGGCTGGCCGCGCACCAGAACCTGGTCCGACGCGCCGCTGACCCGGGCCGCGGGATCATCGGTCAGGCTGTCCCAGAGCGTCGCCTCGGGGTCGAGCTGCGCTCGCGTCTGGTCGAACACCGCCATCTCGATGCCGGTCCCAAGCGTCACCTCGCCTGTATCGGGCGCAAGCTGGCCGGTGAGCATGTTCAAAAGCGTCGTCTTGCCCGCCCCGTTCGGCCCGACAAAGGCGATCCGGTCCCCTCGCAGCACCCGCAGATCGAAGGGTTCGAGGATCGTCTGCCCGTTGTAAGCCTTTGAAATCCCGCGCGCTTCGATCACGCGCTTGCCGCTTTGGCTCCCCGCCTCCAGCGCCATATCGGCGGTGCCTTGCCGCCGGATCTGGTTCGCGCGTTCCTCGCGCAAAGCCTGCAGCGCGCGCACGCGACCCTGGTTGCGCTTGCGCCGCGCGCTGATGCCTTCGACGGCCCACCGCGCCTCGGCCTTGATCTTGCGGTCCAGCTTGTGGCGGGCGGCGTCCTCTTCCTCCCAGGTTTTTTCGCGCCAGGCCTCGAAGGTGCCGAACCCCTGATCCTGCCGCCGCACCACGCCACGGTCGAGCCAGAGCGTGCCGCGCGCCAGTGCCGTCAGAAAGGCGCGGTCGTGGCTGATCAGCACGAAACCCGCCCGCGTTTCCAAGAGGTTACGCTCCAGCCAGCCGATCGCCTCGATGTCGAGGTGGTTGGTCGGCTCGTCCAGAAGCATCAACTCGGGTGCCTCGGCCAAAAGCCGCGCGAGCGCCGCGCGCCGCCGTTCCCCGCCCGAGGCGCGCCCCGGTTCCGCGTCAAGGCGCAGCTTCAGCCCCTCGGCCGCCGCCTCCACCCGCCAGGCTTCGGACGGGTCCAGCGTGGCCGTGGCGAAATCGCCCAATGTGGCAAAGCCCGCGAAATCGGGGTCCTGTTCCATGTAGCCCACGCGCACGCCATCGGGCGTGACCACGCGGCCCGTATCGGGCAGGACAAGACCCGCCATCACCTTCATCAGGGTGGATTTTCCCGATCCGTTGCGCCCGACGAGCGCCAGCCTGTCGCCCTCCTGGACCACGAGGGACATGTCGGAAAACACCGGGTTCCCGCCAAAGGTCAGCGAGATATCGGTCAATTGCAAAAGGGGTGCGCGCGCCATGGCGGGCAGCTAGTCACAGCGCGCGGCGGCGTCAAGCGCCCTCGGACGGCACCGGGGCGCTTGCGCCGATGCGCGGTCAGTTCTTGGTCTCTGCCCCTTGGCACAGGGGCATGGTGCCATCCTCGGTGCAATCGGTCATCGCCTGCGTCACCTGCTGGACAAAGGTGTCCTTCTTGCTGGCGATCACGGCCTCGACCTCGGCCTCGGTCACGCGCACGAGCGTGGCATCGGCGGGCTTGGCGTCAGGGGCTGTCGGTCCCTCGAGGCCGCTTGTGGCCAGTCCGGCACTGGCCAGAACGAAAACGCCGGAAAGAAGCATGGATTTCATGCGAAAACCTCCATTGCTGACGTCCACGGCGCGGGATTTGGGACGCTCTAACGGGGCTTGAAGACCCGCTCGCGAAAGCGTGATCGGACATGCAAAAAGGCCGCCCAAAGGGGCGGCCTTTCCATGATCCCACGAAGGGAAAGATCTTCAGCGCTTGGAGAACTGGAAGCTGCGGCGGGCCTTGCGGCGGCCGAACTTCTTGCGTTCCACGACGCGGCTGTCGCGGGTCAGGAAACCTGCCGCTTTCAGCGCACCGCGCAGGCTCGGTTCATAGAGCTGCAGCGCCTTGGAAATGCCATGCTTGACCGCGCCGGCCTGGCCGGACAGGCCACCGCCCTTGACGGTCGCCATCACGTCGAACTCGTTCTCGACCCCGGCCACCTGGAAGGGCTGGCGCAGGATCATCTGCAGAACGGGACGCGCGAAATAGGCGTTCATTTCCTTGCCGTTCACCACGACCTTGCCCGAGCCGGGCTTGATCCAGACGCGGGCGACCGCGTCCTTGCGCTTGCCGGTGGCATAGGCGCGACCCAGCGCGTCGCGCTGCGGCTCGCGGGGGGCGTCGGACAGGGTGATTGCGGCGGGGCTTGCATCCACGGCGCCTTTCAGGGCGTCGAGCGAACTCAGGGTCTCGGCCATGGTCATGCGCTCCGGGTGTTCTTGGGGTTCATCGACTTGACGTCGAGCACGGTGGGCGATTGCGCCTCATGCGGATGCTCGGCGCCGGCATAGACGCGCAGGTTGGTCATCTGCTTGCGCGACAGCGGGCCGCCGGGCAGCATGCGCTTGACGGCCTGCATCACGACGCGCTCGGGGTGGTCACCCTCGAGGATCTGGCCGGTCGTGCGCGACTTGATCCCGCCCGGGAAGCCGGTGTGCCAGTAATTGGGCTTGTTGCGCTTGTTGCCCGTCACCTGCACCTTTTCGGCGTTGATGACGATGACATTGTCGCCCATGTCCATGGAGGGGGTGAAGCTCGGCTTGTGCTTGCCGCGCAGCCGCATGGCGATGATCGAAGCGAGACGGCCCAGAACAACGCCCTCGGCGTCGATCACGACCCACTGCTTGTCGATATCCGCCGGGGTGGCAGAAAAGGTCTTCATTTCACTCGGTCCTTTCGGGGGCGGGCATGAGGGCCCGGCCGGAATGGCGAAAGACGGCCCATGGCCGCCCTGCGATGGCGTGCTTTTACGGGATTTCCACGGCGCGTCAACCGGCATGTTTTTGTATAAACCGTGCAAAAACAATATCTTACTGATAAGGTATCATTTTACCCCATAATTTTCACCCCGATCCCATGGTGACGGACGCACGACAGCCTTCGCACTTTCGTGAATTTTTCCTTGATCCCGGGGGTCCGGGGGCTTAGGTGCCCCCCCACGAGAACCGGGACCGATCCCAACTTCGAGGGCAACCTCGGGGGGGCGCTAAGGACCCACCACATCACTCTGCTGGTAAGAAGGGGGAGCGCTCATGACCCGCGCCAACCTCTTCCAACTGGGGACTGGTCTGGAGACAGGCGCCCATGCGGAAGACTCCCGCGGCCTTTTGGCCGCTGACATCGTGTTTGAAGATCCTGTCGCACAGCGCGACGTGCTCGATTGCGACCGTGACGATCACTTCATAAGGCGCGACGGCGTCGTCTTTGCCGGAACGCATCTGATCATCGAGGTCGAGAACGGCCACGGCCTGGATGACGAGGACCGGATCGAACAGGCGTTTCGCGATTGCGTCGATGCCTGCGGCGCCACGCTGTTGCACATCCACACCCACAAGTTCAGCCCGCAGGGCGTATCGGGCGTGGCCGTTCTGGCCGAAAGCCACATCTCGGTCCACACATGGCCCGAGATCGGCTACGGGGCCTTTGACGTGTTCATGTGCGGCGATGCCGATCCGTGGAAGGCCGTGGGCGTGCTGAAACGCGCTTTCGGAACCGAGACGGTGCATGTCAAGGAATTGCGCCGCGGTGAGGGCCTGGTGCGCGACACCGCCGCCGCCTGACACAGACCAGATAGCGGAGGCTGCGATGGCAGCCTCCCCCCTCCTCCTGCCTGCCGGAGATTGCCATGACCGATCGCGGACCCTCGCCTGCGGACTGGCCCGGGGACTGGAATGTCGAGCGTCTGCACGCCGATCATTCGCAGGCCCTGCGCATCACCGCCGAATTCTATGACAGCGCCACCGAACACCAGCGGCTGCGCGTTTTCGAAAACCCGACCTTTGGCCGGATCATGACGCTCGATGGCGTGGTGCAGGTCACGGAAGCGGACAATTTCATCTACCACGAGATGATGACCCATGTGCCGATCTTCGCCCATGGGGCGGTGCGGCGCGTGCTGATCGTGGGCGGCGGCGATGGCGGCATGGCGCGCGAGGTGCTCAAGCATCGGGATATCGAACAGGTCACCATGGTCGAGATCGACGGAACGGTGGTCGATTTCTGCAAATCCCACCTGCCGGGCATTTCCGCCGGAGCCTTCGACGATCCGCGCCTTGACCTCGTGATCGCGGATGGCGCGGATTTCATGCGGCAGAACGCCGATGTCTATGACGTGATCATCGTCGATTCCACCGATCCTGTCGGCCCGGGCGAGGTGTTGTTCACCGACACCTTCTACGGCCATGCCAAGGCACGGCTTGCGCCGGGTGGCATCCTCGTCACGCAAAACGGCGTGCCGTTTCTGCAGGGTGCGGAGCTCACGAACACGATGCGCGCCTTCACCGCGCTTTTCGCCGATGCGACCTGCTATCTTGCGACGATCCCGACCTATGCGGGCGGGCCCATGGCCTTTGGCTGGGGCACGGATGGGGCAGCGCGGGGCGTCGATCTGGCCACGCTGACCGAACGCTTCGCGGCGGCGGGGTTCGAGACCGATTATTATACGCCCGCGGTGCATCTCGGCGCTTTCGCCCTGCCCCCCTATGTCGCGCGGCTGATCGGCTGAGGGCAAGACATGCGCTCTCGCCCGGGCCTATTCCGGGCGGCAGATCTCGTCACGCAAGATGGCAAGGCCCGTGCGATACAACAGGCCCGCCACGACCAGAACAAGGGCTGCCAGAACCACCAGCCCGATGCCGACATGGGTCCCGCTCGCCGCCTCGCGCCCATAGACGAAACTGGCCACCGACAGCGCCGCGAGGGGAAAGCTGAGCGCCCACCAGCTGAGCGCGAAGGGCAGTTTCATCAGCTTTGGCACCTGCATAAGCACAAGTGCTGCAAAGACATAGGCGCTGTTCAGCAGCACATGCCCAAAGGCATCGACCCCGCCCGCCAGCCGAAAATAGCTGACGAAAGCGACGGCCGGCGGCGCGATCAAGATGACCAGCGTCGGGAACAAGCGCCCCGGGATCGGCGCGTGAAAGATCAGGCGGTTGAAGACCAGAACAAGCAAGATCAGCCAAAAGATCATGCCAGCCGAAAAGAACAGCCAGCTCGTCTCGATCCAACCCATCTGCGCGCCGGCAAGGGGGACGATCACATTGCCCACCGCCGGGATGAACCAGGCGGGCGTCAGATGCCCGACCTCGAAGGCACGGTGGCTGATCCAGCCCGATATGACGGCGATGGTCAGCGCGCCCTGCCCCACCACCCCGACAAGCCAGACCGGTTGGGCGAGATCGGGGCGATAGCCGTGGATGGCCGTGGCCATCAACAAAAGCGAGATGGTGATGGTCGGGAAAAACGCCAGCTTGACCGGATGATGCCATTCCCCAGCGACAGCGTCGGGATGGCGGATCGCCTTGGCAAGATAAAAGCCCGCGATCACGGCGAAACAGCCAAGCCCCGCCCAAAGCAGCGCGCGCGCCGGTGTTTCGATCCAATCGTAACTGCCCGCCGCCGCATGCAAGGCCAAGGCCAGCCCGAACAGCCCCATGGTGATCGCAAAGAAGGTGACAGGCAGATGTTCCAGCCTGCTGAAATCTTCCTTTGCGTCTTTGGCGGCCTCGGTCATCCTGCGTCTCCGGCTGATTTGACGTGGTCAATCACTCTTATCCCGCGCCGTCATCGCGGACAGCGCCGCGCGGTGTCGCAGGGTCGCCCTAGCGCTCGGGCGGAATGGAATAGGTGAGCGAGGCGCGCGCAACGGGCTCGGCTTGGCCCACCGAATAGAGCAGGCAATCGCCGACCGCCAGAACGCGACCCAGTTTCAGGATGCGACACTCGCAGATCATGTCGACCCCGGCGGCGGGTTTGCGCATGAAATCAATCGCGCAATTCGTGGTGACGGCCAGCGCCTTGGGCCCGATCATGGCCAAAATGGCAAGATAGACAGACACATCGGCCAGCGCGAACATGGTCGGCCCCGACACGGTGCCGCCGGGCCTGAGGTGGCGATCCTCGACCTTCAGGCGCACGGTCAGATGCTTTTCGGCAAGATCCTCGATCACGAAATCCTGCGCGACCTGCGGAAAAACCTCGTCCAGAAACCGCGTCAGCGCGGCCACATCCATTGCCAATGCCATGATACCCTCCCCCTTCCCTGACGCGGCCATGCCGCTATACAGGGTCACCGCATAGGGGTTAGGGCAGACGACAAGGGAAGGAAAGACCATGACCGAGGAACTGGTGATCCGCGAGGATCGGGGCGCTGTCACGCATCTGACGCTGAACCTGCCCGGCAAGCTCAATGCGCTTTCCGATGGCATGATCGCCGCCCTGACCGAGGTTTTCGGCGCGCTCATGATCTCCGAAACCCAGCGCGTCATCGTTCTTAAGGGCGCGGGCAAGGCATTCTGCGCCGGTCACGACCTCAAGGAGATGCAGGCCAAGCGCGACAGCAATGACCGGGGGGCTGCCGCGCTTCGTGACCTGTTCGACCGGTGCGCGCGGATGATGCAGATGATCCCCCGCCTGCCCCAGCCCGTCATCGCCCAGACCCATGGCATCGCCACTGCGGCCGGTTGCCAGCTGGTCGCAAGCTGCGATCTGGCCGTCGCGGCCGAAGATTGCCGTTTTGGCGTCAACGGGGTGAATATCGGGCTTTTCTGTTCGACCCCCATGGTTGCCCTGTCGCGCAACGCGCCCCGCAAACAGGTGTTCGAGATGCTGGTGACGGGCGATTTCATCTCTGCCGCCCGCGCCCGCGAGATCGGCCTGATCAACCGCATCGCCCCCTCCGAAACGCTGGAGGCCGAGACAGAAGCCCTTGCCGAACAGATCGCCGCCAAGCTGGGGTCCGCCGTGCGCGTGGGCAAGCGCGCCTTCTACGACCAGATCCAGCTGCCGCTCGACAAGGCTTACGAAATGACGGGGGCGGTGATGGTGGAAAACATGCTCGACCGCAACACGGCCGAGGGGATCTCTGCCTTCCTCGACAAGCGCAAACCGGATTGGTCACAGGGCTGATCGCCCGTCAGACGGCTGTCACCAGATCCTCGGGCGGGCGCAGTTCATAAGCACTGCGCGCATCCGAGCGCACCGCCAGTTGGACATGCCGCATGAAGGCGCGCGCGGCCCGCGTCATGGGCCGCACGGTGGAGACCGCAAAAGAGGCGCGATAGACGAATTCCGGCTCGAAGGGGCGCACGGCGATATCGGCATCGGCCTGCCGCACCAGCGGAAAGGGGCAGATCACCGCCACGCCCACACCCGCCCGCGCCAGCGTGATCGCGCTGACGCCCGTTGCCACCTCGGCCACCGTGCGGGGCCGCACATTGGCATTGGCAAAGACCTGATCCAGCCGCGTCCGCACCATGTGCCGCCGCATCAACGCGATATGGTCCTGACCATGCAGGATTTCCGGCGTGATTACCTTGTGGCGGGCCAGCGGGTGGTCATGGGCCATGACGCAGACCGCGCGGGTGCGGTGAAAGGGGATCAACTCCATCGCCGAATGGGTCAGTTCGGCAAGGGTGAAGCCCAGATCGATCGTGTCATCGACAAGGCGGCTCACCAACCCGTTCGAGGTGCAGGTTTCGAGCGAGACCATCTGGCCGGGGTTTTGCTTGATGAAACTGGCCATGAGACCGGCAAGGAACCGATGCCCCAGCGTCGGCGGCGCGGCGAGCCGAAGGGGCTGGCTGGCCGGATCCGTGGGATCGGTGCCATCGAGATAGGCCAGAGCATCGAACAGCCGGTCAAGCCGCCCGTTCAGCCGCACCGCTTCTGCCGTGGGGCGCAACCGCCCGCCACGACGCTCGAAGAGCGTCACGCCGACATTGGATTCAAGCTGCGCCAATAGCCGGCTGACAGCGGGTTGCGAGATGCCCAAGCGATGCGCCGCCGCCGTCACCGTCCCCGAGGTGATGACGGCGCGCAGCACCTCGTATTCCCGGATCGACGCGCGTGGACGCATGGTCTTCCCCCCGTTCTGCCGGGTCATGCGAAACCCTTATGGGTCCATAACACCAAAACATGCAGTTTCCAATTCCCGCTCCCGACCGCTCGGATAGGGTGCCCCTGTCACGAAACAGAAACGAGGCCGGGTGCGAAACCCGTCCCGACCGACAACAGAGGAGACTACCCCACATGTCCAGACCCGTTTTCCGTGGGCTGGCCGCGGCGCTGCTTGCCAGCGCCATCCCGGCCCTGCCCCTTGCCGCGCAGGAATTGCGCATCGGACTTGCCTCCGAACCGTCCTCGGCGGACCCGCATTTCCACAATCTCGGGCCCAACAACCAGTTGCGCCGCAACATCTTCGAATCGCTTGTCGGCACCGACGAGGCCCAGCAGCTGACGCCGCTTCTGGCGGAAAGCTGGGAACCGGCCAGCGACACGAGCTGGCGGTTCAACCTGCGTCAGGGCGTGACCTTCTCGGATGGATCGCCCTTCGATGCCTATGACGTGGTCTATACCGTCTGCCGCATTCCCGGCGTGCCGGATTCGCCTTCGCTCTTCACCACCTATACTGGCGGGATCACCGGGATGGAGGTCGTAGACCCCCACACCCTGATCGTCCACAGCGCCGACCCCTATCCGCTGATGCCGACGGAATTCTCGACCTTCGGGATCATCTCGGCACGCGCCAATGGCGTCGACACCTCGAGCCTTGAATTCAGCACCGAAGGCTGCGGCGACGATCTGCCCGTGCCGGCCACCCAGGCCTTCAACGACGGCACCGCCGCTGTCGGCACCGGCCCCTTCCTTCTGGAAAGCTTCCGCCGGGGTGAAGGGATCGAGCTGGTCCGCAACCCCGATTACTGGGGCGAGGCCGCGCCGTGGGAGCGCGTGACGATGCTTCCGCTGACCTCGGACGGTCCGCGTGTCGCAGCGCTGATCGCGGGCGATGTGAACTTCATCGAGAACCCGCCGCTGCAGGATCTTGACCGCCTGCGCGCCGACAGCGACCTGCGCGTGGTGCAGGGTATCTCGAACCGGGTGATCTACATCCACCTCGATCACGCGCAGGTCCCCTCGCCCATGATCACCGGCACCGACGGGGCCAACCCGCTGCAGGATATCCGCGTGCGCGAGGCACTGACCATCGCGGTCAACCGGGACGCCATCGTGGAACGCATCATGGGCGGCGTGGCCGTGTCGGCGGGCGAATTGCTGCCGCCGGGCATGTTCGGCGCGCATGAGGACGGCGATCTTCCGCCCCGCGCCTATGACGCGGAACGCGCCCAGGCGCTTCTGGCCGAGGCGGGCTATCCGGACGGGTTCGGGATCACCATCGGCACGCCCAATGACCGCTACATCAACGACGCGCAGGTCGCACAGGCCGTGGCGCAGATGTGGTCGCGCATCGGGATCGAGACCGAGATCGACGCCTCCACCGCCTCGACCTTCTTCTCGCGGCGCAATGCCTTCGAATTCTCGGCCTATCTTGCAGGCTGGGGTGCGGGCACGGGCGAAATGTCCTCGCCGCTGCGGGCGCTTCTGGCGACGCGCAACAGCGATCTGGGTCTGGGCGGCACCAACCGTGGCCAGTATTCCAACCCCGAGATGGACGCCGTCCTGATCGAGGCGCTGCGCACGGTGGATGACGATGCCCGCGAGGCGCTGCTGCGCCAGGCATCGCGCATGGCGATGGATGATTACGCCATCATCCCGCTGCATTACGAGGTGACGCCCTGGGCGATGCGTGCCAGCATCGACTATGTCCCGCGCGCCGACCAGTACACGCTGCCCTACATGATCCGTCCGGCCCAGTAAGGCCTGGGATCACCGCCGCGCGGGGGCGCAAAATCCCCGCGCGGCACATCCGAAACTCCTGACACCGGGACGCATCCACGATGCTCGTCTATTTGCTCCGACGCCTTGCGCAATCGGTCTTCGTGCTGATCGCCATGATGATCGTCGTGTTCTTCGGCGTCTACATGATCGGCAACCCCGTCGACATCCTCATCTCGCCCGACGCCACGCCCGCCGAGATCGAAGAGACGATGGCGCGCTTCGGCTTTGACCAGCCGGTCTATATCCAGTTCCTGAAATTCGTGGGCAACGCGCTGCAGGGCGATCTGGGGCGCAGCTTCGTGCATGGCGAACCCGCCGTTCAGCTGATCCTGTCCTACATGCCCGCCACGCTCGAACTTGCCGCGCTCGGCCTGCTCTTTTCGGTCGCCATCGGCGTGCCCTTGGGCGTTTACGCAGGCTACAAGGCCGACCGCTGGCAGGGCCGTGCCATCATGACGGGCTCCATCTTCGGCTTTTCGCTGCCCAATTTCTGGGTCGGCATGCTGTTCATCCTGATCTTCGCGGTCCAGCTGCAATGGCTGCCCTCGACCGGGCGCGGTGACACCGTCGAGGTTCTGGGCATGCGGCTGTCGATCTTTTCCTCGAACGGCCTGCAATACATGATCCTGCCCGCCCTGACGCTGGCGCTTTACAAGGCCTCGCTCGTGACGCGGCTGGCCCGCGCCGGAACGCAAGAAGCCCTGACGCAGGATTACGTCAAATTCGCCCGCGCCAAGGGCGTGTCGGAATCCCGCATCCTCTTCGTGCATGTGCTGAAGAACATCATGATCCCGATCATCACGGTTCTGGGTCTGGAACTGGGCTCCATGATCGCCTTTGCCGTGGTGACCGAAACCGTTTTCGCCTGGCCCGGCATGGGCAAGCTCTTGATCGACAGCATCACGACGCTGGATCGCCCGGTGATCGTCGCCTACCTGATGCTGACCGTCATCATCTTCATCGTCATCAATTTCACGGTCGACGTGATCTACACGCTGCTTGATCCGCGCGTGCGTGTGAAAGGGGAAGCGGCATGAGCGCGTCCACGCCCAGCCTGCCCGAAGCGGTCACGACGGACCCCAACCGTCCCTGGCGCATCGCTGCACGGGTGGCGGGCCTCGCCGTCGCAGCCGCGCTTGCGATGCTCTTGTCCGGTGTCGGCCTGCCGCCCATCGTGTCGCGCATCATCTTGCTGGTGGGTCTGGTCGTTCTGGCGGCACTGCTTTTGCGCGGCAAATACGCCAAGTTCTTTTCCGGTCCCTCCGCCTATGTGGCGACGGCGAGCCTTCTCTTGCTCGTCGTTCTGGCGATCTTCGCGACGGAACTCGCGCCGCAAAACCCCTACGACCTTCGTCAGCTCGACATCATGGATGGGCGCCAGCCCCCCGGTTCGACCAACTTCGACCGCAGCATGACCTTTCACCTCGGGACCGATGAACAGGGGCGTGATATCCTGTCGGGCATCCTTTACGGGCTTCGCGTCTCTCTCTCGGTCTCCATCGCCGCGACGCTTGCGGCCATGGCCATCGGGGTCGTGGTCGGCATCTATGCCGCCTGGGCGGGCGGGCGGATCGAGGCGATCTTGATGCGCATCGTCGATTTCCAGCTCTCCTTCCCCTCGATCCTTGTCGCGCTGATGCTGATGGCGGCCTTTGGGCGTGGTCTCGACAAGATCGTGATCGCGCTGATCATCGTGCAATGGGCCTATTACGCCCGCACCGTGCGCGGCACCGCCCTGTCGGAGGCACGCAAGGAATATATCGATGCCGCGCGCGGCCTTGGCCTGCCGTCCTGGCGCATCATCTTCGGGCATCTCCTGCCCAACTGCATCCCGCCGCTGATCGTGATCTCGACCGTGCAGGTCGCCAATACGATCGTGCTGGAAAGCTCGCTGTCCTTCCTCGGCGTCGGTGTGCCGATCACCCAGCCCTCTCTCGGGCTGCTGATCGCCAATGGCTATGGCTACATGCTGTCGGGGCAATACTGGATGAGCATGTATCCCGGCGTGGCGCTCCTGGCGATCGTGGCCTCGATCAACATGGTGGGCGACCGCCTGCGCGACACCCTGAACCCGAGGTTGACCCGATGAGCGTTCTCGATGTGCGCAACCTGCAAACGCATTTCTTCACCGATGCGGGCGTGGTCAAGGCCGTGGATGGCGTGAGTTTCTCGCTGGGCGAAGGCGAGGTGCTGGGATTGGTCGGCGAAAGCGGATCGGGAAAATCGGTCACCGGCTTTTCCATCCTGCGCCTCGTCGATCCGCCGGGCCGGGTCGTCGGCGGACAGATCGACTTCCGCGGTCAGGATCTGGCCAAGCTGTCCGAGCGCGAGATGCGATCCCTGCGCGGCAACAAGATCGCGATGATCTTTCAGGACCCGATGATGACGCTGAACCCGGTTCTCAAGATCGAGACCCAGATGGTCGAGGCCGTCCGGGCCCATGACCGCGTCAGTCCTGCCGCCGCGCGCGACCGCGCGATCAAGGCTCTGGCCAAGGTCGGCATCCCCTCGCCCGCCGAACGGCTCATGGCCTATCCGCACCAATTCTCGGGCGGGATGCGCCAGCGCGTGGCGATTGCAATCGCGCTTCTGAACGGTCCCGACCTGATCGTGGCCGATGAACCGACAACCGCGCTGGACGTGACGATCCAGAGCCAGATCCTGGCCGAGGTGCAGGAGCTAGCGCGCGAAACCGGAACCGCGCTGATCTGGATCACCCATGACCTTGCCGTGGTGGCAGGCTTGGCCGACAAGATCTCCGTGATGTATGCAGGCCGGATCGTGGAAAGCGGACCGACCGATGCCGTGCTGACCGCCCCCGGCCATCCCTATACCGAGGGGCTCTTGGGCTCGATCCCCGGCCATGGTCGGCGCGGTGAACGACTGGCGCAGATCCCCGGCATGGCCCCCAACATGGCCCGCCTGCCCCGGGGTTGCGCCTTTGCCGCGCGCTGCACGCGGACAAGCGAGCAATGCCTGCAAGCCGCGCCCGAGATCACCGAACCGGCCACCGGGCGCGCGCTGCGCTGCTACCATCCCAATCTCGTGTCGGAGGGGGCTGCATGACCGCGATGCTGGAACTGCACGGCGTCTCGCGCCGCTTCGAAAAGAAGCTCGACGGGGTCGAACGGCTGGCCCGCCGTCTTGGGGCCGATCTGCGCGAGACCTGCGTGAACGCGGTGGATGGCGCAAGCTTCACCGTGGCGCGCGGCGAGGTGGTGGGGCTTGTGGGCGAAAGCGGCTGCGGCAAGTCCACGCTGGGGCGCATGGTGGCGGGGCTCTTGCCCGTGTCGGACGGCACGATCCGGTTCGAAGGCGTCGATGTGACCGACACGAAAAGCGCGCAGGCCCGCGAGAAACGCCTGCGCATCCAGATGATCTTTCAGGATCCGATGTCCTCCCTCAACCCCCGGATGAAGGTGCAGGACATCATCGGAGAGGCTGCCGTGCATCACGGCCTGACCAGCCGCGCCGACATGCCCGCCTATGTCGCGGGCCTGATGGAAAAGGTGGGTCTCGACCCGGCCTATGCGCAGCGCTACCCGCACCAGTTTTCCGGCGGCCAGCGCCAGAGGATCGGCATCGCCCGCGCGCTCGCGGTGCAGCCCGAATTCCTGATCTGCGACGAAAGCATCGCGGCGCTGGATGTCTCGATCCAGGCGCAGGTGATCAACCTCTTCCAGGACCTGCGCCGCGATCTGGACCTGACCTATCTGTTCATCAGCCATGATCTTGGCGTCGTGGAACATATCGCCGACCGCGTCGTCGTCATGTATCTGGGCCGGATCGTGGAGGCCGCCCCGACCGAGGCGCTGTTCGACGCGCCGCGCCATCCCTATACGCAGGCGCTTCTGGATCAGGTGCCACGCCTTGGGGCCGGGCGACAGGAATTCCGCACCGTGAAGGGCGAGATCCCCTCGCCCCTGAACCCGCCGCCCGGCTGCCATTTCCACCCGCGCTGCCCCATGGCCGGCCCCCGCTGCCGCCGCGAGGTGCCGCGCACCCTGACCGACGGCGCACATGTGACCGCCTGCCACCTGCATGACGGGGGAACCGAATGACCGAAACCCTTCCCGGTGTCCTCAGCCTTCATGGCCTGTCGTCGCAACGCTTGCCGCTCGTCTTTGACAGCCCGCATTCGGGCACCGACTACCCGGAGGATTTCGGCCATATCGCCGATCCCGCCACGCTCAGGAACGCCGAGGATACCCATGTGGCCGATCTGTGGGCGGGGGCCGTCGCGGCCGGCGCAGTCTTGCTCGAGGCGCATTTCCCGCGGTCCTATGTCGATGCCAATCGCGCCCCCGACGACATGGACCCCGACCAGATCGAGGGCAGCTATCCCGCCCCCCTCAACCCCACGGTCAAAAGCACGCTCGGCATCGGCCTGTGCTGGACGCGTGTGCCGCCCGCGGGCGGGCCGATGTATGACCGCCGCCTGACCGCCGAACAGGTGGCCGCCCGCGTCGCGCGCTATCACCGCCCCTACCAGGAACGCCTGCGCGCCATCCTTGACGCGTCGCATGCGCGCTGGGGTGCTGTCTGGCACGTCAATTGCCATTCCATGCAAGAGGTCGCCTCCGCCATGTCGACGCAGGCGCGCGGCACGCCACGGCCCGATTTCGTGCTGGGCGACCGGGACGGCACGGCCTGCGAACCGGGCCTTACCGCGACGATCCGCGATTTCCTCACCGCGCGCGGCTATTCGGTCGCCGTCAACGATCCCTACAAGGGGATGGAGCTGATCCGCGCCAATGGCGATCCCGCGCAAGCCCGCCATTCGATGCAGATCGAGGTCAACCGCAAGCTCTACATGGACGAGACGACCCGCGAACCGAACGCGGGCTATGACGCGCTCAAGACCTGCTTCACCGCGCTGGCCGCGCATCTGGCCGACCATGTCGAAACCCGGCTCGAAAGGACGCCCGCAGAATGACCGAAACGCGCAAGGGCTCGGCCACCGGCCTGCCCAATCCCTTTCCCGTCGAACTGACGCCCCCCGACATCACCGCCTATGCCAAGGGCAATACCGGCATCCCCTATGTCTGGACCTTCGACAGCGGCCTGCCCGGGCCCCATGTGGCGATCACTGCCATCGTCCATGGCAACGAACCCTGCGGTGCGCTGACGCTCGATTGGTTGATGAAACGCGACACGCGCCCCCTGCGCGGCAAGCTGTCCTTGGCCTTCATGAATGTCGCGGCGCACGAGGCTTTCGACCCGGATGTCCCCGATGCCTCGCGCTGGATCGACGAGGATTTCAACCGCCTCTGGTCCGCCGAAACCCTCGACGATCCCGACCGCAAGCTGACCGAGGAACTGCGCCGCGCGCGCGAGGTGCGGCCGTGGCTCGACACGGTCGATCTGCTGCTCGACATCCATTCCATGCAGAACCGCAACGCGCCGCTCACCATCGCGGGTCTGCGGCCCAAGGGCCGGGAATTGGCCCGCGACGTGGGCTACCCCGATCTTGTCATCAACGACCACGGCCATGCCGAAGGGATGCGGATGCGCGATTACGGCGGGTTCTCGGACCCGGCCTCGGGCAAGAACGCCATGCTGGTCGAATGCGGCCAGCATTGGGAAGCCGCCGCCGAAGGTGTCGCGATGGAAACCGCCATCCGCTTCCTGCGGACAACAGGCGTTGTCGCCCCCGATTTCGCCGCCGACTGGATGGCCAGCCGTCCCGCGCCCGAACCGATGCAATTCTTCCAGGTCTCGCGCGCGGTGACGATCGAAACCGATGATTTCCGTTTCGCCGAGAACTGGACCGGGCTGGAGCGCCTGCCCCAAGGCACGCTGATCGGCTATGATGGCCCGACCGAGGTGCGTGCGCCCCATCCGGTGACCGTGCTCATCATGCCCTCGCGCAGGCTTTGGCGCGGCAAGACCGCCGTGCGATTGGCCGAACCCGTCGCAGGCTGAGACAAAAGGAATATCATGCAAAATACCTCCGCCATCCCGGGCCTTGTCGCGCGCCACCAGGACGATCTGACGGGCCTTGCCGACCGCGTCTGGGGCATGCCCGAGACGCTTTACGGGGAATTCCGGTCCTCGGCCGAACATGCCGCGATGCTGCGCGCCAAGGGGTTTCGCGTGACCGAAGGGGTGGCGGGCATCCCCACCGCCGTCACGGGCGAGGCAGGCACGGGCGGGCCGCTGATCGCGATCCTGGGCGAATACGATGCGCTGCCCGGCTTGAGCCAGGTCGCAGGGATCGACCGCCCCGAGGAGCTGGAGGCCGGCGGGCCGGGCCATGGCTGCGGCCACAATCTCCTGGGGTCGGCCGCCATGCTGGCCGCCTGCGCGGTCAAGGATTGGCTGGAGGCCACCGGCACCCCCGGCCGCGTGCGCTACTACGGCTGCCCGGCGGAGGAAGGGGGGGCTGCCAAGACCTTCATGGTGCGCGACGGGGCCTTCGACGATGTGGATGCCGCCGTCACATGGCATCCGGGCGGCATGACGCGGGTCGATGACCCCCTGTCGCTCGCCAATACACGGATGGATTTCCATTTTTCGGGCCGTGCCGCCCATGCCGCAGCGCAACCGCATCTGGGGCGGTCCGCGCTCGACGCGGTCGAACTCATGTCGGTCGGCGTCAACTACCTGCGCGAGCACATGGTGCAGGATGCGCGCATCCATTACGCCTATCTCGACGCAGGCGGAAAGGCCCCGAATGTCGTGCAGGCGCGCGCCAGCGTGCGCTATTCCATCCGCGCGCTCGATCTGCACGAGATGCTGGCGCTGGTCGAACGGGTGAAAAAGGTGGCCCAAGGAGCCGCGCTGATGACCGAAACTTCCGTTGAATTCCAGATGTTCGCCGCCGTCTCGAACCATTTCGAGAACCTGACGATGGACAAGGTCATGCAGCAGGCGCTCGATGAGCTGGGCGGCGTGCCCTTCGATGACCTCGACCGCGCCTATGCCGCGAAGATCCGCGCGACGCTGTCCCCCTCCGACATTGCCGCCGAATGGTCGGTGGTGAACCAGGCGCCGTCGGATGCCGTGCTGTGCGATTGGGTCGTGCCGATGCGCCCGAACGGCAAGGTGCTGATCGGTTCGACCGATGTGGGCGATGTGACGTGGAAAGTGCCGACGACCGAGGTTCTGGTCGCCACCGCGGCCATCGGCACGCCGCTCCACAGCTGGCAGATGACGGCGCAGGGCAAATCGGGCGCGGCGCACAAGGGGATGATCCATGCCGCCAAGGCGATGGGACGGGTCGCCGAAATCCTGATCAGCGATCCGGCGCGGCTGGCCGAGGCCAAGGAAGAACATGCCCAAAGACTGGCGCTGACGCCCTATACCTGCCCCATGCCGTCCGACCACAAGCCGCCGCTCGTGCCCCGGCCGGATGCCGCCTAAACCTTGTAAAGGCTGAGGAATTTCGCCTCGAGGTAATCGAGAAGCGGCCCCTCGCCGACGGGGCCGCCGATGGCATGCTCGATCGTCTGGCGCGGCGGGCGCAGGCCGCCATGTGTCTGCACGCGCGTCTTCAGCCAAAGAAGCGCGCCAGACAGATCGCCGCGCGAAAGGTCATCGTCGAGCGCGGGCAGATCGGCGCGCAGCGCCGCATGCAGGCAACCCGCATAGACATTGCCGAGGCTATAGGTCGGGAAATATCCGAACAGCCCCACGGGCCAATGCACATCTTGCAACATCCCGTGCGAGGGGCGGTCCACCGCAACCCCGAAATCCGACAGGAAACGGTCGTTCCAAGCCGCCTCCAGGTCGCCCAAGGCCAAATCGCCCCGCATCAGCGCGCGTTCCAGATCGAAGCGCAGCATGATGTGCAGATTGTAATGCACCTCGTCCGCCTCGGTCCGGATATAGCCCGATGCCACCCGGTTCACGGCGCGGGCGAAATCGTCGGGGCCCGCGACGGAGAGCGGGCCGAAACGGTCCACCATCCGTCCGTAAAGCCAATGACAAAAGGCGGACGAGCGCGCGAGCTGGTTCTCGTAGATCCGGCTCTGGCTTTCGTGCACGCCCATGGACACGCCCTGCCCCAGAACCGTAAGCCCATGGGATTGATCGATATTCTGCTCGTAGCCCGCGTGGCCTACCTCGTGGATCGTGGAATAGAGCGCGCCGAGCGGATCGGTTTCATCCACCCGCGTGGTGATGCGCACATCGTTGAAGGAGCCGGATGAAAAGGGATGGACCGCCTCGTCGATCCGCCCGCGCGCAAGGTCATAGCCAAAGGCCTGGGCGATCTCGGCCGACAGGGCCAGTTGCGCCGCTTTCGGGAAATGCCCGGTCAGTTCGGGCGCCGGCGGGGCTGCCATGACCCTCTCGCGCAAGGCCACGATACGGGGGCGCATCGCCTTGAAAAGAGACGCGATTTCGTCGCCGGTCAGGTCGGGTTCATAGCCGTCGAGAAGCGCGTCATAGGCATCGCCGCCATCGGCCAGCGCCGCCCCTTCCTCTTGCCTAAGCGCCACGACCTTACCCAGAACCGGCAGGAAACCGGCCAGATCCTCGGTCTTGCGCGCCTCGGCCCATTTGCCTTGAGCGACGGAGGTGACGCGCGCGATCTCGGCGGCGAGGCGGGCCGGAACCTTGCGCGTGCGGTCGTAACTGCGCGAAATCAAACGCAATTGTGCGTGCTCGGCCTCGGTTTCGGCTTGCGCCTTGGCCAGCCAATCGCCGAGCTTGGGGTCGGTGCGGCGGGCATGCAGCACGCTTTCGAGGGCGGCCATTTCATCGCCGCGCTGATCAGCGGCCCCGCGCGGCATCATGGTTTCCTGGTCCCAGCCAAGTCGCCCCATGACCTGCGCCAGCGCCTCCGTCTCGCGCTGGAAGGCCAAGAGCTCGGCAAGTGCGCTCATGATTTCAACGCCTTGACCGATTGCGGCAGCGGATAGATCGACAGGAAGCGCGCCCGCAGAACAAGCGTCAGGACCGCGACCGCGCCCAGCTGGTGCCAGATCGCGATATACCAGGGCGAGGAATGCATGACCGTGACGATGCCCAGAACGATCTGGCCGAAGATCGCGACGAGCACCCAGTCGAAGGCCCGGCGGGTCGCCACGCGCGCATTGCGGCGGGCGGCAAACCACGCGCCGATTGCTAACAAAAGGATAACATAACCGACCATTCTGTGAATGAATTGTACCGTGCCGTCATTCTCGAAAAGGTTTCGGAAACCAAGTTCCGAGACCCAGAAATTCGGCGGCAGAAAGCCCCCGGCCATCAGCGGCCAGTCGATGTAATTGCGCCCCGCATCGATGCCCGCCACCAGCGCGCCGATCAGGATCTGGACGAAGGAGAGATGCAAGAGACCCGTCGCCATCCCCTTGAGCTTGCGGTCGCCATCGCGGCGGGCCTGCATCAGGAGCGCCTCTTCGCGGCCGAGTTTCATCAGGTACCAGGCGATGAGCCCGAGGATGAGGAAGGCAAGGCCCAGATGCGTGGCCAGCCTGTAGGAGGCGACATCGAGCATCCCTTCTTGCAGGCCGGAATGGACCATCCACCAGCCGATGGCCCCTTGGGTGCCACCGAGCACGCCCAGAAGGAACAGACGACCGGTCCAGCCGGGCGGGATGTTGCGGGTGAGCAAGAGGCCGAAAAAGCCAAGTGCCCAGACAAGGCCGATGACCCGGCCAAGCTGGCGGTGACCCCATTCCCACCAGTAGATCACCTTGAATTCGGCCATGCTCATGCCGCGGTTCTGCAACTGGTATTCGGGGATCTGGCGGTAGGCGTCGAATTCGGCCTGCCATTCCTCCGCCGACAGGGGCGGGATTGCGCCCGAAAGCGGGGCCCATTCCGTGATCGACAGGCCGGAATCGGTCAGACGCGTCAGCCCGCCCACGGCGATCATGGTCACGACGAGCGAGAAGAGCATGATCAGCCAGATCCGCACGCGGCGGCGGGCCTTGGCGTGGTCGCGCGTCACGCCGCCGGGTGTGGCGGCGGGTTTCTGCGTCTCGGTGACCTCCTCGAAGATGCTGCGCGACTTGGCCATGAGCGGTCCCTCCTGTTTCGGGCCAAAGACCTATCGCGCCCTGCCCCCCCCTTCAAGCGACCGCGTCATCCTGCCCCGAGGCGGAAATCGCCGCACCCTGCGCGGCATCGGCGCTGCTGGACGGCACGGGGAATTCCGGCTACCGCAATGGCATGACGGATAGATCAGCGCCCATCGCCCCGACCCCTGCCCCGCATGACGATGCCCGTGCCCGGCGCAATGTCGCGGTGCTGGTCATGGCGCAGGCCATTCTGGGCAGCCAGATGCCGCTGATCTTTACCGTGGGCGGGCTTGCCGGGCTGATGATCGCGCCCGCGCCTGCGCTGGCCACGATCCCGATATCGCTGATCGTGTTCGGCTCGATGACCACGGCGCCATGGCTGTCGGCGCTGATGCAGCGGTACGGGCGGCGCGCAGGGTTTCTGGCCGGATCGCTTGGGGGCGCCATCGGGGCCGCGACGGCGGGCTATGGGCTGTGGATCGACAGTTTCGCGCTGTTTCTTTTCGGCTCCTACCTGACCGGAATCTACATGTCGGCGCAGGGCTTTTACCGCTTTGCCGCTGCCGATACGGCAAGCCCCGCGTTCCGGCCCAAGGCGATTTCCTATGTGATGGCCGGTGGCCTGATGTCGGCCTTGATCGGGCCGCAGCTGGTCAAGCTGACGGTGGATGCGACGGTGGTGCCCTTTGTCGGGGCCTATATGGCGGTCGTGGTGCTGAACCTTGGCGGTTCGATCCTGTTTGCCTTTCTCGATGTCCCGAAACCCGCGCCGCCCGCGCCGGGGGCTGCGACGGGGCGGACGCGGATGGAATTGCTGCGCGATCCCAGGATCGCGGTCGCGGTCATCTGCGGGATGGTGTCCTACGCGCTGATGAACCTCTTGATGACCTCGACCCCCTTGGCGGTCGTGGGCTGCGGCTTCACCACCGGCAATGCCGCCGACATCGTGTCGGCCCATGTGATCGCGATGTTCGCGCCCTCGTTCTTCACCGGGCACCTGATCGCGCGCTTTGGCGCGATGCGGATCGTGGCCATAGGCCTTGTGCTGCTGGCGCTGGCGGGTGGTGTCGCCTTGAGCGGGGTGGAGCTGACGCAATTCTTCGTCGCGCTCGTTTTGTTGGGCGTGGGCTGGAATTTCGGCTTCATCGGGGCCACCGCGATGCTGACGCAGGCCCATACGCCCGAGGAACGGGGCCGCGTTCAGGGGTTGAACGATTTCCTCGTCTTTGGCTGCGTCACCTTTGCCTCGCTGTCGTCGGGATTGATGATGAGCTTTGGCGATGACGTGCAGCAGGGCTGGACGGCAGTGAACCTTGCCATGCTGCCCTTCCTGATCCTGGCAGGTGCGGCGCTGATCTGGCTGGCGCTGCGCCCCAAGGATGCGCTGGCGGCCTGATCGCCCCTACCAGCGCCCGGTCGCGGCAAGCCGCGCAAGGCGCAGGCTGTCGCGCAGACCCGCCCCCGGCAATTGCCCGGATGCGACGAGGCGCGGATCGGCGAGCGCGGCCTTGAGCGTGGGTTCGGCCCGCCATCCGGCATAGAGCGCAGGCAGGGCGTGGCGTGCCACCATGGCCCGTCCGGCGCGGGCCCGGGCAAGGCGCGCAAGACCCTCTTGGGCAAGGGCGCGCAGGGCATCGGGCGTGCCCTCGACCAACGGCACGCGGCCTGCGGCCTCGAGCGCGGGGATGGCGCGCAGGAAAGCGGCAAGGCCATAGGCCCACGCGGCGTCTTGCAGGATCGGTTCGGCCCCTGCCCCCGCGCCGAGCGCGCGGGCGGCGACGGTCACAAGGGGCGCGGATGTGTCGGCGATATAGGCGTCGAAGGCCGCGCGGTCCTCGAACGGGTCCTTGTGGATGTCCCAGCGGCGGGCGGCGACCAGCGCATCGAGCGGGCCGATCAGATCGGCGGGGATGGCCGCGGCCAAGGGTTGGGCCACCTCATGCGCGCGGGTCGTTTTGCCGGCGGCGATTTCCTCCACCACGTCGCGCCAGAATTGCAGGCGCATTTCGGCGATGAGCGGCTCGTCGGTGACCCAAGGGGCGCGGCTCACCTCGATGTTGAAGGCGTAGAGCGGGAACAGGATCTGCCGCGCGGCCAAGGGGGAAGCCATGGCCGCGCGGAAGCGGTCGGGATCGCCGCGCGCGACAAGCTCTGCGCAGGCCTGAAGGCTCATGCCGGGCGCACCAGCGACAGGAGATAGCCGGTTTCGGCGCGATGGGCGCGCCAGAGCGCGACTTCCGCCTCGGCCTGATCCAGAACGGCGGCAAGCGCCGCATCCGCGCCGGGGCGCAATTTGGCGATGCGCGCCTCCATCGGGCGGAAATAGCTTTCCCAGCCGATATCGCCGATGGCCCGCGTGGCGAGCGTTTCATACCCCGCCGCCGTGGCCTGTGCCGCGATGCCGGCCGCATCGGTGAGACGCGCGTAGCCCTCCCAAAAGGCGATGGCGCCGTCGGTGGGGGTATCGGTGAAGAGACAGGGTTCGGAAAAGGCGATGACGCCGCCGGGGGCAAGGCGCGGGGCCCATGCCGTGAGGGCGGCCTCGATCCCGAGGAAATAGACCGCGCCCGCGCACCAGATGAAATCGAAGGGGCCGCTTGGTTCGGTCATGTCGCCTGTCATCAGCGTGACGCGCGGGTCCGCCCCCCAGCGGGCGCGCGCCGCCTCGATGAACGGAGCGTGGAGGTCGATGGCGGTCACATGGCCCGTGGGGGCCGCGCGCAACAGCGCCCCGATATCGCCGCCGGGACCGGAGGCCGCATCGAGGATGCGCGCATCGGGGCGCAGGCCCGCCGTCTCGGCGGCCCAGGCCACATCGGCGGTTTCCCCCGGCCCCTCGCGCGGCAGGTCGGCATGGAGGGTGAAAAAGGCGTCATCCGGCCGATCGCTCATGTCGCGGGTGCCCCGTCACGGACCAGTTTCCACATCACGGCATCGATCAGCGCCTCGAAGCTCGCATCGACGATATTGGCCGAGACGCCCACGGTCGACCAGCGCCGCCCGGTGCCATCCTCGCTGTCGATGATGACGCGGGTCACGGCCTCGGTCCCGCCTTGGGTGATGCGGACCTTGAAATCGACAAGGCGGATGTCGTCGATATAGCGCTGATAGGGGCCGAGATCCTTGGCCAAGGCCTTGGCCAGCGCGTTGACGGGGCCGCGATCGGTGCCCGCCTCGTCCATGGATTCGGAGACCGAGAGCATCTTGTCCTCGCCGATCTTCACCACCACCACCGCTTCGGAGAGGCTGACCATGCGGTCATACTTGTTCTTGCGGCGTTCGACGGTGACCTTGTAGCGCTTGACCTCGAAGAACCGGGGCATGTCGCCAAGCGCCCGGCGGGCAAGCAGTTCGAAGCTCGCCTGCGCGGTGTCGTAGGAATAGCCCTGATCCTCGCGGGCCTTGATCTCTTCGAGGATGGCGGGAAGGGCCGGATGGTCACGCGGCACGTCGAGGCCCATGTCGGAGAGCCGCTGGCGCAGGTTCGACTGCCCCGCCTGGTTCGACATCGGGATGATGCGCGCATTGCCCACCATCGCGGGGTCGATGTGTTCGTAGGTGGCGGGGTTCTTGACGATGGCCGAGGCATGCAGCCCCGCCTTGTGCGCAAAGGCCGAGGCGCCGACGTAGGGAGCCTGCCGCATGGGCACACGGTTCAGGATGTCGTCGAGCATCCGGCTGATCCGGGTCAGCCCGCGCAAGCCGTCGCGGGTGATGCCCGTCTCGAAGCGGCTGGCATAGGGTTCTTTCAGAAGAAGCGTGGGGATGAGCGTGGTCAGGTTCGCATTGCCACAGCGCTCGCCCAGACCGTTGAGCGTGCCCTGGATCTGGCGCGCACCCGCCATGATTGCGGCAAGGGCCCCCGCGACGGCGGTTTCGGTGTCGTTATGGGTGTGGATGCCGAGCCGGTCGCCGGGGATGCCCGCCGCGATCACCTCGGCCGTGATGCGGCCGATATCGTCAGGCAGCGTGCCGCCATTGGTGTCGCAGAGCACGATCCAGCGCGCGCCCGCGTCGCGCGCGGCCCGCAGGCAGGCGAGCGCGTAATCGGGATTGGCCTTGTAGCCGTCGAACAGGTGCTCGGCGTCGAAGAGCGCCTCGCGCCCCTGGGCCACGCAATGCGAGATGGAGGCGCGGATGTTGTCGAGGTTTTCGTCGAGCGTGATGCCGAGCGCCTCGGTGACGTGGAAATCATGGGTCTTGCCGACAAGGCAGACGGCGGGGGTATTGGCATTCAGCACGGCGGCCAGAACATCGTCGTTTTCGGCGGACCGGCCCGCGCGCTTGGTCATGCCGAAGGCAGTCATCGTGGCGCGGGTTTCGGGCGCGGCGTCGAAAAAGGCGCTGTCGGTCGGGTTCGCGCCGGGCCAGCCGCCTTCGATATGGTCGAGGCCGAGCGCGTCGAGGGCCTGCGCGATGCGGATCTTTTCAGGGGTCGAGAATTGCACGCCCTGGGTTTGTTGGCCGTCGCGGAGGGTGGTGTCGTAGAGATAGAGGCGGTCAGGCATGGTGGACCCTCTGAATTTTCGTACGAAAATTCAGGTTTTGCGGATTTTCGTACGAAAATCCGGGATGAGTGACGGACATCTAGAGGCCCTCCAGCTTGGCGGGGTCGAAGCCGGGTCCGGGGATCAGCTCGACCCCCTCCTTGGACATGCGCACCTCGACCCCTGCGGCGGTGAGGGCGGATTTGAGGGCATCGACTTCGGTGAAGTCCTTGGTTTGCTTGGCCAAGGCGCGCGCCTCTTCGAACCTTTGCCGGTGGGGCACAAGATCGGCGGCATCGATTCTTGCCACCGACCAATCGCCCATGCCGTCTTCCAACAGACCAAGAAGCAGCGCGGAGGCTTTCAGACGCGCCGGGTCCTGCACAAGGCTGTGCAAGACCGCAATAGCACCCGCCGTGTTGAGATCATCGGCGATCGCCTCCAGCACGCCATCCGCCGGGGCCGCCGCTGCCTCGACCCCCGAGACGATATCACGCCACTTGCGCAGCACCTTTTCCGCCTCCTCCCGCTTCTTCTCCGTCCAATCCATCGGCTTGGAATAATGCGTCGAGAGGAAGACAAAGCGGATCACCTCGCCCGGCACGCCTTGGTCCAGCAGATCGCGCACGGTGAAGAAATTGCCCAGGGACTTGGACATCTTCTTGCCCTCGACAAGCAGCATCTCGTTGTGGAGCCAGATCTGCGCCATCTGCTCGGTATGATTGGCGCAGCAGCTTTGGGCGATCTCGTTCTCGTGGTGGGGAAACAGCAGATCGTTGCCGCCGCCGTGGATGTCGAAGGTTTCGCCAAGCAAAGCCTTGGACATGGCCGAGCATTCGATGTGCCAGCCGGGGCGGCCCCGGCCCCATGGGCTGTCCCATCCCGGCAGATCGCCCGAGGAGGGTTTCCACAGGACGAAATCCATCGGGTCTTCCTTGAAGGGGGCGACCTCGACCCGCGCGCCCGCGATCATGTCATCGACCGACCGGCCCGAGAGCGCGCCATAGGCCGCGAAGGAGCGCACGCGGAAGAGCACGTGCCCCTCGGCCGGATAGGCATGGCCATCCGCGATCAGCCCTTCGATCATCGCGATCATCTCGGCGATGTAGCCTGTCGCGCGGGGTTCGTGATCGGGCGGAAGGCAGCCAAGCGCGGCCATGTCGTCGCGATACCAGCCGATGGTTTCCTCGGTGATCTCGCCGATGGAGCGGCCCGTTTCGGCGGCGCGGGCGTTGATCTTGTCATCCACGTCGGTGAAATTGCGCACGTAGACGGGCGGGGCCCAGCCGTTCCCCGGCGAGACATGGCGCAAGAGCCGGTAGAGCACATCGAACATGATCGAGGGGCGCGCATTGCCCAGATGGGCGCGGTCATAGACCGTGGGGCCGCACAGATACATCCGCACGCCTTGGGCCGGATCGAGCGGGCGCAGCGTCTCGACCGAACGGCTACGGGAATTGCGCAGGCGGATCTCGACCATGGAACGGGCCTTTCAGCGGACAGGAAACCGGCGCAAGCCGCCTATCAGGTTGCGGGCGCGTTGAAAACCGGCAGTTGAGCGGTCCCGCGCGGTCGTCGCAAAGCCCCTTTGACTCTTGGCCCACAAAAAGTTGTATATGCAACCATGCGCCATGAATTCGTCGATCGGCACTGCAGGGCGATGCCCAGAACCGAAAGGGTCACGCCCTTCGGTCCCGATACGGTTGTCTGGAAGATCAACGGCCATATGTTCGCCGCTTATACCGAAACCGGCGCGGGCCTGTCGGTGCGCACCACGGACCTGCCGCGCGCGCTGGCGGTGATAAGGCGGAGCCGCCCCGCCTCGGCCCCGTTCCTGACCGGTGGGGGATGGGTGCTGTTGCCCTGGGAAACCCCGCCCGAGGAATTGCGGCTGAGGCTCATCGAAAGCTACAACCTTGTGCGGCGCGACTGGCCGCTAGATACCGGCCCGGCGGAGGATTAGGGGCAAGCCCGCCTTGCGCCCGTCCGCGCCCCATGCGCATCTCGGGGCAGACAGGACCCAAGCCGGAGATTGCGCCATGCCCCGCCCCTCGACCCGTATCGCCACCCTGACCGGAGAGGGCGACGATGGTTGGGGTATCTTCTACAAGGCGCGCGCGATGAAGGCCGCGGGCCGCGAGGTGCTGGAACTGACCATCGGCGAGCATGACATCGGCACCGCCCCCGATATCCTGACCGAGATGCACCGCGCGGCCATGGCGGGCCACACCGGCTATGCCGCCGTGCCGGGCATCGCCCCCTTGCGCGACGCGGTGGCGGGGCGGTTGAGCGCGCAGCATGGCGTCACCTATGGGCGGGAGAATATCCTGATCGTACCGGGTGCGCAGGCGGGGCTGTTCGCGGCCCATCACGCGGCCTGCGACGAGGGGGACCCTGCGCTGTTGATCGATCCGCATTACACGACCTATCCCGGCACGATCCGGGCGGTGGGCGCGCGCCCCGTGCCGGTGGCCGCCCGAAGCGAGGACGGGTTCCAGCCCGATCTGGCGGCCATCGAAAGGGCCGCCCCCGGCGCGCGGTCGATCCTGATCAACAGCCCCAACAATCCCACCGGCGCCGTCTACAGCGAAGCGAGCCTGATGGGCATTGCCCGGATCGCGGAGGCGCAGGATCTTTGGGTCATCTCGGACGAAGTCTATGACACGCAGGTCTGGACCGGGCGGCATATCCCCTTTGCCGGGCTGCCGGGGATGGCGGCGCGCACGCTGACGGTGGGGTCCTTGTCGAAAAGCCATGCGATGACGGGATCGCGGCTGGGCTGGGTGGCGGGCCCCGAGGCGGTGATCGCGCGGTTGATCACGCTGGCCACCCACACGACCTATGGCGTGCCGGGCTATATCCAGGAGGCGGGGCTTTACGCGCTGCGGCAGGGCGCGGCGCGGGAAGCGGAGATCGCGGCCCCCTTTCGCCGTCGCCGCGACGGGTTGGCCGCACGGCTTTCGGGGCAGAATGTCTTGCGGATGATCCCGTCCGAGGGCGCGATGTATACGATGCTCGACATCCGGGCGACCGGGTTGTCGGGGGAGGGATTTGCCGAACGACTGCTCGAGGAGACGGGCGTTGCCGTCATGCCCGGCGAAAGCTTCGGTAAGGCCGCGGCGGGGCATCTGAGGATCGCGTTGACCCTGCCCGATCCGCTGTTCGAGGAGGCCATCGACAGGCTTGTGGGTTTCGCGCTCGGCCTCTGAGGATCAGGCGCGCGGCCCAAGCTGTGCGGCCTGCCGCGCCAGCGTCTCGATCGCGGCCCAGTCGCCCGCCTCCATCGCGGATTTGGGCGCCACCCAGGAGCCGCCCGCGCAGATCACGTTGGGCAGCGACAGATAGGCGGGCGCATTTTCCGGCGTGACCCCGCCCGTGGGGCAGAAGGAGACCTGCGAGATCGGCCCGCCGATGGATTTGAGCGCAGGCGCGCCGCCTGCCGCCTCGGCGGGGAAGAATTTGAGCATGTCATAGCCCTGTTCGAAAAGCGCCATGACCTCGGAGGCGGTGGCAGCCCCCGGCAGAAGCGGCAACCCCTCTTCCGCGCAGGCCGCGATCAGGCGCGGCGTGGCACCCGGCGACACGCCGAAGCGCGCCCCCGCCCGTTTGGCCGCCTGCACGTCTTCGGGGGTCAGAAGCGTTCCGGCCCCCACCACGCCGCCCGGAACCGCGGCCATCACCCGGATCGCCTCGAGCGCGCAGGGGGTGCGCAGCGTCACCTCGAGCGCGGGAAGGCCGCCTGCGATGAGCGCCCTGGCGAGCGGTTCTGCATGGGCCAGATCCTCGATCACGAGGACGGGGATGATCGGGGCCAGGGCCGCGATGTCACGCGTGGCGGCGGATTGGGCCTTGGGGGTCATGGTTCGTGCCTCTTGCGCGGTCATGTCTGCATATTTGGGGAAAGATGAAGGGGAGAGGCCCGCCTAGACCACGACGCCCGCGCCTTCGCTCGCGGGGCCTGCGGTCTGGCGGAATATCTCGAACAATTCGCGGCCGACGCCATGGGCATTGGCCGAAAGGTCGGGGGTGGCGGGGGGGCGGTCGGCCACGCCCCCGGTCAGCACCTCGAGCTTTCCATGGGTGGCATCGACGCGGATCAGGTCGCCGTCGCGCAGTTTGCCGATCAGCCCGCCGTCGAGCGCTTCGGGGGCGACATGGATGGCGGAGGGGACCTTGCCGCTCGCCCCCGACATGCGGCCATCGGTGACGAGCGCGACCTTGTGGCCGCGATCTTGCAGGACGGCGAGAATGGGGGTGAGGGCGTGAAGCTCGGGCATGCCGTTGGCCTTTGGCCCCTGGAAGCGGACGACGACGACGACGTCGCGGTCGAGCTGCCCGCTCTGGAAGGCCTTTTTCACATCGGCCTGGTCTTCGAAGATGGCGGCGGGCGCTTCGATCACATGGCGGTCCGGGGCGACGGCGGAGACTTTCATCACGCCGCGACCGAGATTGCCCTCGAGGGCCACGAGGCCGCCCTGCGGTTGGAACGGGTCGCGCGCGGGGCGCAGGATGCGGTCGTTGAGGCTGTCGCGGGGACCATCGGTCCAGGTGAGCCTGCCGTCCCTGAGCCTGGGTTCCTGCGCGTAGAGCGACAGGCCCTGCCCCGCCACGGTCCTGGTGTCGGGATGGAGAAGCCCCGCATCGAGCAGATCGCCGATCATGTAGGCCAGCCCGCCTGCCGCGTGGAAATGGTTCACATCCGCGAGCCCGTTGGGATAGACGCGCGCCATGAGGGGCGTGGCGGCCGAGATATCCGCGAAATCGGCCGGATCGAGGATCACGCCCGCCGCCCGCGCCATGGCGACAAGGTGGATCACGAGATTGGTGGACCCGCCCGTGGCCATCAGCCCCACGATCCCGTTCACGAAGGCTTTCTCGTCGAGGATGTCGCAGACGGGCGTATAGGCATTGCCAAGCGCCGTGATCGCGGCGGCCCGTTCGGTCGCGGCCTCGGTCAGCGCATCGCGCAATGGGGTGCCGGGGTTCACGAAGCTCGCCCCGGGCAGGTGGAGGCCCATGAATTCCATCAGCATCTGGTTGGAATTGGCCGTGCCGTAGAAGGTGCAGGTGCCGGGGCCATGGTAGCTGGCCATTTCGGCTTCCATCAGCGCCTCGCGCCCGACCTCGCCGGCGGCGAATTGCTGGCGAACCTTGGCCTTTTCGTCATTGGGCAGGCCGGAGGTCATGGGGCCTGCGGGCACGAAGATGCCCGGCAGATAGCCGAAGGTGGCCGCCGCGATGATCAGCCCCGGGACGATCTTGTCGCAGACGCCGAGATACATGGCCGCGTCAAACGTGTTGTGGGAGAGCGCCACACCGGTGGCGAGCGCGATCACGTCGCGCGAGAAAAGCGACAGCTCCATCCCTACCTGCCCTTGGGTCACGCCATCGCACATGGCGGGCACTCCGCCTGCGACCTGGGCCGTGGCGCCGGCGCGGCGGGCGGCTTCCTTGATGCGGTCGGGGTAATCCTTGAAGGGCTGATGGGCCGAGAGCATGTCGTTATAGGCGGTGACGATCCCGATATTGGGCGCGCGGGCGGCCACCAGCGCATCCTTGTCGCCCGCCATCGCGGCATAGGCATGGGCCTGGTTGCCGCAGGTCAGATGCGCGCGGCGCGGCCCGTCCTGCGCGAGGCGGCGCATCCGGTCGAGATAGGTGCTGCGCGGCCCCGCCGAGCGCGCGATGATGCGATCCGTGACGGCGGCGATGCGGTCATCAAGCACCATGGGCCCAGTTCCCCCTGTTCGAGTCGGGGGCGGTGTAGCATGTTAGCGCTAACAAGGCCAGAGGCCGGTCGAAAGGTGGGGTATGGCGTGCTCACTCCCCGCATTCGAACTGCAGGTTGGTGGCCGTCGGCACGGAAATGAGCCGCGCGGTCGCGGCACCCCGGGCCGCGCAAACTTCGCGTGTTCTGAATTCGGCCACTTCGGCGAAACCGGGTGGCGGCACCGAACCATGGGATGCATAGGCGATCTGTCCGTCCTGCATCGTGATCGTTTCGGCATTCATGGGTGCCGCGGATTGCGTTGCCCGCCAATCAGGCAAGAGAAAACCGCAATTGGCCAACGACATGACCAATGCACATGCGAGGGCGGGTCTGGCCGAGATGGCTGATAACCTGCTTGGCACGCGCAATACCCCTCACTTTACTATCGAGCGTATCAGGGCGCAGACGCGCCCATCACGCCGCTGGCCCTATCGGCTGGCGCAGGCGACCTCTCGCAAGACGATCCGCGCCTCCCGCACCAGCGTGCGGCGTTCTTCGTAGACGGCTGGCGTTTCCCGCAATTCCACGATGCCATTGGCCCGCCTGAAATAATATTGCACGGCAGGCGTCACCAGGATTTCCTCGACATCATATTGCGCGGGAACGTGAAGCTCCCGGTAGCAGGCGATGCGGCGGTCGGTTTCGCGCGCGTGAACCGTAACCTCCTGCGGTCCGTTCGCCTGTGCCATCCATGGCGTCACCATGACGATCCCGATCGCGGCGATTAGCCCCTTCATATCACACCTCGATACACCAGTTCGACGGGCCGAGCCTGCACTGTCGAATGGGTCTCAATTTGGTGAGAAATCGGCCATTTCTTGTCGGAAGGGGAATTGCCCCCCTTCCGACGGGTGATCGCCTTACCGGCAGGCGGCGGGACGGTTCACGTAACGCTCGGGCCGTGTCTCATGCCGCACTTCGACATAGACGGCCGGATAGTGAACACGCACGGCCTGACCATTGCGGTGTTCCCATTCCGTGCGGGCCGGGCGCACAAGCTCTTCTCGCACGGAATATTGTGCCGGAACGAGAATGGTATCGTAGCAGGCGACAACCTCGCCTTCCCAAGCCTGGGCGGAGGATGTGGCAGCGACGATGGCGAAGGCGGCGACAAGAGATTTTTTGTACATACTGTTCCCCCAAATAAATTTACGTGGGGTAAGCGTAGCAGCCAAATGTCGGCGGCAAAGAAAAATCCATCCGGCGTTGTGAAATTTTCTTTATGTAATTCAATTATTTGGGAAAGGCGCGCGTAAAAAATTCGTGACGCTGTTTCCAATGCTTGAACAATCGCGTTAAGGGCGCTGATTGTCGCCAATTTCTCTACGCAGAGCGATTCGCCTTACGGCCAGAATGCGGCGCTTTCAGGGCGATGACGTGAAATATGCTGAGCGGCCCGCGTAGCGGCGATACTCTGCCTCGCAGGCCCCATGACGCCGCGTCAATGCGGCTGCACGCCGGGCAGGAACACCGTTTCGTCGCGGTGCAGGAGCGAGATGCCGTCCTTGAACACATGCACCTTTTCGGGCTTCGCGGTCAGGCGCACCGATTTGCCGCGCAATCCGGGGTGGATGCCTGCGAGCTTGCCGATCACGGGGTCATGGTCGGGGGCGGATTTCTGGAAATAGAGCAGCGTGACCTCGCCCAAGGCTTCGGTGATCTCGACCTTGCCCTCGTAGGCGAAGGTGTCGCCATCGGTCGCCGCCATATCCTCGGGGCGGATTCCGACCTGCACGGCGGCGCCCATGTCGCTGTCGCGGGAGGGGTAATGCGAGGTGATCCGCCCTGCCCCGTCCGCCAGTTCCAGTGTCGTCACCTCGCCCGTGCCGACGATCTTGCCGCCCAGCAGGTTCATCGCCGGGCTGCCGATGAATTGCGCGACGAAGGTGGAATTGGGCCGTTCGTAAAGTTCCAGCGGCGTGCCGACCTGCGCGATGCCGCCACCGGCCAGAACCACGATACGGGTGGCGAGCGTCATCGCCTCCACCTGGTCGTGGGTGACGTAGATCATGGTGCTGTCGGGCATCTGTTCCTTGAGCTGGGCGATCTCGATCCTTGTGGCGACGCGCAGCGCGGCATCGAGGTTCGAGAGCGGTTCGTCGAAAAGATAGACCTTGGGGTCGCGCACGATGGAACGCCCGATGGCCACCCGCTGCCGCTGCCCCCCCGAGAGCGCCTTGGGCAGGCGGTCGAGGAAATTGGTCAGCTGCAGCTTTTCGGCCGCCGCGCGCACCTTTCGGTCGATGGTGGCGGCGTCGACCTTGGCGATGCGGAGTGAAAACGCCATGTTTTCATAGACCGTCATATGCGGGTAGAGCGCGTAGGACTGGAACACCATGGCGATGCCGCGCTGGCTGGGGGGCACGTCATTGACCACCTGCCCGTCGATTTCCAGCGTCCCGCCCGAGATCTTTTCCAGCCCCGCGATCATCCGCAGCAGCGTGGATTTCCCGCAGCCCGAGGGGCCGACGAAGACGATCAGCTCGCCCGTCTCGATGTCGAGATTGATGTCGCTCAGCACCCTGACGGTGCCGCCATAGACCTTTTCGACATCGGTCAGCTTCAGTTCGGCCATTGTCCCCGTCTCCTCCCTCGTATGTCCCGTCTCAGGCCGTTTCGGCCGCCGCGAAATAGGCCTGCCAGGGCGGCAGCGTCACCTGCCCGTTCCCCGCATCGGGAAGGGCTGCGAACGGCGCGCCCTTGTCCTGTCGCCAGGCACCGTCCGGCAGGGTGACAGGCGCGGCCGCCCCGCCCAGGTTGAAGGCGCAAAACAGGCGTTGATCCCCATGGCTGCGCTGGAAGCTGACCACGCTGCCCTCGGCCTTCAGATCGCTCAAGCCACCCTTGGAGAGCGCATCCCAGGCGTGACGGAAGCCGATCATCTTGCGGTAGAACTGCAGCGTGCTGTCGGGGGCCGTGGCCTGCGCGCCGACCGACCGTTGCAGGTGCTCGACCGCCACGGGCAGCCAGGGCTTGTGGTCCGAGAAGCCGCCGTTCTGGTTGTCGGACATCCAGGGCATCGGCGTGCGGCACCCGTCGCGGCCCTTGAATTTGGGCCAGAAGCGGATGCCGTAGGGGTCCTGCAGATCCTCGTAGGAGACATAGGCTTCGGTCAGGCCCAATTCCTCGCCCTGGTAGAGGCAGACGGACCCGCGCAGGCACAGCAAGAGCCCGGCATAGACGCGGCGGGCCTCTTCGCCCAGGTTCCAGCGGCTGGCGTGGCGCACCACGTCATGGTTGGAAAAGGCCCAGCAGGCCCATCCATCTCCGATCTGCTCCTCGTAATCCCTCAGCACCTCGACCACGCGGTCGGGCGTGGGCGTGATGCCCGACAGGAATTCGAAGGAATAGCACATATGCACCTTGTCCCCGCCCGAGGTGTATTCGGCCTGGATCTCCATGCCGCGCTGCGCATCGCCCACTTCGCCCACGGCGGTCGCGCCGGGGTATTCGTCAAGAAGCGCGCGAAACCGGCGCAGGAATTCGAGGTTCTCTGGCTGGTTCTTGTCGTAGAGATGTTCTTGCCAATTGTAGGGGTTCACCTCGGGCGCGATGGTCGCGTTGCGCCGTTCGGGGGCAAGCGCGGGGTTGTCGCGCAGCTGTTGGTCGTGGAAGTAGAAATTGATCGTGTCGAGCCGGAACCCGTCGACGCCCCGATCCAGCCAGAAGCGCGCGACAGACAGCAATTCATCCTGCACATCCGGGTTGTGCAGGTTCAGGTCGGGCTGTTCCTTCAGGAAATTGTGCAAGAAATATTGCATCCGGTCGCCCGACCATTCCCAGGCCGAGCCGCCGAAGATCGACAGCCAGTTGTTGGGCGGGCTGCCATCGGGCTTGGCATCGGCCCAGACATACCAATCCGCCTTGGGATTGTCGCGGCTGGTCTGGCTTTCGTGGAACCAGGGATGCTGGTTCGAGGTATGCGACAGCACCAGGTCGATCAGCACGCGCAGGCCCAATTCATGCGCGCGCGAAATCAGCGCGTCGAAATCGCCAAGCGTGCCGAACATCGGGTCGACATCGCGGTAATCGCTGACGTCATAGCCGAAATCGAGCATGGGCGAGCGGAAGAAGGGGCTGATCCAGATCGCATCGACGCCCAGCTCGGCGATATAGCCCAGCCGGTGGATGATCCCCGCCAGATCGCCGACCCCGTCGTGATTGCTGTCCTGGTAGCTGCGCGGATAGATCTGGTAGATCACCGCCCCGCGCCACCAGTCACGGTCGGGCGCAAGAATGTGTTCGGGCTTGAGATCCTGCATAAGGTTCATGGCAGGGCAGTCTTTCCTTGGGTTATTTCACCGATCCCGCCAAAAGGCCGCGGACCAGGTAGCGTTGCATGGTGAAGAAGACGACGAGCGGCACGGCGATCATGACAAAGGCCGCGGCGGCAAGGATGTGCCATTCGCCCCCGCGTGACCCCAGAAGCGAAGTGACGACAAAGCGCGTCATGACGGTGCTTTCGGTGTTGGAGGGCAGGAAAACGGAGGCGACCAAAAGGTCGTTCCATGTCCACAGGAACTGGAAGATCGCGAAACTGGCCAGCGCCGGAAAGGACAGGGGCAGCACGATCTTGCGGAAGATCTCGAAATCGGTGGCCCCGTCGACCTTGGCGCATTCGATGATGTCGCGCGGCAAGCCCACCATGTAGTTGCGCAAAAGGTAGACCGCGAGCGGCAGTCCAAACCCCGTATGCGCAAGCCAGATGCCGAGAAAGCTTTTGCCGATGCCGAACCATTCATGGATGATGGTGATGGGCACGAAGGCCAGCTGCAGCGGCACGACCAAAAGACCCACCACCATGGCGATCAAAAATCCGCGCCCCGGAAAATCCATCCACGCCAGCGCATAGGCCGCGAAGGCCGCGATCACGATGGGAATGACGGTGGCCGGGATGGCGACGGTCAGCGTGTTGACGAAGGGGCCGAACAGCGCCTCGTCCGAGAACAGGAGCCGGTCGAGCGTCGTGCCCTGTTCGCGCAGCGCCGCGCGTTCCTCGGCCGTGGTGTCGGTCAGGACCTCGGCGTAATTCTCGACCGTCATCTGCGGCGGGGCCACGAGCGAGACCGGGATCGACAGGTCGGACAATTCCTCGGGCGCCGTGGCGCGCAGGCTGCCATCGGCCGCGATCGTCACGGCGACGCCCTGGCGCGTTTCCACCGTTTCGCCCGCGGGCGTGTCGGCCCCGCGCAACCGGCTGACGCCAAAGGCATCGACCGCGCGGCGTTCGACGACGGACGGGGGAAGATCCGCTGCCGCGACCGCGAAGATATTGGTTTCCAGAACCCATGTGCCGCCGTCGATCTGGCGCTGTCCCTCGACCGGGATGGACAGGACATAGGGCTGCGGCGCCCCTTGCAGCGCGCGCCACCAGCCCGTTTGCGAAATGGCATCCTGATCGCGGAAGGATGTCACCAAAAGCCCCAGCGTGGGGATGATCCACAACAGCACCAAAAGCGCCGTTGCGACATGGGTGACGATGGAAAGACCCGATTTCTGGCCGGCGATATTGTCCATTGTGCCCCTCCCCCTCAGCGCATCTCGGCGCGCGACTGGCGGATGTTCCAGATCATCACCGGCAGGACGAGAACCATGATGATGACGGAGATCGCCGTGGCAAAACCGTAATTCCCGCTGTCGAAGCTCTGCATCATCTGCGTCGGCAGGATCTCGACATTGCGGTACTGGTTCCCCATCGCGGCCACGATGTCATAGACCTTGAGCACGAGGATCGTGATCGTCGTCCAGACGACAAGGATCGTCGGCATGATCTGGGGCACCTTGATCTTGAAGAAGATCTGGAACGGGTTGGCCCCGTCCACGATGGCCGCCTCGATCGTGTCCTCGGGCACACCGCGCAGCGCCGCCGACAAGATCACCATGGCAAAGCCCGTCTGGATCCAGATCAGGACGACCATCAGCCAGAAACTGTCGATGATGTCGCCATCGATGAAGGTGCGCCCGCCCTCGGCCCCGAACGCGGCGCGGATGGCGTTGAGTATGCCGATCTCGGGATCGGGATGATAGACGAAGGACCAGATCAGCGACGCGCCCACGAAACTGATCGCCATGGGCATGAAAACCAGCGATTTCGCGATATTGCCCCAGGACAGCCGGTCGGTCAGCTGCGCGGCCAACAGCCCGAAGAAGGTCGAGGCCGAGGGCACGACCAGCACCCAGAGGAAGTTGTTCAAAAGCGCGATCCGGAATTCGGGATCGGACAGGACGGCGGCGTAATTGGCCAAGGGGCCGCGCGCCTCGAGATTGTCGGAGGCAAAGGAGGTGACCGACAGCCAGGCCGAATAGAACACCGGCACGACAAGATAGAGCGACAGGGCAAAGACCGCCGGAAAGACGAAAAGCCATGGCCGGATCGCCGTCGCGCGGCGCACGTTTTGCCCGATGTTCTCGCCCTTGGCCGGGAACAGCACCTTGTCGAGGATGTAATTCGACACCCAGAAATAGGCGATCATGCCGCCCACGCCGATGAGGATCGTGATCAGTCCCGTGACGATGATCGGCATCCTGTCTCGCTCCCCTGTCGATTGGCTTTGCCACGGCGCGCCGCGCGTCCGGCGGGCCTGTCGGCGTCGGATCGGAACGGGCGCCCCTGTCGGGCGCCCGTCCCCGGATCATGGGATCCGTTTACTGGATCGCGTCCCAGGCATCCTGGATGCGCTGCGCCTCGCCGGCCGCGTCACCGGTGCGCAGGTATTCCACCATCCCGGTCCAGAAGGCGCCCGCGCCGATCTCGGCCGGCATCAGGTCCGAGGCATCGAAGCGGAACGAGGTCGCGTTGAGCAGGATTTCCCCCATGCCGCGCAGCGTGTCATCGCCATAGAGCGCAGGATCGACGCCCGAATGCGGGGTGAGGAAGCCCGATTGCGCCATCCAGATCTCATGCGCGATCGGCGTCTTGAGGAACTCGATCATCACGCGGGCCGCCTCGCTGTCCTCGGTGATGGCCCAGACGGTGCCGGCACCCAGCACCGGGCTGCCCAGATCCTCGCTCGCGAAGGGCGGGAAGTAGAAGAAGTCGAAATCCGCGCCTTCGGGGAAGAAGGTCGGGATGAACGACGCCTGGCGGTGCATCAGGCAGGTCGGCGGAACCGAGAAGACACCATCGGGGCTGTCACGGAAATCGGTGGCGACCACCTGCGACGGGCTCATGCCGGTATAGGCCTCGTTGCGGGCAAAGGAGCCAAACGTCTCGATCGCCCCCACGATGCGCTCGTCGGTGAAGGGGATCTCGTTGGCGACCCACTGGTCATAGACATCGAGCGGCTGGGTGCGCAGCATGATATCCTCGACCCAGTCGGTGGCGGGCCAGCCGGTCGCGGCCTCCGACCCGATGCCGATGCACCAGGGCGCGATGCCTTCCGCGACGGCGGCATCCGACAGCGCGATCAGCTCTTCCATCGTAGTCGGGATCTCGAAGCCCAGCTCCTCGAACACGGCGGGCGAATACCAGACCAGCGATTTCACATCGACCTTGTAGAAAAAGCCGTTCAGCGCCGTGCCGCCCGCCTGCGCATTCTCGCCGGTCGCCAGCGCCACCCAGGACGGGCCGGCGGCGTAATTCGCCTCGACCCAGGCCGCGTCATCGGCGGTGAGGGGCGCGACCGAGCCACCACGCGCCAGATCCGCCAAAAGACCGGGCTGCGGGATCACGGCGATATTGGGCAGGCCGCCGGTCTGCGCGGCACGCCGGATTTCGGCCTCGAAACTGTCCGAGCCATTGTATTCGACCGTCGCACCCGTGGCGGCGGTGAAATAGGCAAAGACCGAATTCACCAGGTCCCGGTCCCCGCTCAGCCAGGGGCCGGAGACGGTGACGGTCTGGCCCGTCAGGTCATGGGCCGCTGCGAATTCCTCGTAGCTGGACCAGTTGAAGCCACCCTCGCCGGGGGCAAAGACCAGGTCCTGCGCCTGCGCGGCGACGGTCGAAATCGCCAGCGCCGCAACGCTCGCGTAAAGACTGCGTTTCATTTTTTCCTCCCAGATCGGCCGAACACACCGGCCGTTTCGTTACCCCAGGCGCAAGATGTTTCAAAGCGCTTTGGGTTGCCTCCACAGTTTCGAAAGCAAGCGAGTCTGTCAATCCGCCAATCATCCGCCCCGAAAAAATTGAACAATCTTTGCAGGTGCAGCATTTTTGGGCGCTTTAGAATCTTTGACATCGCCCGCGACAGGGCGATAGCTTCGGTCGGAATTCAAACCGCTTTGGCCGATCTTTCACATGAATCTCAAGGAGCTGGCGGCAGCCCTCAACCTCAGCCAGACCACCGTCAGCCGCGCGCTGAACGGCTATCCCGAAGTGCGCGAGGAAACCCGCGCCCGCGTTCTGGCCGCCGCCAAGGCCGCGCATTACGCCCCCAACAGCCGCGCCCGCAGGCTCGCCACCGGCCGCGCCATGACCATCGGCCATGTCATCCCGCTGACCGGGCGGGCTGAAATGGTGAACCCGATCTTTGCCGATTTCCTCATCGGCGCGGGCGAGGTCTATGCCCGCGAAGGCTATGACCTGCTCTTGTCCATGGTCACCGACGGCGACACGGACAAGGCGTTTCGCCAGCTCGCTGCCAATGGCTCGGTCGATGGCGTGATGGTGCAGGCCCCGCAAGACAACGACCCCCGCATCGCTTTGCTCAAGGAACTGGACCTGCCCTTTCTGGTCCATGGCCGGACAGGCGACGCCAAGGGCTACAGCTGGCTCGACATCGCCAATATCCGTGCCTTTCGCAGGGCGACCGATTTCCTGCTCGATCTGGGCCATACCCGGATCGCGCTCTTGAACGGTCAGGCGAATTTCGATTTCGCCCAACGCCGCCTCAAGGGCTACACGGAGGCGCATGAGGCCCGCGGCCTTGCCCCCCTGCCCCATCTGATCGCCCATGACGCGATGACCGAAAGCTTTGGCTATCTCGCGGCCAGCGCCATGCTTGACGGGCCCGAACCGCCCACGGCCTTCCTTGCCTCCTCGGTCATCATCGCCATCGGCATCAGGCGGGCGGCGGCCGACCGGGGGCTGCGGCTGGGCCGCGACCTGTCGGTCATCTGCCACGACGACGAATTGAGCTATCTCAACAACGATGTGGGCGGACAGGCCTTTACCGCCACGCGCTCGTCGATCCGGGCGGCGGGACGGCGCTGTGCGGAGATGCTGATCGACCTGATCCGCGATCCGAACCAGCCGCCGCTTCAGGAATTGTGGGATGTGGATCTGACGGTCGGCCAATCGACCGGCCCCTGCCCCCGCTGAGAAAGGACCAAGATGCAGTTCCGGCGCAAGGATTTCCCCGAAGGCTTCCTGTTCGGGGTCGCCACCTCGTCCTACCAGATCGAGGGGCATGGCTTTGGCGGCGCGGGCCCCACGCATTGGGACAGTTTCGCGGCCACGCCCGGCAATGTCGTGCGGGCCGAACATGGCGCGCGCGCCTGCGACCATTACCACCGCTGGGAGGAAGATCTCGACCTGATCCGGGACCTTGGCGCGGATGTCTATCGCTTTTCCACCAGCTGGGCGCGGGTGCTGCCCGAGGGCACGGGCCAGCCCAACCCCGAGGGCCTCGATTTCTACGACCGGCTCGTCGACGGGATGCTCGCGCGCGGGATCAAGCCTGCCGCCACCCTCTACCACTGGGAATTGCCCCAGGCCCTGGCCGACCGGGGCGGTTGGCGCAATGCCGACATGCCCGATTGGTTCGCCGATTATACCCACACGATCATGTCGCGGATCGGCGACCGCATCTGGTCGGCGGCCCCCATCAACGAGCCGTGGTGCGTGGGCTGGCTGTCGCATTTCGACGGCATCCATGCCCCCGGCCTGCGCGATATCCGCGCGACGGCGCGGGCGATGCACCATGTGCTCGTCAGCCATGGCCGCGCGATCGAGGTGATGCGGGCCTTGGGCATGTCGAACCTGGGCGCGGTCTGCAATTTCGAATGGACGACACCGGCCAGCGACGCCCCCGAAGATATCGCGGCCGCCACCCGCTATGACGCGATCTACAACCGCTTCTTCCTCGGCGGTCTTTTCAAGGGCGCCTATCCCGCCGAAGTGCTCGAGGGGCTGGAACCGCATCTGCCCAAGGGCTGGCAGGACGATTTCGCCACGATCCGCGCCCCCATCGATTGGCTGGGGGTGAATTATTATACAAGAAAGCTCATCCGCCATGCCGATGGCCCCTGGCCCAATTACGCAGAAGCGCCCACGCGCCTGCCCCTCACCCAGATGGGCTGGGAAATCTACCCCGAGGGCTTGCGCGATTTCCTGATCCGCAACGCCGCGGAATATTCGGGCGATTTGCCGATCCATGTGACGGAAAACGGCATGGCCAATCCAGATACGCAAGATCTGCCCGATGCGGCCCGGATCGCCTATCTCGATGCCCATCTGCAGGCCGTGCAGGAAGCGATTGCCAAGGACGCACCGGTTGCGGGCTATTATGTCTGGTCACTCATGGACAATTACGAATGGTCGCTTGGCTATGAAAAGCGCTTCGGCCTTGTCCATGTCGACTTCGACAGCTTGGCAAGGACGCCCAAAGCATCCTATCACGCGCTCGCGCGCTGGTGGCGCGGCTGAGGGGCAGGAAAAAGCATGGGCGATCTGACGGGCGAGACGGGCTTGAGCCTTGTTGCCGATATCGGCGGCACCAACACCCGTGTCGCGCTGGCGCACGGGGCCGCGGTCGACCGTGCGACCGTCACGCGCTACGCCAATGCCGACCACGCCGACCTGTCGCAGGTGCTGGCCCGCTACCTCGACGAAAAGGGCGTGACCGACACCCAGATCACGGGCGTCTGCGTGGCGGCGGCAGGCCCCGTCCATGACGGGGTGGCGACGCTCACCAATCTCGACTGGCGCATCGACCGCGCAAGCCTCGGCCAAAGCCTCAGCGCCGACAAGGTGGCGGTCCTGAACGATCTCCAGGCACAGGGCCATGCCATCGGCAACATCGACCCCGCCGACCTGGTGGAGATCGTGCCGCAGCCCCCCGTCTCGGAGCTTGCGGCAAAGCTGGTCGTGGGGCTGGGCACGGGGTTCAACGCCTGCCCCGTCTTCGACACAGCGGGGGGGCGTTTCGTGCCCCCCTCCGAGGCGGGCCATGTCAGCCTGCCCTCCTGCGGCGGCGCGATGCAGGCGCTGGTCGAGGCGATGCGCAAGGATCACGGCTTCGCCTCCGTCGAAGAGGTGCTGTCGGGGCGCGGCATCAGCTACCTGCACCGCGTCCTGCACGGGCAGAGCTGCGAGCCTGCCACCATCATGGACAGGCTGGACAAGGGTGAGGCGCAGGCAGTCGCAACCGGCCGCGCCTTCGTGCAGGTGATGGGGATTGTCGTGGGCGATCTGGCGCTCAACCACCTGCCCTTTGGCGGCATCTACCTCGTCGGCGGCGTCACCCGCGCCTTTGCGCCCTGGCTCGGCCCCTTCGACATGGCGGGAGCGATGCGCGCCAAGGGGCGGTTCTCGGGCTTCATGGAGCAATTCGGGGTCTTCGTGGTCAAGGATGATTACGCGGCCCTGACGGGATGCGCCTCCCATCTTGCGCGGCTGTGAGGGTGGAGTGGGCGCTGCCCCCGTCGCCAGAGGCGACGATTCCTTGATTAGGGGGCTCTGCCCCCGTCGCCAGAGGCGACGATTCCTTGGTTAGGGGGCGCTGCCCCCGTCGCCAGAGGCGACTCCCCCGGAGTTTTTTGGCCAAGATGAAGGGGCGGGCCGCGTTAACCTTGATTGACCGTTAAAGCACCGCGTCCTTGACAGCCTGCATCGACACATGGGTCGAGGTGGAGGCGACATGGGGCAGGTTCGACACGACCTCGGCCAGGATGTCGCGATAGGCACGCATGTCGCGGCAGCGGATCTTCATCAGGTAATCGAATTGGCCCGCGATCAGGTGGCATTGCTCGATCTCGGGCACATCGCGCACCGCCGCGTTGAAGGCCGAGAGCGCCGGTTCACGCGTATCGGTCAGTCGCACCTCGACGAAGGCCACATGTTCGAGGTCCAGCCGCGCCGGATCGAGCAGCGCCCGGTAGCCCAGGATATAGCCCTGCGCCTCAAGCCGCCTGAGTCTGGCCTGCGTCGGGCTTTTGGACAGGCCGATGCGGCGGGCCAGTTCCGTGACCGGCAGGCGGCCATTGCGCGACACCTCGGCCAAGAGCTTTCGGTCGAAGGCGTCCAGTGGGCTGTCGTCGATCCGGTTTTCCATACTTTCGCCCGCTATTTTTGGTATAATCGGACGATAAGATTGAAAATCTGTCATTTCAAGGAAAACCGCCTGCAGGCGGAATGCTATTCTGGATCATCTCTTTCCCAGGATCCCTCCCATGCCGCTCGACCGCCCCGCCCCCGATCTTGCCCCGCTGCGCGCGGCCATCCGCGCCGCCCATCTCGCCCCCGAGGATCAGGCGCTGGCCGCCCTCATCGCGGCCCATGGGCCCGATGCCGATCTGCGCCAGAGGGCCACGGCGCGCGGCGCGGCGCTTGTCGGGCAATTGCGCGAGGATCGCAGCCCGGGCCTGATGGAGGTGTTCCTGGCCGAATACGGCCTCTCGACCAAGGAGGGCGTGGCGCTCATGTGCCTGGCCGAGGCGCTGCTCCGCGTGCCCGATGCCGCCACGATGGATGCGTTGATCGAGGACAAGATCGCGCCCTCCGAATGGGGCGCGCATCTGGGACATTCCGCCTCTTCGCTGGTCAATGCCTCGACCTGGGCGTTGATGCTGACGGGGCGTGTGCTGCAAGATGGCGAAGGGATGGCGGGGGTTCTGAAAGGGGCCGTGCGCCGCCTGGGCGAGCCGGTCATCCGCGCCGCCGTCGCCCGCGCCATGCGCGAGATGGGCCAGCATTTCGTCCTGGGCCAGAGCATGGCCGAGGCGATGAAACGCGCCAGCGTGGAAGAGCGGCGCGGTTATGCCTATTCCTATGACATGCTGGGCGAGGCCGCGATGACGGCCCGCGATGCCAGCGCCTATTTCGACGCCTATCGCGGGGCGATCCGGGCGCTTGCGCCCGCCTGTGCGGCGCAGGATGTCCGCCGCAATCCCGGCATTTCGGTCAAGCTCTCGGCGCTTTTCCCGCGCTTCGAACAGGGCCAGCGCGACCGCGTCATGGCCGAGCTGGTGCCGCGCCTCGTGGCGCTGGCGCGCGAGGCGCGCGCGCTCCACATCGGGCTCAGCATCGATGCGGAGGAGGCAGACCGCCTCGATCTGTCGCTCGACGTGATCGCGGCGGCGCTGGCCGATCCCGCACTTGCCGGATGGGACGGGTTCGGCGTGGTGGTCCAGGCCTATGGCAAGCGCGCGGGCGCGGTCATCGACTGGTTGCATGCGCTGGCCAGTCAACACGACCGGCGCATCATGCTGCGGCTGGTCAAGGGCGCCTATTGGGACACCGAGATCAAGCGCGCGCAGGTGGCGGGCCTGAGCGATTTCCCCGTCTGGACCCGCAAACCCGCGACCGATGCCGCCTATCTGTGCCTTGCGCAAAAGCTTCTGGGGCTGACCGACCGGATCTTTCCGCAATTCGCCACCCACAACGCCCACACCGTTGCGGCAATCCTCGAGATGGGGGCCGATCCCACCGCCTATGAATTCCAGCGCCTCCATGGCATGGGCGAGGCGCTGCACGAACTGGTGCGCAAGGGCAATGGCCCGCGCTGCCGGATCTATGCGCCGGTGGGCAAGCATCGTGATCTTCTGGCCTATCTGGTGCGGCGCTTGCTGGAAAACGGCGCGAATTCCAGTTTCGTGAACCAGCTGCTGGATGCATCCGTGCCCGTCGAAACCGTGGCCCGCGATCCTTTCGTGGCGCTCGAGACGGCGCGCGCCCGCGCGGTCACGGCCCCACCCGATCTGTTCGCGCCCGCCCGCGTCAATTCCAGGGGCTTCGACCTGACCGATCCCGTGACGCTTGCGCGGATCGAGGCGGCGCGCGCCCCCTATGCCGGCGCGACATGGGCGGCGGGACCGCTCGTGGCGGGCGAAATTGCCGGGGGAGAGGTCTGGACCCTGGCCAACCCCGCCCGGGGGGATGACAGGCTCGGCACCCTGACCCTTGCCGCCCCTGCCGATATCGAAACCGCGCTGACCAGCGCCCGACCCTGGTCCGCGCCCGTGGCCGATCGTGCCGCAGCGCTCAACCGTGCCGCCGATCTTTACGAGGCCGAGTTCGGCCAGATCTTCGCCCTTCTGGCGCGGGAGGCGGGCAAGACCCTGCCCGATGCCATCGGCGAATTGCGCGAGGCGGTGGATTTCCTGCGCTATTACGCCGATCAGGCGCAGGGCCTCACCACGCCCGCGCGCGGGACCTTCGCCTGCATCAGCCCGTGGAATTTCCCGTTGGCGATCTTCACCGGCCAGATCGCGGCCGCCCTTGCCGCGGGCAATGGCGTCATCGCCAAACCGGCCGAGGCGACGGGGCTCATCGCGCATCTCGCCGTCACGCTTCTGCATCAGGCGGGCGTGCCGCGTGACGCGCTTCAGCTCTTGCCCGGACGGGGCGCGGATGTGGGCGCGGCGCTCAGCTCGGATCCCCGCATCGCGGGGGTCTGCTTCACCGGCTCGACCGAAACCGCGCAGGCGATCAACCGCACCATGGCGGCCCATCTCGACCCTGCCGCGCCGCTCATCGCGGAAACCGGCGGGCTCAACGCGATGGTGGTCGACAGCACGGCCCTGCCCGAACAGGCGGTGCGCGACATCATCGCCTCCGCCTTCCAATCGGCGGGCCAACGCTGTTCGGCGCTCCGCATCCTTTATGTGCAGGAGGATGTGGCAGCCCCCCTGATCGAGATGTTGACCGGCGCCATGGCGGAATTGCGCCTTGGCGACCCTTGGGCAATCTCGACCGATATCGGCCCGGTGATCGATCAACGGGCCAAGGCGGGCATCGCCGCCCATATCGAAACGGCCCGGGCCGAGGGGCGCGTTCTGGCCGAACTGGCCGCGCCGTCGCAGGGCACCTTCGTGCCCCCCACGATCCTGCAGCTCAACGGCGGCATCGCAGCACTCGAGCGCGAGATCTTCGGCCCCGTCCTGCATATCGCGACCTACAGGGCCGAGGATCTGGAACAGGTGATCGCCGATGTGAATGCGCGCGGGTTCGGCCTGACCTTCGGGATGCACAGCCGGATCGACGACAGGGTCCAGACGGTGGCCGCCGCCATCCGTGTCGGCAACACCTATATCAACCGCAACCAGATCGGCGCGGTCGTGGGCAGCCAACCCTTTGGTGGCGAGGGGCTTTCCGGCACCGGGCCCAAGGCGGGCGGCCCGGCCTACCTGCCCCGCTTCACGCAAGCGCCCGCAGGCAAGGCCCATGGTCTTGCCGAGGGGACCATCGAGCGCGCCACGCTCGCCCGCGCGCTGGCAGCCCTGCCCGATCCGCGTGATCGCACGCTTTCGGCCCATAGCCTGCCCGGCCCCACGGGGGAATCGAACCGGCTCACCACCCATCCGCGCGGGCGTGTCCTGTGCCTTGGTCCGGGGATCGCGGCGGCAGAGGCGCAGAAACGCGCCGCCGAGGCTGCAGGCTGCACGGCGCTGGCCGTGGGCGAGCATGTGCCGCCCGAATGGCTCATCGATCTCGCACCGCTCGATGCCGTGATCCTGTGGGCCGATGCCGCAACCGCCCGCCCCTATGCAGAGGCCCTGGCCGCGCGCAAGGGCGCGATCCTCCCGCTCGTGGCCGAGGCCGAGCCTGCCCTGCGCCTCACGCTGGAACGGCACCTGTGCATCGACACGACAGCCGCCGGCGGCAATGCCGCGCTTCTGGCCGGGATAGGTTAAGCTGTCAGCTGTCCGGGCGGCTGTTGTAATCGCCGCGATAGCCCCCGGCCTCCAGCGCCTCGGTCACTTCGGCGGGCATGTAGGTCTCGTCGTGGCGGGCAAGAATCTCGGTCGCGACAAAGGTGCCATCGACCAGCCGCCCGGTGCCCACCATCCCCTCGCCCTCGCCGAACAGGTCGGGCAGGATGCCGGTATAGGTCACGGGGATCGACGCGCCGCCATCGGTCACGACAAAGGTGATCGTCTCGCCCGCATCCCGCACGAGCGAGCCTTCCTCCACCATGCCGCCGATGCGGAACACCTCGGTTTCGGGCGGCGGGTTGGCCACCACCTCCGAGGGCGGACGAAAGAAATTGATCCCGTCGCGCATCGCATAGCCGATCAGCCCCGCCGACAGCGCAAGGGCGGCCGTGGCCGCCATGATGATCTGGATCCGCCTTTGTTTCTTCAGGCCACGCATGGCTGGCGCTCTCCTCTCGCTCGACTGCGGGCTGGCACGACCCCGATGACCGACGCTGCCCCGCCGGTTCCGATATGGTGTGACCCTATTTCCCCGCCAAGTCGAGAGGGACGCGCCAAATCGCAGCACGCCCCAGGGGCGCGACCTCAATAATCGGCCGCCTCGAACTCGATCTTGCGGCGCAGGAATTGCGTGGCCTTGTTCGACACCGATTTCGGGTCGCCCGAGGTCAGGAACCTCGACTGCGTCCCGCCCCCGATCTTGTCGGGATGCCGCCCAAGGTAATCGGCCAGCGCCTCGGCCACCAGATCGGGTTGCGAATAGACCGCCACATCGGGTCCCAGCGCCTCGCGGAACACCTCTTCGACCAGCGGATAATGGGTGCAGCCAAGGATCGCGGCCTGCGGTTTGGGCATCCGGCGCAGCAGCGCCTCCACATGCGACCGCACCAGCGCATCGGCCAAGATCATGTCCCCCATCTCGATCGCATCGACGACGCCCGCGCAGGGCTGCGCCTCGACATCGACCCCGATGGCGCGGAATGCCAATTCGCGCTGAAAGGCGCGGCTCGACACGGTCGCGGGCGTGGCGAACAGCGCGACGGTCTGCACCGCCACCGGGCGCGGCGGGGAATTGTCGCCCCATTTGCGCTCGGTCAGCGCCTCGATCAGCGGCACGAAAACGCCCAGCACCCGCTTGTCCGCAGGCACCCATCCCTCCTGCATCCGCCTCAGCGCCGCGGCCGAAGCCGTGTTGCAGGCCAGGATCACCAGGTCGCAGCCCTGGTCGAACAGGATCTGCACGCCCTTGGTGGTCAGCTCGTAGATGTCCTGCGCATCGCGCACGCCATAGGGTGCATGGGCATTGTCGCCGAAATAGACCAGGGGCACCTCGGGCAGCCGCCGCGCCACCGCATCCAGAACGGTCAATCCGCCAAGGCCGCTGTCGAAAATGCCCACTGCCATCAGTATCTGTCCTTCAATCCACCAAGCCTCCGGCCCTGACGGGTCTCGGGGTCGCGGTGGCGTTCCTCGAATTCGAACCCGCGCTGGCGCCCGTCCAGCGGTCTCGGGCTCAAGCCATAGGTGGTTTCGCGCAGGAACTCCATCATCGCCTTGGGGTCCTTGGCATGCGCCTCGAGCGCCGCGCGCGGGATCGGCTCGCCGATCACCACCTCCACGGGGCTGTTCACCCTTGCCCGGAATTCCTTGATCAAAAGCCCCATCCGCAGCGTCGTGTGCAGATGGCTCATCAACTGGAAGAGCCGCGAATTGTGCCCGTCGAAAAAGACCGGGACGACCGTCGCCTCGGATTTGGCGATCATCTTTGCGGTGAAACTGCGCCAGCCCGGATCCATCGGCCGACCAAAGGGTCGGGCCGCCGTCGATACCGTGCCGCCCGGAAAGATCCCGATCGCGCCCCCATCGGCCAGGTAGGACAGCGCCTCCTTCCGGGTCTGAAGGTTCAGCGCCATCGCCTCCTTTGTCTCGTCAAAGGAAATCGGCAAGATGACGCGGTTGATATCCTCCGCCTTGCGAAAGATGCGATGGGCCATGATGCGGAAATCCCCCCGCACAAGGCTCAGGATATGCCCCATCATCAACCCGTCCAGAATGCCGTAGGGATGATTGGCGATCAAAACCAGCGGCCCCTCGCGCGGGATCAGGTCGAGCGATCCGCCCACCACCCGCAATTCCAGCCCGTAACGCTCGACGATCACCTGCCAGAAATCGCGCCCCTGCGCGACCTCGGCGTCATAGCCCTCCGCCCGCTTGATCAGGCTGATGCGGCCCGTGGCATTCTCCATCACGCGGATCAGCGCCCGCCCGCCCCGCGACGCGGCCGAAGAGGCATAGGAAATCTCGCGCGCCACCGCACGCGCTTCATCGGTCACACGGCGTCGCGGCATGCCGGCCTGTCCTCCCGCGAAAAGCTTGGTCTTGCCATCGGTCTAGCCAGCCTGCCCGAGTCGGTCCAGCATCCTCAACGCCGCGTCCATCCCCACAGACAGATCAGCTCCATCGCGACATGCGCGCCCGCCACCGCCGTGATCGCGCCATGGTCATAGGGGGGCGAAACCTCGACCACATCCCCGCCCACCAGGTTGATCCCCGCAAGCCCCCTGAGGAGTGCGGCGGCCTGCGCGCTCGACATCCCGCCCCAGACCGGCGTTCCGGTCCCCGGTGCAAAGGCCGGGTCAAGCCCGTCGATGTCAAAACTCAGATAGACCGGCGCCGCCCCCACCCGCGCCGTCAGATCCTCCGCGATGGCCGCCGCCCCGCGCGCATGCACCTCGGCCGCGTCATGGATATGTATCCCGAGGTTGTCTTCCACCACGGTGCGGATGCCCACATGGGCGGAGCGGGCCACATCGATCAGCCCTTCCTTGACCGCCGTGTAGCAGAATGTCCCGTGATCGATCCGCCCCGGATCGTCGTCGCGCCAGGTATCGGTATGCGCATCGACCTGGATCAGGGCGAGCGGCCCGTGCCGCCTGGCATGCGCCCGCAGGATCGGCAGCGTCACCGAATGATCGCCCCCCAGAACGATGCATCCCGCCCCCGCCGCCAATATGCCCGCCACATGCGCCTCGATCCGCGCGGGCACATCGGCGGTGTGGGCATAATCGAACGCCATGTCGCCGTAATCGGCGATGGCAAAGCGCTCCAGCGGCGAAAACCCGTCCCAGCCATAGGGCGGATCGAAAGGTTGCAGGCTCGACGCCTCCCGGATCGCGCGCGGCCCGAACCGCGTGCCGGGCCGGTGCGTCACCGCCTGGTCGAACGGGATGCCCGTGATGGCCAGGTCCACGCCCGCCAGGTCCTTGGTGTAGCGCCGGCGCAGGAAACTCGTGGCCCCGCCAAAGGCATTCTCGAAGGCCAATCCCTTCAGATCCGACCGGCCAAAGGCCCCGTCCACCTCGGATTTCGCATCTTCCAGTGCCATGCTCGACCCTCCGCCCGGCAGCCATCCTGCGCTCCGGCCTGCCGCGTTGCGAAAAGAAACGCAATCCCCGCCGTGACTTTCGCGAGCTTGCCCCTAGCTGGCGCTTGAGGCAGGAACGCCGGCGCGAGGCGCAAAATCCGCGCGGCAGCAGGAGAGACAGGCCATGATCGACACCAAACCCGAGGCCACCGCCGAGGCCGAAGCGCTGCGCGCAGCCTTTCTCGACGGGATGAGCCGGGCCGCCGCCTCCGTCTCGGTCGTCACCACCGACGGACCTGCGGGCCGCGCAGGCGTCACCGTTTCGGCCATGACCTCGATCTCGGCCGATGGCCCCTTCCCCACCATGCTCACCTGCCTCAACGCCACCTCCTCGGCGCTGCCCATGGTGCTCGAAAACGGCTGTTTCGCGATCAACGTGCTGCGCACCGGCCAGACCGACATTTCCGATGTCTTCTCCTCGCGCCGCCCTGCCCCGGGCGGGGACAAGTTCAACGCCGTCCTGATCGAAACCCTCGTCACCGGCGCGCCCTGCCTGTCGGAGGCGCTCGTCAGCTTCGATTGCCGCCTCGTCTCGGCCGACCGCGTGGGCACGCATCACATCTGCATCGGCGCGGTCCAGGCCGTGCGCACCACCCCCGAGGGCAGCCCGCTTCTCTACGGCATGCGCCGCTACCTGCGCCCCGAAGATCACTGAGACCCAAGGGCGCCCCGCCCGAGACCCTCCCCAAAAGAACCGCTCCCCTTCATCTTGGCCGAAAAACTCCGGGGGAGTCGCCAAAGGCGACGGGGGCAGAGCCCCCTGACTCAAGGATCGTCGCCTCTGGCGACGGGGGCAGAGCCCCCTCACTCGAGGATCGTCGCCTCTGGCGACGGGGCAGAGCCCCCTCACTCAAGGATCGCCGCCTCTGACGCGCCTCACCCCCCGATGGGGGCCGCCCGTTCCGCCAACCGCGCAAACAGGCTCGCGCCGATGGGCAGGATCTCGTCGTTGAACTCGAATTCCGGGTGATGCAGCCCCGCCCCGGGTCCCGCGCCGAGGAACAGATAGGCCCCCGGCCGCGCCTCGAGCATATAGGCGAAATCCTCCGCCCCCATCTCGCGCCCGGACTGCCCCTCGACCAGGGCCTCGCCCACGACCTCGCCCGCCACCTCGGCAGCGAAAGCCGCGCGCGCGGGATCGTTCACCGTCGCCGGATAGCCCACTGCGTAATCGAGCGCCGCCTCGACCCCGAAACTCGCCGCCTGGCCCGCCACGATCTCCTCCATCCGGCGCATCACCATTGCCTGCACCTCAGGGTCAAAGGTCCGCACCGTCCCGTTGATCATCGCGCTTCCGGGGATCACGTTGTCGGTCGTGCCCGCATGGATCTGGGTCACCGACACGACCAGCTCCTGCATCGCATGGTGGTTGCGCGACACGATGGTCTGGATCGCCTGCACCATGGACACCGCCGCCGGGATCGGATCGGCGGTCTCGTGCGGCATCGCGCCATGTCCGCCGCGCCCCTCGATCCGGATGGTGAATTCATCGACCGCCGCCATGATCGGCCCGGGCGTGGTCAACACGCGGCCCAGCTCCAGCCCCGGCACATTGTGCAGCGCATAGACCTCCGCGATGCCGAAGCGCTCCATCATGCCTTCGGCCACCATGACCCCCGCGCCGCCGCCATCCTCTTCGGCGGGTTGAAAGATCAGCGCGACCTTGCCGCGGAAATTCCGCGTCTCCGCCAGGTAGGCCGCGGCCCCCAAAAGCATCGCGGTATGCCCGTCATGGCCGCAGGCATGCATCCGCCCCGCAATCGTCGAGGCATGGGGCAATCCCGTCCGCTCCTCCATGGGCAGCGCATCCATGTCGGCGCGCAAGCCCACGACCGGCCCCGGCCCCCGCCCCTCGATGATGGCGACGATGCCTGTCTCGGCGATCCCCTCGTGGATCTCGTCCACCCCGATCTCGCGCAGGCGCGCGGCCACGAAAGCCGCCGTCTCGTGACAGGCGAACCCGATCTCGGGATGGGCATGCAGGTGGCGGCGCCATTCGGTCATCTGCGGATGCAGCCCCGCGATGCGGTTGAGGATCGGCATGGCTGGACTCCTTGCGCAGGCTTTTGTCTAACCGGACCATCCCTGACCCAAAGCCCCGGCCCGCGCAATGGATGACCTGACCCACCTGCCCCCGCTCGACCGCCTGCGCGCGATCATGGCCGCCTTGCGCGATCCGGCCACGGGCTGCCCCTGGGACGTGGAACAGAGCTTTGCCACCATCGCCCCCTACACGATCGAAGAAGCCTACGAGGTCGCCGATGCGATCGAGCGGCAGGATTGGGCAGAGCTCAAGGGCGAATTGGGCGATCTTCTCTTCCAATCCGTCTTTCACGCCCGCATGGCCGAGGAAGCGGGGCTCTTCGATCTCGACGACGTGGCCACAGCCATTTCCGACAAGATGATCGCGCGCCACCCCCATGTCTTCGGCAGCGAAAGCAACGCCAAATCCGCCGAACAGCAGGTCGCCGATTGGGAAAGCGTCAAGGCCGCCGAACGCGCCGCCAAGGCGCGCGGCGGCGTGCTCGACGACGTGGCCCTTGGCCTGCCCGCCCTCATGCGCGCCGAGAAACTGCAAAAACGCGCGGCCCGCGTGGGCTTCGACTGGCCCGATATCGGCCATGTGGTGGACAAGATCGCCGAGGAGGCCCGCGAACTGGCCGAAGCGCGCGACACCCTCCCCCAGGACAAGATCGAAGAGGAAATGGGCGATCTTCTCTTCGTCATGGCCAATCTCGCCCGCCACCTCAAGGTCGATCCCGAAACCGCGCTCAGGCGCGCCAATGCGAAATTCACCCGCCGTTTCGCCTATATCGAGGCGGCGCTGGCCCTTCACGGCAAACGCCCCGAAGACAGCGACCTGCCCGAGATGGACGCGCTCTGGGACAGGGCCAAGGCCGATGGCCTGTAACGTGCCGCTCGGGCCCCTGCGCGCTCCTTCGCGCACTGGCCCTTGGACCTGCCCGCGCCATATGACGACCCGTGCGGGCCTCTTCCCGCCCCAGATCCCAGGACGCGCCCGCGCATGACCGACAGCCCCAATCCGGCCCCGATCCCCCCGATCGTCGCTCCCGCCCCCAACCAGCCGCTGCGCGCGGCGGTCTGGATGCTGGGCGCGATCGTGGCCTTTTCGGCCATGGCCGTGGCGGGCCGCGCCGCCTCCTTCGAACTCGACACCTTCGAGATGATGACCTACCGCTCGATGATCGGGCTTGTGGTGGTGCTTGTCGTGGCACGGCTCGCGGGCACGCTCCACCAGGTCACGCTGCGCCACCAGCGCATCCACTGGCTGCGCAACCTGGCCCATTTCACCGGCCAGAACCTGTGGTTCTACGCCATCACCGTGGCCCCGCTCGCGCTTGTCTTCGCGCTCGAATTCACCTCGCCGCTCTGGACCATGCTGCTGGCCGCCCTGTTTCTGGGCGAAAGGCTCACCTGGTGGAAGGTCGCGGCGGGGATTTTGGGCTTTGTGGGCATCCTCACCGTGGTCCAGCCCGGCGCGCAACCCGTCAGCATCGGCATGATCGCCGCCGCCGTCGCCGCGATCTTCTTTGCCACCACGGCGATCTTCACCAAGCGGCTCACCCGGACCGAGACGATCACCTGCATCCTCTTCTGGCTGACCGCGATGCAACTGGTGATCGGGCTTGTCGCCTGTCTTTGGGACGGCGACATGGCGCTGCCCTCGACCGCGATGCTGCCCTGGCTTCTCGTGATCGGCCTGGGCGGTCTGACCGCCCATTTCTGCCTGACCAACGCGCTGTCCATCGCGCCCGCCTCCATCGTGATGCCGATGGATTTCGCCCGCCTGCCCGCCATCGCGGTCGTGGGGGTTGTGCTCTATGCCGAACCGCTGGAATGGGGCGTGATCCTGGGGGCGGCGCTGATCTTTGCGGCCAACTACCTCAACATCCTCACCAGCCAGCGCGCGGCCCGCAGCCCAAGGGTGTAGCAGAACCGACACAATCGAAAGATGATGGAGATACCATCGACAATTTGACGCTGCGGAAGAATTGACCACCCGCCCCGCCTCTCCGCTTATGCGCAGAAGGACGAGAGAACGGGACCACGGGGAGGATATCCATGTATCGTTTCGCAGCCGCCACCGCGGCGCTTCTGGCCAGTACCGCCATCGCACAGGCCGGTGGGCTTGATCGCAACCAGACCACAACAAGCATTCTGTTCGAATCCGGCACCTACGTGGAGCTTGGCTACACGAACGTAAGCCCAAGCGTCTCCGGCGCGCTTGCTTCCAACGGCACGCCCTCGGGCGATATTGCGCCCTCCTTCGGCTATGCCACGCTGGGCTATCACCACGACGTCAACGATACACTGTCCTTCTCCTTGATCGTCGACGCACCCTATGGCGCGGATGTGTCCTATCCGGGCAGAGTGGCAACAACCGGCTATCCTTTCGCCGGATCGCGCGCCGAGGTTCGCAGCCAGCAGGTGACCGCAGCCTTGCGCTACCAGTTGACCGACAGTGTCTCGGCATATGGCGGCATCCGCGCCCTACGTCTTCAGGGCGAAGCCGACGTTTCGGCGGCGACCTCTAACGCGGGCGGCTTCAATTACACGCTCCGTGCCGAAAGCGATTGGGAATACGGCTACATGCTCGGTGCAGCCTACGAAATTCCCGAGATCGCGATGCGCGTCGCGTTGACCTATTTCTCGGACATCGAGGCAACCCTGACGGGTACCGAAGGGGCTGCGACCGTAGGCCTTGCTGCACTCAACCAGCCAGTTCCCGCTGCAAACATCAGCCCGACGAGCTTCAAGGTCACGATGCCGCAGTCCGTGCTGCTCGAGGCACAATCGGGCATCGCCGAAGGGACCCTGCTTTTCGGTTCGGTGCGCTGGACCGACTGGGAAGGCTTCCAGATCCGTCCCAACAGGTATCCCGCCGGATCCCTCGTATCCTACACGGATGATGTCTGGACGTGGAACATCGGCATCGGGCGCCGCGTGACCGAGGAACTCGCACTTTCCGCGACCCTTGGCTACGAAGCCGAGCAGGATGGCTTCTCAGGCAACCTCGGGCCGACCGACGGGCGCCTGTCGATTGGTCTGGGTGCCGAATACACCGTCGGCGCCATGTCCATCGCGGGCGGCATCCAGTATTCCATGATCGGCGATGCGCAGACGGCAAATGCCGCCAATACGCTTCTGGCCAACTTCAACAACAACGATGCCTTGGCCGTCGGGATCCGGATCGGGTATCAGTTCTGACCACACGCCCACCGCGACAAACCTCGAACCCCGCGCCACCGGCGTGGGGTTTTTCCGTTCCGCCCCTCACAACCGCCGAAACGCCTGCGCCTGTCGGTCGGTCCAATGCACATTGAGCCGGGTCTCCCCCTCGCCCGCTGCCTCTCCCTCGACCACGCCTTGGGCGAACAGCCAGGCCCGCCTGCGCCCGTCGCCATGGGGCAGCACCACCTCCGTCCGGTGACGGGGCGGCGACAGCGTCTCGCCCACGGCGGAGAGCATCTCGGCCACCCCCTCCCCGGTCAGGGCCGAGACCGCGAAAACCCCCTCGCGCCGCGCGGCCATGGCGCGCAACGCCTCTGCCGCCTCGGGGGCCACACGGTCCATCTTGTTCCAGACCTCGATCATCGGCGCGGTCTCGGCCACGCCCAGATCGCGCAGGATGGCGCGCACATCGCTTGCCTGTTCCTCGGTCTCGGCATGGCTGATGTCGCGCACATGCACGATCAGATCGGCGTCCAGCACCTCTTCCAGCGTCGCGCGGAACGCCGCGACCAGCTGCGTCGGCAGATCGCTGATGAAGCCCACCGTATCGGACAGGATCACCTCGGTCCCGTCGGGCAGCGCCACCGCCCGCATCGTGGGATCGAGCGTGGCGAACAGCATGTCCTTGGCCATCACCTCGGCCCCGGTCAGATGGTTGAACAGCGTGGATTTCCCCGCATTCGTATAGCCAACCAGCGCCACCACCGGATAAGGCACCTTCTTGCGGGCCTTGCGGTGCAATTCGCGCGTCTTGACCACCTTGGCCAATTGCCGCCGGATACGCGTCACCGCCTCGTCGATGGCGCGGCGGTCGGCCTCGATCTGCGTCTCGCCCGGACCGCCGACAAAGCCCAATCCGCCCCGC